>CAZUHB010000003.1:103828-223034 GCA_964620445.1 uncultured Phycisphaerales bacterium
TCCGGCACAGTGTTGCCGACATCTTCCGGCACAGTGTTGCCGACATCTTCCGGCAGGGTGCTGCCAAAGGAACTCAACAGGGTCAGCATGATGTCGGCACTTCCTTCGAGAGCGAGGTCGCGGAGTACGTCGGCGATCAGTGGATCGTGCGGCGCCAGGGCGGCGATGATCGGCTCATCGATGGCGGTGTTCCGGATATCGAAAACAAGCCGTCTCTCTGTCCCGGCCGGCGCGTCACGCACGAAACCGTTCGCACTGATCCGCCCCTTGTTGATCGTTCCGCGCACGGCGTCGATGTTCACCTCGCCCGGGACAACAACGGCGATCGTGCCGTTCAGGTTCTCCACGGGATAGAGAAAACTCTCGTCGTAGGCGCCTGTCCGGCGATCGGGCCAGCCCAGGTAGGTCATGGCCGCTCCGTGCGGAAAGAGCCACAATCGGCCGGTGACCGGCAGGGTGGAGGTTGGATCGGACTCGAAGACAAAGCTGACCTCTCCCCGGGGGGCGAAGGCTTTGTACTCGTCGGCGGCGTGGATCAGCTCGAAGATCGACGCGATGTCTTCGCGGCAGTCGATCCGGTCTCCTTCCAGCCGGAACTGGTAGACCGGGACCTCGTCAACCGGTTTCCGGGATCCGCTCGCCCTGACCGTGCCGCCCGCCATCGTTCCGGTCACCGATCCGACGATCGTTCCGTCTCCCCCGAAGCGCACCTCGAGCCTGATCTCGTCGATCGCGTGGGCGATTCCCTCCATCTCGGCGATTCCGCTCCTGATCCTCACGGTGAAATCACGGGACGCCTCGAGAAGGGAGGAGCCCGCCCCGCCGGAAGCCTCGCCTGTCTCGAAGGGCGGCTCCGACGGGATCCAGATTCCCGCGTCGTCGACCGTGATCTCCTCTGGCAGAAAAATCCCCGACAGAAGCCTCTCCGCCGTGAACCGCGCGGCGACGCCCCTGGCCCACAGGAGCGGGGGATTGTCGGGATCCGCGATCACCTCGAGTTCACCGATCTCGATCCCGCCGAGAGGCTCGACCGAGAACCGCTCGATGCGGCACTCGCCGTCGACCAGGTCGCCGAGGGCGCGCGTGAGCGCATCCTCGACCGCGCCGCTTCCGGTGATCGCCCAGAAGGCCAGCAGGGCCTCGGCGAGAATGATCGCCGGGATCAGACCGAGGGCCGCGAGTTTTTCGAGTTTGAGCCTCATCGATGAATCGCTTGTCCGATGGGTGCCCTGATTTTCTCGTCCCGCGCGCCCGAGTCGGACGGCGGGGTTTCCGATTGCGTCTTGCGCGCGATGCGCTGAACTCTCTTCCCGATCAGACAGATGATCTCGTACGGAATGGTACCCACCATGCGGGCGATCTCGCCGACCGAGATCGACTCGTCGCCGTCCCGGCCGATGAGGGTAACCATGTCCCCCACCTCGACGCCCGGGATGTGGCCGATATCGACCATCGTGTAATCCATGGTCACGCCGCCCACGACGGGCGCCCTCCGGCCGCGGATCAACACCCGTCCCCGGTTCGACAGTCTGAACGGATAGCCGTCGTTGTAGCCGATCGGGATCGTGGCGATCCGTGTCGCGCGCTCGGTCGTATAGGTCCGGTTGTATCCCACGGGAGTCCCCGCGGGAATATCCTTCATGAAAACGACCTGCGTCCTCAGTGACAGCACCGGATCGAGATCGAGTCCGGACGATGTGATCCCGTCCGGTGCGATCCCGAAGAGCGAGATCCCTGGACGGACCAGATCGAAATGCTGGGACAGGCTGGAAAAAATCGACGACGAGTTGGAGGCGTGAGAGATCGCCGGCGCGATCCCGGCCCGCTCGAGACTTTCCCTGAGCGTCAGGAATCGCCGCAGCTGGATCGCGGTGAAGGGATCCTCAGGATCGCTCGTGCATGAGTAATGGGTGGCCACACCGGCAAAGTCGAGTCCGGGCGCGGCCGCGATCCCCCTGGCCACGTCGATCGCTTTTTCCGGCGTGACACCGAGCCGACCCATGCCGGTGTCGACCATGAGGTGGACCTTGAGCCGCTTGTCCTGCCGCTGCGCCTCGCGATCGAGTCTCTCGATTCTTCTCGTCGAGTGAACGCAGACGGCGATCTCGTTCTCGAGGACGCGGCCGATCTCATCCTCGATAATCGCCCCGAGAATCAAGATCGGCGAAGCGATCCCCGCATCCCTGAGCTCGAGCGCCTCGCGCGAATCACCCACGCCGAATCCCCACAGGCCGGCCTGATCCTGCAAGACGCGGGCGATCGTGATCGCCCCGTGGCCGTAGGCGTCCGCCTTCACGACAGCCATCACCCCGGTTCCGGGCGAAAGAGCGGACCGGATGCGAAAAAGATTGCGCGTCAGAGCGTCAACGTCGATATCAGCCCAGGCTCTGTGGTAGTACATGAGTTCTCAGTTTTCCTGTCCCCGGTTGCGTTTCGGCTGCTGGAGCTCCCAGTTGATCTCGGCACTCGATTTTCGCAGATAGAGAGGCTTGAACGCATCGATCGGCGTGGGACCGGTGTTCCTGAAGGAGCGCAGTCCGAGCCGCCCCACGCCGACGGCGCTCGAGGTGGTCTGAAGGCGGCTCTCGAAGGATCGGTCCGCGATCCGGCTCAATCTCTCCGCGCCATCGCCTGTCACGATCCACCCCTCGCCGATCCTTGCGGCCGCATCTTCCCAGGATCCGGCCATGTGAACCGCCTCCTCCGTCAGATCCCCCTCCCCATCGATACGGAAGGCCGCACTGTAGCAGTCCTTGTTGCCGGCGTCTGCGACAACGAAAATCACCTCGCCCGCGGAACCCACGCACAGGGCGCGGGCCGCGAGGGATGACACCCCCGACAGGGGGCAACCCGTGCCGAGCGCGAATCCGAGAGCGGTGGCCGCTCCCACGCGCAATCCGGTGTAGGAACCGGGACCGAGACCGACGGCGACGAGGCTCACATCTCCGGGCCGAACCTTGTCCCCGGCGAGAAGTGCGGCGATCGCGGGCGCGAGCTCCCGTCCGTGAGCCGAACCCTCCTCGAGGGACAGAACCGACGCCGGGTTCCGATCGTGCAGGAGCGCGATCTGCCCCGCGCGGGTAGACGTATCCACAGCGAGCGTGATGAACTCGACCATCAGCCGATTTCCGTCCGTATGGTGTCCGCGATCGATCCGGCCAGCTCGTTGACCTGGTCCTGGTCGCGGCCCTCGATCATGACGCGTAGCTTCGATTCCGTGCCCGAGTAGCGGACCACCACGCGCCCCTCTTCGGCCAGCAAGGCCTCGACCGCGGCGATCCGTTCCACCACGGCGGGCATCTCGTCCAGGGGCGGCTTGCGCTTCACCGGAACATTGATCAGCACCTGGGGGAAGGTCTCCATGGTGGAAACGAACTCGGCCAGTGACGTTCCCGATTCGCAAAGCGCCTCGAAGAGACGCAGCGCCGTGTAGGCTCCGTCGCCCGTGTAGTTGTTGTCCCGGCCGAAGATGATATGCCCCGACTGTTCGCCGCCGAGGGTGTAGTCCCCCTCCTGCATGCAGGCCGTCACGAAGCGGTCGCCCACGGAAGTCCGTTCGAGGTCTATGCCCTCCCGGCGGAGGGCGGCGGCAAGTCCGATGTTGCTCATTACCGTGGCCACCACGGTATCATGATTCAACGCGCCCTTCGTCTTGAGCCAGATCCCGAGACCGGCCATGACCTTGTCGCCGTTGACCAGTTCACCTTCGTTGTCGATCAGGATGCAGCGGTCGCCGTCGCCGTCGAGCGCCATGCCGACGTCGCATTTCTCGGCGAGGACGAGATCCCGAAGCGATTCGGGATAGACCGAACCGCACTGGTCGTTGATGTTGGTCCCGTTGGGGGCGTTCGCCATGACCGTGATCTTGGCGCCCAGCCTCTTGAGAATCTCCGGAGCGGATTTCCACGTGGCGCCGTTGGCGCAATCGACGGCCACCTTGAGATCGCGCAGCATACCGCTCTCGAACCGGTCGACCATGTACGAAACGTATTCCTCGAATCCGGAGGGATCATCCATGACCTTTCCGACCGCACCGCCGGTCCGGAGAGCGGTGGGAATATCGGGCGCGTCGATCATCGACTCCAGCAGGTTCTCGGAATCGTCGCTGATCTTGAAACCGTCGCTGTGGAAGATCTTGATGCCGTTGTCGGCCATCGGATTGTGCGAGGCCGAGATCATGATCCCCGACCCGAGGCCGCGCGCACGCGTGAGATAGGCGAGGGCGGGCGTGGGCAGGACACCGAAGTCGACGGCATCGACACCGACCGACGTGAGCCCCGCGCAGAGAGCGGTCCTGATCATGCAGCCCGAGACTCTCGTGTCCGCGCCGATTCCCACGCGGGGACGTTCAGCCGGGGCCGACTCCTGCAGGAGCGCACCCACGCACTGGCCCACCTTGAGAATCGTCGACGGCACGAGGGCGCCGCTGTTGGCCACATTCCTGATTCCGTCCGTTCCGAAATACTTGTTCGCCATGGAGATCCCCGTTGATTCCAATAACAGCCCTTGCGGTGATCCGCCTCCGCCGATGCCGGTCCCGCTCGCGGCCGGGCCCGGCCGGCTCACTTGTTGTCTGGCGCGGGTTCAGGCTCTGGAAACTGCACGACCGGTTTCGACTCCCCCTCTTTGAGGCTGACGCGGACCGTGTCCGGCAGGTCGCTCGTGTAGAGAACGAGATCGTAGATATCCTTTACCCGGCGTCCCTTGAGATCGATGACCGCCAGGATCCGCGCCTGCCGCTCCTCGTCGGAGAGATTCTCCAGGACCGATTTCCGGCCCTTGATGATCACCTCGACCATCTCCTCCTCCGGTTTGATCGTGTCCAGCTTTTCCAGGGGAAGAGGGTTTCCATTGTCGAGGAGAATGATCGGTACGAAGAGGGACTCCTCGACCTCTTTCTCCAGGATGTTCAGATTGACGGCGATCACGTTGTCCCTCGTTCTCACGGTGATCTTCTTCCTGAGCATCTCGGGCGAGCCGTGCAGCTGCAAGGTGGCGCCCTTGCCGATCTCGCTGAAATCGACCGTCTCGAGCTCGAAGAGGGATGGATCCTGTCGGATCGCGTCGATTTCGGGCGCCGGACCGGAGATCGTGACGTTCGTGGGATCGAAGGTCACCCGCGACGGATCATAACTCAGGCCATCCCCGGGCGACAGCGCGTTCACGGTGTTCAGATTGTTCGCGGCATTGAGCGAGATGCTGATCTCCTTGCGCCAGGCCAGCTTGAGTTCGATCCTCTTCGGCTCGAAGGTCACCCTGATCCCGCTCGCCTGCAAGAGGTCGGGAAAGAACTCCCGCAAGATGGTGACCTGTTCGTAGTGGGAATCGCTCTCGCTGGTCAGGCTCTGGTAGCTGAAGGCATACTTGCCCACGAGCTTGGTGGGCAGCCGTTCGCTCGGTCCGGAGAGGATCACGCGGAGGATCTTCTCCTCGATGAAGGTGTTGTCGTCGATGCTGCTCGTTTCCATCACGTTTTCGGGAAGAATGATAAAAAAGCCCTCATCGACGAGATTCGATTGTTCCAGGTAGGCCTCCTGACCCTGCACCACGTGGATGTGAAGCTCGTGTTCTTTCCTGTCGTCCACTTTCTGGGCCACGTAGATCCAGACGATGATCGCCAGGAAGATCGCCATCAGTTTGCGGCCGATATCCTTCCGGAAAACGGAGTAGAAAAAAGCGCGTACCTTTTTTGTCGGGGAGTTCGGGCTCACAGCGGGCTCTCCTCCCCTGATTCGGAATAGACGATTTCGCTCAGCATCTCCTCCAGTTCCTTACCATCCTTCGGCTCCCGGAACAGACCGCGGGTCGCGAGGCGGATCTTGCCGGTCTCCTCGGAAACGACGACAGCCACGGCATCACTTTCTTCGGTGACGCCCAGGGCCGCGCGGTGGCGCGTCCCCATATCGGTGGGCAGGCTGGTCTGTTCGCTCAGCGGCAGCAGGCACCCGGCGGCCACGATCCGGTCGCGCCGGACGATGACCGCGCCGTCGTGCAGCGGCGAGTTGGGATAAAAAATCGACTCGAGGAGGGCCACGTTGAGCTCGGCGCTCAGCTTTTCCGAGCCTTCCAGATACGATCCGAGTCCGACCGAACCCTCGATCACGATGATCGCGCCGATCCGTTTGCGAGCCAGCCGCACCGCCCCGCGCGCGATCGGGCTGAGCGAGAGCTCGGGCCTCGAGAAGATGCCCACCTCGCCGAGGCGCGAGAGGCCCCGTCTGATCTCCGGTTGAAACACGATCACGAGCGCCAGGATCATGGCCGTGAGAAAGGTTTCGGCCACGAGGCTGATGCGGGGCAGGGAGAACGATCCGACACCCTCGCCGCTCCTCTGGAACAGGACCAGGGCGAGGAAGATGACCGCAATGAGGGAGAGGATCCCCTTCATGATACCGAGCCCGCGCGTGCCATGAAGAAAACGGAGGATCAGATAAAAGATCAGCGCGAAGATGGCGATCTCTAGAGCTGCCTCGAAGAACTGCAGCGGTGTCATCTTGAACAAGTCTGTCAGGTAACCGGGCATGGCGTTCGCTTTTCCATGTTTTCTACCGCCAGGTGTCTGCGGGCGCATTCGCAGGTGTCTGCGGACGCATTCGCAGGTGTCTGCGGACGCATTCGCAGGAATCTGCGGACGCATTCGCAGGTAACTGCGGACGCACTCGTTCGAGGCGCCAGACGGCGATTATGCTGTCACGCCGCTGATGCGTCTACACAAAAGATCCCTCTTTCAATCTCGAGCCGGATAGTGCCTACCGTTCACCGATCGCCGGATCGCTTCGAACACGTCGAGAGCGCGTCGATTTTCAGCCACATCGTGAACGCGAACCACGGCGCACAGGGCCATGGCCGCCCAGATGGTGGTGGCGATCGTCTCGGGGAGACGGTCGTTGACCTCGCTGCCCGTTATCGCTCCAAGAAAGGATTTGCGCGAACAGCCCACCAGAACCGGGTAGTCGCGGCCGAGATCGCCGAGGTTTGCGAGCAGTTCGAGATTGTCTTCTAGCCTCTTGCCGAAGCCGATCCCGGGATCGACGACCACCGAATCGGAGGACACGCCGAGCTGAAGCAGGGGAGCGATTCTCTGGTTCAGCTCCCGGCCGACTTCTGCGAGAGCGTCGTCATAGGACGGCGCGCGCTGCATCGTCTCGGGCGTGCCGCGTATGTGCATCACCACCAGACCAGCGCCGCTCTCAGCCGCCAGAGGCGCCATGGCCGGATCGAAAGTGAAACCAGATATATCGTTGATGATCGATGCGCCCGCGCAGAGTGCGGCTTCTGCCACCGCGGCGCGCGTCGTGTCGATCGACAGTGGACAATCGACGGTGGCGGCCAGACTCTCGATCACCGGGACCGTTCGTTCCAGCTCCTCGTCGACTGTCGTCCCTTTCGATCCCGGCCGCGTCGACTCCCCCCCCACGTCGATGATGTGCGCTCCCTGGGCGGCCATCTCCGTGCCGCGAGCGACCGCCTTATGCCGATCGAACCACTGTCCGCCGTCGGAAAAGGAGTCGGGCGTGACATTCAGAATTCCCATGATCCGCGGCGAGCGTCCCAGGAGGAGTTCCTTCCCCTTCGCCAGGCGCCAGATCCGTTCCCGCGGCTGAGCGGCCGAACGCGCCTTCCGGCTCATTTCGCCTGCCTCCGACCTGTTGCTAGTTTTTCCGTTCAGTCGCGTAGGGCCAGGCGGCCACGCCGCCTTCCATCACCTGTACATCGTCATACCCGGCGGCCTTGAGCATCAGGGACGCCTCGTACCCCCTGAGCGAGACCGCGCAAAAGGTGATGATCGGCTTGTCCCGCGGTATCTGATCGACAAGATGCCGCACCTTGCCGAGGGGGATGTTCCGGGCGCCGGCGACCGCTGCCTCAGCCACTTCGCCCGGGCTGCGCACGTCGAGAAGGAATACATCCTCTCCCCGATCGAGCATCTCTTTCACCGCTGTCGACGTGATCCCCCGAAGACGGCCCTCCATCTTGTTCTTGAGGACGTTGGCCGCCGTGATCAGAACGTCGAGCGCGTTCGAGTAGGGCGGCGCGTAGCAGAGGTCGAGCTTGGAGAGCTGATCGACGGTGAGAGATCCCGCGAGCGCACCCGCGCAGGCATCGACCCTCTTCGAGACGTCTCCCGTGCCCACGGCCTGGACACCGAGGAGCCGGCCCGTCTCCTTTTCGGCAACGAGCTTCAGGATCACGCCGGCCGAACCCGGATAGTAATGGGCGCGGTCTTCGCCCGGCACGCAGCAGGTGATGGTCTCGAATCCGGCGGTGCGCGCTTCGCTCTCCGAGAGGCCGCTTCTGGCCACGTTCAGCTCGCAAACCTTGACCACCGTGCTTCCCAGAACACCGGGGAAGGTCTCGTCGCCGCCGCACAGATTGACCGCCGCCACCCGCCCCTGCTTGTTGGCTGTCGAACCGAGAGGGATGAACGAGGGCTGGCCGGTCAGAATGTTCCGGACCTCGACGCAGTCCCCGGCCGCGTAGATGTCCGGATCGGAGGTGCGCATCCTGTCGTCGACCCGAATGCCCCGAAAGGAACCGGTTTCGAGCCCCGCCGCGGCAGCGAGCTCCGACGCGGGCCGCACTCCGACGGCGAGGATGACCAGATCGGCGTCGAGCCGTAGATCGCCGCAAGCGACCGCCTCGACCGCCCCCCTCCCCTCGATGGCGGTGACCGAGGTGTTCGTGTGGACCGTGATGCCCTCCTCCTCGAGATGCTTCTCCACGAGCAAGGCGATCTCGGGATCGAGCATCGGAAGGATGCGGGGAAGCATCTCCACCACGGAAACATCGAGGGCGCAATCTGCAAGACTCTCGGCCATTTCCAGGCCGATCAAACCGCCGCCGACGATCACCGCCTTGCGGGCTGTCCCCCCGTCGACCATGGCGCGGATCCGGTCGGCGTCCTCCACCCGCTTGACGGTGAACACACTGTCGAGATCGGCGCCCGGTATGGGAGGAATGAACGCCTCGGCACCGGTTGCGATCACGAGCTTCTCGTAGGGCAGGATCGAGGTCTCACCGCTCTCCACGTGCCTGACGTGAACGGTTCTGGCCTCCCGGTCGATCGACAGGGCCTCCGTCCGGTTGAGAACCTTGACCTTCTTCACAGTCTCGAAAAAGCCCGGGTCCCGCGCCACACCGACAGGCGTGCTGAAGAGTTCCTCCCGTTCCTTCACGACTCCCGAGATGAAATATGGAAGTCCGCATCCCGCGTAGGACAGGATCTCCCCCTTCTCGACGACCGTGACGTCCGCGTCCGCACGGAGTCGGACCGTCTTGCATGCAGCTTTCATTCCCGCCGCGACACCGCCGATGACAACAACTTTCATTACCAACCTCTACTTTTCTCCAATCGGTCCTGCAATATCCTCTTCGCCCGATCCCTTCGAGAATAACCTCTGATCTTCGTCCGTTCAATCCTCTGGAAAGAGCTGGGCGAGATGATAGAGTATCTGTCGAAACGGAGCAGCCATGGACATGATGGATTTAATCCTCTATCTCGCCATCGCGGCGGCAGCCACCTACTGGGGATCGCGTCTCATACTCGGGCGGCGGCGATTCCAGGTCCTCAAACCGCAGCTCGAGGGCGACGGGATCCTTCTCGAGGAACGGATGGTTTTCACCCGCTTCAATTTTCCCATGATCAAGCGGATCACTTTCGCGACCGTTTTTCTCACGGAAAAACGGTTCGTCATGGTCCACTGGCTCACGCGAAACAAGATCCTCCAAACGCCGCTCGGCCACAGGGGCAGCGCCGGAAAGGACGAGGCCTACTTCGAGGTGGAGCAGAGGGGAAAGAGGAAGTTGCTCCTCCTGAGAACCACACTCCGCGGAGGAGGCCGGATCCGTCTCCACATCGCCGATCCCGATGAGTGGCTCATATTGATCAAAAAATACTGACCTTCACCTGCCGCGCGGGAGCGGCGGGGCGGATCGGGAAACACTTTCTAGTAGGCGAATTCTCCCTCGGCCGGAAGGTCGTCGGGATCGCTTTCCTCGACGGGATCGACTTGGGAATCGGCAGGGGCGGGGCGAGCTTTCTTCGCTTCCTCGGCTGCCTTGGATGCTTGCTGTTCGGCGCGAGTATCTTCGATCGATTTTCCATCGATCAGGGCGGCCACTTCGCTGCCCGACAGGGTCTCGTATTCCATCAGGGCACGAGCGATCAATTCGATCATGTCGCGATTCTGCTCGACCAGTTTTTCGCACTTGGCGTAGCATTTCTCCAGGATCTCTCTGACCGAACCGTCGATCTTCCTCATCGTCTCCGGACCGTGGCCCTGCGACCGGACCAGTTCCTCGCCGAGGAAGACATGGTCCTGCCGGTCATCATAAGAGATCGGACCGAGATCGTCCGACATGCCGAGACGGCAAACCATGACCCGGGCAATCTCCGATGCTCTCTGGATATCGTTCTGAGCGCCGCTCGAGATATCGCCGCAGAACTTCTCCTCCGCGATCCGGCCCGCGTAGAGGACCACGATGTTGCCGTAGAGCTCGTTGCGGCGATGGTGGTAACGGTCCTTTTCGGGAAGCTGCATCGTGGCGCCGAGAGCCATTCCACGGGGGATGATCGTCACCTTGTGGAGGGGTTCCACCTCGGGCAGAAGGTGGGCCACGAGCGCGTGGCCCGATTCGTGGTAGGCGGTGATGAGGCGGTCCTCCTCATCCATGACACGGCTCTTCTTCTGGCGCCCCCAGCGGACCTTGTCCCGCGCCTCTTCCATGTCGTCGAGCTCGACGGCCGCCTTGCCCTTCATCGTGGCGATCAGCGCCGATTCGTTGACCAGGGCGGAGAGCTCGGCGCCGGAGAATCCGGGCGTTCCCCTGGCGATCACGTGGAGGTCGACGTTCTCGGCCATCTTGACCTTGCTGGCATGGACCTTGAGGATCCCTTCGCGGCCGTTCAGATCGGGAAGGTCGATCACGATCTCCCGGTCGAAACGTCCCGGCCTGAGCAGAGCCGGGTCGAGCACGTCGGGACGGTTCGTGGCGGCCAAGAGGATGACGCCCTCGTCCTTTTCGAAGCCGTCCATCTCGACGAGAATCGCGTTGAGCGTCTGCTCCCTCTCGTCATGGCCTCCGCCCAGCCCCGAGCCGCGCTTGCGGCCCACCGCGTCGATCTCGTCGAGAAAGATGAGGCAGGGCGAATTCTCGCGCGCCTGGCGGAAGAGATCGCGCACGCGCGAAGCGCCGACACCGACGAACATCTCCACGAAGTCGGAACCGCTGATCGAAAAGAAGGGAACATCGGCTTCGCCCGCGATCGCCTTGGCGAGCAGGGTCTTTCCCGTACCGGGGGGGCCGACGAGGAGCACGCCCGTGGGAACGCGCCCGCCGAGACGCGAAAAGTGCCCCGGGTTCTTGAGGAACTCGATGATCTCGCCCACTTCCTCCTTGGCCTCTTCGATGCCGGCCACGTCCTTGAATGTGATGTTCGTTTTTTCCTTGTTCACCATGGTGGCGCGAGACCGTCCGAAAGACAGCACGCCGCCGCCGCCGCCGGGAGCTTTCATCTGGCGCAGGATGAAGAACCAGAAGAGGCCTATGATCAGGATCCAGGGGATCAGGGTCGCCACGAGCGATGTGAGGAAGGTGTTCGGCTTGTTGAAATCGAGACTCGCCTCGTTCTGGAGCGGATAGGTCTTGAAAGGCGCATCGGGGTACTGCTTGCGCAGCGTGGCCGTGAGGTCCATCAGGGTCCGTGAACTTCCAGACTGCATTCCGGCTTTGGTCAGGTCATAGCGCATGAACCTGATCTGCCCGCCCTCGATGTACTCGACGAAAAGAAGCGTTGACGGGTCACCTTCGGACCGGGTCGTGCCTTGCGCCTTCCGCTCCGCCTGGGAGGCGGCGCTCTCGACCGAGTTGGGATTGTCGCAGATCACGGTGTAGTAGGAATTGACCAGGATCTGATTGCCGGCCAGCTTTTCCCACAGTACGTCGGGACTCCCGTTCTCCACATTGCGTCCCAGATACTCTGCAAAATCAGGAGCCCGCTTCTCCAGTTCCTCGGGACTCAACTCGACAAAGAACCGGCCTGTCCTCTTCGCACCCGTGCCGTAGGCTCCCGTGCTGAAGGCGGCATCGCTTCCGGTGCTGCCGTTGTCCAGGAGATACTCGCCCTCGACGCGATCCAGCCCGTTGTTGTCGATGTGGATGACCTTGCCGGTGTAGAGAAGCTTGTAAAAGGTGAGCGGAGTGATCTCGCGTGATTCACCCCAAGCGCCGTCTCCGAGCATGTTGATCAGGAGGGCGAAGATGACAATGATGAAGAGGAGCGTGAACAGCATGTTGAACTTGTTACGCGTCCGCTTCTTGTCCTTTCCTTTACCGGAATCTTTGTTTGGTTCTTCGTTCATGCACTTTCCGTCTCAGACTTGAATGAAGAGCGTGGGGCTGTCCCTTTCCTTCGGCCGTCCACTCGTTTCAAAAACGTTTCTCCACGATATTCAAGATCTTGTGAGAGATAAGCTTTAAAGACTCTTGCTGGGAAGTTTCCAGAGTTTCCTGCAAGCCCGTAAAAAATTCTGCCCTGTCCTTGAACGTCTGTTCGTCGATCACGCTCCCATCGGAAGCGCGAATCAGCCTCACCTGAACCGTAACCGTGGCCGAAGACTCGAGGATGCGATTTCCAGTGTCCTGGCTCAGAACACGCTGATCATACTTGGTCACGCGGCCCTCGAGAATCATCTCCGCAGATTTCCTATCGACCAGATGGAGGTCTGTTCTCTCGTTAATTCTGGCGATAACCTCGCGAGTCAGATGCTCCTCCAGCCCTCTATAGTACGTGTCATTCTGGAAAAAAGGAACGTAGATTCGCTCCATTCCGTCCCGCACCAGCGTCCCGGTGCTCCAGCCCGTGCAACCCGTCAGAAGGCACAGGGAGACCAGCAGGATGATAGCAAGGAGTGCATGTCGCGACGTAACTCTTTTGGAGATAATGCAATCGGTCAAATAGTGACTCCATTCAGCGTCATATCGCGGGCAGGTGCGACACCGGTTCAAACCATTTTTCGACATCTAAAGATATAGCCTGATCAAACCGCAAAATTTCAAAAAGTCATCTCCTCGCCCGCTTGCCGTGGCTGCGCGACCGGATCGTGTCGACCGTGTTCAGGGTCGTATCCCAGTCCCTTTCGGTCAGCAGCGCCTGCGCCTTTTGTCCGGACTCGGTTTCCGGGAAGAGGAGAGCAGCGTTGGCGAGGTGAATTCGGCCACCCCGATCCTGGTCCTGGTCGAGATAGTAGAGGGCGATCTCCAGCTCCTTGGCCGCCATACGCTCACAGGAATCATCGAGGATCTCTCCGCTCTCCTCGAAAAAATTACCTGTTGAGTATCGATCGCGATAAAAGCGCATGAACTCGATGCTCCGCAGGAGAGACTCCCGATCGTAGGACGGCCCCTTGTTGAGCCTGTAGTAGCTCAAACCGGTCATGAACGTCGCTTTTTCGACCCATTCGGAAGTCGGGTATTCCTTCATGATCCGCTCGAACGACTCGGCGGCAGCCACGTAGTCGTCCACGGAGAAGAAATACTCGCCGATGGCGAGCTGGGCGTCATCAGCCAGATCGGAAGTCGGAAAATAGGTCATCAGGTGGTTCATCACCTTGACACCGTACGAGCGGGTCTTGAAGATTCCGAAGAATCCTTCTCCCTCCTCGAAGAAGGAGCAACCCATGGCGTAATCCCTCTCAGCCACGAGCCGGCTGTAAGAGGTTGCGGGGAACCGCGATACCAGTTCTTTGAAAAACCCGAACGCCTCTCTCAGCTCTTCCTCCCGGTAGGAGGACTCGGCCGCGACATAGAGGGCCTCCTCTGCTTCGGCCGCGTCGGGATGCTCTTCGGGGATGTACGCCGCGATGTGGGCTGCCCAGTCGTATTCACCGGCTTGAAAAGCCTCCTTGGCCTCCTCGAGTATGACCTGTGGCGAACATTCGTCGATCGGCTGGTCGCGTACGGAAGTGAAGGAGTAGGTGCAGGCGCTCGACAAAATCAGAAGCGAGAACAGAATCACGAGGCGACACATCAAATCAATCTCTCTTAATCTCTCCTCGCCAGATGCTCTCTGGCGAAGTCAAAAGTATCCAGCTTTCTTTCCAGGACGTAGGTCAGAAAGAACTCGAAAAAAGCCCAGAGCTCGCGGCTGACACCTTGCGCCAGCGTTCGGTCCGGAACCGCCATGCGCTTCGCATGAGCCGCGGACTCGATCACGGCGGCGGCCTCGCTCGAAATGACAACCCCTTGCCGCATATCAGATCGGCAGTTACGGCAGACAACACCTCCCTGGCCCGGATCGATGTAGAGAAGGTTCGCCTCAGCCGCGTCCCGGTCGCAGGTTGTACACCTCGACAGGACAGGCTCGAATCCGATCATTCTAAGGAACCTCCCAAGGAAGGTAAACAGGATAATGTCCGCCGTCCCCTCGCAGCCGGATAGGGCCGACAGGATCTGCTTGAGCAGATCGAAGAGATACTCGATCTTCTGGCCCTCCTGTATGCTCCGCCGGACGACCTCCAGCAATAGGTAGCCGGCGGAGAGACGGCCCAGATCTTTTCTCAGACCGTAGAAATAGTCGATCAGTCTCCTCTCCCTCAGAAGACCGAGCCCCTGGCCTGGGCGGAGAAAAAAGGTGATCCGGCTCAGGGTCAAGATATCCTCGTTGCCCTCGAAACGGTTCTTGTCCCGATAAGCGCCCTTGGCCAGGCACGCGATCCGTCCGAAATCGCGAGTGATCCAATGGGCCACTTGAGAGGTCTCGCGAAAAGGTGATCTCGATATACAGATTGCTTCGGTTGTGTGTGTTGCCACGGTCAAGAGTCCTGCGGGATTGGTGGCGCTTCGATCCGCCCACGCCGCGAATTCATGCTTTCGATTGTTCTCCCTATATCCGTATTTTTCTTGTTTGCAAAGGGCCAAGAAGATATTCATGCACAAAATCGTGAATCGATTGGAGTCGGAACGACTCGAATCATCACTTCTGCAAACCGCAAAGGGCTGGCACACTGGCAACGGAACTTAACAACGACAAGAGCAACGTTATCCTCGAAGATCTGGACCGGCTCGAGATCGAGAAGGAGCAGCTTCGCAAGAACCTTTCCATTCTCGATCTGGTGAGGCCAAGCCGGAACGCCGAGATCACCCTCTGGCAAAAGCTCTTCGCCTTCGCGAGGCCCTACGTACCCAAGATCATTATCTGTCTCCTCATCACCCTTCTGGCCGGCGCCATGGTGGCGCCCAAACTCTGGCTCACCTACGAGGGGATCAAGCCGATCATCGCTCCCGAGGAGGTGGAGAAAGAAGAAGAGAAGGCCGAGAAGGAATCGTCCTGGCTCAACGACCTCAAGCTGAAGCTCTACGACCTGTTCATCGAAAGCGACAAGTCGCCGCAGAATAAGCTCATCATACTCATCGGTCTCTTCTTGGCGTGCGTGGTCCTCGAGCAGTTGCTCAAATACATTTCTTCGGTCATGATCCGCGCCGCCGGACACCGCATCATCATGGACATACGGAACGATCTCTTCGCCAAGGTGATGTCCCTCTCACTCCGGTTTCACAACAAGAACCATACGGGAAAACTGATCTCACGCATCACCGGCGATATCGCCGTGTTCGGGGGATTCTTCACCCACACGGCGACCGAGTTCGTCCAGAATCTCACGACCTTCATCTTTTGCATCATCGGTTTGCTCATGCTGGGCGGCGGCGACCTCTTCCTCTTCGGCGGTCTCATCTTCATCATCTTCCTGCCGATCCAGGCGATCGGCCGCCAGATCCGCAAGAGCGACCGGCAGATCCGGCGCTCGGTGTCGGTCATCTATTCCCAGCTCGCCGAAGCCCTCTCCGGGCAGAAGGTGATCAAGGCGTTCAGCACGGAGAAGGAGGAGTACGAGAAGTTCAAGAACATCGGAAAGCAGGCCTATCGCAAGACGATGAAGAGTGCCCGTCTCCGCTCGCGCACGTCGCCGGTCGTGGAGACGATGGGCGCTTTCGTTGTCGCCCTGCTCATGTGGTACGGCGGTACAAAGGTCATCGAACACAACGTGGCGGTGCGAGAGGTCAACGACAGATACCCCCCGCTGTCTGAAAGGACCCTGGCCGAGATATCAGCCGAGGAAAAAACGCAATACGAAGAAGAGAAAAAGGCCGCAACCGAGAAAGCCGAGATTGTCGGCTGGTCGTTCCCCCACTTCGGCACGATCGTGGCCGCCCTTCTGATCCTGATCGGCACGACACGCAAACTGGCCAAGTGCAACAACCAGGTTCAGGCCGCGCTCGCCTCGGCCGACCGTGTGGGCACGCTCCTCTACAGCGATCCCGAGATCACCGACTCGGCCGGCGCGACGGAATTGAAGGAGTTCAAGAGGGAGTTCCGTTTCGACAATATTTTCTACGAGTACGAGCGGGGTGTGCCCGTTTTGAAGGACATCGACGTCACCGTCGAGAAGGGACGCATCGTGGCACTCGTCGGTCCCTCCGGCGCCGGCAAGACCACTTTTGTCGACCTGATCCCCCGCTTCTACGACGTGATAAAGGGCAAGATCGAGATCGACGGAAGGGACATCCGGGACCTCACCGTCGAGTCGCTCCGCAAGCATATCGGAATCGTATCCCAGGAGACCTTTCTCTTCTCGGACACGGTGCGCATGAACATCGCCTACGGCAGTTCCCAGGCATCGGACCAGGATATCATCGACGCGGCCAGGGCTGCCAATGCCCACGAATTCATCATGGGGATGGAGAACGGCTACGACACCGAGATCGGCGAACGGGGCGTCCTGCTCTCCGGCGGCCAGCGCCAGCGGATCGCCATCGCACGCGCCATCCTCAAGAATCCGCCGATCCTGATCCTCGACGAGGCCACGTCGGCGCTCGACTCCAAGGCCGAGGCGCTCGTCCAGGAGGCGCTGTTCAGGCTGATGGAGGGGCGTACGACGTTCGTCATCGCCCACCGGCTCTCCACGGTGCGCAAGGCCGACATGATCCTCGTCTTCAACGAAGCTCAGATCGTCGAGCGGGGATCGCACGACGAACTCCTCGAGCGGAACGGACTCTACGCCCGCCTTCACGAGCTCCAGACGAAATGGCCGGGCGACGAACTCAGCGATTCCCACATGAAGGCCGCGCGCGGCCTCGGCCGAACGACCGCCCCTGAAGATCGGGATTGACCGGATGGACTCGAAGAGACCGCAACCGCCCGGCGCCGGCGGAGTCGAAGTGGATGCGCGCGTCCTTGTCGCCGCGAGCTCGAAGAACATGAATCTCTATTATGCCACCCGTTTTCTGGCTGGCGATCCCTTCATGTTCATCGACACCGGGAGCCGAACCTACATCGTCGTTTCCGACCTCGAGATGGGCCGCGCCTGCACCGAAGCCCGGGTCGACGAGATTCTCGGCCTCTCCGAATTCCGATCACGAGCCGCGGCACGGGGAATCGCCACCCCCCGCGACGGAGACGTGCTCGCCGAGGTGCTCCGCGAGCTCGACGTGGAGCGTATACTGGTTCCCCATGACTTTCCCGTCGGAATCGCCGACAGGGTCCGCGAATCGGAATTCGACGTGATACCCTGCCAGGCGGGCCATCCCTTCCTGCCCGAACGCGTCATCAAATCGGAAGACGAAATCGATTTCATGCGCGCTGCCATGAGGGCGAACGAGAAAGCGCTCCGAAAGGGGATCGATACGATCGCGGCAGCCACGATCGACGGGGATCGCCTCTACCTCGACTCCGAGCCGCTCACCTCCGAGCGCGTTCGGGCGGTGATCGATACAGATCTGTTCCTGGACGGCTACCTCGCTTCCCGTACGATCGTCGCGGGGGGCGACCAGGCATGCGACCCGCATGCTGAAGGATCAGGTCTTCTCCCTGCCCACAAACCGATCATCATCGACGTCTTTCCACGATCGATGCGTACACGCTACTGCGCCGACATGACGCGCACCGTTGTGCGAGGCGCGGCCACACCCAGGGTGCGCGCCATGTACGACGCAGTCCTCGAGGCCCAGTCGCTGGCGTTCGAATCGCTGCGCGCCGGGGTGGACGGCAGCCATGTGCACAAAAGAATCGAAGAGCTCTTTGTGCGGCGCGGATTCCGTACAGGCCCGGCAAGCGTGGGCGGTGCGCCCCAAGGCGTGGGCGGGACGCCCCAAGGCGTGGGCGGGACGCCCCAAGGCGCGGGCGGGACGCCCCAAGGCGCGGGTACTGGGAGGATGGAGGGTTTCTTTCACGGTTCCGGTCACGGCCTCGGTCTCGAAATCCACGAACTGCCCGCCTTCGGCAAGCGACCGTACATCTTCGAATCAGGCATGGTGGTCACAGTCGAACCGGGGCTCTATTACCCGGGCGAGGGAGGTGTGAGGATCGAGGATGTGGTCGTGATTCGCGACAACGGCATCGAAAACATCTGCACCCTGGAAAAGACGCTGGAGATCTGATCCGTGTCGCGAGCGACCGCCTGGCCGACCTCACCATCTGGACGCGAGAGGCGCCGATTCGCGATTCCAGAAAGGATCTAGGTCGCTGCCGACGTCCCGAGGCCCTCGATGGAGAAGGACGGATCGCCGTAGAGCACGTACCCGCCCCAGACCATCGAATTCTCCCCGAAATCCTCGGCCAGGACCTGCCGCACGTCGCGCAGCGCAGCGCCGACCGGATTACGGCCGTAAAGCGAGCGGAAAAAGGACACCCCCGCCGTTCGGGCAACCGAATCACGAATATCCCACAGAGTGCCCACGAAATGTTGCACCCCGCAGACCAGAAAGGTGGTGGCCAGCCCGAGGGCGTGGTGTTGTCCCGCCTCCATCAGGAGCGGCGCGCCTTGCGATGAAGAACGGCATCCGTTGACAAAGACGAGCCCGGGAAATACGAAACGTCCGCTGCACTTGACGATCTGCTGGACCGAACAGAAATCATCGCTGAGCCTGATGCGGGCGTCATCGCCCACTCCGTCCACATGGCCCGCGAAGTGAAGGATATCGGCCTGCCCGAGGCTGTCCATGAAACCGGCAACGCTCACACGGCCGGAGAGGAGGGTCGGTGTGATGCGCTTTCCGTACTGAAGGAGCAGGTCGCGCGTGGCGGTCCCTTCGGCCGCCGCCGCCGGCAGATTCCCTTCGGGATCAGTGATGACCGTGTGCCGGAGAGGAATCGAAAGCTGCCGTTTTTCGATGTGGGCCACCGACACGGGCAGTCCCACGAGACGGCCCATGTTGTACCGGCGGCAGAAAAAGTCCGATCCGTCGTGAAGCAATTCCCACGGGAGCCAGGCCAGTTCACTGTCGATCGACAGGGTCAGGTCCCCATCGACGACACTGTCCAGTTTGGCTCGAAACGACGCCGGCACAAGTTCGCGGTAAAGATCCTCACCGAGCGCCGCGATCCGATTCCGCTCGCGCCCGTTACCTTCCCTGGGGGAGGTCGCGCTTGCCGCGGCGCGCAGGCAGCCGAGCAGTTCTTTCACCTTGGTTTCGAGCGACCTCTGATTGACCTCGAACTGCTCGTAGTATTTGACGGCCGTCTCCATCGGAGACGGCCCGCCGAAGGTCGAAGCCCTCAGGACGTTGGCGCCGCTGCAAATGTACTGAAGTGTGATCTTTCGCTTGTTGTCGTTTTCCACGTTCTTCGCCTCATCCGGTCGCTAATTGGCTCGAATGTTGATTCCCGAGTGGAGAAAGTCAAGAATCTTCGCGAAAAGGAGAAGGACAGAAGGGATGACTCGGATGGCGGGGCTAGTAAAACTTCACCAGCGAGGGGTCTGCGTTCGGGTCGATCCGAAGAGCGCCGTCACTCTCTCCGCCGACTCTCAACAGACTGATCGTGTCGAGATCGATCACGCTCAGCAGGCCGCTGCTCGACATGACGTAACAGCGGTTGATGAGAGGCGATCGGGAGAGAAAAACGCGGCTCCCTGTATCGACCGGAACTGTCAGGTAGCTGGAAATCAGGGAGAGAGAACTCTTGTCGAAGAAACCGACGTACCCCTTCTCGCTGATGGCGCCCCCCGGAACCCAGAGCAAAACGCCCAGATCGCGTTCGTCGCACACCTCGAGATCTCTCACGCCGGGAGGATTGAAACCGGGGATCGATTTGATCTTGGTACCGGAGTAGATATCGAGGAACTTGACCTCGTCAGCGTCATACTTCGTGCGATACACCACGGGAAGGAGCGGACGCGAGGCCCGTTCGAAGACCTCGAACATGGCCGGATTCTGTCCGACGGCAATGTAGTACTTGTCGTGGGTCTGCGTATTGAAGAGGCAAACAAAACCGTTGCCGCTGGGAGTAGTCACGAGCGCCACCAGGCAGTTCTCGTAAACCTGGATATCCTCGACCGTGCTCAGCGGGTGATTGTCATCGAGAAAGAAACTCTTCGACTTGCCGGTGGCCAGGTTGTACACGCTCACGGCCGATTCGCCCGAACGGACATAGACGAGACGGGAGTCCTCGCTCATGGCCAGCATACGCCCCCCGCCGGACGTCATCACCGAATCGATGACGATCGTCTCGGGCTCGGGATTCAGGTCGGGATCGACACGGTAGATCCTGAGGGTGCCCTGCACGTAGGTATCGCTGGAGAGAAGGTCCTGTTCGGAGCAGAGGGCAATGATGCGCGTCCCGTCGGGGGACGCGATCAGGTCGAGAAGACCGGATCCGGTCGGAAAGTAGCGAAAGAGCCAGGCATCATCGAAGGGAGAAAAGATCCCGATCTGATCGTTGTCGAGCAGAACGAATCCGAGGCTTCCGTCGCGGCTGAAAACGATCTTGCCCGGACTTCCGGCGACACGTCCCGACCGATCTGAAATCGTGTCGTCGAGCGCGTTATACTTCACGATCGTACCGGTGCCGTCAGGGTCCGCCGCGGGGACGTAGAAACCCGGGTTATCCACCCGCACCTCGCGCAGTTCGGAAAGCACGGTCGGGCTGTCCAGGCTGGCGATCTCGGCCCAGAAGACGATGTTTCTACCAATCCAATCGCGATCGGAGAGGGTAAAGGTCCATGAACAATCGCCTTCCTCATCGGAGGTCGATCGCCCCAGTTCCTCGACGCGCGATCCATCGGCGTCCGATTTGAACCACGTCACCGGGGCGAGCGGCGGGGCGTCGACAAGTTCGAGGGTCATTTCCGAACCGTAGACGGGGCGGGTATTCTGAAGCGTGGGGATCTCGCCGAGAGGATTGACCACACCTTGTGCCATCGCCGCGTTTCCCAGCAGGACGCAGCTCAACAGGACGACACCAAGCGTGAGAGGAGAATTTCTCATACCGACTGAAACCCCGTTTATCCAAACGACGACCACGCTCTCAGGTCGAGGGCGGTTACATCTCTATATAGGTTATCACATAGCTGACATTTACACTAATTTCTTCTATATCGGCTTTTTTTACGACCTATCTGGGCCAAATGATGGATTTGAATCGATCCCTCCGCTCGCGGCCGCGCTCGGCACAGAAAAACATGCCGTAACACAATGATTCAAAAAGGATTAAAAACCCGACACAACTTGGTCATTCCGCGTCCGGCTTCTTCCTGAGCGCTTTCAGTTTCGAGATTCTCCTCTTCGTGTCCAGTCTGCGCGCTTTTGATTTTTTTGTGGGTCTCGTGGGCAAGCGCTTCTTCATGACCCTGAGCCATGAGCGGATCCTCTCGGCCAATTTCTGGCAACAGGCATTCCGATTCGCGTCCCTCGATCGGAAACGGTCGGAGACGAACTGCACCGATCCATCCTCGGCGAGATGGGGCTTCGCCCGTTCGAGGAGTCTCTCCAGCGCGGTGTTCGTGAGCGATGATCTGGCGGCGTTGCTCTGGGCGGGCCACCATTTGAGCCTCGCCTTGGTGGCTGTCTTGTTCACCTTCTGGCCACCAGGGCCGGATGAACGGGAAAAGGAGAAATGGAGCTCCGCCACCGGAATCACGAATCCCGGCTTGATCCACAGATTCTCCTTTTCGGCGCTCATCGGCAGGCCTCTCTTCGTCCATAAAACCGGGGCGCGAGCCAGATCACACTCGATCGGCTCTCACCGGCTGACGATGCGTACGTGCAGGCCCTTCTCGTCCACGTCCATGTATGAAGCGGTCACACCCTTGAAATATTTGTCCACCACCGAGACATCGGGAAAGGGCGCTCCATCCAGCCCTTCGTCGCCACTCGTGGCAGCCAGAGTTTTGACGGCAAACTGAATGGTCGTAATGGCGTCCTTGAGATTTGCCGCGATTTCGGCCACCGAGAACCACGACGAACCGCCGGCGCGCTCGAGAAAGGAGACGTAGTCCTTCCTCTCCAGAACCGACGGCTGATCGTCACTGGCCAGCACCCGCACAAAAGAGCGCACCACCGACGGATAGAACGAAAATCCAACGACATCGCTTCCAAAGACCCAGAAAACCTTCATCGGCATGCCGGGCAGGGCGAAGGAAAAGATCTTGTGCCCCTGGAATTCCTCGCTCTGAACGGCCAGATAGAATCCCACTGCCTTCAAGGTCTTCTCCAGGTTGGTGCGGAATGCGGCCGCATCGGTGAGCCCCACCAAGAGCGCACCCCCGATGTTCGAACCGCCGGTCATCATGGGCAAGCCGACCGATTGGGTCTCGCTTTCGGGAATTTCGACCTTGAACGTCCCCCACCGGCCATCGACGAGCGCGATGATTTCCTTCTCGGGATCGAGACCGTATTGTTGCTTGAGAAACATATCGTAGGCACCGCGGTAGCCGTTATAAGTATCCTCGTTTATCGATTTGACGAGATCCATGATCTTGCCGTAGAGTCCGTTCAAATCGAAGCGGCCCGTTGCGGCGCTCGAAGCTTCGGACGGCATGATTTTCAGGAAATCGCGGGGCAGTTCGCCACCGAAACAATCGAAAAAGCCGCGCAACGCGCCCTCGCCCTCGATGCCGATCGAGACATAGGAATCGAAATTCTCACCCTCGCCGAGGTCGCCTTTCGCGTAGACCACGGTCAGATCGCCAAAACCGATCGTCTTGAGAATCATCCCCTCCATCGCACCGATCTCGGCTTTCCGCCGCATCTCGTCGCCAAAGAGCCCGATCAGTGATCGCATATCGATGAAAAGCTCCACCATTCCCGAACCGTCGGCCTTCTCGCGCGCATCCTGGAAGGACGGATTGTCGAGGATGCTTTCAGACTCTCCCTCGCCGTCGGCCAGGTCGGACACCTTTCGAACGAGCTCGAGCCCCTTGTCCGTATCGGAATGGAGCACGGTCAGAACGGCGTCACCCAGATCGCAGATCAAGTAGGTGGGCTGGTCGACCTCTTCCGAGGCAGGCTCGTAGATCTGTATTTCCCTGTCCCCGTACATTTCCGTCGAATCGGTCATCTCGTCGTCGAGGTTCATCAGGAAATCTTTGAAGTCCCCGATGAACTCGTCGAAGGAGTCGCGGCTCTCGCCCGGCTCGGCCAGTACGCCGAGACCGATGAGTTTCTCTTCCACGCTTTCGATACAGCAAAAAACGGTCAAGCCGCCGCTCACCGAATCCCAGAAACGCATCGGATCGAGGTCGAGTTCCTCGGAGTCCGGTTTGAGATCGGCCAGCTCCAACCAGTAATCGACGCAATCCGTCACCTCGGGATCGTTGAAGAATTTCCCCCACGCGCTCCCGGCGGCCTGCTGTTTCAGCATCGAGACGTTCTCGATGGAAATCAGGGCCTGCGCTTCCGCGGGAACGGCCTTGAGAAGCTCGGCGCCATCCGCGGGAGCCAGAAACAGTAAGCTTGTCAATATGAGATGTAGCATTCTTGAGTTTCCTTTCGATTCAGTCGATTCTGTCAGCTCGGAAACGAGAGTGAGCTAACCTTGCGGATAAATGATTATCTTGTCGTGAACCTGGATGACGACATCTTCTTTGCCGTCATTGGTCACGTCGTGAGTCTGCACGCTGTAGGGCTCGGTTCCACCGCGGCCGCCGTGAAAGATCTTCTCCTCGAAAACCCTGAACTTGAAGACGTGGCGCAGCGCCCCTTCCCTGCTGGCGACAACGAAGAGGGAGTTCTGTCCGGAGTCGACGATCACGGCGTCGGCCGTGCCGTTCGCGTTGATGTCGCCGGCGGCAATATCGAAGAAATAGCTCTTCTTGTCCTTACTCTCGTAGTTGGTCCGTTCGACGAGAGCCCAGGACGTTGCTCCCGAGAGCCGTATGCCGATGCGGTCGCGTCCCTTGAGGAGAATGTCCTTCTTGCCGTCATCGTTCAGATCGACCGACTCCAGCCCCCTGAATTCGACCTGGCCCGCATCGATACGGCCGACGAGTCGATCCTCGTGGTCCACGATGCGAACGGTGCGCGTTTTACGCTCGTAGGTGATGAGCTCCGGTTTGCGATCACCGGCCACATCGGCGAAGGCGCATCCCTCGAGCTGGTCGGCCGGATTGGGACAGTTGTATTGCCGCGCCGCCTGGGGCACCATGCTGCCGGCGGGCATGAAAACGAATCGCACGAGATTGCCCGATGCGACAGCCAGTTCCCTGTGGCCGTCTTCATCGGCGTCGGCCGGACAGAGCGTCCAGCGGCGGGCTCCTTCGAGAAGCCCGAGACCGGGCGTCTCCTCGCCCACCGACCGGGCGAAGCGTTTCTCATCGTCCTGATCGCGCCCGTTGAAAAGGATCGTCGGAACCTCTCCCGGCACGAAGAGTATCACGTCGTTGAGACCGTCCCCGTCCACGTCGGACAGGAGGATGTCCTGGGGGGTTTTCTTGAGGATCTTCCTCTCGGGTTTCGCTTCCTGAATGGTGTAGCGCCGCGCGGCGACCTCTTCGCCCTCGGGAGAAAGCAAGGTGAGGATGTACTCCTTGCGGCTCCCCTCCCCCTTGGTCGAAACACAAACGATCTCGACCGTACCGTCGCCGTCCATGTCGCCGGTGCTGCAGGCGACCGGTTTCCCTTCGACCGCCACGAAGCGGGGGAATCCGATCCCCTGGTCGAGGGACGAAATGCCCACCACGCCCTCGTCCTCGGAGACGACGACGACGTCGTTGGTTCCGTCTCCGCCGAGATCGGCCACGGCGGGATCCTTCACGCCGCGCAGAGAGGGATATTCGCGCCGCGAGGAGGCTTCCGTGCCGTCGAGCCCGTCAAGAACGGTGATCCTGGCCGCGCCTGAATCGGCGATGAGGACCTCATCGACACCGTCCCGGTCCACGTCGCCGCAGGCGAAGGAGGTCTTGTCCGCGTCGCCCGTCCCGCGCAAGGAATAATATCGGAACCGCGCCTCTTCGCCCTTTTCGAGACCGAAGAGCGCCAGGCGTCCCGACTTCTTGTAGACCGCCGCGATCTCGGCTCGACCGTCCCGGTCCATGTCGGCCACGTCGAAAGCCCGAACCCCCTCGAGTTTCCACGTTTCGGCTGGACCGAAACGTCCCGGTGTCTGTTGAAAACGGATCGCGAAGGGATAGTCGCTCCTGTAATCGACGTAAAGCAGATCGCCCAGTCCATTGCCGTCGAAGTCGGCAACGCTGAGCGAGCCCGGCTTGTCGTGCAGATTGCCGAAAACGACCGGTTCGTCGCCGAATCGATAGAGAATCGTTTTCTTCTCCCCCAGGAGGATCATCTCGTCCAGCCCGTCCCCGTCGATGTCGGCCACGTCGAGCCCCAGAACGCGCGGGGCGAAATCTTCGAGCTCGATCGTTTCCCGGTTCAGACCGCGCAACTCGACGATGAGTTTCGCACCCTTGGTGATGAATGCCGCATCCACGACCTTGTCATCGTTGAACCGGCCGAGACCGAGGCCGAGCACCTCCTGCTCCACGGGAAGGTATTCCTTCTTGAACCGGCCGTCGTAAGTCACCTCGTTGATCGCGTCGGGATCATCCTTCTCGAACTGATCCGGGGCATCATCGGGGAGCCGCAGGTACAGCTCGACGCGGGAGCGCATGTTGTTGACAAAAGCGAAGTCCTGACGGCCGTCGCCGTCGATGTCCTCGAAAACGATCCCGAACACGCCATCGTCGACCTTGTATATCTCGAATCCGTCGAATCCGTACTCCGCTGCAAGGAGTTTCTCGGTCTCGTCAACGGGACCGAAAAGGGCAAAAAAGATCAAGACCGGGGCGAAAATCATGATTCCCTCCAACGATAAAACCGGCGAGATTTGAATTTTCAATTCCGGGGCGGAATCTTTTTCTGAAGGTCAACGACTCTATCAACAGGATAGCGACAAATGAAGGTTTTTTTGACAAATGCCCTCCTCTTCCGGTACAAAGTCGACGTCATCGAAGACACGGAAACCTGCAGAACCCTATTCGAGGAGTTTTCCATGAAACCGGCTATCACGGCCCTGATTCTTTCGAGCCTCTTCTGTCTCTGCCTGTCGTCCATCCCTTGCGCGGCCGAGGAGATCCGCCTAGCCGAAGGGTGCGCCATCAAAGGAACGATCGTCAAGAAGACTCTCGACCACGTTTTCGTCGATCTCGGTTACACGATCCTCGCGGTACCGAGGAAGGAAATCCTCGACATCGTGGTCGAGGAGGAAAGCGCCGAAAAGACCGACGTGGACAGGGTGACCGGCATCTGGACCGAGAAGGATCTCAAGGAGATGTCCATCGAGGACAACGTGGATCGCGTCGGCGAAGGCGTCATCCTCGTGCAAGTTCCGGGCGCGCTCGGATCGGGTTCGATCATCAGCAAGGACGGTTATATCATCACCAACGCCCACGTGGTCCAGGCCGAACAGGATGTGGCCGTCACCGTCTTTACCAAGGCCGACCAGGCTTTCGAGAAGAAGGTGTTCAAGAAGGTCGAGATCGTGGCCGTCAATCCCTACATCGACCTGGCGCTCCTCAAGATCGACGAGGCCGAGCTGGGTGATTTCGAGTTGACCATCGTTCCCTTCGGCGAGATGGCGTCCGTCAAGCAGGGCGAGAAGGTTTTTGCGATCGGCAATCCCCGGGGCCTGGTACGGACCGTGACCACGGGAGGTGTGTCCAACCTGAACAGGGCGCTCGGCGGAGTCACTTACATCCAGACCGACACGCCGATCAATCCGGGCAACAGCGGCGGCCCCCTGTTCAATTCAAAGGGGGAGATGATCGGCGTCAACACCTTGAAGCGCACCGACTCGGACGGCCTCAATTTCTCGATCAAGATCAGCCATGTGAAGAACTTCATCCTCAACCGGGACGCGTTCATTCACGACAAGGAGAATCCCAACTCCGGTTACCACTACCTCGAACCGCCGGCGCGGAAGGCCGCCGTCGACAACTAGTCGCCCTGTCCGAGTGAATTCTAGTAGACGACCGCGTCGTGCGCCTCGATCCACCCCGAGCCGGCATCGAGTTCGATGTGCAGCCAATCGCCCCGCTCCTCGCGCAAGGTGAACTCGGCGCCCTCCGTGAGTGCTTCGCTGAAGGCGGGCGCGAAGCTCTCCGCGTTGCCCTTGCGCGCCGTCGCCTCCTCCACGACCACCACGCCGTGCCGGATCAGATCGTGCCTGTACCAGTCGAGCGCTGCCGATGCGACGAGCAGAAGGGAGGCGAGAAAGAGCGCCCAGCCAAGGGCACGGCGCAGGCCGTGCGCTTTCCGGACGAGACCGGCCAGGGCGAGGAGAAGCGCGAGAGCACAGGCAGCGGTCGCGGCGTGTATCTTCTCGGGAAAACTGAGCCACTCCTGCCAGAAAAAGACATGGTCGACGAGCGAGCGCGCGGACCGGCTCGCGTTCGGCCCCAGGGCGAGCTCGAGGTTCGATTTCAGATACTCGTCGCGCGCTCTGTAACGGATTGCCTGGCGGTAGGCGGCCACGGCGCGGCCCTTCTGGCCGGCGCGCATGAAGGCGTTCCCCTGGTTGAAGAGGATTGCGCCGTTCATGAATCCTTTGTCGAGCACCTCCTGGTAGAGCGCGGCCACGCTCAGGTAGTCGCCCGGGGAGGCGGCGTCGAGAAACGCGGCCTGCGCTTCCTGGAGCTTGCGCGACACGGCCTTGTCCGGTCCGCTGCCGCACGAGGTCAGGAGGAGGCCGAGAGCCATGAGGGGGAGAAGGCAAAGGAGGCCGAAAGCCGCATTCTTCGGTGTCATTTCAGCCCCCCCTTTTTTCGAAGGCCGCGCACCGCGCCCTCGAGCGCCGACTGGGCCTCCGTGCCGAGCCGCGCCGCCGCGTCGAGAGGCACGCCGTAACGGGCCGCATCGCACTCCTCGCGGATACGGGCGATCTCCGACGCCGTCTCCCCGTCGAGCCCGGAATCGATCAGGCCCTCCTCGAGATCGCGGTGCGTCAAACCGTCCGGATTGGAGTTGCGCAGATCGGCCACGAAACCGGTGAGGGCCTTTTTCACCGTCTCCACCCCGTCCGCGGTGCGGTTCTGCTTGAACATGCTCTGCGCTTCGCGAAGGCTTGCGTGCGCCCTCGCCGGGGCAGAGCGCCGGCGCAGCGCGGTCGGATCACCGTAGCGTTTCCGTCCGAAACGCACGCCGAAGAGGGCGAGGAAGTAAGAGCCGCCCATGGCAACCCAGAGCGCCGCCCACCTCTCGGGACGGACGCGCTCGTTGGTCAGACCGGAAAGATCGATCACGTCGGCGAAGATTCCCTCACGCTGGGTTTCGATCGACCTCCCCGCGGTCCGCTCGCGCGTGCCGGACACGATATCGCCGTCCTCGAAAATATCCGCGGGCTCGACGTCGATCGGAATCGCCTCGGTCCAGGCCGTCTTGAACTCCTCTCCCTCCCAATCGAACCAGGTGACCGGCACCGGCGGGAACTCGGTCACCGACTCGGCGAGGGGTCTCACGCTGTAGGTGAAGACCCGGCTCCGGCCCTTGGTCTCTTCCGTGGCGTCGTAGATCTTGAATCGATCGGCCACGGCTTCGTTCTCTCCGATCGCCGGCGCAAATGCCCGCTCCAGCGTTCCCTCGCCGCGGAGTGTGAGTGTGAGCGTCACCGGATCACCGACGCGCGCCTGGCGCGGCGCGAGATCGGCGATGACCGAGAAGCGACCCACCGCCACCGCGCCGATGTAGCTTTCCGGCCGGTTGTCGAGGGGCGCATCGGTCACCGTGACCGACGTGGCCCTGGCAACGGTGAAAACCTGCTCGCCCGAAATCCTGTTCCGTGCGTCGACCTCGGTGGCGAATCCCCCCTTCAGCGTGACGGGGCCGAACATGAATTCACCGGTTTTCTTCGGCGTGAATCGCCTGGAAAGCGTGTACTTGAAGTACTCCGTCTCCCGGCCCGACCCATCGCGCCTCGTGATCCTCTCCCTCTCGGGCACGAATCGGCCGAGCGGCGCCGAGTCGAAGAGGCTCAGCAGATGCCGGCGGCCGGCGGTGAGGTTATTGATCGAGAATCCCTTGTTGTCTTCCATGATCGGCGACAGCCAGTTCGAAACCGTGTCGGTCTCGAGACCGTCGATCTCGTCCACGTAGGGAATAGTGAGAGCCGGGGCATCGACGAAGGAGATCGGGCTCTGCGCGCTGCGCGGGGGCGGAAGGGCCTTGACGAAAATCGTCAGGGTCACCGTGAAGGGCTGCATCAGATAGGCGTTCGGCCTGTCCACGGTGAGTTCCATGAAAGCGAGGTCCTGTTCCTCGAGAGCCTTCACGTCGAGACGCAAGGGCCGGCCTTCGAGGATTTCGCCGTCCACCTCGGCAAAAGGAGCCGGCACCTCGATCGAACCGGACCGCTTCGGCCAGAGACGGAAGCGATAGGCACGGCCGTAGCGCCGGATCTCGGTCACGCGGCCGTTGATGATCGATTTGAAGTGGGAATCGATCGGCGTGACCGAGACCTTCTCCACGCGAAAATCGACGAAGGCGCTCAGGTCCGGTTCGGGCGAGTTCTCCATGTTGTTCATGGTCACCTGATAGAGGACCGACTCCCCCTCGTAGATCTTCGTGCGTTCCAGTTCGGTGAGAATCTCGGGAGGGTCCTCGGATGCGGCGCCGACCGCGGCGGGGCACCACGCACAGAGAGATGCCAGAATGGTCAGTGTCACCGCGATCGTTCTGATCCGAATGGGAACCTCTCGTCTCATAGCCCTACCAGTCCTTGCCCGTCGGAGCACGGCCGCCCACGACTTTCTGGAGCTCTTCCTTGTCCTTCTTGTGCTTGCGCTCCCGTTCTTTGGCCTTGCGCAGAAGGGCTTCGGCCTCGTCCTTGGAGATCTGCTTCTGTTTCTCTTCCTCGTTCCGCTTCTTCTGCTGCTCCTGCTGCTCCTCCTGTTGCTCCTTGTTCTGATCGTTCTGATCGTTCTGATCCTGCTGCTGCTGCTCCTGGTCCTTCTTGGGCATGAGATCGGCGATCTCCCTGAGCAGGGCCAGAACCTCCTCCTCCTTCGACAGCGCGTCCGGTGCGGCCTCGTCGCGCAGAAACCGAGCAGCCTCCTCGGAGAGGCGGATGATCTCGGGCGCCAGTTCGCGGGCCTTGGCCAGCGCGGCCTTGACAGCCTCCACCTCTTCCTGGGCCTTCTTCAGCGCCTCGGCCTGCTCTGGGGTCGTGGTTTGGGTGTTCGGGTCTTGCCCCTGCTGGGCGGCGGTTTGCCCATGCTGGGCGGCGGTTTGCCCATGCTGGGCGACGAAGTCCGCCATCCCCTGGTCGGCTTGCTGCTCGGCCTGGTCGGCCTTGTAGGGAAGAACCTCGGCCAGGCTCGTGATCCGATCCTGGAAGACGCTCATGCCGATCCAGTCCGCCGTGCTCGCCAGGTCTGTCCCGGCTTCCTGATCGTCGGGCCCGCCCGGTTGGCCGGGCTCCTCGTCCGATCCGCTCCCGTCGGAACCTTCCGCCAGCGGTCCGGTCTTTTCGATCAATCCCGTCTCGGTGACGATCGACTTCTCGAGGATCATGGGGAAGGGTGCCAGCGCGCCATAGACACGGTCGAGTCGTTCCACGGCCTCGATCTGCGCGAGAGGCGCGCTCTCGGGGATGCCGCCCGCGAGGCTGTCCGCGGCGTCGGTCATCTTTGCGGCCGACTCGTCGGCCCAGCCCTTCAGCATGGTCAGAGCCTTGTCTATCTGCTCCTGGTCGGGTTGGGGTTGGGCCGGCGTCTGGCCCTGCGGGGGCTGCGGCGGAGCGAGGACCTCGGTGATCTTCTCCTTGAGGTATTCGATCTCCTCTTGCAGCTTGCGCTGATCCGATTCAGCCACTCCCACCGCCTCGCGGCGCCGCGGCGAGTCGGGCTGGCCGGCGATCTGCCTCACCCCTTCGCGGATCTGAAGCTGCGTCTCCTGGATCATCTCGAGGAACTTCAGCACGTCGAGCTCATCGCGCTTCTTCTGGCGGTCCGCCTCCTCCCAGAGCGCGGTCATGTGCTTGATCCAGATGCGGATCCCCTCGAGATTGTGCCTCGCGTTCTGATGGTCGGTGTCCACGTCGAGGCAGTCGCGAAAATGGCGCACGGCGCGGCCGAGATGGCCCAGCCCCTCTTCGCGCACCTCGGGCGGCGCAGCCTCGGGGGATTCGCCGAAGACGCCCATGGCACGCTTCACATTGAGCGTTCCCAGATTGTAACGCGCTGCGGCGGCGACGGCGGTCTCGCGCGACAGTGCCGCTCGTGTGTAGAGATCGACGGCACGATCGAGATCTCCCTGCGCCTCGAGAGCGCACGCCCGGTCGTAGGCGATGCGCGCGTTCTCGGGAAGCAGGACGTCCGCCTCGGCAAAGGCCCGTTCCGCGGCGGCGTGGTCGCCGTTCGCGAAGAGTCTGATCCCTTCGGCCACCTTGCGCCGGCCCTCGTCTTCGCTCGCGACGAGAGGCAGCGCTGACCAGAGGCCGACGGAAAGCAGAAGGGCCGTTCTTTTCAGAAGGCGCATCATCGGTTCGCCTCCCTGCTGTTGACATCCCGGCTGGGCGCGATCAGCATCCCGGCCATGTAGAAAAGAAGCCCCAGCGACAGAAAGATCTGGAACCGGTCCTTGAACCGTTTCCGCTTCTCCGATTCGATATCGCCCCGCGCCAGGTCGCGGAGATGGTTCTCGTAGACCTCCCCCAGATCGTAGACGGTTGTCCTCGCCGGGATGTAGGCGCCCTCCGTGTTGAGAGCCATCTCCTGAAGAAGGGTCTCGTCCATCTTCGACCAGATCTCCTGGCCCTCGTGTTTCAGGTAGACGAGGTTGCCCGTTTCGTCGCGGATCGGAATACGCGCGCCCTCGGCCGGATCACCGAGGCCGACCGTGAAGATCTTGACGCCCCTTTCGGCCGCGGCCGTGGCGGCCTCCCGCGGAAACGAGTCGTGGTCCTCGCCGTCGGTGATGAGCACGAGGACCTGGTCGCGGTCGCGCCGTTCTTCCATGGAGCCGAGCGCCAGCCGCACCGCATCGCCGATCTGGGTTCCGCCTCGTGGTGCGCTCGTCGAATTCACCTCATCGAGAACGGTCATGTAGAAACCCTGGTCCGTGGTGAGCGGCACCTTGACCGCCGGCTTTCCGGCGAAAACGATGAGACCCACCCGGTCTCCGGGGAGCCGTTTGAGGAGGTCCTTGATATCCGACTTGGCCCGCTCGAGCCGCGACGGGCTCACATCCTCGGCCATCATCGACCGGGATACGTCGAGGAGCACATAGAGATCCACCCCGCGGCGCGTCACCTTCTCGAAGTATTCGCCGAAGCGTGGCCGGGCCCCGGCCACGATGAGAAGACTGATCCCGAGCAGCATCACGCCGATCCGGACCCAGGGCCGCACTCCGTCGAAAGACGGCATGAGGCGGACCACCATCGCGTCATCGGCGAACCGTCGCGCCGCCCGCTTCCGCCGGCGAAAGGAGAAGATCGCCAGACCCGCCAGAAGGGGCACGATCCAGAGCAAAAAGAGGATGTTCGGATTCTGCCAGTTCATGGTTCTTTCTATGGTAGCGACCGGAAGCGTGTCGTTGAAAGCATCATCTGGAATACGATCATTCCCACTCCGACAAAAAGAAAATAAGCGAAGAGTTCGCGATACTCCGTGTAGAGGCGCCCCTCGGTCTCGGTCTTTTCGAGGGCGTCGATCTCACCGTAGACCTCCTCGAGCGACGAACTGTCGCGCGCGTTGAAGTACTCGCCTCCCGTCTCGTCGGCGATCGCCTTGAGAATGACGTCGTCGAGCTTCACCGGCCGCTGGACCAGCTGCGTCCGGCCAAAGGCGTCTTGTGCCGGAAAGGGCGCCATGCCGGTCGACCCGATGCCGATGGTGTAGACCTTGACGCCGAACGTCTTGGCCGCCGCGGCCGCCTCTAGAGGTTCGATGACACCGAAATTATTCTCCCCGTCGGAGAGAAGAATCAAGACGCGGCTCTCGGCTTTCGAATCCTTGATGCGCGCCGTACCGAGGGCGAGAGCGTCGCCGATGGCCGTGGCCATCTCTTCCTGAAGGAGCTGCTCGTTGATCACGCGGCCGCGCGCGTCGACGACCGGTTTCGGCACTTCGAGCGATTCGAGGATCTCGAGAAGGGCGCCATGGTCGAGCGTGAGCGGGCAGACTCCCTCGGCGTACCCGCCGAAAGCGACAAGCCCGATCAGATCGTCGGGTCGGCCGGGCAGATCGCCCTTTCCCGCCACGAAATCGCGAAAAACCCTCTTGACCGCCGAGAGCCGGTCCGCGGGCTGGCCGTCTTCGTCCTCGAAATCCATCGCCTGCATGGAGCCGGACTTGTCGCACACCATCTGGATGGCGATCCCCTCGGTGCGGATGCGGAACTCCTCCCTGCCCGCCTGGGGCCGGGCGAGCGCGACCACCACCAGAGCAAGACCGACGAAACGCAACCAGGGAAGGGTCGCCTTCACCCGCTGCGCCAGGGTTCTGGGAAGGGTCTTGAGAACCTGCACGCTCGAATAGAGAACGGCGCAACGCGACCGGCGGCGGATATCGTGGAAGACGAGCGCCGCCACCGGAAGGAGGAGCAGAAGCCAGAGGGGATCGTGGAGCCTGAGCGTGTTCATGACCGCACCTCCCCGCTTCCGCTCACCTCGAGACCGAGAAAGTCCTTGGCGCGGTTGAAGCTCGACTCGATCTCCGTCTTGCCGGGCCGCAGGGCGGCGAACTTCACCAGGTCGGCGGCTTCGAGAAAGGACCGGAGCCGCTCGCGCTCGTCGGCCGGAAACGTGTCCTGGTTTGACACCTCGTGAAGGAACTCCTGGGTCGTCTGCTCGTAGGCGCGCACACCGGTGGTGCGCTCGATATAACGGCAGACGACGGCGGTGAGATCGCGATAGTAAAAGTTGAACTCCTCCCGCTCCAGGTAACCGGCAGCGAGAAGATCCTTGAGCTCGAGCCACGCCAGCTCGCGCGGTGTAAGCCTGGGAGCCTTTTTTTCCGACCTGCTCCGTCGCCTCCTCAACCAGACAAACAGTATCGGGACTACCACGACAGGCAGAGCCCAGAGCAGGCCGAGCGGGTTGAAAGGCTCCTCGGGAAGCGCTTTGGGCGCCTCGGCCGGTTTCAGTTCCGCAAGGGACGGGATCTCCTCGCCGAGCACCGATTGGATGACAATCGTGAGCCCTTCGGTTTCGGCGACATGTTCCTTGCCGTCGCCGTTGGGCCGGTTGTCCACGAAGGGAACGGTGATCGGATGGATCAGATGTTCGCCTGTACGTACCGGTTCGAGTTCGTAGATCTGGCGGATCACCCTGTGGCGGCCGCGCATCTCGGGAAGTGGTTTGCGATAATTCCTGATCACGAAATCGGCGAGGGAGCTTCCAAAAGGCGGCATGGTCACATCCACACCTTCCTCAGCCTCCACGGTGAGCGTGAGCGTCGGGTTGTCGGAGAGACGCGGCTCGCGTGGATCCACTTCGACCACGACCTTGACCGGGCCCAGAACGCGCTCGGTACGGGCGGTGTCGGCGGCATCACTCGCGGTCTGAGCGGTCTCGTCGCTGCCGCACCCGGGGCAGAGGAGGAGCGCCGCTGCCACGCCGATAAAACGGAACCAGTTCCCGATCCGGCTCAATGGACACCATCCTCCTTTTCGCCTTCCTCTCCGGCCGCGGGCGCAGCAGGCTGCGTACCGGGCTTGGTAAGGACCTTCACGTCGTAGCGCGCCATCAGGTCCTTGAGCAGAGCCTCGCCCAGATCGGACCGCTTGCGGGTGAGATAATCGGACGCGACGCGATCCCGGACCGACTCGAAATCGGGGACCTCGCCGCTCTCGTCGTCCTTGTAGTCCTCGGCGTGGGCGTCGAAGTAGGCTTTCACGTCGACCGCGGCGGACGACACCTTGCCAAGCTCCCGCTCGAGGAGCATGGCGGCGAGAAGCTCCTGCTCGGCCAGGGCGAGTGCGTTCCTGAACTCCTCCTCGTCACCCAGGTCGAGCTCGCGCGCGCGGCGGCTCAGGAGCTCGGTGCGCATGATTTCGCTGAAGATCTCGTGCCGCACCTGGGGATTTGACATCTGAGACAGGAACGCGGCGCGCATCTCGCTGTTTCCGGCCGCGCCCTGCAGGGCCATCATTCGATCCACGCGAAATCCGATCAGTCTGTCCAGGTCGGCCTCTGTGAACGATTCCCCGGCGAAGGTGGCCAGGACCGGGGAATCGCCGTCCGATCCACCCACGGCCGCGGTGCGACGCGCCAGTTCGCGGCTCACCTCTCCCACGAGGCCGATCTGCCGCAGACAGTCGACCATGCGCGGGCCGATCTTCTTTTTCAGCGCTCCGTCGCACCCGGGGGAACGCTCCGCCCGGATCCAGGCCGCGGCAGCCTTTTCGAAAAGGCGCGCCTTGAATAGGAGATCGCCCATCCGGTAGAGCACGCTCGCCTCTTCCTGTACCGAAGGAATCGCGCCGAGGTAGGTGTCCCATTGATGAGCAGCCTCCTCGTACAGGCCCCGGTCCTCGAGATCGAGCGCCACGGTGCGAAGTCTATCCCCGTCGGGGGCAGTGCTTCCCGACGAGATCGCCGTCGGTTTGATCAGAAGAAAAGCGAGGACGGCGACTTGAAGCACGATGACCAGAAGCAACAGACCATGGCCTGGCGGACGCGACGCCTTGGCGAGCTTGCCCACCGGCTTGCCGAGATCGAGCCGCAACCGGTCACTGTCGGACCCATGGTCGCTGTCGTTCATTTTTCTCCTCCTCGTCTATTTTCTGAGCCGTCTCTCGCGCATGCGGAAGAAACGCCTCAGGCTCTTCATGTACTCCTCGCCCGTGTTGATGGGGAGCTCGTCGACGCCCATCTTCTTGAACTGGGCCGACAGATCCTCCATCTGGGCCGCCGAACGGGATTCGAAAAGGGCCCGCACCTTGGGATGGCGCGTGTCGACCTCGACCACCTCGCCGGTCTCGGCGTCCTTGAGGCGGATGAATCCGACATCGGGCATTGTGCGCTCCCGCGGATCGGCCACCGTGACCGCCACCAGATCGTGGCGCTGGTTGGTGACCGCAATGGTCTTGTCCGCGGCCGAACCGATGAAGTCGCTGATCAGGAAAACGACGGCGCGCTTCTTCTGGACCCGGTTGAGGAACTGGAGCGCCTCGTCGAGATTCGTGTCGCGCGGCACCGGCCTGGCCGACACGAGCTCGCGGATGAAACGGAGCACCGTGGCCTTGCCCTTGTTCGGCGGAAAGTAGTGGATCACCTCGTCGCAGAAGAGGATGAGTCCCACCTTGTCATTGTTCTTCAGGGCCGAGAACATGAGCAGCGCGGCCACCTCGATGACCATCTCGAGCTTCGACCGGTCGACCGACCCGAAGGCGCCCGAGGCGGACACGTCCACCAGAAAGATGATCGTCAGCTCGCGCTCCTCGGAGAAGCGCTTGATGTAGGGGATTCCCGTGCGGGCGGTCACGTTCCAGTCGATGTTGCGCACGTCGTCGCCGGGCTGGTATTCGCGCACCTCGTCGAACTCCATGCCACGGCCGCGAAACACGGACTGGTACTGGCCGGCGAACATGTCGTTCACCATCTTGTCGGCCACGATCTGGATCCGCTGCACCTTCTTCAGGATCTCGGCGACGGTCTGCTCTGCCACGGCGTGCTCCTCCCCGCCCTCTAGGGAACGGGAACCTCTCCCAGGATATCCTTGATCACGTCCTCGGTCGTGGTTTGCTCGGCCTCTGCCTCGTAGGTGAGGATGATGCGATGGCGGAGCACGTCGAAGGCGATGTCCTTCACGTCCTGGGGCGTCACATAGCCGCGCCCCTGGAGAAAAGCGATGGCTCGCGCACCCTGGCAGAGATAGATCGACGCGCGCGGCGAGGCGCCGAAGTCGATCAGCGGCCTGAGATCGTTGCGGTTGATCTTTTCCGGCTCCCGTGTGGCGAGTACGATATTGAGGATGTAATCCTTGACTTGCTCGTCGATATAGACCATTCCGACCACGTCGCGGATCGCGAAGATCTCTTCGGCCGTGATCACCGGGTTGACGGTGACAGTTCCCCCCTCGAGGGCGAGGTCCATGACTTTTCGTTCTTCCTCCGGCTTGGGATAGCCGATGGCCACCTTGAGCATGAAGCGGTCGACCTGGGCTTCGGGGAGCGGGTAGGTGCCTTCCTGCTCGATAGGGTTCTGTGTGGCAAGCACGAGAAAGAGCCTGTCGAGCGGAAAGGTCTCCTCGCCGATAGTGACCTGCCGCTCCTGCATCGACTCGAGCAGAGCCGACTGCACCTTGGACGGTGCGCGGTTGATCTCGTCGGCGAGCACGAAGTTGGAAAAGATCGGCCCCTTGCGGGTCTTGAATGTCCCTTCGTTGGGCACATAAATCAGTGTGCCCACCAGGTCGGCGGGCAGAAGGTCGGGTGTGAACTGGATCCGCTGGAACTGCGTGTCGATCGCCTGGGCGAGGGTTTTGATCGCCGTGGTCTTGGCCAGTCCGGGCACGCCCTCGAGCAGGATGTGGCCGTCACTGAGCAACCCCACCAGAAGACGGGAGAGCATGTTGTCCTGCCCCACGAGTACCTTGCCTACCTCTGAACGGAGACGGTGAATCAAATCTGCCTTCTGGGCCACCCGCTCCTTGATCTGTTGAACGTCAACCTGCATCGGTCAATACTCCTTCTTTTGCACCGGGTTATGGCTTGTGTTCCCGGCAACTTAGAGGATGATACGTCTCTACGAGAACAGTGTTGGAAAAGGCTCACCCTCCCCTCGAGGCCCTGTTCGCCGCGGCTGAACCTTCCACGATCAAGCCCTTGTCGGGGCCGCGTCAAACCGAAAAATCTACTCGCGTCGGCGAATCGTGTCAAGAAACGGCTGGGAGAGGATAAAGAATTTTGGCTCTCTTTTTTTGTGATTTCTGGACGATAAACCAATTAGTTGAGAGCAGAAAACGACTTGCTCGAAACCTCCACGCCAGACAAGGGCGCGGAAATCCGGCGGTCCAGGGTGGCGCAGATAAGACTGGGAGCCGGGGACGACCAAGATTCGGGTTGGGAGATCATGCCTTCGGGAGGCGGGTCTTGGTTCCTCCATGAGCGAGGAGCACCCCCTCGCTGATACTGGCTTCCGTAGATTCGATTTTCTGCCTGTGGGCTCTGGCGCAGAAGTTTCTCGGAGGCTTGGCGATGAAAAACAGCAATACACGCAAAACAAGAATCGAGATCTCCGACTTCCTGGATAGTGTGAATCTCGACCTCCGCGAATTCATCAGAACCCTCTTCGAAGAGGGGAAACGGCAGAACACGAAATGGAGCAGTCTGTTCGATCTGCAGGGCCGCCGGCGCTGCTGGGAAGTCCTGCAGTGCAACGAGAGCGGATGCCCCGCGCGAGAAAAGAAAGACCCCCGCTGCTGGTTGACGGAGGGAACCTTGTGCGCCGGCCAGAGCCGGGAGGATCTCGCCGAGAGCAACGAATCCTGCGTCAAGTGCGAGGTGTACAGAGAATTCCAGGAAAGCCCGATCCGGTCACTTTACGAGAACATCAGCACGCTGATCAACCAGATGAACAACGAGGTGCAAAAGTTTCACCGCAAGGCGATCACCGACGCGCTGACCGGGCTGCTCAATCGAACCAGCTTCGACGAGATCGTGCAACGGGAGGTCATGCGCAGCAAACGTCTCGATCAACCACTCTCACTCGTCCTCTTCGACCTGGACGATCTCAAGAGGATCAACGACGAGGCGGGGCATCTTGCCGGCGACTACTATCTGAGAGAGTTTGCCGCTCTGCTGCGCAGGATCACCAGGGGATTCGATTTCATATTCCGCCTCGGCGGCGATGAATTCGTGGTCCTGCTGGCCAACGGGAGCGAGGCGGATATCCAGCACTATCGGAGCCGGGTGCAAAAGACCCTCGACCACTGGAACGACGGCAGAACTCATCCCTACGCGTACCGTCTTTCGGCCAGCAGCGGCGGTGCGTGCCTCGGTAACCATGAATTCGACGTCGAGAAATGCCTGCGCGCGGCGGACCGGCGCATGTACCGGGAAAAGAAGGCGCACAAGACAGGCAAATACTGCTCTGCCGAGACATGAGCCGATACTTTCGGTCGGCCGAGATTGACAATGCCGCAGCAGGCTGGTCTATTGCAATGAGCGTGGGCGGTCGATAGCCGTAAGAAGTCTGCTGGAGAAAGGCGTGGTCAAAGCAACAGTCGGAATCGTAACCTGGAATTCGATCGTCAAGGTCGATCGTCTGCTCGAATCATTTCTGCGCTTCCACGATCCCGAAGAGTACAAGATCATCGTGTCCGACAACGGATCGGCCGATGGCACCCAGGAAATGGTGCGCCGCAAGTACCCACGGGTGAAGGTTATCGAAAATGGTGCCAACCTCGGTGTCGCCAGGGCGCGGAACAAGACGATCCGGCTGCGCGAGGGGCGCCACATGGCGCTGCTCGACGACGACCTCGAATTCCACGACGCGTCACTCGACATCCTGGCCGAGCGGATCGAGTCCTTTCCCGACGTGGCCGTGGCATCGCCCCGGCTCAACAACGCCGACGGCAGCCTGCAGCACTCGTGCCGGACTTTCCAGACGATCGCCCCGATCCTTCTCAGGGGTTCGCCGCTGGGAAAGCTCTTTCCCGACTCGAAGATCGTACGCAAACACCTCATGGTGGATGCCGACCACGAAGAGGAGCAGTTCGTCGACTGGACACTCGGCGCCTGCCACCTGATCCACGGCGACCATCTTCGAAGCATCGGCGAACTGGACGAGAAGTACTTCTACCTCTACGAGGACGTGGATTTCTGCTACCGGGCTCAGAAACTCGGGCTCAAGGTGCTCTACGTTCCGGCCACGAACGTGACCCACCACTACCGGCGCAAGAGCGCCCAGTCGTTCAACAAGATGACCGTGCACCACATGGGCAGCATCATGCGCTACTTCTGGAAGCACCGGAATATCTTTTGATCCGCCTCCAACCCCCGAGCGGTCTCCGCCGGCCCGAATCAACGGGCCCGAGGATGTCGTCCGCGCGTGACGCTGTTGATCATGTTCAGGGCGACAATGATCGCGGCGAGGGCAAAGACCGGCCATATCCCTTCGAGAAGGAGAACGCGATCAGACGGGGCGTTCTCGAATCCGATCCTGCTCGACGCCGCGCGATCCCTGAAATAGGTGAAGGCCGTGACGGCGAAGGCGATTCCGAAAGCGACTCCCGACGTGCGCATCAGGGCGGAGAGTCCCGACGCGGCCCCCACCTTTCCCGGTGCGACGGAAGAGAGGATGGCGCTCGAATTGGGCGACCCGAAGAATCCCATTCCCACGCCGATCAGCGCGAGGGGCCAGACGATCCCGGCCACGGCGGTTTGGCTTTCGAGGCCGGAAAGAAATAGAAGACCGGCGCCCACGAGGCCGAGACCGAAGGTGGCCGGCAACCTGACGCCGACCTTGTCGGAGATCAAACCGCCCAACGGCGCGACAAGGAGCATGGACGCGGGCAGGATCATCATGAGGAGGCCGACCTTCTCCGGCCGGAATTCGCGCACATCCTGAAGGTAGAACGGAAGCAGGATCATGGCCGAGATCATCCCGAAAAAGACGAGAAAGGTCGCGGCGCAGGACTGGACGAAGAACCGGTTGGAAAATACGGAAAGATCGAGCAGCGGCGATCGGGTCCGCCTCTCGTGCAGAACGAAGAGCGCGAGGAGCGCGAGGCTCGACGCGAACAGGAGGAGGACGTCGGCGTCGCTCCATCCCCGGTCGACTCCGCGATCGAGTCCCGCGAAGAGGGATGCCAGACCGGCCACGATGAGGAGAGAACCGACCCAGTCGAAGGTCTCACTTTCCGTCGAGCGTCTTCCGGCTCCCAGAGCGCGCACGCAGTAGGCGACCGCCAGGATCCCGATCGGGATATTGATGTAGAAGATCGACCTCCAGCCGAGGGTGCCGATGAGCAGCCCGCCGAGCGGGGGGCCGCTCGCGAGTCCCACGGAAACAACGGTTCCCACCATTCCGAGGGTACGTCCCCGCTCCTCGGGCCGGAAAGCGCGCGCCACGAGACCCTGATTGGCGCTCATGAGAACGGCCGCGCCCATCCCCTGAAAAGCGCGTGACGCGATCAGCATCTCCACCGTCAGGCTCATGGCGCACAGCGCGGACCCCGCGGTAAAAATGGCGAAACCGGCGGCCATGACCTTGCGTTCGCCCCAGAGATCGAGCAAGCGCCCCCCCACGAGAAGAAGCGCCATGGTCGTGAGGAGGTAGGCCTGCACCGTCCATGCAACGACCTTGACGTCTGCGCCGAAGTCGCGGGCAATAGTGGGTAACGCCACGTTCACGATCGACGAGTCGAGCGTGGCCATGAACGCGGCCGCGGCCGCCACGCCGAAGTGGTGCCACTTTTTCGACTTGCCGCTTTTTCCTCCGGCCTTTTCCACGTGCTCTCGAGATGTTATCCTGTCTTCGGTTTCGAGGAATCTGGATCTTTTCATACTCCAATGAGCCACAATCGGTGCTCTTGATCAACGGCAGGCAGAAAGGTTTCGCTCTTTCGCCTGCAGAACCGGAAAGTGAGTGAGCGAAATGGCCGATGGTCCTTCCCGACAAGCTCTCCTCAGAATCGCACTCCTTGTTGCCCTGGCCGGCTGTTTGCCGCTTGCAAGCGATGCGCTGGCTCAGAAGAAGCCGAGACTCCTCGTCGAGGACTCCTACGTGGAGAGGAGCAAGGCGATCGCCGAAGGAGATCACGACGCCCGGATCGAACTGGCGTCCTGGTGCCGCGAAATGGGATTCATGCGCGAGATGCTGACCGAGATCGATCGCATCCTCGAAAAAGAACCCGACCATGGGGCGGCGCGCGCCCTTCTCTTGCAGGTGCCGGCCGACGGGAAGTGGGCCCTTGCGCTTCCCGAAACCGCACTGCGCGCCGCGCCACCGGACCTGTTCGAAAAATCCCACTCCATGCGGCGGAAGGCGCTGGACGCGTCACCGCAGACCGAATTCAAGCTGGCCAAGAAAGCCTTCCGATTCGACTACTGGACCGACATCGACAGGGAGCGGTGCAGCGAATACGTCAAGCTCATGAACTCCTACTACGACCGGCTCAAGGGATTCTTCCAGATCACCAAGACCGAGTTGGGCATCGATGTGCTCCTCTTCTCCCGGCGCGCCGATTTCCTCAGTTTCTACAGCTCACACACCGGCAAGAGCGGCGAGCACTCGTTGGGATTCTTCAGCCACGGACCGAATCTATGCCTCCTCTGTTTTTACGACGACGCCTATGACGACTCGGTTTTCGACACGGCCAAGCACGAGTGCACCCATCTACTGATGAAGCAGTGCTTGCGCGGCGCGAGCCCCGCGATCTGGCTCGACGAGGGAATGGCGTGCTATTTTGCCGGCGACGGACCTGAACGGAGCGGCAGTTACGCGGCCGAGAGCCTGCTCATCGTGCTGGGCGACCTGGAAAGGGAAGAGGCCATACCTCTGGCCGACCTGATCGAGATTCCCCAGGAGCAGTTCAAGCGCCGGGAGTACGCCACGGCCTGGTCGTGGATCGCCTATCTCCACGCGAATCCCGGAACGAAAAAGAAACTGGGCCAGCTTCTTCGCCGCCTCAGACAGGCTGCCGAGGACCGCGACGAGAGCGAGGAGGGACAGCTCACCAATGAAACGAACCGTCACTTCAAGAAAATCTTCGGCCCGCCCGAACGGCTGCAGGAGGGATGGCGTGCATGGGTCAGCCAGTCGCTTCTCCCTGAGGGAGACTCCCAGAAATTCGAATACGCCCACAAGTGCCTGGAAAAGGCCTACTTCGGCAAAAAGCTCTCCCAGGCGGACCGCACGCACGCGCTGCGCGAGGGAGAGAAGTGGCTGCGGTTGGCGTCCACGACCGCGGACAAGCGAATCGCCGCGCGCTGTGCGCTGGAGAATGCGTACCGCCTTCTCGCGAGGGCGCGCAGCATGGTTTATCGCGAGCGTGAAACCGGCTATGCGGCCGCGGAGGCGGCGCGCATCGTGAACGAGATCCTTTGCGCGACCGACAACCGCCCGAAGACGGCCACGCTCGACTACCATGCGGGCCTCATAGCGCAGCGCGGTCTCTTCGCTATCTGGAACGCCGGCGACTACGAGGATGACGAGACGCCGACCTGCGATTTCGATGCCCTCCTTCGGTCCCGCGAGGCCGACCTCGCAAAAAAGATCGACTCGAAAAGGACGCGAAAGGCCGAGAAGGTCTTCCTTCTTGAGGACATGGACACCTTGCGCCTCCACCGTGTCTGCGCCGAACGGCTTGCGCTCGCGGCGTGCTGCGCCTACAGCCGCGCCCTTGCGAAGGATCCCGGTCATCGCCTGGCGGCACGGCAGTGGCTCATTCTGGCACTCGAATTCGTCCCCTCCGAGCTGGACGCGGTTTTCCCCCACATCCTCGCCCAGGTGGAAATCGATCCGAACGACCGCAACATGGCCGCACTCGCCGCGGCCTACGCGGCCATGGGCAAGCCCGCGTTCGGCCGCACCCTGATCGACCGGGCCATCCATCTGGCAGCCGACGAGGATGATCTGGCGTTCTGGGTGCGTGTGGTGAGCAGGGCAGAAAACCAAGATGGCTGAAGGGGGCCAGGTCGCCGAAAAAGAAATCCTCCCTCAAGGCCCTGAATTCCCCTGACTTCCCCTCACTTCGCGCACACAGTGCACGGGATGAGGCCCATGTTGGCCCGGCACGCTTTGCACGAGACGAACCCGACATAGGGTTTGCAGTCGACCCGTCCCTTCCCCTTGCATCTCTCACACTTCGCCCACCCCTTGCCGTTGCAGTCGGTGCATTTGCTCGATCCCGCCTTGGTCTTGGAGGAACTCATGACGAATCGGAGCCGACCCGAGCCCACGCACCGATCGCACGCCTCGCGGCCGCCGAAGCAGCGTTTGACCGGGCAGGGCAGGGCGCCATAGGCCTTGCACTTGTCGCACTTCTTCGGAAAGCCCTCGGCCCCGAAACAGATCGTGCAGGGCATGAGACGGTTCCCGCTGCACTGTGGGCAGGTTCCCGGGGCGGTGCAGCGCGGACAGGGATATCCCTTCCGGCCGAGGCAGGCGGTGCAATGGCTCTCGACACGCCCCCTCTTGTTGCACTTGAGGCAGGGAACCTTTTTTTGCCGCTTGCAGTAGTAACAGGGAAACTCACCCTTTGAGCAGACCTTGCACCGGTCGCTCTCGCCTCCCGACCAGTAGATCTTGCCCTCTCCCTTGCAGCCGTAACATTTGAGCCTCCCCTCTCCGCTGCATATGGGACAGTTGAGCTCCCTCTTTCCCTTGCACCGCGTGCAGAGTTTGCGCGACTTTCCTTTTGCGTCGCACCGGAGACAGGGGATCCATTTGTCGTCGCCGCAGAGCGAACAGGACGCGGCATCGGGTTGTGCGGGACAGGCCGGCCCGGGTATCGCGGGCGTGGTGGAAAAAGAAAAAAGCCCCGCCGATCCGCTCCCCACGAGGAGGACCATCAGGATCAACGGGGCTGTTGCTACTCTCAACCTCATGGAGGGATTATATCATTCCCTCCGCGCCAGGGAAAAAATTATTACTTCAGCTTCTCCCAGAATTCCGGCGGCATGTCGTGCGCGATCTTGAGAGCGCCGTTTGCGCCCGCGTAGATCGGCTCCTGGACTGTCACCACGCGACCGTGGCCGAGCCGCTCCTGCATCTCGGCAGCGACCGCCTCGCCCAGACCCGGAATCCGGCTACCACCGCCGCCGAGCAGGACATTGTCCTTCAGCTGCATCTGGAATTCCGGATCGAACGATGACACCAGTTCGCCAAGGGCCTCGACGATCGGAGGAATGATCGAGGCGCAGGCCTGCTTCACTTCCTTGGTGATGTCGAACTCTTGAGGTTTTCCCTTGACCGGAAGCTCGACCACGATGCCGGTCGTGTCATCCCTGACCGAGGAATACTTTTCCTTGATATCCTTGACCATGTTGATGGTGAACTGCGCTTCGGGAAAGGAATCGTGCAGAAGACGTTCCAGCTCCCTGTCCACATAGTCGCCTGCCGTGGTCAAGGTGATCTGATCTTCCTCCTCGGGCAGGGTACCGTGCATCCGGCAGAGGTCGACCGTGCCGGCGCCGATATCGATCACGAGCAGGTCGGTGAACCAGTCGAGACCGTATGCAACGGCGAACGGCTCGGAGCAGATCATCACCGAATCGAGCACCTCCCTGGCGGCGCGGATGATGTACTCCTTGTTCTTGATACTCCCCTCGGCCGGACAGCCGATCACGCCGTAGAGCAGCTCATCGGTTTTCGGATTGGAGAGCCTGATGGCGTGCTTGACCAGGTCCTTGGCTGCCTTGAAGTTCATCTCCTTCTCGCTCTCTTCCATGCCGTTGTCAGAGCCGGAGCCCTTGATCACACCATGCTCCAGAGGGCGATAGAAGTCGAGGGAGAGACGGTGGCGGATCGCATCGTCACCGTAAAGAACGTCGGTTTTCAGCAACTTGCGTGATACCACGTCTTTCGGGTAACCGATCACACTGGGCACATTCTCTCTCATGCCGTTCGAGGCGGCGATGGAAGTCCGCGAAGTGCCAAGGTCGATTCCGATGTAAAGAACACCTTCCTCCGTGCTTTTCTCAGGGGTCTTGGCATCCACGACATTTTCGTCTGTCTTGGCCACGTTCTTGGTACCGTCTTCCATTGTTTCTGTCCTCATCGTTCCTTAGATTCCTAACTCTATGAATATCCGGTTATTTTATCGGCACAACTAGTATGGAAAATCAAGTATCACCCATCAGTTTTTTGAGCTCCACATTGAGATCGAAGATCTGCTTGAGAGCTTCCTGCTTCTCGTCGAAAAAATTCACGCCTTTCTTGAGGCCCTGCACGGATTTGTAAATCGACGCCACACCGAGGTCGATGTCCTCTCCGGCTTCGACCGAGGCAAGGATCGCTTCGGTTTCATCCAGCTTGGAAACGAGCTTCGAGATGCGCCGTTTGAGCTGGGTGACCCGATCGGCCTGAGCGACCAGCGCTTCGTCGTAAGCCTTTTGACGTTCCTCGCCAATGAGCTCGAGGGTCACGCTCACCGCCCTCTCCCGCAGGCCGACGCCCATGCCCGACTCGGCGAAGAGTTCAGCCAAGCGCTCGGCAATACTCTCCTTGACCGCCTCGATCCGTTCTGCCGAAAGGGGCATCGACTCGACAGTGATCTTGCGCTTTTCTTCCTTCTCGAGGCGGGTCTTGTCCGTTTTTACGCGTTCGACCAGACGGCCGCGGTTTTTCTTGAGCTCCGTGACCTCGCCCTTGAGCCGTTCCACCAGTTCCTGGAGATCGTCCCTCTGGCGGGTGATATTGAAGAACTCCTCGCGAACCCTGTCGCTCTGGGTCTTGAGTTCCCGCGGTCGTAAGGCAATTCCCATCTCGCCCAATGTGCTGACCACAGCCTCCTTGATCATGACGTTCAAGTCGGAAAGATCCAGAAGCGACACGCGCTTGAGACCGCGCTTCTTGAGCTGGTCGAGCGTGGCCGGCCTGACTTTCTTGTTCATGGCCTGGAGGATGTTGTTCGAGAGCTTTCTGCTCATTCCCTTTCATCCTGAAAAAGATCGCGACAGAGCTCTGTTGAGACGGTCGTTGGACCGAGCGGATCGGTCCCGGGACACTGAGTCCGGGGGATGCCGTTCAAAAAGACTCCATCATGCTCCGTCAAATAGCATAGTGACATACCAAAGACAACCTTTATTCGCCGTAGTACGACCGCGGCATGATGACCACGGCCAGCTCCTCCTCCTCCTCATCGAGCACTTCTTCACGCGGCGCACCGTATACACTCGCCGCGATCGCTGCCAGTGTGAGGAAGGTCCAGAATGTCTCGTCGAGGAGCACGTTCGAGCTCATGGCAAAGACCAATATCCCTGCAAAAATCGCCAAGAGCACATTTCCAAGTAGTTTATGGTCGTCTTCTACGGGTTTCGTCCGAAACTGCCACAGTTCGCGAACCACCGCGTAAATCAGAAAAACGAGGAGGATTATCCCCAGAACGCCATTTTCCGCCAGTATCTGCGAGACGATATTGTGGGGCGGTTGATCGAGCTTGTGCATATTGGGAACGCGGTACTCGAAATAACGGGGTTCGAACTGTCCCAGGCCGATACCGGCGAGGGGATAGTCCTCGAACATCGCCAGGCTCATCTGAAACCACTGAATGCGTTCGTCCTCGAGCGCTGTGTTCCAGTTGAGTCCCCCCCTCCACTGGGTGCCGACCTGCCCGGGGGTGGCGAGTGCGACGAGCAGAACCGCTCCGATCAAGCCGATCAGGAACCACTTGAATGGAAATCGCACGAACAGCACGAAAGCGGCCAGCATGGCGACCAGCCCGCTCAGTGCTCCGCGCGACCCCGTGGCGTCGAGCGCCGCCAGGCAGAGAAAAAAAACGAAAACAGCCAGGATCCTGCCGATCAAAGACGCCGAGGGCCGAAACACGAAATAAACGCAAAGTCCCGCGCCGAGAACGAGGAAGAGTCCCAGTTCGTTCGGTCCCTTGAAAGTCGCCATGGCACGCGACCAGGCCACCTCGGCATCGGGTCGGATCAATTTCTCCTTGGAACTGATGAGCACACCCGACGCTTCTCCCTTGATCAGCTGTGCCTGGTGGCCCAAGACCGTCTTCCCGGTCGCCTCGAGCACCGACGTACCGGTGCGATTCTCGACGATGGCGACGACAGCGATCAAGGCCGCGATCATGACCACCGTGGCCATGCAACGGCGCAGCATGGGAAAGCTCCTCACATTGAACACGATGAAGTAGAAGAGCAAAAGGTGGCTGAGCCAACGGAAGATGAGAAGTACGGCCGTGTCCTTCTCGAGGCACCAGGGCAACGGGATCAGGAAGACGGCCAGAAAGAGGAGCCCCCAGACATTGAGCCGGGAGCGGCAGAACTCCTCGAAAGGAGATTTGTCCTTCGTGAGAAAGAGCTGCGCGACCCAGACCAACGCCAGAACCGCGATGAGGACCTTTTGCACCGAGAGGAATCCGTCGCTCGTGATCCAGAGGAGAGGACCGAGGGGGACGATGAAAAAGATCGTCATGATGCCGAAAGCCCGGAAACGGAAGTAGATCCAGGCAGCGACCACCGCGGCGGCAGCCAGAAATCCATAGAGAGGGGACACGACCATGATCGCGCCCAGAACCGCGGACAAAGCCACGAGAGCGCAAGCCATGACCACGCCTCCGGCGACAGGGTTCCGGCGGCCGACGGACAGAGCCAGACTGTTATCTCCGGCGGGACTCATCCCGTCTCATCCTCTCCTTGTACTCGAAGGTGCGTTTTCTGAAGAAAGGCAGCGTTCTTTTTATATTAATGTAGTCGGCAAAGACTCCATTGAGACATGAGATAAAGGATAATTTTCCGAGCCGCCCCCGATGGGACGAGAAACGGCTCACGTCGATCCGCTCCACCCGGAAAAGATCGCGCCCCATCGAACGGAAAGGCGGCGTGATCGTGCAGGCTCCCTTGTATCCGGCACCCTCGAGCGCCGCCACCACCCGGTCGTCCACATCTCCGTAGGGATAGGCGAATGTTTCAGGCGGCCTGCCGGAGATCGCGGTCACATCGTCGCGGTTCCCCACGATCTCCTGATCGAGGCTGTCGTCGTCGAGCTCGGTCATGTGGGGATGGGTGCGCGTATGGCCGCCGATCTCGAAACCGCCCTCTTTCAAGGCCGCCACTTGATCGCGGTCGAGAAGAGACCGGGCGGCGATCGACGGGTCCCGTTCCCAATCAACCTTGTTGCCCCGCGTGCCGGTGGTGAGGAAGACGGTGGCCGTGAATCCCCTCTGCCGGAGCAGGGGGAACGCCGCGGTGTAAACCGATTCGAGTCCGTCGTCGAAGGTGAGGCAGACCCTGTCGGCCGGCAGTTTCCCCGGACCGGCCAGGAGGTCGACGACTTCGCCGAAAGTGACGGTCTTGATCCCGCGGGCCGCGACAATATCCATCTGGATGGCGAACTGGGACGGGGGCAGGGAGGTTGGGCTCCTGTCCTCGTCGATGGCATGGTAATTCAGTATCGGCAGAAAATCTCGCTTCGGCCGCAACTGATCGAGCGCGGTCAGAAAGAGCAACAGGCCGCATTTCGCCGACGAGGAGAGTCCCCCCATCAGTCTTCTTCCTCCACGCCGCCCGGGTCCTTTATCAGGGAGAAGAAACTGCTGTCCGTGGAGATGACGAGATTGACGTCACCGGTGAGGGCGGCCTTGTACGACTCGAGCGTCTTGAGAAAGGCGTAGAACTCCGGATCGGCTCCGAAGGATTCGGCGTAGATCTTGGTCGCCTCGGCGTCGGCCTTGCCGCGAATCTCCTCGGCTGTCTTGTACGCCTCGGAGGCGATGGAGCGCAGCTCTTTCTCTCGTTTGCCGTCGATCTTGGCTTTTTCGCCTTCGCCCTGCGACCGGTAGTACTCGGCCATACGCTTCCGCTCGGAGATCATCCGGTCGTAGACCTTGCGCCGCACCTCTGACACATAGTTGATGCGCCGCAGGCGCACGTCGACCAGCTCGACGCCGTACGGTTCGAGCTGCGACGCGCAGCGCTCCTTGATCCGCACGCCGATCTCGTGGCGGCCGACCTCGACCTGGAAATCGCTCATGTCCTTCTCGGCCATGTATCCCTGATCCACGGTTACCGAGAACTCCCTGTTCGTCGTACGCACCGTTTCGATCAGGTTGAGCGACGACACGATCGCCCGCGTGGCACCATCGACGATATCGTCGATCCGAGCCTGGGCGCCCATCTCGTCCTTGACGGAGAGATAGAACTTGAGCGGATCCTGAATACGCCAGCGCGCCGTCAGATCGACCCAGATGAACTTCTTGTCGAGCGTGGGCATCTCCTCGGCATCGCCGTCCCACTCGATGAGCCGCTTCTCGAAACGGTTCACGTTCTGGATGAAGGGCGTCTTGAACTTGAGGCCCGGCTCGGAGATCGGATCGCCCACCGGCTTGCCCCATTGCGTGATGATCACCTGCTCGGTCTCGTCCACCGTGTAAGCGGCGTTGAAGAGCAAGAAAGCGACGACAAAAACGATGAAGAGGACGGTTAATGAGGTGGCTTTCATTTCTTCCTCCCTTCCGGCTCGAGTTCGAGCAAGGGCAAAACCGATTGAATCTCGCTGTCAATGATCGTCTTCGATCTGATCTCGGGCAGGATTTCGCTCATCGTCTCGAGATAGATGCGCCAGCGTGTGATCTGCTTCGCTTTCTGGTACTCCTCGAGAATGTTGTTGAAACGGGCCACGTCGCCCTGGGACTCGTTGACCCGCTCCATGGCGTACCCTTCAGCCTCGCTGATCATCTTCTCGGCGTCGCCCTTCGCCTTGGGGATCGCCTGGTTGTATGCCTGGTAGGCCTGATTGATCGTCCGATCCATTTCCTGCTGCGCCTGGTTCACCTCGTTGAAGGAGGCTTTCACCATGTCGGGCGGATTCACGCCCTGCAAGATGACCTGGGTGATGTTGATACCCGCGCCGTAGGCGTCGAGCGTCTCCTGGAGTTTGGCTTTCACCTCGACATTGATCTCCTGTCGTCCCGAGGTGAGAACCTCGGTCACGCTCCGCTCACCCACCACCTCGCGCATGATCGACTCGGACATGTCGCGCAACGTGGTTTCCGGTGCGCGCACATTGAAGAGAAACGACGCCGGATCCTTGATCGTGTACTGGACGCTCCACTCCACCTCGGCGCAGTTGAGGTCCCCCGAGAGCATGAGCGATTCCTCGGATAGCTCCCGCGACTTGGCCGCATAGCGGGTCTGGATTCCGGCCTCGAGAGTGCGGAACCCGAACTCCTGCTTGCGCACCAGGCTGACCGGCACCTTGGTCACCTTCTCGATCCCCCAGGGCCACTTGAAGTGCAGCCCGGGTTGTCTGGGCGGAGCCGCGTACCGGCCGAATCTCTGCACGATGCCGACTTCGTTGGCCTCGACAGAATAGTAGGTCGAATTGAGCAGGAGCAGTACAAAGATCACCAGGATCACCGTGCTGATGGTCTTCCACGGAACCTGGACCGTCTTGGGCCCGTCAGGGGTCTGAATCGTCACACCCGCCATCGAAAAGCCTCCTCATTGACAAGCGATCGCACTCAACGCCGCTTCCTGCGACGAGCGCCACGATCGAAACAACGTATCGGATCAGTTGAAAAGTCAACCGCCCCAGCTGGGTGCATGGAGCATCGGCCTGCGGACACTCCCGCTGACTTGAACCGTAACCGGAATGGCCGCAAGTACAAGCAAAAATTCGACTCCTCTGAAGCCGCAATGGGGGGGCGGGAAATAATACCTGCAAAATGGGAAAATATTCCCGGGACCACGGACCGATGGCGGCACGTCGAGATCCCGTTCGGTGGCCGGCATATTTTTATTTCTTCCTGCCAAAAACCCCGTTCTTTGCGGAAAATATTCGAATCTGGTATGATACCGGGCTAAAACTTGGACGCAATCGGCTGCTCCGATTTGAGTGGAGCGACTTTGTAATGTGGAAATCACTTAATTGCGGTACGAGGCGTATATTTGCCGGGAGCGGCAGAATTATTGCTAAAGGAATGTCTCATGCAAACGATCCATGGAAACCTGTCGGGTAAAGGTCTCAAGATTGCCATCGTCGTGAGCCGTTTCAACGAGTTCATTTGCTCGTCGCTCCTCGACGGTGCTCTCGACTGTCTGACGCGTCACGACGTGGCCCACAATGCGATCACCACTGTCCGAGTTCCTGGATCTTACGAGATCCCTCTCGTAGCCAAGAAGCTGGCCGTGTCGAAGAAATTCGACGCCATCATCTGTCTCGGCGCTGTCATCAGGGGAGATACCCCTCATTTCGACTATGTAGCCTCCGAGGTAGCCAAGGGTGTGGCTCAGGCCGGACTCGACACCGGGGTGCCGATCATTTTCGGCGTGCTCACATGCGACTCCGTCGACCAGGCGATCGACAGAGCTGGAACCAAGTCGGGTAACAAAGGCTTTCAGGCCGCCCAGGCGGCCATCGAAATGGCCGATCTTTACAAGCAATTGCCGCGGAAAAAATCATGATTCCGAAAGAACTCATCGTGGACAACCCCAACAACAGCACCTCAACCGACGCGGGCATTCGAAAACGTACCAAGGCAAGGGAATTCGCTCTCCAGTTCCTTTACATGATGGATATCCGGAGCGATGAAATACTCGGGGAGGAGTCCACATTCTTCGCGGAGCAGAGCGATGACGAGGACGTGATCGTCTTCGCACAAGAACTAGTGCAGGGCGTGGCCATCAACATGGCCGTCATCGACGCCACGATCGAAAAATCAACCCAGAACTGGGAACTCGGCCGGATCGCCACGGTCGACCGCAACATTCTCAGACAGGCAATTTACGAACTCCTCTACCGTTCCGACATTCCTCCGAAGGTCTCCATAAACGAGGCGATCGAATTGGGTAAAAAGTTCAGCACCTCCAATTCGGGCGGATTCATCAACGGTATCCTGGACAGGATCAAGAGAGACAATAACCTCTGAGAGAGGCCGCTGGACTGCCTGCTCAAAACAACTCAGGTAATTTTCGAGAACACGATCACGGCGCTGGGGAAATTCCATGATTCTCAAACGGCTCTTCAAAGGTCTGGCCAAGACGCGCGAGAAGCTCACGTCAGGTCTCAAATCCCTTTTCTCGATTAACCGGACACTGGATGACGATTTCATCGACGAACTGGAGGAGGTGCTCTACCTTTCCGACATGGGCGGCACCGCGGTGCGGGTCATCGACCGGATCAAGGACGCCTATTCCTCGGGCGAGATCAAGAGCACCGACGAGGTCTTCGACTTTCTCAAGGCCCAGCTCCGCGAGATCATGGACGAGAAAGAGATCGCCCTTCCCGAGCGGGAGACGCCCCCCACGGTGATCCTCGTGGTCGGTGTCAACGGCTGCGGCAAGACCACGTCGATCGCCAAACTCGGCTACCTCTACACGCAGGCGGGCAAGAAGGTGGTCTTCGGAGCTTGCGACACCTTCCGTGCCGCCGCGGTGGAGCAACTCACCCTCTGGAGCGAGCGGATCGGCGCCCGGATCGTCAAGAAGGAAGCGGGCAGCGATCCGGCCGCCGTGGCCTTCGACGCGATAGAGACCGGTTTGAACGAAGGGGCCGACGTGATCATCGTGGACACCGCCGGCCGCCTCCACACGCAGCAGAACCTGATGCAGGAGCTCGAAAAGATCAAGCGCGTCCTCTCCAAGAAGATCCCCGACGCGCCGCACGAGGTTCTGCTCGTGCTCGACGCCACAACCGGCCAGAACGCGGTGGTCCAGGCCCAGCAGTTCGGCGAGGCCGTGAACGTGACCGGGCTGTTCCTGGCCAAGCTCGACGGAACCGCCAAGGGAGGCGCCGTCGTCTCGATCCGCGAGCAGGTGAAGATCCCCGTCAAATTCGTGGGCGTGGGAGAGAAGTACGAGGACGTGGAGTTCTTCGACGCCCCCTCCTTCGTGGACGCGATGCTGCAGTAGGCGCACCGTCTCAATCCGGCTTGCGCAATGTCACCTGAAGATGGGACGCGCGGCCCAGATAGGTCGGGCGGGCGGAGAGCTTCTTCTCCATCTTGAGAAGCTGGTTGAACAGGGCCCGGTCGTCGAGCTGAGCCGGATATTTTCGCACGGGCAGAACGCACTTCCCCACGATCGACAGGACCTCGAAACCGGCACGGGCGCTCATCTCCTCGATCTGATCCGGTTCGAAGGTGTGAAAAGGGAATCGCTCGGCGCTCTTCTCGGCCAGCCAGGTCAGGATCCCGTCCCGGTGAAAGCGGGACAGGCCCTTCAAATCCCCCTTTTCGAGAAAGTGCTCGTAACCGGCAGCCCGGTTGTCCATCGACAGAACCGCGATCCCTCCCGGGGCAAGTGTGCGCGCTGCCTCGCGGAAAGCCCGGGCCGGATCGCCGCAGAGAGAAATCGGATCGCCCTGGGCACAGATCAGGCCGAATCGCCCCTCCGCGACGGATGCCATGTCGGCCACATCGATCCGCGCGAACTCGGCCCGATCCGCATACCCGGCCGCGTCGACCTTGTGCTGCGCCACATCGAGCATCTTGGGCGATGTGTCGGAAAACAGAACGCGAAAACCGGCCTTGAGCAGCTTGAGGCCGAACCGTCCCGTTCCGCAACCCGCGTCGTGCACCTCGGCGGACAGATCGCGCGGGAGGTGCGGCTTCATGTAGCTCCACGACAATTCGTGGTAGAATTTCCAATAAGACGAGCTGTAGATGTCGTCATAGATGGATGCCACGTGGTCGTGGTATCTTTGACAGGCGTCGGGCATAATAACTCCTCGACTCGTACGCCGATCGGAGGCGCGTCTTCGATCGGACCGGATGCCGGCGCATCATCTTAACCGATCGAAGGCTGATCGGGAAGGAGACAGGAGCGGCCGGTCGGTTGATCGAACGATCGGCAGAAAACAACGATCAGCAGGAAGAGCGGATGACAGTAGAAACGGACAGAGTTCCCCCCGTCGCGAGCGATTTCACCCTCTTCCTTCGGGTTCTCGTTCCAGGACTCCTTTGCGCCCTGGTCATCCTCTTCTACCACCCCGGCGCCATGGACATGGACCGGCTCAAATGGAGCCTCATCCTCGCGGTCGGCCTCTTGGCGCTGGCCGTGACCCAGGGCAGGGGGCTGATCGGCACCGCCTTCGCCCCCCTCTCGCCGGCGCTGACCGTGGCCGCGCTCGTTCCCGCCTTTCTTCTTTTCTCCTGTTTTCGCACGGGCGCTCCCTCCCTGGAGGAATCACGGCTCATGATTGGCATCCTGGTGCTGATCATCATGGCCGCGGTCGTCCGGGACGGTGTCTGGGCCCGGCCGCGCGTCATCCCCGGAACTCTCCTCTTCGCCGGATCGCTCGCGGCGCTCTTCGGTGTGATCCAGGCGACGGGAACGGAGTTTCTCTACGGCGCGAACGAGGGATCGGAAGCGGTCTCGACCCTGGGAAACACCAATGCCGCGGCCGAGGTGTTCGCCCTGCTCCTCCCCCTTGCGGCGGCAGGCGTTTTCTTCCGCGGGCGCAAGACAGCCCTCTTTTCGGGCGCCTGCCTCGCGATTCTGTCCGGGGGGATTACCGCCACCGGCGGACGGGGCGGCCTGATCGCGGCGGCGCTCGGTCTGACCGCGGTCCTCGTCGCCCTGAGCCGGACCGGCCCCTTCGGCGGCGCCGGGTCACGGGCTTTTCTCGCCCGCCATCGGAAGCAGCTCGTGTGCCTCGGACTCCTCATCGCGATCGGCGCGGGAAGCGCGGTTCTCGCGAGGCGCACACCGAGCACGCCTTTCAAGAACATCGACACCGACGTCTCGGTTTTCAGCACCTCCTACCCGACGAACAAGGTCCGCCTCAGCCTCTGGAAGGGCACGATCGACATGATCAGCGCTCACCCCCTCCTCGGAACCGGACCGGGCCGATTCCGATACGAATACCCGGCGTTTCGCGATCCCGAAGAGGCGCGCATCCGCGGAAGGCTCGGCGCGGTGACCGAGGTGGAAAACCCGCACAACGAATTCCTCTGGGCCGCCGCCGAGGGAGGACTCTGCGCGGCCGCGGCGCTCGGTCTTTTCCTCTTGCTGCTCCTTCGTCAGGGCATCGCCGCGGCGCGCGAGGCTCGGGAGTCGTGGCACGCGCTGTACGCGGCGTCGCTTTTCGGAGTGGTCCTGGCTTTCGGCTTTCTTTGTCTGGTCCGTTCGCCGATCCACAACCCCGCGGCTGCGGTCGTCTTTTTTCTTTCTGCCGGGATGCTCGATTCCACGCGCTACGAGATCGGCGTCGGCCGCTCTTCGTCCCTGGCGCGCACGGTCGCGGGCACCCTGGGCGCGATCGCGATCGGAGCGCTCGGTATCTTCGGCACCACGGCTCTCCTCTCCGACCTCCTCTTCGCCAGCGTGGGCACGGCAACAAGAACAACGGCGGACGAAGTGGACACCCTCGACAGGGCGATCGCCATCGACGACGGAAACCTGGAGCTGATCAACTTCCGGGGACAGATCGCCGCGAAGATCGCCCGCAACGCGACGCACAACAGGGAGAAGCACCAGGCCGACGCGATCGGCTTTCTGAGCGACGTTCTCTGGAGACACCCCAACCATCCCGGCGCACTGATGACGATGGCGCGCATCAAGCTCCTCCAGGGCGACGCTGCCGCCGGTATGCGCATGCTGCGCCGCGCCATGAGTCTCATCGGATCGGATGAGGATCCGGTCGACTACGCCGTCGGCTATCTGGAAAAGCAGAACCTGTACCGCCGCGCCGCGCCGCTCCTCCTCGATTCCTTTGCGGGCCGCGAGACCGAATTCCTGGAAAAGGTGGCCGCCATGCTCGATTCCGGCCTGGAGCGCAAGGCGGCCATCTACGCCGACGCCTTTCTCGAAGGTTGCCCTCTCCACGTGGAGGCGCTCCACCTGAAAGCGCGCTGCGTGCGGGTGCTTTCGGGCGATCCGGCGACAGGCAGCGGTTCGGGTGATGACGCGGCAGACGAGGTCTTCGGTTTGATGCAGGCGGCGATCAGCCTCGAGTACCTCGAAAAGGCGAACTGGATCGAGGCGGCCAAAGCCGCGGACCGCGCCGCGCGCTACGTTGATACAGACAAGGACGGGACAGCACGGCTTCTCCAGGCGATCGCCGAGGCGGCCCAGGGCGGGCCGTTCGCGCCTCCCGACGCGCCCGTGCGCAGCACTGCCATGTGCGACCGCCTCAAAGCACTCGGCCGGGATAGCGGGCTGCCGAAACCGGTCCGCGCATACCTTCGCACTCTCGAACCCTAGGAGGCCATTGCTCCCTGTCTTGAATAAGCCGGGAGGAGAACCGGCACAGCTCACCTAGAATGAGCTGGCCGGTGGATTGATCGCCCTGTGGCCGATGTCCTTGCGGAAATGGGCGTTCTCGAAATGGATCTTTTCCACGGCAGCGTAAGCCCGTTCCTTCGCCTCGGCCATCGTGTCGCCCAGTGCCACCACGTTGAGTACGCGGCCGCCGGCGGTGACGATCTGGCCCTCGCGTAGAGCGGTTCCGGCGTGGATCACGGACACGTCTTCCATTGCGTCGGCCTCTTCGATACCGGTGATCGGATACCCCTTCTCGTAAGAACCGGGATACCCTCCCGAGGCCATGACCACGGTGATGGCCGGGCGCTCGTCCCAGTCGATCTGGCCCACCTCCTCGAGCCGGCTCTCGGCCGTGGCGAGGGCGATCTCGAGGAAATCGGTTTTCAACCGTGCGAGGAGGACCTGCATCTCGGGATCGCCGCCGCGCACGTTGTACTCGAGTACGCGCGGACCGGTGCGCGTGCTCATCAGGCCGAAATAGAGGAGCCCGCGGAACGGTCTTCCTTCGCTCTCCATGGCGTGCACGGTGGGGACGATGATCTGATCCTCCACCTGGGAGTAGACCTTGCCCATGATGATGTTGGCCGGCGAGTAGGATCCCATGCCGCCCGTGTTCGGCCCGCGACCGCCGTCGTAGGCCTGCTTGTGATCCTGGGCCGTTTCGAGCACGTCGATCGTGCGGCCGTCGACGAGGCAGAAGACCGACGCTTCTTCCCCTTCCATGAACTCCTCGATGACGAGCCTGTTGCCCGCGTCGCCAAAGATCCTGTCGAGCATGATCTTGCGCACCGTGTTTTCCGCGTCGCGGCGGTTCTCGACGATCACCGCTCCCTTGCCCGCCGCGAGGCCGTCGGCCTTGATGACCGTGGGAAAACTCCTGAGATTTTCCACGTAGGCCAGAGCCTCGTCGGCGGAATTGAAATTCTTGAAGCCGGCCGTGGGAATCTTGTGCTTGCGCATCAGGTCCTTTGAGAACGCCTTCGAACCCTCGAGCTCGGCCGCGCGGCGGTTGGGTCCGAAAATCCTGAGCCCCGCCTCCTTGAAGAGATCGACGATTCCGAGAACGAGGGGGACCTCGGGACCGACGATGGTCAGATCGATCTTCTTTTCCCTGGCAAAGGAGAGGAGCCCCTTGATGTTCTCGGCCGAGAGATCCACATTGGTCGCGTCCGCAGCTGTTCCGCCGTTTCCGGGCGCACAGTAACACTCGGTCAAGAGCGGAGACTTGGAAATGCTCCGCACGATGGCGTGCTCGCGGCCGCCGCTGCCGACAACAAGAACCTTCATGAATCCCTCCTCAAGGTGGTCAATTTATCGATTCACCGCAAAGCTATCAGAAGGTGTCTCAGCCGTCAAGATTATGCGAACAGCCTCCTGCAGGCTTTGCTATAATCGAGTATTCTGTTGTACTGATCGCTTTTTAGACCCGAATCGAGCTCGATTCGAAAGGAATGTCTCCGGAAGCAGCTCATCATGTCGACCTTACCGATCTCATCCACCTCCCCCGCCGCCGGGGCGGTGCTGTTCACGACTCTCCTCGCGGCCGTGGCACTCGTGGCGGTTCCCGGCTGCAACAACGACGGTGGCGCCGTCGATCCTCCCCCCACGGCAGAGGAGAACGCCGTGGCCACGATCGCTCTCGAGGGCATCCCGATCCTGGTCCGGAAGGCGGGAGAGACGGAGTTCGTGAGGATCGCCGACATGAAATGGATCGAGTCGGGAACGACGATCCGCACCATGCGGGACTGGCTCTCCCTCAATGTCGCCCAGGCGATTCAGGTCCAGCTCTCGCCGCTCACCGAATTGCTCGTGATCGGTCCCGAGGAGCGCGCGGGACGCGGCATGATCGTGCTCGGGCTCCAGGCCGGTCAGGTGCGCGTCAACTCCATCGCCTGCGACAAGCCCGTGCTTCTCGACACTCCCCTGGCCACGGTGACCGGAACGAGGAGCCATTTCACGGCCGACATCTCTCTCAAGGACGGTGCTCCCTGCCTCGAGGTCGAAGCTCTCACGAAAGGCATCGTTCTGACGAACGAGGACGGATCGCTCCCTCTGCCCCTCATGGGCGTCGGATTCGTGGAAGAGTTCACCGCGCCAAGACTCCTGCCCCGTCCGCAGGGACGTTGATCTCCAAGAGGAATTTTCAGTGAAACAAATAGTCAACGGCACAGGGCTCGAGGAGATCTACGAAAAGGTCCGCCACGGCGAGCGCCTTTCGATCGACGACGGAATCCGGCTCTTCGAATCCCCCCACCTCGCCGCGGTGGGCGCCCTCGCCAACATCGTGCGCGAGCGGCTCAACGGACACAGGGCCTACTACGTCTACAACCAGCACATCAACTACTCCAATATCTGCCGGAACGCCTGCCGTTTCTGCGCCTTCAAGCGGAGCGCCGACGACGAGGGCGGCTACAGGATGAGCGTGGACGCCGTGGTAGACAAGGTACGCGAGCGGATCGCGGAACCGATCAAGGAACTTCACATCGTGGGCGCCTGCGACGACGAACTCCCCTTCGAATTCTACACCGGCATGCTCTCGGCGATCCGGTCGGCGCGGCCCGATGTGCACATCCAGGCGTTCACCTGCGTGGAGATCGCCGATATCGCCCGAAAGGGCGGCCTGTCGATAGACGAGACCCTGCGGGCGCTGAAAGAAGCGGGGCTCGGCTCGATTCCCGGAGGCGGAGCCGAGGTCTTCTCGAAACGCATCAGGCAGGAGCTGTGCGACACCAAGCTCTCGCCCGACGGCTGGCTCGAGGTGGCCGAGACCGCTCACGGCCTCGGGATCAGGTCGAACGCCACCATGCTCTACGGGCACATGGAGACGGTCCGCGAACGGGTCGAGCATCTCGCACGCCTCAGGCAGAGTCAGGACCGTTCGGAAGGATACCTCGCGTTCATCCCTCTCGCCTTCCACCCGGCCAACACGGCCTTGAGCCATCTCGGCGGACCGACAGGAATCGACGACCTGAAAAATATCGCCGTGGCGCGCCTCATGCTCGACAACTTTCCCCACATCAAGGCCTTCTGGATCATGATCGGAAAGAAGCTGTCCCAGATCTCGCTCTCCTTCGGTGCCGATGACATGGACGGCACGGTGATCGAGGAGAAGATCACCCATATGGCAGGCGCCACGACAGACCAGGTCTTCCCCGTCGGCGACCTGAGGAGGTACATCATCGAGGCGGGCCGGGAGCCGGTGGAGAGGGACACCTTGTACAACGTGGTCGCACGGGACGCCGCGCAGGGAGAGCCGCTCCATGCTGAATAGTCTCGGCGAAAAGATCGACGCGGGGCTCAGGCTGACCCGGGAGGAGATCCTTTTCCTCCTCGATCGGGGCGAGGGGGGCGGTCCGGGGCCGGTGGCGCTCACCCTTCTCGGACACTGGGCCCACGAGATGCGCGCGCGCAAAACGGATCGATCGGCGGTGACCTACGTGGTCGACCGGAACATCAATTACACGAACATCTGCCTCTCGGGCTGCCGTTTCTGCGCCTTCTTCAAACCGCCGGGCCACGACGAGGGATACGTGCTCGACCGTGACACTCTGGCGCGCAAGATCGCCGAGGCGATCGAACTCGGCGCCACGCAGATCCTCCTTCAGGGGGGACTGAATCCCGACCTCGATCTCGACTTCTACACCGGCATGCTGCGGTTCATAAGGGAGTCCTTTCCGGAAATACATATCCACGGCCTCTCGCCGCCCGAGGTGGTTTTCCTGGCGGAGCGCGAGAAAACCTCCGTCGACGAGACGATCGCCGCCCTCGGGGCAGCGGGCCTCGCCTCGATCCCCGGCGGCGGCGCGGAGATCCTGACCGATGATTCGCGCCGCAGGATCTCGCCGCGCAAGTGCACGGCGGCCGAATGGCTCGACGTCATGGAACGCGCCCACCGCGCGGGCCTGCGCACGTCGGCCACCATGATGTTCGGACATGGCGAGAGCCTGGCGGAGCGCGCCGATCACCTGCTCGCGCTGCGCGAACTCCAGGACCGCACTCACGGGTTCGTCGCCTTCATACCCTGGACCTTTCAGCCCTGCCACACCGCGCTCGAGGAGATGAAGGAGCCTGGCGGCCACGAATACCTGCGCACCCTGGCCGTGAGCCGGCTGGCGCTCGACAACTTCGACAACATACAGGCATCGTGGGTCACGCAGGGCGCGAGCGTCGCTCAGGCGGCGCTCTTCTTCGGAGCCAACGATTTTGGCTCCACCATGATCGAGGAGAACGTGGTGGCCGCGGCCGGTGTTTCCTATCGCATCAGCCGCACCGAGATCGAGGGACTGATCGACGCGGCAGGATTCAGGCCTGTCCAGCGCGACCAGGCTTACAACGCACTCAACTGAGGTGGCGCCATGGCATCGACCGACCTGTCAATCGCATTGATCGCCCGCTCCGCGGCTCACGAGCCCCTTCTGGCCGCGGGGGTGCGCGCGATCGAGTTCTCCCGCCGCGACACTCCCTTCGGCCGGAGCAATCCGATCCACATCCTGGACGCGGACGGCCTGCGCTTCGCCCTCCTCTCGCGCCACGGGGAGAGCGGTTACCAGACAGCCGCCCCCTGGGTGAACGACAGGGCGAATCTCTACGCGCTCAAAGACCTCGGCGTGGAGAGGATCGTGTCCTGGTCGTCGCCCGGAAGCCTCGACAGCGCGATCGGCGCGGGCGATCTGGTCATCCCCGACGACGTGCTCGACGAAACGGGTTCGGCGGTCAAAACCTTCTTCGACGGAATGGGCATCGGCGTGATCCGCATGAGCGATCCATTCTGCCCCGATCTGCGCGCGGCCTTCGGGTCCGCCCTGCGTTCGAAAGAAACGGCGTTCCACGACGGCGGCGTCTACGCCGGCACGCACGGCCCCCGTCTCGAAACGGCCGCCGAGATGCGCAAGCTGCGCGCGCTGGGCGGCACCGTGGTCGGCATGACCGTCGTGCCCGAGGTCTTTCTGGCGCGCGAGCTGGAGATCTGCTACGCCTCGGTCTGCCTCGTGGTCAACCAGGCCGAGGGAATGCGGAAGCGGCCGTACGCGCCGGGGATCCTCTTCGAGGGATTGGCCAGCGATGAGGAGCTCGAGAGTGTCCGCTCCGTGGAAGAGAATTTCGCCGATCTCGCGCTGGCCCTCGTGAAAGCCGCCGGTGCCGGCCCGAAACCGCGATGCCACTGCCGTGCGGCGCTCGAGCGTTACCGCATCCGCGGCGACATCGGGCAGGACTGGAGAGGATGGTGGGATTGAGTCAGACGCCGATCCTGGTGACAGCCGACTGGATCGTTCCAGTCTCCTCCCCGCCCATCGCCGGAGGGGGTTTGCTTCTTCGAGACGGAACGGTGATCGATGTCGGCCCGCTGGAAGAGGTTGCCCGCCGCCACCGCGATGTGACCCCGCGCCCGCTGCGGCCGGGAGCGATCCTGCCCGGCCTGATCAATGCCCATACCCATCTGGAACTGGCCACGCTCGAACGTCTGCGGGCGGACGACGGCTTCTGCGCCTGGATAAAACGCGTCATCGCCGCCAAAGAGGATCTCTCCCCAGCGTGCATCGAGCGGGGCGTGCGCGAGGCGATCGACAGGATGCGAGATCTCGGAACGGTCTACGCGGCCGATGTGGCCAACATCTTCTGCACGGCGCCGCTCCTCGCGGAGAAGCGATTTCGCGCCACACTCTTTCAGGAATTCATCGGTTCCGACGGGGACCTCATCGGTGAATCGTCTTTCGCGCACGGTTTTGGCGCGTCCGACGCGCACGGTTTTGGCGCGCCGCAAACGGTTCGTATGCTCGACGCCGCCCACACGCCCTTCTCGTCCGGACCGGAGCTGCTGGCCGCCTGCGCGCGGCGCGCGGCCGAGGCGGACCTTCCCTGGTCGCTTCACCTGGCCGAGTCGAAGGACGAGGTCGAGCTCCTCGAGAAAGGGACCGGCCCTCTGCGCGGCCTGCTCCTCGAGCGGGGCGTTGCCGAATGCGACATTCCGAACCCGGGGCTCGGTCCGGTGGCATACGTCGACAGCCTCGGTTGCCTCGACGAGAGGCTCATCGCCGTGCACTGCGTCGAGGCGACGGCCGACGATTTCGAACTGCTCGCACGCCGCGGTGTGCGCCCTTGCGTCTGCCCGTCGAGCAATCTCCACCTCCGCGGAAAGCTGCCCGATCTCGACGCCATGTCAGCGGCGGGACTGGAACCTTGTCTCGGCACGGACAGCACCGCTTCGGGGGAATCACTCAATCTCTTCAGGGAGATGGAAATCCTCTTGGACGCTCGTGTCGACCCGGCTATCATCCTCAAGATGGCCACTGAGTTCGGCGCCGCCGCACTGCGTCTCGGAGCTGATTTCGGTAGAATTGAAAAGGGGAACAGACCCGCCCTGATTCACTTGGCCTGCGAATTCGATCGAAGCGCCCGGCAAGACGCTGCAGCGGCGGTGGCGGCGTTGATCAGACGGTACGGGCGAGCGCATGACCGCGCAGAGGGTGCGATTGCGAACGGAGCGCCGGAAGGGATCGCACCCCTGGACCGGCTTGTCGAGGAACTGAGCTGACGATGTCTTCCAGAACGCCTCTCAATGTGGGACGGATCGACTTCATCAACACAACGCCCGTCTACGCCGGCGCGGACCAGGGGCGGCTCGTGTTCCCGGGAAAGACGGTGCGCGGAACACCGGCCGAGTTGAACGCCATGCTGCGCGCCGGAAGGCTCCAGATCTCCTCGGTCTCGTCGGTCGAATTCGCTCGATCCTGGCCCGACCTGCTCATCCTCCCCGGCATCTCGATCAGCTGCACGGGGCCGGTCCGCTCGGTCCTGCTCCACTCCAAGACACCGGCGCAGGAGATCGCCGGAAAAGTGGGAGTCAGCAACCGCTCGGCCACGGCCCGCGCCCTGGTCCGGGTCATCCTCGAGGATTTCCTCCACCGAAGTCCCGAATTTTCCGACGTGAACATGGACGCTCCCGAGATTCAAGAAGCGATCGCTCACTGCCGGGGCGGCAACAATTCTGAGGTGCAGCGATCGACAGCGGCCATCTTCGGCGACCTCGACGGCCTGCTCGTCATCGGCGACGACGCGCTCTCTCTCGACCTTCAGGGCATCTTTCCCCACGTTCTCGATCTCGGCGAATTCTGGGTCGACAGAACGGGACTCCCTTTCGTTTTCGGGATCTGGGCGGTGCGAAAGGATTTTGCGCTCGAACACCCCTTGGAGGTCGAATCCTTCCGTTCCTGCCTCCTGCGCAGCCTCGGCTACGGGCTGCGGGAAACGGATACGGCGATCGAACTGGCAAGGGCGAACACGGGCTTCAGCGCGGAGAGGATCCGATCCTATCTCGAACGGATCGACTATGTGCTCGGTCCGGAACACATCCACGGACTGAACCACTTCTTCGACCTGCTCAAGCGGCGGAACGAGATCGATCCCGCGGTGGAGCTCGAATTCTACGAACGGCAACGGGAGCGGTCCGGCCATGAGTAAAGACAAGGCCGACGTTCAGGAAGCGTTCCGCGCCATCGCACGGCGCTACGACCTGATGAACACGCTCTGCAGTTTCGGCGCCGAGCGGTCCTGGCGCCAGAAGGCGGTGGCGGCGCTCGATCTCCGAAAAAATGTGCGCATCCTCGACCTCTGCGCCGGCACCTTGACCGTCTCGGCCGACCTGGTCCACGCGGCGGCCGGGGTGCGCGTCACGGCTGTCGACTTCTGCGCCGAAATGCTTCAAGTCGGCGAAGAGCGTCTGAAAAAGGACGAACTCCGCTCGATCGACCGGATCTGCGCCGAGGGGGAGAAGATCCCCGTCCGGTCGGGCACACACGACGGGGCGATCGTCACCTACGGTGTGCGCAACCTCTACGATCCCACGGCGGGTGTGAACGAGGTCTTTCGCGTGCTCAAGCCGGGAGGACGATTCGTGATCCTCGAGTTCACCCGTCCAACGGGCAGGTTCTTCGCACCCCTGTACCGGTTCTACACGGCGCGCGTCATGCCTGTCATGGGCGCATTCGTCGCCGGATCGCGCAACGCCTACGATTACCTGTCCCGGTCGATCGGCGACTTCATGGAACCGAAGCAGCTTCTGGGCATGCTCGAGAGGGCGGGATTCAGCCGGCCGCGACTCGAACGCCACAGCGCCGGAATCGTGGGGATCTACACGGCCCTCAAACCTCCGGTTTGAGCATCGACCAAATCGAAGGTTCGACCAGATTGGAGGTCTTCGAAGATCATGGTTTTCAACAACGTGAGAGAGTGGATCGGCGCCCTGGAGAGTCGGGGAGAGTTGCGCAGGATCAGCGAGCCCTTCAGCCCGGAGCTCGAGATCCCCGAGGTGACCGACCGGGTGTGCAAGGCGCGCGGGCCCGCGCTCCTCTTCGAGAACGTGCCCGGTTTCGACATGCCCGTTCTCATGAACGCCTTCGGTTCGATGGAGCGCATGGCCCACCTTCTCGGTGTGGCCGACGTGAACGACGTGGGCGCGGAGATCCTCGAGTTCATCGAGGCCGAGATGCCCAAGGGGCTGATCAAGAAGCTCAAGCTCCTTCCCAAGGTGAAACGGCTCTCCGACATTTTTCCGAAGACCGTGCGCTCGGCGCCCTGCCAGGAGGTCGTGCTCGAGGGGGACGACGTCGACCTGGACCGCCTGCCGATTCTCAAGTGCTGGCCCGAAGACGGGGGGCGGTTCGTGACCCTGCCCGTGGTGATCACCCACCATCCCGAAACGGGGATCCGCAACGTGGGCATGTACCGCATGCAGGTCTACGACAAGCGCACCACCGGCATGCACTGGCACGCGCACAAGGACAGCGCCTCCCACTACCGGATCGCCGAGCAGAAGGGCGAGCGCCTGCCCGTGGCCGTGGCGATCGGACCCGATCCGATCACCACCTTCGCCGCCACCGCCCCGCTGCCCGAGGGGATCGACGAGATCCTCTTCGCCGGTTTCCTCAGACGCAAGCCGGTCGAGATGGCGCGGTGCAAGACGCTCCCCTTCGAGGTGCCGGCTCAAAGCCAGATCGTGCTCGAGGGCTTCGTCGAACCGGGCGAACGTCGTGTCGAGGGACCCTTCGGCGACCACACCGGCTACTACAGCCTCGAGGACGAGTACCCCGTCTTCCACGTGGAGTGCATGACCATGCGGCGCGATCCGGTCTACCCGGCCACGATCGTGGGACGGCCGCCCCAGGAGGACTGCTACATGGCCAAGGCCACGGAGCGGATCTTTCTGCCCCTGATCAAGAAGACCCTGCCCGAGATCGTGGACATGAACCTGCCCCTCGAGGGGGTGTTTCACAACCTGGCCTTCATCTCGATCGACAAGCGCTATGGCGGGCACGCGCGCAAGGTGATGCACGCCCTCTGGGGTCTCGGCCAGATGATGTTCACCAAGATCATCGTGGTCTTCGATCGCGAGGTCGATGTGCAGGACCTGTCGCAGGTCCTCTGGCGGCTCGGCAACAACGTCGATCCCCGGCGCGACACCGTGTTCGTGGACGGGCCGGTCGACGCCCTCGACCATGCCGCCCCCTTGCCCCGCTTCGGATCGAAGATGGGAATCGACGCCACACGGAAGTGGCCCGAGGAAGGGTTCACCCGTCCCTGGCCCGAGATCATCGAGATGGACAGCCAGGTGAAGGACCGCGTCGACAAGGTGTGGGACAAGCTCGGGCTCGACGATTGACAGGTTCCGCGAAGAGACTCACACAGAGGAAAACACCATGAGCGACGAGAAGAAAAAATTTGTCGTGGCCATCACCGGCGCCTCGGGATCGGTCTATGGAATCAGCATCGTCAACTACCTCTCGTTGCAGGGGCATGCTGTGCACGCCATCATCTCCGGCGCCGGAGAAAAGGTCATGAAGCTCGAGACGGGCCTCGGCCGCGATGTGCTCGATCTGCCCGGGGTGACCGTCCACGACAACAACGACGTGGGTGCGGTGGTGGCGTCCGGTTCGTTCAAGACGGACGGCATGGTGATCGCGCCCTGCTCGATGCGCACCCTCACGGCCGTGGCAACGGGCAACTCGTCGAACCTGATCCAGCGGGCGGCCGACGTGACGCTCAAGGAAGGCCGCAAGCTGATCGTGGTGCCGCGCGAGACGCCGCTGAACAGGATCCACCTGCAGAACATGCTGCGCGCTCTCGACGCCGGCGCCGTGATCATGCCCGCCATGCCGGCCTTCTACGGCAAGGCCAAGGAGGTGGCCGAACTGGTCGTCGCCTTCGCGGGGCGTGTCCTCGATCAGCTCGGCGTGGAGAACGACCTGGCGCCGCGATGGGAACCGCCGGGCGCCGGCGAAGAGGATTGATCCGATGTTCGAGCGCGTGGCCACGATTCTGGAGATGATCAAGTTCGAGCACTCGATCTTTGCGCTGCCCTTCGCGTTCATGGGCGCGTTCCTGGCGGCGGAGGGTTTTCCCGACTGGGCCGTGTGCGGCTGGATCCTGCTCGCGATGGTGAGCGCCCGGTCGGCGGCCATGGCTTTCAACCGGCTCGTCGATGTGCGCTACGACGCCACCAACCCGCGCACGAACATGCGCGCCCTGGTGACCGGTTCGTTGCGCAAGAGGGAGGTCGTTCTCTTCACGATCGTCAGCGCGGCGCTGTTCGTTCTTGCCGCCGCCATGCTCAACACCTTTGCGCTGGCCGCGGCACTTCCCCTTCTCGCGTTTCTCTTTCTATACTCCTACACCAAGCGGTTCACGATCCTCGCCCATTTCGTGCTCGGCTTCTGCCTCGGGTTCGCGGTGCCCGGAGGGTGGATCGCGGTGACCGGAAGCGTGAGCCCGATCGCGCTCTACCTCGGCCTGGGAGTGAGCTTCTGGGTGAGCGGCTTCGACCTGATCTACGCCTGCCAGGACGTGGACCACGATCGGAACGAAGGACTCCACTCCCTGCCGGCGCGCTTCTCGATCAGGGCCGCCCTCGTGCTCTCCGGATTCATGCATGTGGCGGCATTCGGTGTCTTCTGTGCCGTGGGAATTCTGGCGGAGCTGGAGTGGCCCTTCTGGGCGGGGCTGGGCGTGGTGCTCGTGTCGCTGGTGTGGCAGCACGCGATCGTCCGGCCGGGGGACCTCTCGCGCGTGAACGCCGCCTTCTTCACGGCGAACGGAATCATCAGCGTGGTGATGGCCGTGGGCACGCTGGGCGCGTTTCTCGTCTGAGAGGGCAAGATCCTCTATTCCTTCCGTTCGAGAACGACCCGGACCTCGGCGGGGATACCGAGCGCGATGTCGGCGTGTCCTGTTCGTCCCAGACGAGACGCCGGGCGAGTCCGCGAACGAAGTCGCCGTGGGCGAGGAGTTTTTCCGGGCTTGCCAGGTTCGAGTCGATCCCGTCCGAAACCACGTGCCTCTTTCCTCCGTGCCAGAGCGAGCGGAAAAATCCCGATGACTTTCGAGCCAGCGGCCCCTTCTACTTCCAATATCCCATGAGCACCGAAAGTGATTCAAGAATTCCCGGAACCGGTGTTTCCGTCGCCGATCGGCGCGGCCGGATCAAAAAAGCCGGTGCCCGACTCCGCCTGTTTCTCGAATGGCGAATCGGGGCACCGGCTTCTCTATTTGGCTCCCCGGCCGAAGAGGACCGGGAGTTTATTTCGATCAACCGTTGTTCGGCCGCGGGATAGGACTCAGCCGTCGATGCGCGGTTTGCGCGGATCTCCGAAACGACTGAGCAGGTCGTCGAGGGTGCGCATCCGGTCCTTCTGCGGACGCTGCGGTTTCGGACGCCGCCCCTTGCCGCGGCCGGGTTGGCCCTTCGAACGGGGTTTTCTCGGCGCCGGCTTCATGGAAAGGGAGAGCCGTGTGCGCCCCTCCTCGGAATCCACGCCGAGCACGCGGACCTTGACCACCTGGCCCACGTGCACCACCTCGGCCGGATCGCTCACGAAGCGCGTGCTGATCTCCGAGATGTGGACCAGGCCGTCGTGGTGCACGCCCACGTCGACGAAGGCTCCGAAACGGGTCACGTTCGACACGCGCCCCTCGAGTTCCATCCCGGGCTGAAGATCGGTCACGTCGGTGATGTCCTCGCGGAACTTGATCGGCTCGTAGGGCTGGCGTGGATCGAGGCCCGGGCTCTTGAGCTGCTCCACGATGTGTGTGATCGTGGAGAGCTGCGCCTTCTCGTCGTAGTATTTCTCCGGATCGAGCCCGTCGAGACAGGCCGGGTCGGCCATGACCTCGTCGAGGGATTTCTCCAGATCCTGGGCGACGCGCTCCACGATGTGGTAGCTCTCGGGGTGGATCTGCGTGTTGTCGAGAGGGATCTCGCCGTCGGCCACGCGCAAGAAACCCGCGGCCTGCTCGAAGGTCTTGGCCCCGATCCCCTTCACCTCGGTCAGCCGCGCACGGGTGAGGAATGGGCCGTTCTGTTTGCGATGCTCCACGATCGCCTCGCCGAGCGTCTCGTTGAGTCCCGAGATCCGAGCCAGGAACTGGGCCGAGGCGGCATTCACGTCGGCGCCGACCAGGTTGACGCAGGCCTCGGCCTCGATCGCGAGCCTTTCGCGCAAGAGGCGCTGGTTCACATCGTGCTGGTACTGCCCCACGCCGATCAGGCGCGGTTCGATCTTTGAGAGCTCGGCCAGGGGATCCTGGATCCGCCGCGCCATTGACACGGCCGCGCGGGCAGCCACATCCTGATTCGGCAGTTCCTCCTTGGCGAGATCGGATGCGGAATAGACCGAGACCCCCGCCTCGTTGATCATGACCAGTTCGGGACCGTTTTCGATCTTGGTCAAAAGGGTGCGAAGGGCTTTCTCCGCTTCGCGCGACGTGGAACCGTTTCCCACCGCGATGAACCGCGGCTCGTATTTTTCCACGAGGGAAGAAAGGGTCGCCTGCGTCTCGGCGAGCTTTTCCTCCTCTGTCTCGTTCACGAAGAGCACCGCCGAGTCGACGAACTGCCCTGTTCCGTCCACGACCGCCAGGCGCGTGCCGGTCCTGTTCCCCGGATCGACGCCGATCACCGTCACCGGACCGACAGGCGAGGCGAGAAGCATGTCGCGCAGATTGTCGATGAAAACGCGGATCGACTCCATGTCGGCGCGGCGCTTGGTCTCGCCGCGCACCTCGCGCGCGATCGACGGCTTGATGAGGTTGTCGGCCGCGAACTCGATCACCTCGGTGATGAAACTCATCTGCCTCTCGCTGCCGCCGAGAAGGATCCGGTTCCGCATGATCTCGATGATCTTGTCGCGATCGAAATCGAGGGTCATGATGAGAAAACCCTCTTTCTCGCCGCGCCGGATAGCCAGGAGCCTGTGGGACGGGATCTCCGCGGCCGGTTCGGCGAAGTCGTAAAAATTCTGGAACCGCGACGCCTCGTTCTCCTTGCCCGCCACGACCCTGGAAACGATCTTGCCCGACTCCCGCGCCAGATTCCTGGCCTGACCGCGCACCTCGGCGTCCTCGGCGAAGAGCTCGGAGAGGATGTCGCGCACCCCCTCCTGCGCCTCTTCGATGCTCGTGATGCCCTCGAGATCTTGCACCGCCTTCTCGAAGATGGCGTCGAGATCGGCCGGCGGATCGAAGGTGAGAACCTGCTCGGCGAAAGTCATGAGGCCCTTTTCGAGCCAGGGCCGTGAGATCGATTCCTTGCGCGCCTTGTAGGGGAGGTAGATATCCTCGAGGGCGGCCTTGTCATCGCAAGCCTCGATGCGGGCTTCCATCTCGGGCGAGATCTTGTCCAGCTTCTTGAGGTTCTTGATGATCGTCCGCTTGCGGGCCCGCATGGCAATCAGCTCGCGGTAACGGAATTCGATCTCCTGGATCATGGGAAGGCCTATTCCGCCCGACCGCTCCTGGCGATAGCGGGCGATGAACGGAACGGTGGCCCCCTCCTCGAGGAGTTCCACCACGTTGTGAACGATTGTGCCTTCAATCTGGAGATCAGAAGTGACTCGGTCGACGAGGTCTTCGCGAATGGGGGTCATGGCCGGTGATCCAATTCTGTAACATGGGAGAACAGAACCGGCTCCTGCCGCCGCTCCACCCCCCCATCAGGAAAAAATAGCCGGGACTCCACGAGTCTCCTTCATGGGTTGTCCGGCAGAGGGCATTAGTGTATAGACTCAGGCAATATTATATCATGTGGAAGGTTCGGTGCAAAAGCCTCTATTACGTCCGAGAAGAAAGATTGCTATCATGAGTGGGCTTTTCTTCTGGCGGTTCTAGCTCACAGCCTCTGCGAAGGAGATATCTCATGTTTCTCATCAGGATGTTGCGAAAGATCTTTTCTCTCTTCCGTTCCGGTCTGACCGCTCATGAAATCGCTCTCGGAGCCTGCCTCGGTGTCCTGGGCGGATGTATCCCGTTGTCCTCGGGCTGGATGGTGGCGGCCGTGCTCCTTCTCATGGTTGTCTTCCGGTCGAGCTTCACCGCCTTCTTCGTTGCCGGCGCCGTGGTCAAGCTTCTCGCCTTCGTCGTGGAGCCGGCGTGCTACTCCCTGGGACGCCTCGCGCTCGACGGCGGGATGTCGGGATTCTTCGCCGGTCTGGCCAACACGCCCGGCCTCGCGCTTCTCGACTTTCACCGTTACGTGGTGACGGGGGGCATCATCTTCTCGATCATCGTTGCCGTGCCGGCCTATCCCGTTCTGTTCATCTTCACGAACCGCTATCGCAGGGCGCTCATCGCCTGGTCCGAGAAGTCGCCCCGCTACAAGGCGTTCACCGAAAAGGGCCCGGTCCGCTTCCTGTCATGGCTCTTCCTCGGCAAGAAGGGCGACTACGAAACCGCGCTCGAGGGCGGCAAGGGGCCGATCCGGAAGGGCATGGTCATGGGATTGCTCGTTTTCGTCGTGGTCGTCGGGCTCTTCACATTTTTCTTCGGAGACGCTCTTGCCAGGACCGGCTTCGAGGCCGGTCTGAGCGCGGCCTTCGACGCGGAGGTGAGCCTCGAGGAGGCGGGCATCTCCTTCGTCGGCGGCAGCCTCGAGTTCGGCAACATGCTCATGGTCGAACGGAAAAAGAAGGGAGACATCTCCAAATCGCGCCACCTGCGCGGCGATCTCGACGCTGTCGAACTCTGGCGGTGCAGGCTCGTCTTCGACGAGATCATACTCGAGGATGTCATGTTCAGAGCCGCCCGCGACAAGGAGGGCGACTTCAACCTCGAATGCAAGAAAAAGAAGAAGCGCCCCCGGAAAAAGAAGGACGACGAGGGATTCGGCCACCTGGGCGACATCTGGCAAAAAAGGGAACTGGGCCAGGATGTGGTCGACATGCTCATCGACCTGTTCTTCCCCGAGACCGATCCCGAGGCCGCGGCCGCCGCCCGCGAGAAGGAGCTCGAAGACCTCGAGGCACGGACAGACTTCGCGTCGATCTACGCCGACCACCTCATCGCCGACGACAAACCTCTCGTGGTCGTCAACCTGCTCGAGATCACCGGCCTCAATCTCGTGCTGGACGACGAGGGAAGCGGCAAGGTCGCCGACCGGTTCGGCGGCCTCACACTGCGGGCGACAAACCTGTCATCCGATCCGATCCTCTATGCGCGGGACAGCGTGATCGAGCTCTTCAGCTTCAGGGCGGGCGCGGGCGGCAAGCGCCTTCCCGACTGCAGCATCAAGCTGACGCTGAAGTGGTCGATGGAAAAACCGATCCACACGGTCGAGGTCACGGTCAACGACATCCCGGCCGACACGATCACCGCACACATGAACGAGGGCGGCACCGTCAGGGTAAAGAACGGAGCGATCCGGCTCGAATCGCGCACCGAGCTCGGCCCGGAGAAATTCTCGAGCCAGACCAGGCTCGTCCTCAAGGACCTGACCCTGAGCCCCGCCAGAAGGGGCGGCAAGATTCTCGGCCTCGACGGCGACCAGTTCTGCAAGGGGCTCAACGAGTACCTGAAGGTGCAGCCCCTGGAGCTCGACGTCGGGCTCGAAGGAGCCTACACCTCTCCGAGAGTCCGTGTGGACGAGGAAAAGCTCAGAAAACAGGTCACCGCCGGGCTCCAGGGCCTGGTCAAGAAGCTCGCCGAGGACGAGATCGCCGAGCAGAAGGCCGAACTGCAGGGCAAGGTCGACGAAAAGAAAGAGGAGGGGAAGGAAAAGGCCAAGGAAAAGGTGAGGGACGGCTTGAACAAATTGTTCGGCGGCGACGACGACGACGACAAGAAGAAGAAGGGCGGCAAAAAGAAAAAGAAGGGGAAGCGCTAGGAGCCCGGCGGCCGAAGGGTGACGAGCCGTTCCTGCAGTGGCCCCGTGACCAGGACTTCCCCCCGGAGAGTGATCGCCACGTCGACCTCGCTGCGCACTCCGAAATCGGGGAGGTAGACACCCGGCTCGATCGAGAAACAGCAGCCGGGCAGGAGCAGCCGGACATCGTTCGTCTCGAGGTTGTCCATGTTCACGCCCGTGCCATGTCCGGCGGTTCCGATCGAGTGGCCGGTGCGGTGGATGAACCGCGCGCCGAATCCGGCGCGATCGATCACGGCACGCACCGCATCGTCGACCTCGCACCCCCGCAAGGGCACACCGCTTTCGAAGCGCTCCGCCACGAGCGACACACCCGCATCGCGCGCCGCGCGCACGACCTGAAAGATCTCGTCGTGGCGCGCCAGGGGCTCCTCGGCCACGGAGCCGCACCAGGTGACGTCGCAGTAAATCCCGCCGGGGACATCGAGCCGCGCCCAGAGATCGATGAGCACGAGATCTCCCTGCCCGATCGGTGAGGAGTTCCCCTCGTTCAGGTCGAAATGGGGATCGCCCGAGTGTTCGTTCACGGCCACGATCGGCCGCGTGCCGTCGCTTGTGAGGCCCGCGTCGTCGAACCGTTCGAGGATCATGCGCTGCACGTCGATCTCGTGAACGGGCGCGGACCGTCCGATCTTCTCTCCGATCAAACCGAACGCATCGTCGAGGATCGCGTGGACGCGGCTCGACGCCTCGAGATGCAGTTCGAGGCCTTCCTCGTCGAGACAGGAATCGAAGGGCTGCGCCAGATCGGCCGACGATACCACCTCCACACCGAAGGATCGCACGAGATCGACCATTCCGGCGTCGACAAGGGAGACGGTGGGGATCATTCCCATGGGAGAGTACTGCATGGCGACGCGGGACGCATCGCGCAGGATCGCCCCCAGTCCGGCCTGCAGCTCCTTCCAGGACAGATATTCCGTCTTGACACCGGGGAGACCATCGAGGATTCCCGGCTCGATTCTGTGAACGAGCTTGCGCGCCTTCCGTTCCGCCGGAATGAAGTAGAACCAGCGCCGGCTCGGCAGCGTCCGGTCGTCGAGACCGAGGATGCGCCGCCCGAGAGGATCGCGGTTCTGGAAGCCGCAAAAAAGCCAGCCGTCGAGCCCCGCGTCGCGCAGGGCACACTGGAGTCGCGCCACGCGATCATGCCCCTCGGAAGGACCGGACCGATCGTCGCAGGCGGACGGTCCGCTACCAGGGGCCGTCACTCTTCTTTTCCTTCGGTTTTTGGCTGTACGGAATGGGACGGATCGCGTCGAAATCGAACTCCCCCTTGGTGAAGTTCCAGATCTCCTTGCAGAGGCGCCCGAAATAGGGGGCGCCATCGGGTACGTTGTCCACGACACACAGGTCGCGGCCGCGCAGTTCGACGTACGCCATGACCCCGCCGGCCGAGAAGAAACCGGAACCCGTTCCCTCCGCCTCGTCCGGACCGATCACCGCGAAGCCACCCGGCTCTTCTTCGCCGCGGCGCGCCTCGTACTTGTTGCTCAGTGCCTTGATCTCGGCGTCGAAGAACTCGACGGCATCCGATTCGCTGTCGAAAGTCAGCGCCCAGGCGAGCAGGCACCGCCCATCCCGCTTGTTGCGATAGACGGCGTAGGAATCCCCGTCCCAGCCGGCCGACGCGCGCAGGGCGCGGATCGAGTCGGCGGTGAGCTTGAAAAGGATCTTGACCTGCAATTCGCCGAGCGTGTTCTCGTGATAGAGCTCGAAATCCTCCCCCAGGACGGGGCAGAGATCGGGAAGCGAGATCTTCACGGGTTCGTCCCGTTCCTCGAAGAATTTCTCCGGATGAAGAATCTGCTCCGTGGAGTGCGGCGGTGATTTGTAGAGGACATCGACGATCGGCCAGCCCATCTCGCTCTTCCCCGCTTTGACGAACCGCTCCCCGTCGATATAGGGAAAGGTCATCACCTCCATGAAGTAGGGTGGAGCGCCCGCCGAAGCGGCGATCTGCTGGATGAGAAAAACCGACAGGTCCTCGGGGTCAATGTCGGCAATGTCCTCGGCCATCTCATGGGGATAACGCCGCGCGTACACGGCGGTCATGTGCTGGGCCTCGCCCTCGATCACGGCCTGGCGCGCGGCCAGGATATCGTCGTTGAACTCGGCCGCCTTGTAGTACTGCTCCAAATCGACGTACTGATCCTGGAGCGAGTGGAGCAGCTCGTGGGCCATGACTATGTGAGCGAGAAAGGTGAGGTTCGTGGAGATGCAGTTCAGGCTCTTCGTCTCGGGATCGTAAAATCCTCCCACCTGGGATACGAGGAACTGAACGAAGGTCTCCTTCAGTTTCATATCCTCGGGGATCAGGCCGAAGAGCTTGAGCGCCGCTTCCCAGCGGGCAGCCTTCTCGTCGGGCAGCTCCGTCTCGAAGGCGTCCAGGATGAAACCCTCGAGCTGCTTCTTCGTGTAGATACCTTTCTCGACGGTTCGTTTGAACGGAAGGCCCCTGATCGTGGCGACACGCTCCTCGATCTCCGCGGCCATGTCGAGGATCTTCTGATCGGTCTCTGTCTGAGCCCGCAATGGCGCAACAACGAGAAGAGCGACGATGACTGTAAAAACAAGACGCATGGGAACTCCTTTTTTCAGAACGAAGATTACTCGGTGCCCGGCTTCCGTTATTATGAACCCAATTAATGACAGCCGCAACCTGCTCGCGACAAGAATGAACGACACCGAACAGAAACTCCTCTCCATCCTGCCCCGCGTGCGCGTGCCCGGACGGTACGTGGGCGGCGAGTGGAACGCCGTGGTCAAGGACCCGCGCGCGCTCGAATTCCGCACCGTGCTCTGCTTCCCCGACGTGTACGAGGTGGGGATGAGCCACCTCGGAATGATCATCCTCTACCACCTGCTGAACGAGTCTCCCTGGCACGGTGCGGAGAGATGCTTCGCGCCCTGGCCCGATATGGGCGCCGCGCTCCGGGAGGAGGGGATCCCTCTCCTTTCGCTCGAAACATCCACACCGCTCGGGGAGTTCGATCTCGTCGGATTCTCTCTCCAGCACGAGCTCCTCTACACGAACGTGCTCTACATGCTCGAACTCGCCCGGATACCGGTGGCGAGCCAGGACCGCGGGGAGGACGATCCGATCGTCGTGGCCGGTGGGTGCGGCGCGCTCGCACCCGAACCCCTGGCCGGCGCGATCGACCTCTTTCTGCCCGGCGACGGCGAGGAGGCGCTGCCCGCCCTGTGCGATCTTCTGCGGCGCCTCGAGCGGGAGGGAGCATCGCGCGAAGAGAAGCTTCTCGCCGCGGCGCGCGCCTTCGATTTTGTCTACGCGCCCGCTTTCTACACCGTGGACAGCGGACCCGGCGCCCGCGGGCCGAGGCCGACCGTCGACGGCGTGGGTGAAACGATCGTTCCCGCCATGGTGGCCGATCTCGAAAACGCCTATTACCCCACGGCGCCCGTGCAGGCCGGGGTGCGCGCTGTTCACGATCGGATCAGCCTGGAAATCATGCGCGGCTGCACGCGCGGATGCCGGTTCTGCAACGCGGGCATGTGCCGGCGGCCTGTACGATTCCGGTCGCGCGAGCGATTGATCGAGCTGGCGGAGTCGATCTACACAGGCACGGGCTTCAACGAGATCAGCCTCCTCTCCCTTTCGTCCTCCGATTACCCCGACGGCATCGAATCGCTCATGCTCGAGATGAGCGAACGATTCACGCCGAGGCGGGTGAGTGTCTCCCTCCCTTCCCTGCGGGTCGACGAAAGCCTCGAACGTCTCCCCGAGATGGCCGCGCTCGTGCGCAAATCGGGTCTCACCCTCGCGCCGGAGGTGGCGTCGGACGCGCTCCGCCGGAGGATCAACAAGGAGATCACCAACGACGATCTTCTTGCCGGGGCGCAGAAGGCATTCGAGCACGGGTGGCGGCACGTCAAGCTCTACTTCATGATCGGCCTGCCCGGGGAGACGGACGACGATGTGCGCGCCATCGGGGATCTGGCGCGGAGCATCTCGTTGCTCCGGCGCAACACCGGCCGCGGCGCCGCGAAGGTGAACGTTTCGGTCTCGACTTTCATTCCCAAACCGCACACGCCTTTTCAGTGGTGCGCCATGGCGAGCGAGGAGGAGATCCGGGAAAAACGGAGGCTTCTGGTCGGCACGGGACTGCCGCAGAGGATCCGTTTCAGCTTCCACGACTACCGGATGACTTTTGTCGAAGCCCTCATCGCGCGCGGCGGGCGGCGGTTCTTCACCGCCTTGCGCGAGGCGCGCAGGCGGGGCTGCGCCTTCGATGCGTGGTCCGAGTCGATCGATGCGGATCAGTGGCGCGCCGCGCTCGATTGCGCGGAGATCGATCCTGGCCGCGAACTCTACCGCGAGCGGAAGATCGATGAGCCGCTCCCCTGGGACCACATCCGTCCCGGTCCCACGCGAGCCTTTCTCGCCTCCGAATGGGAGCGGGCCAGGGCCGGCAGCACGACGCCCTGGTGCCGCACCGCGGGATGCAATCTCTGCGGCGTCGATCCGAAAGCGTGCTCGGAAGCCAAAGCGTGCTCGGAAGCCAAAGCGTGCTCAGAAGCCGAGAATCAATCCTGCGCTGACCACAAAATCGGGCGCTGATTCGGTCGTGAATCCTTCTGCCATCGTGAGGCGCACCCGCGTCGACTCTCCCAGGCTGAAGACGGCTCCCAGAATGCCCGACCACTGGGGATCGCCGAACTCGCCCAGCCGTCCCCCGTCGAGAGGTTTCGTCTGGAAATCGGTCTGGGCGACGAGCGCCAGATCCTCGTCGACCAGGTATTCGGCCGCCAGGGATGCATGAGTCGTGTGTGCGGCCCGGATCCCGTCGAAACTTTCGGGACTGGATCGAAAGACATGATCGGCCGAGAGGTAAAGAGCGAGCTCGTCGAGCCTTTTCTCCAGGAGTATCCCGGCGCCGCCGTCGACCTTGCCGCTGCCGAAGCCCTTCCGATCGTCGCCCGCGGGGATCTCGACAAGAGCGCGCAAGGCGACACCGAGGGCCTCCTCTTCCGGATCGAGCAGACCGACCTTGACCGTGACAGGGATGTCGGCCAGGTGAAAACCATCCTCGTCAGCCGTGAAGAACGATCCCCGGCCGTTGAGATAGTTAACTCCGAATCGGTCCTCGGGAGCCTCGTCCCGGTGGCCGGGAGAGAGGCCGAAGACCGAGTGCCAGCCGTCGATGAAGTCATCGAATCGGCCCGAAGCGTAGTGCAAGAAGGGGATCTCCATCGCGATCTCGGTCCGGCCGCCCACACCGGCGCGCACGGTGAGCGAAGAGCGGGAGAACTCGCCGTCCACGACGATTCGTTCCGCGCCGCGCCTGTCGTCCACGAAGATGGTGCCATAGTCGGAGCGCACCTCGGCTTCGATGCCTCCCCAGGGCATGACCGCCGCTCTGTCCGGCAACGGATGGGGAAAGATCAGCGAAAGGGGCATGAGGCTTCTGTAGGGCAAGGGGCCCGAGAAAGTCGCGGTGTCCGGGCCCGCGCCACCGGAATCGCGATCGCGGCCGACCTCGGGCAACGAACATCCCCATATCATGAGCGGAAACAAGAAGAGGACAATCGGGCAGGCATGGGCTGTGCCGATGCGAGCGAAGGCGGATCTGCGTTTCATTGACAGGGGGCCTCGACCACCAACCTTTCGATCGAACGCGGAGCGCGATTGTATGATCTGAAACGGGAGGGTGCGACGAAAAAAAGAAAAGCGGCCGGCAAGGAAATAGTTGCGCTCCTTACCGGCCGCTCGGCCTCTGGATGCAGGCTTCAAACACCGATCGGGCGATCAGGGATCGCTCGACCGGTGTAGGTCTGGCTTGAGCCTGCTCCGATCTACAATTTACTGATAACGCAGGGCGTTCGACATGTCGGCAGGCGGAAAGCTTGCCACGTCGAGCGAAGCGCCCTGGAAATAGATCGGCACCGGCGGAAGAGGCGTGGGAACGGTGACCGTCCTCCTCACGAACTCGCCGGTCAAATCTTCCATCATCGGAAGCGTGTTGATCGGGTAGTAGAAATCTCCGATGAGACGGGTCACATCGAGACTCGGATAGTAGAGGCCGGGATAAGTATAGCCGACCGACAGGAGAAGATAGGCGTCGAGACCGCTGGGATTCTTCATCATGAACTCGATCGCGTTTCCGGCGATCCATTCACCGTCGGTATAGAGCTCGGCGTCATTGCCGTTCTGGGCGATGCCGTAATAGGTGGCGGAATCAGCCTTGCCACCGTAAAGCAGGAGCGGCCACGTGGCCCACGGATCTCCGCCGAACCACCAGCTTCCGGTCCATGCGCCGTTGGGGTAGTAGATATCGAAGAGGTTGCTTGTGCCCGTGGGGCCGTTGTATCCCTTGTTGGGCGGACGGCCGATGACCGGTCCGATTCTCCACGTGTCGCTGGGATCCGCGCCATTGTGAAACACATGAGCCCATCCGATTTCGGGGCCGACGATGAACTGCTGGCCGGTGCCGTCGAGATCGGTCGTGATGACATGCTGTTTCTGGCCGGGATTACCGTAGGAGTTCGGCATACCGGTCATGACGAAGGCGGCCTCGAGGATACCGATGTTGCCCACGCCGGTGCAGCTGTCGTAGAAGTGCATCTCCATGGTCAGCCCTGTCGAGGTTTCGTCATTTGTCGAATACCGGAACTTGAAGCCATCGATGATCTCGCCGCTGTTGCCGGTGGTCATCGGGTTGTAGAGCTTGCCCCAGTCGAGAAGGGTATAACCGAGGTGATCGTGGCCGATGCTCCACCAGGATTTCTTGCTCCAGTTATAGTAGAGTTCGTTTCCGTAGCGGATGCCGCCCGAGGAGCCCGGAGTGCACTGGCCGGTGACGACGTCGTAATTGTGATATTCTTCCGGCCCCGGATCGCCGCTGGACACGACCGTGTTCTGGCCCAGCGCCGGAATGGCAAGAAGCCCCAATCCTAAGAGCGAAAAGCACAAGATCCGAACAGCGTTCTTCATAATCGAGTCCTCCTACCAAAAACGTTCTCAAAAAAATCAAGGCGGAATGTTCAAGAGTCAGCCAACTATAATGATCCTTTGTAAGGTGATATCATATCAAATGTAGGGCTGGCCACAAAGAAAATATCAAAAAGGGTCCATCACACAACAAGAGACGGTCGATCCTCCCCGGAGAATTTCGGGAGATCTCTCCAGACCGTGCTGGAAAGTCACAAATTTTTCGTAAAACGGCTTCTAGCGGGTCACATCAAAGGCGAAGTATCCTGTCACCATATCGCCCGATCCAACGCGTTCCTCTATATCGTCGATGAGGTCGGCCAGATCGCTGTGCGGCAGGCGCCCCTCGCGATCGGACGCCCTCCGGTTTACCATCTCCCTGGTGAATGCCCTCTCCGCGAACCAATCGGGCCGCTCCACGACGGCGACGAGCACGAAGAGATGATCGCCCTCGGTGCTGCCCACATCGAGAGAGACATGGATCCCCCCGAGGTCGCTACCGAGCCGCGTGCCCGACTCGCGCTCGTGGGCCGGATAGACGAAGAGCCCCTCGTCATCGAGCCAGAGCCCGTAGTAGTGGTACGCCCGGTCGGTGAGGACGGTGTAGTCGAGAGCCCCCCCCTTTCGCGCGCGATCGGAAAGGGCCTTGAGCGAGAGGCGTTCCGCCTTGGCGCCCGCTCTGATCACCTCTCGAAAACGCTTGGCCAGGAAAGCGAATTCGCCGCCCGCGTACTGTTTGTCGAGACGGGCGATATCGAGTTCGATCTTGGACTTTTCGGCGGGCGCGCACAGGGTAAGCAGTTTCTGAAGGGATTGCATGGCGTCGCCGAGCCGGCCCGCCTTCTCCTGAACGTAGGCGAGGCGCTCGATGAGGTCCTGATCCTCGGGCCAGCAAAGGACAGCCCCTTCCATGACGCCCAGAGCATCGAGGACCTTGTTCTCCACCACCAGTGCGTTCGCTTTCTTGACGCAACGCGCCGGCGAGAAATCGAAATTCTCCCCGGGTACTTCGAGCAGCACGAACGCCTGAAAGTAGATTCCCGCCGGTTCGTTGCCCACGAGTTTTTTGCCCTTCACCACCTCGCGCTTGACAACGGTTGATCCGGTGATCGGTTCCTTGGACAGAATGCGCGTCACGTAGGAAATCTCCTCCCTCTCGCGGAACTGTGCGTTCTGGCGCAGGGTGCGCGTTTTTTGCTTCCAGTCGCTCTCGACGAGAGCGCTGATGATATTGGCGGCGCCATCCTTGGCATGCGCCTCGGCGAGCCAGAGCGCTTCCTCGCCCGACACATGGCTCGTCCCCGTGCCGGCCACGAGACGCGCATCGCCCTTCGCCCGGGGAGTCGTCGAGAACCAGGAGGGGTGATCCACCGGAACGAGGACCTCCTCCACGATCCGGTCGGGGATCTCCTCGTCGCCGCTGTCGGTCGATTCGGCCGGCGATCGTTCCCCGTCGATCGGGAGGGGATCGATGATCGGCTCTTCATCCTGTGCCGGGCCTGCGCACGACCAGAGCGCGCAAAGAAGAACCGCGCCGGCCACGGTCGGAAAAATGACCGTGATCAGGGCCCGCAAGGGGTTGTCAATTTTTTCAAAAATTACCTTTGTTCGAGAATCGCTCATTCCTGCTCCCATCAGTCATTTCCTGAATCAGTTCAAGCACCCGTCTATTTCACACTTTTTTATCCTCAAAAGAATAAAAAAATCATCTTCAGCATGGAGCATTCGACCGCGGAATCCGCCTTGTTTCTAGACAGGTCGTTATGCTATGAGATAATAATGTAAAGTGACGTCATCTGGGATTCTGGCATCGAGACAAAACGCTCGCCGGAGATTTTTCAGAGGAGAATCAAGATTGTTTGATATACTTAAATCATTGGGAATTATCAGTCTCGGCTTTCTCTTTTTCCTGACCGGGACCGCCCTGTGCGAAGACCGCGCCGTTCTGATCGGCGCCGGAGAATACGCGAGCGGCAAGTGGGGCCTTCCGCTTGTGACAGAAAACATAAGGCTCGTGGAAAAAGCTCTCCTCGACGAGGTGGGAATTCCGGCCGAGAATCTGCGCAAGCTGATCGACAGGGATGTCACCAAGACCGGCGTGTGGCGGGCGATCTCCGAGGCGACGCAGAAGATCGAATCGGGCAGCCGGTTCTTTCTCTACTACACGGGCCACGCGGCAAAGGTCACTGTCGAGGGTGCGCCGGTGCGGGCCTACTTCACGTGGGACACGATGGAATCCGCCGGCGGCGACGGATTCGAGCCGACCACGCTCATCACCGATGTGGACCTCAAGAACTGGATCCGGCCGCTCAAACAGAAAGGCGTTTTCGTGGTCATCATCCGCGAGGCGTGCTTCTCGGGCGGCGGCTATGCGCAGGACATCTCCAAGCTCTCGCCGGGCCGTCCCCCCGTGCGCGAGCCGGCAGGCGACATCGAACTGTCGGCGTGCGATGTGGATCAGGCCGCCTGGGCGCTCGAAGGCGCGGAGCCCCCGGTGGCTCTTTTCACGGCCTCCCTCTGCAAGGCTCTCGGCTCCGACCAGCAGAGGATCACCGCCAGAACGCTCTTCGACGGCGTTTACGATCGGGTGAGCAAGGATCGGAAGGGCCAGACCCCTATCCTCGACCATGGCAAGGCAACCGACCCTGAAAGGGTTCTGCTCGTCGACAGGACCGTTGTCGACCTGCTCGTCGAAGCGCGCGACGCGGTCACTGGAGAATCCCTCTCCGACGCCAAGGTTGTGCTCAATCTGCCCGGCGGCGCCGAGACGTTGGAGGCGAAGACTCCCAACACGCGGCTGGAAGGTATCCCGCGCCACGCGATGCTCTTCCCCTGGATCGAGAAGGCCGGTTACGTCCCGGTCACCCGCAAAGTGGCCATCCCTCCCAAGGCGCGCATCGTCAAGAGCGTGATCGAACTCGCGCCGGAGGTGGCCGAGATCAAGGGAAAGATCAAGCTGGTCGGATCGGGGACCTTCTCGGGAATCCGCGTCGCCTTCGAATCGGGGAGCCGCCCTCTGTCCCCCAGGCATGTGGACACCGAGGTGAGGCCCGAGAGCGACGGGGCATTTCTCCTGCGCGTCCCGGCGTACGGAGCCTGCCGTCTCATGGTGGTCCAGGGTGCGGAGTCACTGGCAACGGTCGAGGTCGACGAGGGGAAAAAACTCAAACCGGCCAGGTACTTCGACCGGAAGAAGAAAGACTGGGTGGGCAAGGCGTACAACGTGGGAACGATCCCGGTGAACCTTCCCGAACGGCAGCCCGAGCGGTCCGAGGCGGACCGTGCTTTCGAATCCTATTTCCGGCTGGCACAGGACGCCGAGGAAGCGGGTCGCAGCGAGGATGCGCTGCGCAACTACAAGCTCGCCCACGAGGCGGCCGGCTCGGTGCAGGATGCCTCCCGCAAGAAGGAGCTCAGGGCGAGGGTCGACAAGGCGATCAGCCGGATCGAGGAAGATCTGAAGACGGCCGAATACGACTCTCTCATCGTGGAGGCGGAAAAAGCGCGCGAAGAGGGGGACCTGGACAGGGCGCTGAGTCTGGCCGAGAGAGCCGTGGCCATCAATCCGAAGGGCGTCATGGCCGGTCTCCTGCTCAAGGACCTCAAGGTCAGGGCGAGTCTGGCCGCCGGTCCGCCCGCATCGGCGGGTTCTCTCGCCGATCGGACGCCCCCGAAGACCACGAATGTATCGGTGGCAAAAGGAAAGGGGTTCATCTTCCTGCGCGAAGAGACCTTTTCCTGCGGCGGCGTGAGCCACACCGTCAAGATCTACCGCCACGAGATGACCGGACTCGAGTTCGTCCTCGTCCCCGGCGGAACGTACAAGATGGGATCGGACAGAACCGAATGGGCACGGCAGCTGAACGAAACGCCCAAGACCGAGATCACGATCAAACCCTTTCTCATCTGCCGAACGGAGATGACGCAAGCTGTCTGGACATCGGTCATGGGAGCCAGCCCCTGGCACGAAAAGGACTATTCCCGCGAAGGGGCCGATTATCCGGCCACCTTCATCTCGTGGAAGGAGTGTGTCGAGTTCTGCTCCAAGACCGGTTTGCGCCTGCCCACCGAGGCGGAGTGGGAATACGCCTGCCGTGCGGGCACGGCAGCGCCCTTCTGCTTCGGAAACGCCGAGTCCGAGCTCTCGTCGTTCGCCTGGTACAAGGATCTGCTCTGGGAAATGAACGAGAAGTACCCCCATCAGGTGGGCCGCAAGAAAACGAACGGCTTCGGGCTCTACGACATGCACGGCAACGTGTGGGAATGGTGCCGCGACACCGACGGCAGCTACAAGACCAGCCCGACCGACGGCTCGGCGCGCGAGAAAAAGGGGGTCTACACCCGGATGTTGCGCGGGGGCAGCTGGTCCTACGGATCGCGCCAGTGCCGTTGCGCGGTGCGCATCGCCAAGAAGATGGCATCGACGCGCACGTCGGACATGGGATTCAGACCGGCAGCCGATCTACCTTGACCCGGAGCGTGTTTCGAACCGATCGAACGGCCGAATACCGGGCGATCGGTAAAACTGCTTAATTTTTCGCCACCGCACCGATCCGGTCGCCATAACATATTTTTATCTCCCAAAATAAGCGGGCCCGATCTTCCCCGCGATCGGCCCGGTTTTTTTATATCAAGATCAAGGTATATATTATCGATAGGAGATCTGTGCTGTAAGGTCTCTTGAGCGGAACCTGATTATGAAAAGAAATCAAGGGGACGGTTTCACCCTCGTCGAGTTGCTGATCGTGGTCATCATTCTCGGCGTGCTGGCCGCGATCGTGATTCCCCAGTTCAGGAGTTCCGCTGACGAGACCAAGGAATCGACGCTCCTGTCCAACCTGCACCCTCTGCGCGCCGCGATCGAACTCTACTTCCTCCAGCACGACTCGACCTACCCGGGGACGCTGAACGGCAACTCGACATGGGATAACTTCGTCACTCAGATGACCACGCAGACCGACGAGGACGGGAGCCCCGGGACCAGGTACGGCCCCTATCTCCGGCGTTCCATACCGCGTAATCCGATCAACAACCTCAACACGGGCATCGTGGGATCGATCCCTGGAGCGCCCGACGATACGAGCGGCTGGTATTACGACCCGGTAACCGGCGAGCTCCGGGCCAACTCCTCGGGAACGGGGCCGACCACCGGTCTCGACTATTTCGATATGTAGCGCTCCGTGCTTCGATATATTGCGCTCCGTGCGGTCCGCTTCTTCCCCTTACGATGTTGTCCCTCCGGCGTCCGCGCGCTATGATATCCTGGTCTCTTGCACCTCCAAACTCGTCAAGGACAACGCCATGAAGTTCATCCGTTTTTTCATTTCCCTGTCGATCGCCCTTGTCCTGCTGCCCGCCGGCGGGACGCTCGATGCGTGCACGAATATCCTCGTGACCAAGGGGGCCTCGGCCGATGGTTCGGTGATCATCACCTACACCTGCGACGGAGAGTTCCACCCCCACCTCCGGTACAGGCCGGCGGCGGACCATGATCCCGAGGAGTGGATCGAGATCGTCGATTGGGGCGGCACGGTGCGCGGCAAGATCAGGCAGGTCGCCCATACCTACGCCGTGGTCGGGCTCATGAACGAGCATCAGCTCGCTATCAGCGAGACCACCTTCAGCGGCAGGGAGGAACTCCACAATCCGGACGGCATGCTCCACTACTGGGATCTGATGCAACTCGCGCTTCAAAGGGCGCGCACCGCCCGCGAGGCGATCGCCGTCATCACCGGACTGGTGGACGAGTACGGCTACCGATCAACGGGCGAGTCGATCTCGATCGCCGACAGGGAAGAAGCGTGGATTCTCGAGATCATCGGTCCGGGCAAAGGCGGCCAGGGCGCAATCTGGGTGGCGGTCCGCGTTCCGGACGGAACGATCTCGTGCCACGCCAACAAGGCCCGCATCGGCGCCTTTCCGACGGACGATCCGGAGAACTGCCTCTACTCGCCGCAGGTCGTCACCTTCGCCATCGAAAAGGGTTACTACGATCCTGAATCGGGCGAGCCCTTCCTCTTCTGCGAGGCCTACTGTCCGTCGACGCCGAAGAACAAACGATACGCCGACGCCCGCGTCTGGAGCATTCTGCGGCGCGCCGCACCTTCGAAGAACCTCTCCGCCGACTACCACCGCGCGGTGGACGGCGCGGAGCCTTACCCCCTCTGGATAGAGCCGGACAAGAAGCTCGGTGTCGGCGACGTGTTCGCCCTCATGCGCGATCACTTCGAGGGCACCGCGTTCGACATGACCCGCGGCATCGACGCCGGCCCCCACGGCACACCCAATCGGTGGAGGCCGATCCACTGGAAGGTGGACGATGTGGAGTATGCCTGGGAACGGCCCGTCTCCACGCAGCAAACCGGATTCACCTTCGTCTCCCAGTCCCGTTCGTGGTTGCCCGACGCAGTGGGCGGTGTCTACTGGTACGGTGTGGACGACACGTACACCACCTGTTACGTTCCTCTCTACTGCGGCATCAACGCAATTCCCGAATCGTACACGGTGGGCAACCTGTCGCGGTTCTCGTGGGATTCGGCCTGGTGGGTGTTCAACTTCGTCGCCAATGTGGCCAACCTGCGCTACGCGGAGATGATCCACGACATCCAGGCGGTTCAATCCGACCTGGAAGGAAACTTTCTCGCGCTCCAGCCGGCGGTCGAAAAGACCGCACTCGAACTGGCGACGACCGATCCCGATCTGCTCACGCGCTATCTGACCGACTACTCGGTTTCCCATGCAGAGCAGGTGGTGGTCCGCTGGCGCGCGCTGGGCGAGTTCCTCATTACCAGGTACAACGACGGCTATGTCCAGGACAAGCCCGGCCGCGCGAGCGAAAAGGGATATCTCGAGAGCTGGCTCCGCAAGGTGATCGAGGAGCGGCCCGACCAGTTCCGGCTGAAGGAAAAGGATTCCGACCTGCCCGAGTCGGATCTCATCGATTGAATCTGAACCGGGCCGAGCCTCCCGGTACCTATCCTGGCTGTCCGCCCAGATTCTTCTCGATCGCGCTGATCGTGGTCTCGATGTCGGATGCGCTCACCGCCCCCATGTGGCCGACGCGGAAATAGCGGGCCTTGATCTCCGGGTGGAGGCCCCCGGCGAGTACGACCCCATCCTCGGCTATCCGGCCGAGCACCGATGCATCCACCCCCTCCGGATAGTAGAGGGCCGTCATGGTCGTCGCCCCCTGCGTTTTCACCGGTACTTGCCTCAAGCCGAGCGACTCCATCGCTGCCTTGAAGGCATCGCTGAGCGTCTTGTGGCGCGCGATGCGGGCGTCCATTCCCTCTTCCAGGATCTGACCCAGACTCGTGTCGAGCGCCCGGATGAGATTAACCGGCGGCGTCCCGAAATAGCTCGGCTTTCGCGCCTCGTAGGCTTTCATGATCGGAAGCCACTCGGCCCAGTCCGCGTAGTAGCTGCCCGTGGCGGCCGAACGCTTCTCGAAGGCGGCCATCGCGCGCGGGCCGGCCACGACCAGGGCCAGGCCCGGCGGAACGCCGATCGCTTTCTGGGACGCCGTCAGGACCACATCGATCCCCCACTCTTCTTGACGCAACGCCTCTCCGGCGACAGAGCAGACGCCGTCCACGACGACGAGCGCGCCATGCGCGCGGCCGAGCGCGGCCAGAGCTCTCACGTCGGTGGCGACAGACGTCGACGTGTCCACGTGGGTAATGGTCATCACCTTGAAGCTCTCCCTCTTCAGGACAGCCTCCACATCGTCCAGGGCAGGCACATCGCCGATCGCCGGAGCGCACACCTCGGTGACCCCGACGCCGTAACGCCGCAGCAGCGTCGCATAACGATCGCCGAAGTATCCCGTGTTCACCACCAGGGCCTTGTCGCCCTTCTCGACCAGGTTGGCGGCGGCAAGCTCCATGGCCAGCGTTCCCGAGCCGGCCACGACGAAGGGCTGCCCGTCCGGGCAGGCGAAAACCTGACGCAGCCTCTCGATGGTCCGGCCGAAGGTTTCGACGAAATCAGGAGCGAGATGGCTCGTCGTCGCCATGCCGGCGGCACGCAAGACCTCGGGTGTGAATTCCACGGGACCGGGGATCATGAGCAGTTTTCGTTGATTCATTCGATGATGTCTCCCTCGACCAGCACGGCCCGAAGGCTGTCCCGGTCGCTTTCGTCGAGATCTTGAAGCGGCGGGCGGCAGGGCCCACCGTGGTAGCCAAGCAGATCGAGCGCGGCCTTGAGCCCCGGGACTCCGAATCGCCCCGTTATCGCCGCGTCGACAGGAAGGAGCTTTCGCTGCAAGGCGGCAGCGCGGTCCCACTCGGCCTCCTCGAAGAGCCGATGGAGCTCGAGCAGCTGCACCGGGGCGATGTTGGCGAGCGCCATGACACCGCCCCTGGCGCCGAGGCCGAGTGCGGCAAAGAAAAAACTCGCACTCCCGGCGAGCACCTGGAAATCGGGACCGGCCATGCGCACCGTATCACCCAGCTTGCCGATACTGCCGCTCGAGTCCTTCACGCCGATGATGTTCGGGTGACGGCTCGCCCCGGCAACGGTTGCGGCCTCGAGGTCGATTCCGGTGAACTTGGGGACGTTGTACACGACGACGGGAATCGGCGAGGCGTCCGCCACATATTGATAGTGGTCCAGAAGCGCCGCGTGGTTCATCCTGGCGGCGTAGAAAAAGGGTGTGATCACCAGGGCCGCATCCGCGCCGGCGTCGGCCGCGCGGAGTGTGAGATCGATCGTGAGCGCTGTCGACTCGCATCCCGTTCCCGCGATGAAGAGTTTTTCCCCGGGAATCGCCGCGCGGGCGTCTCGAAAGAGAGCGATCTTTTCGTCCCGATCGAGATAAGCCGCCTCCCCGTTCGAACCGAGGACCACGTAGCCCGCCAGGTCATGGGCGTTCCAGCGGTCGATGTTTTCCGCGAGACACCGCGGCGCCACGCGGCCCGCGCGATCGAAAGGTGTCGGCACCGGGGGGAAGATCCCGCCGAGCGAAAGCGTTTGATTCTCCATTCCCCGATTATGGATAGGCCGATCGCATCGATCAAATGAAACCCGCCCTGGAATCGAGAAGGAAAAAAAGCCCCCCAGCCGGACGGCCGGGGGGCTCTGATTGCTTCGATCGCGGCGACTATGGCACGATCTCGACGAAGATCGGATTCGACACATAGTCGAAGGTCGACGACATTGTGAAAGCGAAATTGAGCGTTTGCCCCACGTAGGGAGCCAGACCCGGTCCGGCCAGAACGAGCCCGGCGGTCGCGCTCCCGGTCCCGTCGAGTGTTCCGTAGAAATCCACGAAAGCGGGCGCGTTCATGTGGGCCAGGATGTAATCGGTGACCCAATCCCGATTGAGCGGGATGACGAGGCCTCCCGGTAGAACCGTACCGGGATAGACCCCGCTCAAGGTTCCGGCGATGAAGTAGTTGCGCGTCGCGTAGGTCGCACCCGCGTCGAGACTGAAGGCGATGTCGCAGCCCGCCGCCGTCGAAACCGAATAGGCGTCGGCCAGAAGGCTCGGATCGGACACGATCATCTCGACCCTGAAATCGTCCATGCCCGCCTCCACGATGTCGTTGTTCGGCTGGTCCTGGGCGCAGAAACGCACCTTGACCTGGGCCGTGGGCGTCACATGGTCGCTCACCGTGAAGGAGATCTCGGTCCAGTCGCCGAGCGAGCTGTTGGAGGAGTAGACATTGGTCCATGTCGTACCGTTGTCGTTCGACACGTCGATCTCGTAGGGATCGTCACCATCGCGGGAGTAGTACCAGTTGTAGGCGCTGATCCTCGCGTCGCCCGCTGAAAGATCGATCGTGGGCGAGATCAGGCGCGTCGGTCCGCCATCGATATCGTAGTCGGAGTAACTGCCGCCCGGGGGGCCGTTGCCGGTGACCCAGCAATAGGTGCCCGTGCCTGCCGGATTGTCCTCCAGCGGTGCGACCTGATCGCCCGTCGTGTAATTCGGCACGCACCGTTCCCAGGCGCCGGTCGTGAGGTTGATGTTTTCAACTGTCCACCCCGGATCGGTTTCGCAGTCATCGTGGAGCACGGTGTAGGCGATCCCCACGTCGAAGGTGTAGACGGCGGCCGGCGCGCCCGAAGGCGAATAGACCGTGGTGCCGCCACTGCCCAGGGCGCCGAAATAGTACTCCGGCTCGTCCCCCGCCGCCGGTGCGGGCAGGAGCGCGCCGTAAAGGTCGTTGCCGAGCGACGAGAGCGTCACGTCGGTGAAACCGCCGGCCGGATCGTAGCGGTAATGGAGCATGCCCGTCCCGGGAACGTAGGTCTCGTAGCCGTCGGTGATCTCGACGACCACCGGTATCTCGGCGCCCGGGGGCAGGAGGCCATCCGGTTTCCCCTCGGGAAAGGCGAATCTGAGCGGCGCCTCTTCCACGGTGATCGCCTTGATGCAAAAATTGGCCGTGTCGTTGAAGTTGTAGAGGTCTGCCCAGACGATGCCGCTCTTGTAGTAGCTCTCCCCGGGATTGGATGCCGATTCCACGATGACGCGCGCCGAGGAACCGAGCAGCACGGGAACGTCCGAGGTGCAGTCGTAAGCCTGGCCTCCGTCTGAAAGCTGAAGGTAGACGTAAATGTCCTCGCCGCCGCCGAGCAGAAGGGGCGCGGCCAGATCGACGGTGTGGAATCCCCTGTAATCGATCGACCCGGTCTGGGTCGCGAGCTCGCCTTGCAGCGCGCCGCCGATGAAGTCGTCGTAGATCTTCACCGTGTAGGTCACCGCGTCGGCGGCGGTGCAGAAGCTCACCGCCACGAGCGACTCGAATCCGGTGCTTCCACCGGTGATCGTGAAGGCATTGAACGCCTCGGAAGCATCTTCCTTTGTCTCGCGCCATCCGTGGTAGTCGTGATAGTAGATGTGATCGTAGGCGAGGGGCTCCACGTTCTTGTGGCACACGGCACCCATGAAAGGCTCCTGGCCGCACCACTTGTCGTAGTAGGAGATCCAGAAATAACCGGAGTAGCCCCAACTCGACCCCCAGCTGTTCTTGCAGAGCCACGCGCCCGGATTGGGAGCCTGGGTGACGCGCGTGTCGTCCCAACCGATGATGGCCACGGCGTGATTGGGCAGGTCGGACGTGCTCGGCGGCTGATAGTGTTCGTACTCTCCATTGATGAAGGAGCTGCTCGAACAGAGGCAGGTGCCCATCACCCCCTCGGCCATGACCTTCTCCTTGATCGTGTCGATGTTGGAGAGATCGCTTTCAGCCACGAACCACTCGATATCGCGCACGTAGTAGTAGTGATAGCTGGGATCGGACCTGAGCGGAGGCGTGTTGTACGACTGGCCGTCGACGTCGCGCACGGCACCCTCGCCGCGGGCGAGATAGGCTCCGGCCACGAGGTAGTCGCCGCCGTAGTGCACGGTCAGCCCGCCGCCGGTGGGCGGATTCGTGTCATCGTTGTTGTGCTCGTTGAAACCGTTCCACCAGTCGAGGTGATACTCGGCGAGATTCGGTTCGCCCGTCTCACCCGCGGCCGCCCACGCGCCGGTCATGAGAAGATTGCCCTCGATCGACGCCATGACCCCGTGCGTCCAGCAGGTGCCGCCTGACTGGTTCTTGATCGAAGTGACGTAGTTTTCTCCGTTCACGTCGCGCAGATCGAAAGTGATCGGCGGGGAATCGGACGGAGCGCCATCCGATGGGCCTGCCACCAGCGCGGCGAGAAGGAACAGGGACAGGAAAAGCCGGATCGTCTTCATGACACATCTCCCAATCAGAAAGAGTGGCTCAGGTGCCGGTTTCTCGCTCGGGCGAGAAACGCGAAGGCTATACTCGGGTCTCGATCAGGGCTCGATCGATACGAACATTGGATTCGACGCGAAGTCGAAGTTGTCGGTCAACGCGAAGGCCAGTGTCAACGATTTCCCGATGTGGGGAGTCAGGCCCGGACCGAGCACGCTGAAACCGGGCAAGGCCTCGCCATTCGAATCGAGGTTGCCCTGGAAATCGCGCAGGGCGGAGGCACCGGGATTGTTGAACGTCCACGACGCGAGCCAGTCCCAGTTGACGGGAAGCACCATCCCGCCGGGCATCGTCTTTCCCGGATCGCTCCCCTTCAGGCCTGCCACCACCGCGTAGGGGCGGTAGGCATTGGCGGCGGTCGCGTCGATGAACAGGTCTATATCGGCGCCCGTCGATGCGGACAGACTGTACGCGTCAGCCCAGAGCGACGGAGCAAAATCGTACCTTTCGACCTTGAATCCGTCGACTCCGGCCTCGGTCGTCGAGTTGTCGGGGTGGTCCTTCGTGGAGAAGCGGACCTTGATCTCGTCGCTGGGCGTCACGTAATCGGCCACGTTGAAGCTGACCGGCACCCAGCCGCCGCTGCCGCCGTAGATAGTCTCGACCTCGGCCCACGTCGCGCCGCCGTCGTTGGAGACGTGGCAGATGAAGGGATCGTCCCCGTCATCGTTGTAGAACCAGCGGTAGAAGCTGACCTGGGCGTCTCCCGACGAGAGGTTGATGGCCGGCGAGGTCAGCCGCGTCGGGCCGCCGTCCACGTCGGAATTCCACTCGGTGGAGTTCTCCGTGACAAAGCACGCACCTGAACCGTCGCCATCCTCGGTCGGATCTCCATGTTCGCCCGGACCGGTGGGCACGCCCCGCTCCCACGCCCCGTGGGTCACGGCAACGTTCAACACTTTCCAGTCCTTGTCCGTCTCGAAATCGTCGTCGAAGAAGGTCCGCACCATGCAGACGTCGAAGGCGAACAGCTCGAGGGGAGCGTCGTTCGGTTCATAAACGGTCGTACCCAGATCACCCTGGGCGCTGAAGTAGAACTCGGGCTCGTCGCCGGGGCGCGTTGCGGGAAGCACGGCCTCGAAGAGATCGTTGCCCAGATCGGCCAGGGCCACATCGGTCCACGCGGCGGCGGGATCGTAACGGTAATGCAGGTATCCGGTGCCGGGCACGTAGATTTCCAGACCCGTTTCGATCGACAGGGTCAGCGTGGTCGAGAGACCGGGAAGTTCCATCGTGCTCGGACCGCTGACCAGTGTCATGTCGAGGATCGGATCGACGCCGAGATTCAACTCGTCGCCCAGGCCGGTCGGCTGGCAGTGATACTGGGGTGACTCGTCCGAGAAATCGTTCGCCTCGGCGTAGATGTACGCCTCGTGCATGTCGACCACGTCGTCGTTGTTCGTGTCCGCATCGCACGGAACACCGTAGGCGTCCTCCCACTTGACCGCCGCCGTCCAGAAGAAGACGTACGTGTCGTACACGTAGTCGGGCGGCATGGCCCACGAGTACTCGTCGTGGCGGCACGCCGAGGAGCCGACCCGGCCGTCGCTGTAGGTGATGTTGTCGAGAAAGCCGCCGCTGTAGCAGGGCTCGAGGGTGAAGATCATGTCGCACTGGGGCAAGGCGTCGAGCATGGTGGCGAAATAGGCGTCGGTGAGTTCCTCGTAGTTCCAGAGGTTCTGGTAGGTGTCCCACCCGCCGTTCGTTCCGCCGTGATCGGTGGTGAAGACGAAGAGCTGGTCGCTCACGGTCAATGTCGTGGCGAGCTGATTGAAAACGAGCTCCACATTGGACAGGACGCACGAATACATGATGTCGTCATCGCCGTCGCCGTCGAGGTCGGGATCGGAGTTGAGTCCGTTCGACTGGTCGACCGAGGGATCGAGCCCGTCGGAGCAGAGAACGATGATGTGGTCGTCCTCGTAACCGTAGACGTCGACGAGGGTGATGTAGATGTTGGAGAGGTCGTTCCAGTAGCGCACGTGGTTGCTGTACTGGGACGCGCCGCCGCTCATGAGGACCGCCCAGAGGTCCCCTCCGCGGCTGCTCTTTCGCGGCGGCGACTTCACGGCCGGCCTCGGGGCGCGCCGGTTTTCGGCCCGCATCAGAATACGATAGGCTTCGGTGTCCGCCTCGAGCCACGACATGGCGCCGTTGGGCGGAGTGGTGGCGGACACGACGGTCAATCCACCCGTGGCTTGATCGACGAACACGTACCTGCAGGGGTGCTCGAAATTGGCATAAGCCAGATCGTCGACAAAGACGACATATCCCGCGGCCGGTGTGGTGATCGCCGTCTTGTGCCACGTTTCGATCGCCGTTCCGGCGGGGAGCAGATCGGGATGCACGGCGATCCGCTTTCCTGTCGTCTCTCCCAGAAGCACGCTCGTTTGCACGAGGTCGCGCGCTTCGACCGGGCTGTCAACGGAAGCGCTCCACGCCGGAGCGGCCAGCAATGTAAACAGAGCGAGGTAGGTCGCAGTGAGCCTGAAGTTTTTCACGATTCGAATCTCCCAAATAAATATGCGTGCCTCGATCGCGGAGTGATTTTGGACCGATTTCTGCTTCAATCAGGTAAATTCTATTATAAACGTCATTTCATAAATTGAAACAGGCTGCACCGGAAAAAGCGCGTTCCCCCTTCAGAGCGGTCATGATCCTCTTGCTTCGTCCGGCAGAGAATTTATCATGTGCTGCTCGCTGACCTGAACTGGCGAGGAACATTTGGAAGAACGACAAGACACAGAGGACCTGATGAAAAGAGCGACAAGATCGATAACCAACGCGGCGGGCGCGCCCGTCTTTCTCGGAGCTTCCCTGCTGCTGGCGGGAGCTCTCGCGATTCTCCTGTGCGGGTGCCGGACCACCTGGCCGCCGGACGTGGAGCAAGCCCTCGACAAGGCGGGGAAGAACCGAAGCCAGCTCACGGAGGTTCTCGATCACTACGGAGACGACCCCGATCCGCTGAAGCTCGAGGCGGCTCTCTTCCTGATCGGCAACATGGAAGAGCACGGTTACACCCTGACCGCCCTCTACGATGAAGAGAAGAACGAGATCCCCTTCGACGCGCTCGACTACAAGAATTTCGGCGAGGCACAGGCCGCGCTCGACGCGCTCAAGGAGGAACATGGGCCGCTCGACTTCACGCGGAAGAGGTTTGACAAGGATCTGAAAACGATCACCAGCGAGTTCCTGATCGAGAACATCGACTGCGCCTTCCGCGCCTGGCACGAGCGTCCCTGGGCGGCCGGCCTTTCCTTCGATGCGTTCTGCGAGCGCGTGCTCCCCTACCGCAGCAGCAATGAGCCGCTCAACTCGTGGAGGCCCGCCTGCATGGAGCGGTACGCCGATCTGCCGGAAAAGATGAAAAATCCGAGCGACATCAAGGAAGCGGGCGCCAAGGTCTCGGGCGACGTGCACTCGTGGATGGGATTCAGCACGCTCTTCTACCTCCACCCCACCGATCAGGGCTTCGACGAGATGAGCCGCCGCCGTCAGGGGCGTTGCGAGGACATCAGCAACATGATCGCCTACGCGCTTCGTGCCAACGCGATCCCCTGCGCGACCGACTACACGCCGTACTGGGCCACCAGGGACAACAACCATGCCTGGGAGGTGCTGCTCGACGCGAATGGCCAGGGCCGGGAGGGCCTATCGAACCGCGCGGCCAAGATCTATCGAAAGGGTTTCTCGGTCCGGAAGGAGAACCTGGGATCGATCAAGGCCGGAGACGAGGTTGTGCCGCGCTGGCTCTCGGGGAAGAGCTACCAGGACGTGACCGACCAGTACCTGGAAACGGCGGACGTGACGGTCCGCCTCAGCGAGACCGTTCCCGAGGGACATCGTTTTGCCTATATCTGCGTCTTCAACGGCGGTGATTGGAAAGCGATCCACTGGGGCTGGATCGAGGACGGTACGGTCACCTTTTCCGACATGGGACGCAACATCGCCTATCTGCCCGCCTATTTCGTGGACAAGAAGATCGTGCCGGCGGCGCCCCCCTTCATCCTCACCGGTGAAGGCGAGCAGAGGATTCTCGATGCGGGCACGGCCCAATCGTCGCAGCCGATCACGATCGAGATCGCCGCCGTCGCACCGGTCACTCCCGACGCGGACACGAAGCGCGACAAGCCGATGGTGGTCGTCAAGCCGGGAAAGACCTACGAGCTCTTCGTCTGGAACAAGGGCTGGCAATCCCTGGGCAAGAAGCAGGCCGGCGACGAACCGGTCTCGTTCGAGGCGGCCCCCGGCGGCCGCCTCTTCTGGCTGGTGGAAGAAAACTCGCGCCGCCTCGAGCGGATCTTCACCGTCGCCGACGGGAAACAGATCTTCTGGTAGGACCGATGAAAAACAAGAAACTCGAAATGAGGGCCTTTGCGCTTCTGCTCTGCCTCGTCGCGGCGGCCTGCTCGTCCCCGCCTCCGCGCCCGGCCCTGCCCGACGGGGTCTACCTGGTCCTCGCGGAAGATCCGGATCGCCATGCGCTGCGGCCGGCGGATGCGAACGAGACCATCCTTGCCTACAAGCGGAGCTTCGCCCCGCGGCCGAAGGCGGATCCCGTCGCTTTTCTTCTCGTCAGCAGGGCGCCCTTCGTTCCGCTCGAGCTCGCGGCTCCGGCGCGGGTGACCGACGACGGTGAGGAGCGCGCCTCGATTCAGCTCGATTTCACGGCCAAGAGCGGCGCCATTCTCGAACGCCTCACCGCCGAGTGGGCGGGCCGAGGAAGCATGGCGGTCGTCATCGGCGACGAGGTGATCACCGTCCACAAGATCAGGGAAGCGATCCGCGGCGGCCAGATCCAGGTTTCTTGCTGCGCCGAGGGCGCTTTCGAATTCCTGGCCGATCAGCTTCGCGACAACGACTGAGCCGGTTCAGGCTCGGGGAGCCGCCATCCCCTAAAAAAAAAGAAAAACCCTGAAAAGACGGGTGGGCGATGTCGTTCATCCTGAATGAGGACCATCCCTTTCGCTTCGGAGACGGCCAGGGACGAAAGAGAGGAAATAGATGAAATTCAGGGAATTTCTCCTGCCATCGTGTGCCCTACTTCTGCTTGTGGGATCGGCGATCTGCCAGGACCTCCGACTTCTTCCCGTGACCGGCGAGAGTCACCTGACCATCGATGCATCGGGCCGTAGAAGCGACACACGCCTTTCGCACGGCTCCTCGATCTGGAACAACCTGGCATATTCAGGCTGGTACTCGAGAATGACGTCCGGCTACATCTGGCTCGACTGGGGAGAGCTCGCCGACCAGGGGAACGGGTTGCCCGACGAGGTGATCGACGGGTTCACCTTCGCATATGCCACCGAATACAATCCCGACATCACCTGGGCGGTCTATTTTTTCGACAGCTGCTCCGGATGGGGCGACCCTTCTACCGTGCCTGAAGCAGGGTTTGTTTTTACCGGTCTCCCTTCAGGTAATCCCTGGTGGCCGATCTGGGGATGGACCGTCACCGTCGATCTCACGGGCAGCGGTCGCGAATTCCTGCTGGGCGGCCAGATAGGTATTGGCCAGTCGATGATCACACCCGGGATCATCTGCGGGGCGATGATCGGCTACCCTCCCGATGTGGCCGGAAACGGCCCCACGGGCACTGAGGACGCCTTCGATATCCTCTATCCGAGTGGCGCCCACTGCGGCACGTACTGGTTCGGCGGGTACCCGGCCGCTCCCTACGCCAGCTTCATCTTCGAGCTCTTCGGGGCGTCCGATCCGGCGACGGGCACAGCCTATTCCGACATTGGCCTGCAAGGGAACGACGCCGCACTCTACACGCTCGGCGAGTGGGCCGACGGCGAGACGGTCCGGTTCCTGCTGCGAAAGAACGGCATGGCGCAGGACGGCTGGATCGCGGCGAACTGGATCCGCTACTGGCAGCCCTGGCACCTGCCGGGTCTGGACATCACTCTCGTGCCCAGGATTCCCTTTCCGGTCGTCCTTCCCATGACGCCCGATCCCGTGGGTGATTTCGCCCGCTGCACTCACACCGTCGGCACCGCGGGCGCGCACTTGAGGATCTACCTGCAGGGTGCGATCACCGATTACTTCAACGGCGGGCCTCTGGCGCCGGTGGACCTGTCGAACACGGTTGTTTCAAACTGATCGGGCCCCACGTGGGGGCGCGATCCGTCAATGAGGAGAATCTACTTCGCTCTCCAGGAAGCCCGGGAGAAAGGACAAGGAAAGAGATGAGAATCAGGAAATTTCTCTATTCATCGTGTTTCTTTTTTCTGCTCGCCGGCACGGCGTTCTGCCAGGGGCGCAAGATCCTACCCGTTGCCGGAGAGAGGCACTTGAACATCGACGCTTCCGGAAACAGGCTCGACACGCGCTCCCGGTACGGCGCCTCTATCTGGGACAACCTGGCGCAGACACCGTGGTTTTCGAGCATGACGGCGCCTTACACGTGGCTCGACTGGGGAGAGCTCGCCGACCAGGGGAACGCGCTTCCCGACGAGGTGATCGACGGATTCAGTTTTTCCTATTCCACCGATTATAACGGAAACGATATCAGCTGGGCGGTGTATTTCCATGACGGCTGCACCGGATGGGGCGACATGTCGACCGTCCAGGAGGCAGGCTTCGTCTTTACCGGCCTACCCGGCGTCGGGATGTGAGGCGGCGGCTACTGGGGATGGGTAATCTCCGTCGATCTCGCCGATAGCGGCTCCGAATTCCTGCTGGGCAACAAAATCGGCATCGGCCAGTCGCTCCTCAAGCAGGCCATCACCTGCGGCCCCAGGCTCACCCGTCCTCCCAATGTGAGCGGAAACGGCCCGACGGGCACGGATGACTCCTTCGACATTTTCACACACCTGGGAACCCATAAGGGCACATACTGGTTCGGGGGATACCCGGCCAATCCCTACGCCAGCTTCAGGTTCGAGCTCTTCGGAGCGTCCGATCCGGCGTCGGGCACGGCCTACGGCGGCATCGGCCTGCAAGGGAACGACGCCGCACTCTACACGCTCGGCGAGTGGGCCGACGGCGAGACGGTCCGGTTCCTGCTGCGAAAGAACCGCATGGCGCAGGACGGCTGGATCGCGGCGAACTGGATCCCTTACTGGCAGCCCTGGCACCTGCCAAATCTGGATATCACTCTCGTGCCCAGGGTTCCCTTTCCTGTCGTCCTTCCCATGACGCCCGATCCCGTGGGTGATTTCGACCGCTTCGCTTACACCGTCGGCGCCGCGGGCGCGCATTCGAGGATCTACATCCAGGGTGCGCTCACCGATTACTTCAGCGGCGGGCCTCTGGCGCCGGTGGACCTGTCGAACGCGGTTGTTTCAAACTGACCCGCCCCGATCCGATTTCCAACTTGAGGTGGCCTTTCGCGATCAGCTTGGCCATAATGCAGCGGTTCATTTCAAACCTTTTCCAGAACAGTTGTGAGGTTGCCATGCGCCGCTCGATTTTGATCGCTCTCTTCGTCGTTCTTTCCTGTTCCCTCGGGATCGCCGCCGAACCGAACACGCTCACCGATGCCCAGAAGGACGCCGGGTGGAAACTCCTCTTCGATGGAAAGACCACGGCCGGCTGGCGCGGTTACGGCCAGGACGGTTTTCCAGCCAAGGGCTGGGTGGTCGACGACGGCACGCTCCACATCCAGGCCGGCTCCGGCGCCGGCGACATCATGACCGTCGACCAGTTCGGAGACTTCGATCTGTATCTCGAGTGGAAGGTCTCGAAGAAAGCCAACAGCGGCATCATGTACCGCGTGAGCGAAGACGAGAAATCGCCCTGGCAGACCGGTGTCGAGTACCAGATCCTCGACGACCTGGGCCACAACGCCGAGCCGACCAACAAGCATTCGGCCGGCGCCATGTACGGCCTCTATGCGCCGCCGAAAAACAAGCCCCAGAAGCCCGCGGGCGAATGGAACCGGTCGCGCATCGTGGCGCGCGGCACCCGGATCGAATTCTGGCTCAACGGCGTCCAGGTCGTGGACTGCGACATCGCGAGCGACGACTGGAAGGCGCGGCGCGACAAGAGCAAGTTCAAACCCTACAAGAAGTTCGGCCTCAACCGCAAGGGGCACATCGACCTGCAGGACCACGGGCACGATGTCTGGTTCCGCAACATCCGCATCCGCGATCTGTCCCCCAGGACCGACCGCGCACCGATCGCGCTCTTCAACGGCGAGAACATGGATGGCTGGTCCCATTTTCTGAGCGATGGCGGAGCGATGGACGAGGTGTGGCGCGTGGAGGACGGCATCATCATCTGCAAGGGACGCCCCGCCGGTTACATCTGCACCGAGAAGGAATTCAAGAATTTCATCCTCCGCCTGCAGTGGCGCTTCAATCCCGAGACCAGGAAGGAAGGGAACAGCGGTGTTCTCTTCCGCAAGACCGGCCCCGACAAGATCTGGCCCCGCTGTCTCGAGGCGCAGCTCATGTCGCGCAACGCGGGCGACTTCTGGATCATCGAGAACTTCCCGGTCAAGACCGCGCCGGAACGGACCAACGGCCGCAACGCCAAGAAAACGCACTGCAACGAGAACCCCGTGGGCGAGTGGAACGAGTACGAGATCATCGTGAACAAGGGCGATGTGATCCTCATCGTCAACGGCGAGGTTCTGAACCGGGCCACCGATGCCGAGGAGATCGCGGGCAAGATCTGCCTCCAGTCGGAAGGGATCGAGATCCAGTTCCGCCGCATCTCGCTCGTCCCGCTCGACGATTGACCGTCACCGGTCGAGCAGAAAGGCGCGCGCCCTGTCGAGCTGCGTATCGGTCCTTCCGATGAGATCGGCGGCGGTGCGATCGACCCTCACGTCCGGCTCGATGCCGTTGCCGTCGTAGAGTTTTCCATCGGGCCGGAAGGACGCCATCGACGAGAGCTTGCCGGTGATACGCGAATGGTGCAGCTGAACCGTCATCGACCGGCCGCTCCCCCCTCCGGTGGGCAAGCCGACGAGAACGACGTTGCGCCACCCCTTCAGAGCCCCCACGAAGATGTCGGTGGCGCTGAAGCAGTTCTCGTCGATGAGAACCGCAACGGGGCCGGCGAAGTGGAACGCCCCGGGATCGAGCGACCTGTCGAGCACGAAGTAGTGCCAGTCGCTGAACTCTCCCGCCGGCAGAGCCCACTCGGGTGTGAACGCGCCGCGGCATCGCTCGATCGCCCTCCTTTGCGCCGCGGTCCAGAGGCCGGCACCCGGCCTGTGCATGAAACGCGCCTCCAGATGGTCGAGAGGGAAATCGTCGGCCAGGCGGTAGGCGGCGACATTTGCCACGTGCGGCGCCGTGCGCGCGTCGGTCAGAAAGGGGAACAGGGCGCGGATCGCATCGCGCGAGCCGCCCCCGTTGCCGCGCACGTCGACGATCAGTCCCGAACATTCGCGAAAGGAGTGCATCATTTCCCTCACGAGGACGGCGGCGCCGGAGTTCATCTCGGGGATGCGCAGATAGCCGATCTTGGCGCCGTCGAGAAGCCGCGACCGCGCGCGCGGCCACACGCCATGGAGCGCCTTCCGGGTTTCCAGATCGAAGAGGCCTTTCTTGACGGCTCTGCCGTCGAGCGATGCGAAGGTCACCTCGACCTTTCGCGAGAACTTCAATCCGAGCTCGTGTCGCACGAGGTTCACGTTGCGCAGGGTGCGCAGCGCGCAGCGGCGCACGAAATGTTCCGCCACGCGCGGCGCATAGCGCGATGCGGCCTCCACCCAGCGATCGATCGCCACATCGTCGATGCGCGTCACGCGCGGCGCCCCGTCCAGGACGAAACCGCTTCTGTCCGGCTCGAAAGCCACGTAGCAATCACCCGCCCTGTCGATGAGAAAGGGAAGAAAGTGGTTCCCCCGCAGAGAGGGCCCTCTCACGCGCGCGTGGCCGTCGCCCAGGAGGGCGATCGCCTTCTCGAGCTGCAGCCCGAAATCGAGAAGCGAGATCCCGTCGCCCAGGCCGGCGCGGATCGCGTCGAGGATCTTCTCATGGTCCACGTCACGGCGCTTGAGATAGGAGTGGCGGCTCTTCAGTAGGTACTCGAGCTGATCGAGGTCCTTGGCCGCCTCGGGGGCCGAAACCGCGGGGCCCGTTCCGTCCGGGTCGATCCTGGTCGTGAGCCAGGAAAATTCGGCGGGCACGCCCGACGCGTGGCGCCGGTCGATCCGCTTCACCGAAAGGCCGCTCGGGCGGTCGCGGCCCGACGCCCGAAGGTTGGCGCGCCAGAGCGCCTGGCGGTTGGCGGCGGTCATGGCAACGCCTTTCAGGGTCTTGACCTGCTCCGACTTTCCGGCGCGCACCACCAGATCGACGGTTTTGGCCGGACGGTGGCCCATCTCGCTGAGAGCCTGCACCAGATCCTCGGTGAATCTTTTTTTCGCCCGCCTTCCGTAGGCCTTGCGGCAGAAGCCGATCAGATCGTCGGCCTTCACCTCATCGATGCCGACGAGGGTGTACCACACACCGTCGACCTCGACGCGCGCTGTCCAGTCGTCCCACTGAACAGCGCTGAAAGGACTGAGCTTCTCGTAGTCGCCGGGCGCGGAGAAGAGCGCGGCAAGAAGAGGGAAGATGATCAACGACATCGATCGACTCCCAAACCGAATCAAACCTTGCTGTGGATCAACATGGCGGGCGCCGTTTCAGCCTCCACCACCGGACTGACACGGTAAGCCCTCCTCGTTTCGAGCACGAAGCAGAGGACGGCGACCATCACACCGCCGACAAGAACGAACGCCGCCCAGAAAAGGCAGCGGCCCCTCGACGCACCCAATCGCGCGAGACGCCTCGCCGTGAAGACGGCCAGGACAAGGGCGAAGAGGAGATTGGCCGCCGGCAGCCACATCCTTTTTTGGCCGCTGATCAGAGGATCGACCAGATCGGCATGGCAGAAAGTCATCCTCGGTATCGAGGGATTCTGGATGAACGAGGCGACCTGAAAGAGAGGCGCCCTGAGAACACTCAGCGCGTAGACACAGAACCCCTTGCACTTCTGGTGCGTGTCGTGGAGCCGGTATTCGTGGGCGAAGAGGGCCTTGCCGTCAGAATCGCGGTACTCGACAGCGGGCGCGATCGGATCGGTTTGGGCGACGACGAAGGCCGGTTTTTCGACTCCGGCCGGCTCGATCTTCAACTCCTCGGGCGCGTTCTCGAAGGCGGTCCCGTTCCAGGAGTAGACGCCCCTTTCGCCCTTCACGTAGGTGCGGTTCACCGCTTCATAAGTCTGGCCGTCCTTGACGATCTGGGCCTCCGTTGACGACAGGACAACCACCTCGCGGAAACGGTCGTTGTCGGGAAGGGGCAACCTCTCGAAACGGTCCTTTCCTTCCCTGATATGATACCTCCAGATCGTTCCGTCGGAGCGGTCCCCGATCATGGCGACGTGGTGGTTTCCGCGTATCCGGAAATCTTCCACATCCCGCGAGAAGGGTTCTTTCGAGTTCTCCTTGGGCACGGTCACCACCGACGGACCGCCCTCGTTCCCAGGGGCGGATGTTCTGAAGAGATGGACCGTACCCGTCGACCTGTTCAGGTAACAGGTCACATGGCCTCCGAAAAATGCGACCCGGTCCCAGGAGTCCCCGAAATTGAAGAGCTTCCGGTGCCACACCGGACGAAACCGCTGCCGGATCTCGTCCCATCCCGCTCGGAAGGGCCACCACTGCGCGCAGTGACGGTTTCGCGTCCCGCTGGTCTCGGGGTATTGAAAGGGCCCCGTGGGCTGATGGTCCGCGTCGCACTCCAGGTATCCCTGGCCATTCTTGCTCGTCTTGACAAGGCGAAACTCTCCGTCCGGCATCTCGACGATCCACGGATAGTCGCCGAAGATCGACGTGCGGAGCTCGTCCTGGGTCAGGCTGATCGAATGCCCCGAAGTGAGCATGAGGCCGAGACCGACCGCGATCGCCGTCAGCCAATGGGTCTTTCCGGTCAGGGAGCGATCCGGATCGCGACCCTGGATGTAGTTTCCGTAAGCGATGACGAGAAAGAGCGCGGTCAGGCCGAGGTGAAGGATCACGTGGAGCCAGAGGGCGCTCGCCCACTGGTCGCCGAAAGAAACGGCCAGGTTGGTGATACCGACGAAAAGGCCGAATTCGAGAGCCCCTCCGATCACGATCCTCCAGATCCATCCGACGCGCAGCGACCCCGCGCAGAACGCCGCACCGAATCCGCTGAAGGCCAGCGTGCCCGCGCCCAGGTAGGTCCAGAACCGTCCCCATCGGGCGATGGAGGCGTTCTGGTCCCAGAGACCGGGAAAGAGCATCTGAAAGATCAGGGGCGCCGCGAGCCAGATCGCGACCAGGGCGAGGCAGGCGCCGACCTTGACGCAGAAGATCTTCGCCCGGCTCACCGGTCTGTGGCGCAGGTATTCGTCGGTTCGCGTCAATTCGTCGCGGATCGCGCCAAAGGCGCCGAGAGCGATCGCGCTGATCCACCAGACGGTCATGACGTCGGGGAAGGTGCGCATGTCGGGATTGATCCAGACCTTTTCGAATCCGGCTTCCTGAAAGATGCAGAGCGGAACGGCCGTACCGAAGGTGAGGAAAAAGAGAAGCCAGTTCGCGTCTTTCTTGAGTAGGGCTTTCATTATTGCGACTCCCTGTTTCGAAGGAGAGATTCGGTTTTGTCATTGCGGGTGGTGATGTCGAGAAAAAGTTCCTCCAACGTGGGGACGGCCGGATCGGAGAGAGTGGCGCTGCCATTCAGCAGGGCCGCCTCGCGCTCCCCGTCGAAGTCGAGCAGGGTCAGATCGAAACCCTGCCGCCTGGGGCGGGCCCTGAGCAGGCCGTCCACAGTGGGAGGTATGCGGCCCATTTCCCCATCGCGGTTCCAGTGGCGTTTCTGAACACGCTTGCGCAGATCGACCATGGTGGCGTCGACCACGAGCCTTCCCTGGTCGAGGATGCCCACGCGATCGGCGATCCGCTCCACATCGGTGAGGATGTGGGACGAAAAGAGCACGCTGCACCCCTGGTCGCTCAACAGGTCGATCATGGCATCGAGAAACTCGCGGCGCATCACCACATCGAGCCCCATGGCCGGATCGTCGAAGATGACCACTTCCGGTTCGGCCGCCACGGCAAAGATGAGCGAGAGCTGCGCCCGCTGCCCGCGCGACAGAAGGCCGATGTGCTTGTCGATCGGCAGGCCGCAGCGCTTGATGGCCGCCTCGGCGTAGGAGCGCCTGAACCGGGGCCGCGTATCGCTCTCGAAGGAGACCGCGTCCTTGACGCGCATCGACGCGTAGAGCCGGTGCCCCTCGGAGATGTAGCCGATGCGGTCCCGGTCGACAGGAGCGATCGCCTGGCTGTCAACGCCGAGGATCCTCGCCGTTCCCCGCATCGGCGCCAGAAAGCCGAGCAGAATGCGCAGGGCGGTCGTCTTCCCGGACCCGTTCCGACCGAGAAGGGCGAAGACCTCGCCAGGCCGCACATCGAAGGTCAATCCCCGCAGAACGTCGAGTTCGCCGAAGTGGCGGTAGACATTGTCAAACACGATCGGTCGGCTCATCAGATCACCTCTCCTCCTTATCGAATCGAAGCCCCTTCATCCCCTTCTCGAGCGCCTTGCGGATCTCGTCCGCCCTGAACCCGAGGTGAAAGGCTTCGGTCAACGTACGTTTCAAAAGGCTGTCGAGCTGCCGGCGCCGCTCCCCGTCCTTGAGAACGTTTGCCCGTCCCAGAACAAAACAGCCTGCTCCCTGGCGCCGGACAACGACGCCGTCCTTTTCGAGGGCCTCGTAGGCCCGGATCACAGTGTTCGGATTCACGGCAACCTCTTTGGCAAGTTCCCGGACCGATGGGAGCTTGTCGCCCTGGGAAAGGTCACCCCGGGCGATCGATCCCTTCACCTGGAAGACGATCTGCTCGAATATCGGCTCGGCTGACTGCGGATCGATTCGGATCAACACCGCTTGGATCCTTTCGTTGGAAAAACGGCAAGTTGTGTCAACTGTTCTATATTAGATAGTACAGTTAATACAATCTTGCAACCCTTTTTTAAAAATTTCCCGTCCTCTTGCGGAAGCGACTGTCTTCCCTATTCCGCGCGGAAGAAGTAAACTCTTTCTCATCAACAGCATCCGGCCTCGGGACCGCGGGCCTGTTGCGACATGATTCGAGATCGATCCGCCGGAGAATCGATGAGCTCCACGACCGAAATATTTCTCAGGCCCATCTGGCCCGGTGCCGCCCTTATCGTGGCAGCGGTGTTCGTCGCCTACCTCCCCGCGCTCGACGCGGGCTTCATCTGGGACGACGAGGATTATGTCACTCACAATCCGGAGATCCGCACGGCCGAGGGGCTTTGGAGTATCTGGTCCGAGCCGTCGTCCCTGCCCCAGTACTACCCGCTCGTCCACACCACCTACTGGATCGAGTACCACCTCTGGGAACTCGACCCGTTCGGCTATCACCTGGTCAATATCGTTCTCCACGCGGCCGGGTGCGTGCTGCTCTTCGCGGTGCTCCGGTGCCTCGGGATCCCGCTCGCCTTCCTTGTGGCGGCGGTCTTCGCGCTCCATCCGGTGCACGTCGAATCGGTGGCGTGGGTCACGGAGCGCAAGAACGTCCTGGCAGGGTTCTTCTACTTTCTCGCCCTCCTCGCCTGGCTCCGGTGGCAGCCTCTTGACGGGACCGGGGAGCGCCCTCGTCGATCGCCGATTCTCTACTGGCTGGCGCTCGCGGCTTTCTGCCTCGCGCTTCTTTCCAAGACGGTGACCTGCTCCCTTCCGGCGGTGATCCTCCTGCTCATCTGGTGGAAGAAGGGCTCTGTCAGGGGCCGTGAAATCATCGCCACGCTGCCCTTCTTCGCCCTCGGCCTCTGCATGGCGCTCGTCACGGCAATCATGGAAAAGGAACACGTCCTCGCCCAGGGCGCGGACTGGGATTTCTCGCTGGTGGAGCGGTGCCTCATCGCGGGCCGCGCCTTGTGGTTCTATGCGGCCAAGCTCGTCTGGCCCTTCGACCTCTGTTTCAACTACACGCGCTGGTCGATCGACAGCGCATCGTGGTTGCAGTACGCCTTTCCGCTCCTGATCGTTCTGGCCGCCGGCGGGCTCTGGCTCCTGCGCCGCCCCATCGGGCGTGGTCCGCTCGCCGCCCTGCTCATCTTCGCCGGCAGCCTCGTGCCCGCGCTCGGATTCTTCAACGTCTATCCCATGGTCTATTCCTTCGTGGCCGACCATTTTCAATATCTGGCGAGCGTGAGCATGATCGCCCTCGCCTGCACGATCGGCGCCGTTGCCACAAAAAGGCTCGCTTCCGTACAGGCCCGATGGATTCCGGCTCTGTGCGCGGTCTTTTTACTCCTCACGCTCGGAACCCTGACCTGGCGCCAGAGCCTGATCTACGAAAACCTCGAGACCCTCTGGACCGACACCATCGAAAAGAATCCTGAATCGTGGCTCGCGCTCGGCAACCTGGGCGGCATGCGCGTCGACCAGGAACGGTACAGCGACGCCCGGCAGCTGCTGCAGTCCTCACTCGAGGTTCGGGACCGGAATCCTCAAGCCCACAACAATCTCGGCCTTGTTTATCTTCAGACCGGGAATATTCCAGAGGCGCGCCATCATCTCGAAAAGGCGCTCGCCCAAAGGGACGACTTTGCCGAAACGCACAACAACTACGGGGTCCTCCTCTGGAGGACGGAAGATCTGGACGGAGCGGAAGAACACTTCAACCGCGCCGTCGAAATCGAACCCCTCTATCCAGCCCCTCACCGAAACCTGGCCGAACTCTACCTGGAGAGAGGAAAGGTCGACGAAGCCCTGCGCTCTATCCGAAAGTCGCTCTCCCTTCAGCCGGGAGATTTCGACCTGCGCCTCGCCCTCGGCCGCATCCTGGCGGATACGAGCAGCGCCAACGAGGCGCTCGGCCAGTACGTCGTGCTCCTCCGTCTGAAACCGGGAGACGGGACAGTGTTGAGCGAAATGGCGCGCCTCATGGCCCGTGCGCCTCGCGCGCCCGATCCTTCGCGTATCGTGCGGAACGCCGAGAAGGCCTGCGCATCGCTCGGCGGACAGATTCCGGATCTGCTCCACGCCCTGGCCGCTGCCCTTGCCGAGCAAAGACGTTATGCCGAAGCGGCTGCGGCCGAGGAGCGCGCCATCGAGCTGGCACGAAGTCAGGGCCGCGACCAGGATGCGGCCGAATACGCGCGGAAGCTCTCCGAGTACAATGGGCAGCGTTAATTCCCGCGTTCGAACGGGGTTCTTTCCTTTGCTCAACGATTTAGAGAAATGCTTTGATATCAACACCTTTACCGGTATATAATTAAGATAAGCCCATACTTATGAAGCCTTATCCTGACATTACCAGGCACCACGATTGGATTGGTCCCGTTTTTATCTGAAGGAGACCTGTTGATGAAGATGCGTATGATCTTACCCGTGATTGTATTCCTGACCTTTCTGATACCCACCGGTCTCGCAGCGAATGACGCGGAGATCTATCACCTTCTCCACGTTCAGTCCCCGTCCTTCGAACAGGTCCGCACTATCCAGTCGTTCGGAATCGAGATCGAATTCTACGACGCCGAGATGGACCGGGTCGAGTTCGTGGCCCGCGAGTGCGATCTGCTTCCTCTCGCCACGGCGGGCATCGAGTTCGATATCGAGATCTCCGACATGGCCTCGTTTTTCGAGAAACGCCTTGCAGAGGGCGGCCCCGGCTCGCGCGACATCCCCTACGGCAGCATGGGCGGCTACCTCACGAACAGCGAGGTCCTTCAGCTTCTCGACGACTGGGCCATCCAGTATCCGAACCTGATCACCCAGAGGATGAGCATCGGCTCCACGATCGAAGGCCGCGACATCTGGGCGGTCAAGATCTCTGACAACCCGAACCAGGACGAGAACGAACCGGAGTGCGCCTTCGACTCCCTCCTCCACGCCCGCGAGCCGGCCGGCATGATGACCCTCATCTACTTCATGCAGGAACTTCTCGAGAATTACGGCACCGATCCCGAGCTCACCTACCTTGTGGACAACCGCGAAATTTGGTTCATCCCCGTGCAAAACCCGGACGGATACCTCTACAACCAGCAGACCAATCCGAACGGAGGCGGCATGTGGCGCAAGAACCGCCGGAACAACGGCGGCAGCTACGGCGTCGACCTGAACCGGAACTACGGTTTCAAGTGGGGATACGACAACTACGGATCGAGCCCCTATCCTTCGGATGAGACCTACCGCGGCACCTCGGCGTTCTCGGAACCGGAAACCCAGGCGTCTCGCGATTTCACCATGGCCCATCCGATCGTGACCAATTGGAACACGCACACATACGGCAATTACTATCTCTGCCCCTTCGGCTACGACTACGTCTATCCCTACGGCAACGACTGGACCATTTTCCAGGAGTACCTCGACGACATCTCGGCCAACAACGGATACGCAGCCGGCGCGGCCTCATACCTGCTCTACCAGGCGAACGGTATCGCCATCGACTGGCACTATGCCGAGCGGAACATCTTTAGCCTCACGCCCGAGATCGGAAGCTCTTTCTGGCCGTCCCAGTCCTCGATCCTCCCCCTTGCCGAGGAAAACTACCCGTCCATCAAGTACTGGACCTGGGTGGCGGGCAGCTATGTCTTCCTGAACGAGTTCACCCTGGCCGACGACAACGGCGACGGGCTCTATTTTCCGGGCGAGCCTGTGAGCCTGACCCTCACCTTGCGCAACAAGGGTCTGAGCGACTCGCTCACCGATGCGATCGCCACGGTCAGCTCGAGCAGCGCACACGTCAACATCGTGAACGGAACGCACAACTTCGGCACCCTGGCCGCCTACTCCGAGGCGAACAACAACTCGAATCCCCTCATCGTCGAGGTGTCGAGCACCGTGCCCTACGGCGAGGCGATCACCCTCGACCTGGAAATCACCTTTGACGGCGCCGTGCTCACCGAGCAGCTCAGCTTCACGGCCGGCGCGCCCCAGATCTGGTTCCAGGACAATTTCGAGACCAACCAGGGCTGGACCGTTCAGAGCCAGAACATCACCTCCGGCGAGTGGGAACGCGCCGTGCCCAACTACACGTCGGGCGGCCAGGTCGCTCCGCTGAACGACAACCCGGCCGGCACCGGCACCTATTGCTACGTGACCGAGAACGGCCCCGCTGGCGGGCAGTATTCGTCCTACGACGTGGACGGCGGCCCCACGATCCTGACCTCGCCCGTCATGGATCTCTCCGGCAGCGACGCCACGGTCAGCCTCTATGCGTGGTACTATTCGCGCGACCATAACGATGCCTTCGAGATCGACATCTCGAACAACAACGGCAGCACGTGGACCAACGTCCTCTCGACCACGGCCAACCTGAACGACTGGGAAAAGATCAGCTTCAACGTGTCCAGCTACGTCACCCCGTCGTCGCAGGTCAAGGTGAGGGTCAGTGCCCAGGATCAGCCGAACAACGACATCGTCGAGGCCGGTCTCGACGACTTCCAGGTACTGACCTACGAGTCGCCCGTGGACCTCTCCCTCTCGGCCACTCCTTATATCGGAACCACGGTCAACGTGATCGTCGATTCCCCCGCTGACGGGGGGCTCGAATATTACCTCGCCGCGGCCGAGGCCACCTACCCGGCGTTCCAGACGGCCCAGGGCCTCTACGTCCCGCTCAAGTGGGACTGGCTGGCCAACATGTCGACCACCCCGGGGAACGGCGTGTTCATCAACTTCTACGGCTATCTCGACGGTTCGGGTTATTCGGCCGCTCCGGCGATCGTGATCCCCAACAATCCCGGCCTCATCGGGATGGAGATCTTTGTCGTCGGCGCAACGCTCAACCCGACCGGCGACCGTGTGAGGCACGTCTCTGCCCCGTTGCAGGTCGTGATTCAGTAACAACCCGACATCCTCGCCGGGGTCTTCGCGGCCCGGCGTGAACGGAAAATTGCAAACAGAGGGGTGCGACGCTCGCGCCCCTCTGTTTTTCTATTCCCCTGCGGGCTGTTCGAACCGGTGTCGCGGAATTAGAATGTTCCTGTTCTGTACGAAAGGAGTTTTTCTCGTAGAGGAACAGATATGGCTGCCGCGATCAAACTGGGACTGATCATTCAGTGCTTCATTCTTCTTGCGACCCTTTGCGAGTCGATCATGGCGCAGGAGAACCCGAACTCTCCGCGCCCGAAATGGTCGATCGCCGAGGGCCGGCTTCTCACGCGCTGGGCGGCTGAGGTGACGCCCGAGAAGGTCCTGCCCGAATATCCCCGCCCCCAGATGAAGCGCGCCGAATGGCGGAATCTCAACGGGCTCTGGGATCTGGCCGTTACCGGCAAGGACGATCCCCGGCCCGAGAAATTCGACGGGGCGATCCTCGTCCCCTACCCGATCGAGTCGGCTCTCTCCGGTGTGAAAAAAAGGGTGAGCGAGAAGGACAGGATCTGGTACCGGCGCACCTTCGGCATACCCGATTCCTGGAGCGGACAGCGCCTCTTGCTTCATTTCGGAGCGGTGGACTGGGAGGCGGCGGTGTTCGTCAACGGCCGGGAGGCGGGCCGCCATCGGGGCGGTTACGATGCGTTCAGCTTCGACATCACCGATCTTCTGGCGGCCGGCGCGGACCAGGAACTGGTCGTGGCCGTGTGGGACCCTACCGACAAGGGCGCGCAGGCGCGGGGGAAGCAGGTCAGCGATCCGCGCGGGATCTGGTACACGCCGAGCAGCGGGATCTGGCAGACCGTGTGGATCGAGCCGGTGGCGGAGCGTTCCATCCGTTCGCTCAGGCTGACTCCCGATCTGGAGGGACAAACCGTGCGGATCGAGACGGACATCAGCGGCGACACTGCCGGCCTGCGCCTGGCGGCGCGGGTTGCGGCGACCCGAGCCGAAGCGCACGCCGCCCCGGGAGAAGCGCTCCTTCTGCCCGTACCGGAGGCACGGCCGTGGAGTCCCGACGATCCATACCTCTACGAACTGGTACTCACCCTCGAGGACGGGGCCGGCCGGGAGATCGACCGCGTGGACAGTTACTTCGGCATGCGGGCGATCGGTCTCGGGCAGGACGACCAGGGACGGACGCGCCTTCTGCTCAACGGAAAACCCTTTTTCCAGATCGGGCTTCTCGACCAGGGATTCTGGCCCGACGGGCTCTACACCGCCCCTACCGACGAGGCCCTGCGTTACGACATCGAGATCACCAGGGAGATGGGCTTCAACATGGCGCGCAAGCATGTCAAGGTCGAACCGGCGCGCTGGTACTACTGGTGCGACAGGCTCGGCTTGCTCGTGTGGCAGGACATGCCGAACGGGCACAACACGGCCGAGGCCGACAAGAAGCAATTCGCGCGCGAGCTGGATCGCCTCGTCAACGGGCTCTACAACCACCCATCGATCGTCATGTGGGTGCCCTTCAACGAGGGCTGGGGTCAGCACGATACGGCCGCGGCCGTGGAGAGGATCAAGCGGTCGGACGCCACGCGCCTCGTGAACAACGCCAGCGGGTGGACCGACAAGAAAGTGGGCGATGTGCACGACATCCACGCGTACCCCGGACCGCGCTCGCCTGATCCCGAACCGACGCGCGCCGCGGTGCTCGGCGAGTTCGGTGGTCTCGGTTTGCGAATCAAGGGTCACAGCTGGGACGAGTCGGGCTGGGGGTACGATCTTCTCGAGGATCGGGAGGGTCTCCTCCGTCGATACGAGGAGGTTCTCCGGGGCGTGGCCGACTTGAGAATCGATCCCGGCCTGAGCGCGGCGGTCTACACCCAGACCACCGACGTGGAAACGGAGAGCAACGGAATGCTCAGCTACGACCGCGCGGTGATCAAGATCGATCCGGAATCGGTCGCTCTGGCCAACCGGGGATTCGTGCCCCCGGCGATGGCGAATGAATCGGAGATGTTCATCGACGAAACCGAGGTGCGCCTCGAATGTGTGCGCCAGGGCGGTGCGATCCGCTTCACGCTCGACGGAACCGAACCGGACGAGAAGGCTTCTCTCTACGATGGACCGTTCACGCTCACCGCCACCACCACGATCAAGGCCCGCGCCTACTGGCCCGAGGGGATCGCCAGCCGGACAGCCGTTTTCACGGCGAGGCAGGTCGAGCCGCTCGCGGCCATGACAGGCGAAAGGAGCGGCGCGTCGGGTGAACCGGGAGCCGCGCGGGGTTCGGCCAGGGGGCTCGTCGCACTCTATTACGAGGGAGAATGGGAGACGCTCCCCGATTTTGCCGACCTGCCGAGGGACGGTGACGATTCGGCCGGTTTCGACGTCGGATTCGCGCCGCGCTTCGATCTCTCCTTCGCCAAGAGGAAGGAGTTCTTCGGTCTCGTGCTGCACGGCTACATCACCGTGCGCGAAACCGGTGTGTACACCTTTTATGTCTCCTCCGACGACGGAAGCCGGCTCTTCGTTTCGGGCCGGCAGATCGTGGACAACGACGGGCTCCACGGCGACAGGGAACGGTCGGGCCGGATCCCTCTGCAGGAAGGCAAGCATCCGATCGCACTCCATTTTTTCCAGGCCGCCGGAGGGCTGGCCCTGAAGGTGAGCTGGGCGGGCCCTTCCATGGAGAAGGCGGAGATTCCCTCTGACGCGCTTTCCTGGTAGGGTTGAAATCGAAGGATGGCAAGAGGCTCAAGGGAGACATGGACCATGACTGTACGATCACGCCGTGCGTTCCTCAAGGACTCGATGCGGTGCGGCGCTCTGGCGGCCGCGGCTCTGCCTTTCGGATGTGGTCTCGTGCCGGAAGCGGCGCGGCCCCCCGGATCGAGAATGAGATTCGGGCTCGTCACATACCTGTGGGGCAAGGACTGGGACCTGGCGACGCTGATCGCCAACTGCGAACGGTCGGGCGTCCTCGGCGTGGAGCTGCGCACGGCCCATGCCCATGGCGTGGAGCCTTCGCTGACCGCGGCCGAAAGGATCGAGGTGCGGCGCCGTTTTGCCGACAGCGCCGTCACCCTCGTCGGGCCGGGGAGCAACGAACGTTTCGACCACCCCGAACCGGCCGACCTGGAGCAGGCGATGGAGCGGACGAAAGCCTTCGTCCAGCTCAGCCACGACGTGGGCGGCTCGGGCGTGAAGGTCAAGCCGGACAGCTTTCACAAGGAGGTTCCACGAGCGAAGACGATCGAGCAGATCGGCCGATCGCTCAACGAGCTCGGTGCTTTCGCGGCCGGCCTGGGCCAGGAAATCCGGCTCGAGGTTCACGGATCGTGCTGCCATCTCCCCGACATCGCCCAGATCATGGAAGTCGCCGATCATCCCGCGGTGGGAGTCTGCTGGAACTCGAACGCCCAGGATCTCGTCGGCGATGGTCTGGCGAAAAACTTCGGTCGCGTCAAGGAACGGTTCGGCTCCACCGCGCATATTCGCGAGCTCAACGTGGGCGACTATCCCTACCAGGAGCTGATGAACCTCTTCGTGGGGATCGACTACGACGGGTGGATACTGCTCGAGGCCAGAACCGCCCCGCCTGACCGCGTCTGGGCGCTCATCGAGCAACGCGATCTCTGGCAGGAGATGATCGCCCGCGCCCAGGCGGTCTGAACCCGCCCAGGCCACCTGAACCGTGGATCGCGGATCGGATCGCTTCCGCCGAAGGAAAGTGCTCGAGAGGCTTGCGCTCGTGCTCACCCCGACTGTCCTACGTCGCTTTACGAAAGTTTAGCGAAAAACAGCGCCCTGGAAAAAAAATCTCACCTGCTTATATATAAAATCCGATATATATATCAACAACTCCGTTCTCCTCAGATTGGGTGGCGCCATGGGTAGGCATCGTCTCGATGACAAAGTGAACAGGAAACCCTTTCCCCACTGCAAGAATCTGGACAACCGCGGCGGCTTTACGCTGACAGAGGTGATGATCGCTTCCGTGGTCATCGGGATCGGCGTGTCGGCAGCCCTTTTTGGCATGTCGTCGAGCCTGGATTCGTCGGGCAAAAGCCAGGACATGCTCACTGCCATGTCCCTGGCCGAAAACCTGTTTCAACTCGCCCAGGGTCTCGAAATCAACGATCCCGACGGAGGAGAAGGATTCGGACCGGATCAGGGCGAGTCCTCCATCGATGACTACGACGACGTGGACGATCTGGACGGTTCCACGTTCACGCCGCCTCTCGACGCGGCCGGCGTCGAGATCGAATCCTATGCCGGATGGTCCCAGGAGGTCGACGTCTTCTGTCTCGATCTCGAATCGATGGAGAGGCTCGAAACTCCCGAGAACACCGGTCTGATCGAGATGGAGGTCAACGTATTTCGCGGGGTAAAACGGGTAGGGTGTTTCCGAAGGGTCTGGGCGAACCGGTGATGGGATGATGAAAAAAGGAACCAAAGAAAACGGGACGATTCTCGTGCCCTGTGTCTGCCTCCTCGGTCTCGCCAGCGTGCTCGCACTCGGGATGCTCCGCGTGGGCGGAGTGGAGACAACGATCACGGCCAGCCTCGCCGAACGGGCCAGGGCCCGCCAAGCCGGTCTTTCAGGTATCGAGATCGCCTACAGCCGACTTTCGGAGGACCTCGAATACGAGGGCGAGGAGTGCGCGCTCTTCGAGGATTCGGGCTGCGCGGCCGACATCGCGGTGACGAGCCTGGGCGACGGCTCCTTCGAGATCACCGTCGAGGGAACGGCCGGCAGCGCCGAAAGTCTATTCTGCACCAGAGCGTCGGCCAGGCAGTCGTTCTGGGCTTATCCGCTCTACGTGGGAGACGATCTCGTGATGAGCGGCCCCGATCCTCAGATCTTGAGCGACTGTTACGTGGACGGAATCGTCTGGGCCAAGTGCGGCGGCTGTCTCGCCGGCGACCTGTTCCTTCCCGGCGAAAGGGACGTCCAGTACAACTACGAGGGAGAGCCGGTATCGATCGACGGGTACAGCATTCCCACCATCGGCGGAGAGGTCCACACGAATGTCTCTCCAATGGTGTTTCCCGAAACAGCGCTCGACGATTTCAGAGCCATGGCCGAGGAGGTGGGCCATTACTACACGGGAAACACCAGGTTCAACAACGAGTCGATGGAGGGTGTTGTTTTCGTGGAAAACTGCAACAACCTCATCATCAAGAACGATGTGACGATCTCGGGCGTCCTCGTGTGCCAGGACGTATCCAAGATCCACATCCAGAAAGGTCATTTCCGTGTCAGCTGTGACAACACGCTCGTTGCCTACACGGCGATCCTCGCCCCGGGGGCATTGTTGCACGTCAACCCGAACGCCAATATCGACACGTACGGACTGGTGCTGGTGGACTCGTCGAAGTTCCACGGGAACGGCTCATTCACGGGTCCTCTTATCATCGGCGGGGACCTGAATACGTATCCCCACTCGGTACTCTGTTGCCAGTGTCCCCTGTACATGAGCGAGTACATCTACGACGGCCTGGTCTGGGATCGCTACGACATCGTGGAAATCGCGTACGAAGAATTGTGAACGCCATGGAAAGAAAAACGATTTTACGGCGGATGGAGAGATCGGGCGAAAGGGGTATGACCTTGCTCGAGGTGCTCCTGGCCAGCTCCTTGAGCGCCCTCCTGCTGATGGCACTCTCCGTGTCGTCCGGCGTGGCAGTCGAATTCTATTCGAACAGCGCGGACGGCCAGGATCTGAATCTATCCCACAACCTCGCCATGGGCCGCATCACGAAGGCGATCGGCTCGTCGTCGTCGGTGGAAATCGAATCGGCCACGTCACTCCTCTGCGCCTATCCCGACGGCGGCACCGAACAGTACGTCTGGTCAGGAGCCGCGGGGGATCCCCTCTGGCTCTCCAAGGATGGCGAAGGCGCCAACGAACTCGTCGATGGGGTTGTCGAACTCGAGTTCACGGCCAACATGGCCGCCGGTTACGAGGAGTCGGTGAACGTGGAGAACCGTGACCTCCTCACCTTCGATGACTTCGGTGCAGATCCTCAGGAGTGGGAAGACCTCGTCCTCGACGGATCGAACCAGCATGGACTCTGTTTCATCTATTCCTCCCCCGAGCAGGTGGAGAGGATCTTGCTCACGACGCTGCTCGTTCGCATCGGCCGGACCGAGGAACAGTCAGGCAATCTGTCGATCGCGCTGATGGAAGGATTCAGCGAGGAGGATCCGCGGCCCTGGGGCTCGGTTCTGGCCAGCCATCTGGTCGAGAGTTTCGAGATCCCCGACGCGGCTTTTCCAGGAGAAGAAATGTTCATCGACTGGATGTCCATCAGTCTGCCGGAGACGTTCTTGATCCAGCCCAATCGATATTACTGTCTTCTGTTCACGTCCGACTCCGGTGATGAAACAGCCTACCTGAGGGTGGCGAGCATCCTGTCCGGAAACGGTCCGGACAACGGCATGGCCTACGTGGGCACGCAGAATGGCGGCCAGACCTGGGATCCGGCTCCGGGAAGCGGTGACTACGCGGACAAGGATGTCCCCATCGATCTCGATGGAACCGCCTACATCAATGTCCGGACACCGATCGAGTATAACGAGTCGGTCGATGTGGAGCTGAGCCTCGTGCTCGGGAACCGAGCCGCCTCCGGTTCGCAACGCGCCTCGGTGCGGGGCGGCGGCGAACGATAGGCTCTTCTTTACGACCCGGCCGGACCGAGACATTAATGACTTACTGAACACGAGTTAGCTCTCGCATTCGATTCGCTCCTTCCCGCCCGGCGTCCCACCCCTTGATTTTAACTCTCGGCGCGGTTATGATATATGTATAAATACTTACGGTATTTTTACGTATCTGTCGCTCCATTCCGGAGCAGCAGGGAAGGGAGCAACCATGAGTCAGCAATGGACGTTGAAGGACGGATCCGAAGTGGTCATCCGCCCCATGGACATGGATGATCTCGAGGCTTCCTATGCATTTTTCAAGGCGCTGCCCGAGGAGGATCGCCAGTTCCTCCGCGCTGACGTGACCGACCGCCGCGTGGTCAGCAGAAGGATCGACGCGATCGGAACAGGCAGGGTGAGGCGGATCGTCGCCTGCGTGGGCAGCGAAATCGTGGCTGATGGAGTGCTCGAGTTCGAGGGCCACGAGTGGAAGGACCACGTGGCCGAGCTGAGGCTCTTCGTGGCGCGCCCCTATCAGCGCAAGGGGCTCGGCGTGCTCATGGCCAAGGAGCTCTACGCCCTGGCGGCGAGCGATCGGGTCGAGGAGATCGTGGTCAAGATGATGCGTCCGCAAAAAGCCGCGCACAGCATCTTCAAGCGGCTCGGGTTTCATGACGAGATCATTCTCCCCGGTTACGTGAAGGATATCTCAGGCCAGAAGCAGGATCTCCTCGTCATGCGGTGCGACCTCGAGGGTTTCTGGAAAAAACTCGAGCACTACTACGTCGAGTCGGACTGGCAGCGCACCCGATGATCGACGAGTATTCCCTCGGAAAGTGGTTCGGCTCTTGACCATGCGGTGAAGAACTCTATCATTTCGGTAGGACCACTGTGGCATTTGGCGGATGCCTGGGCAATTCGGCGGATTTCAAATCGCCCTACCGGGGGGGCAATACGATGAACGGTAAATTTATCGAGAATCGCCACGACAACGATGGCCGGGAAATCGATCTTCTCATCATCGTGTACCTGTTCTTCTTGATCTGTATCGTGTTCACCATGTTCCACACACGCGTCGATGTGCGGCATCCCCTGTTCGAGGAGCGGTCGAATCGCGTTCCGGGGCATGTCGAGATCGAATGAACCGGGAATCGGAGACAGGCTGCATGGACCGATCGAAGCTGACGATCCCGGTTTTCAGAACGCAGAGTCCGCAAGAACTGTCCCGCGCCACCGCCCGGCTCGAGGAGGCGGGCGTTCCGTTCGATGTCCACGGTGTCCCCGGAGGAGGGCGCTACACCTTCACCCGGCGCACCCATACCATCCTCGTGAGCGCCGGGAATCTGGATAGGGCGAAGGAAATCCTGTCTTCCGTCCCATCGGAGTTCATCCCCGAGTGGGAGCGGATCCCCAGGGGCGGTGCAAAGGTGAAACTTTCGCCGCTCGTCGTGTTCATCATCCTAGCCATCGCCGCGATCTACGTGATCTGCGTTCTCGTGTACGGATAACCCGAACCGGGTGGACACGCTCCCGCGCCGGCCCTGTTGACACCCGACATCAACAGAATCGGCACCGGGAACGCAAATCCTGCCAGGTCGTCACCCAAGGGGATTTGGACCGTACCCGCTCCGCAGCGAAGCAAGGAGCTGTCGATCAGTGGAGGCGCTCCCGTGCCGACCTCCTTGCAGGTCAGATCCCCTTGGGGTCGCCAAAAACAAAAAGTGGTTCCGCACGAGCGGAACCACTTTTTGTATCTGGTGACCCCAAGGGGATTTGAACCCCTGTTGCAGGGTTGAAAACCCTGTGTC
>CAZUHB010000004.1:0-159177 GCA_964620445.1 uncultured Phycisphaerales bacterium
ATCGGACTCAAGCGATGCGGGAGTATCGGACTCAAGCGATGCGGGAGTATCGGACTCAAGCGATGCGGGAGCATCGGACTCAAGCGATGCGCTCGGACAGCATTGATGCAGTCCGCTCGGTGCCGCAAGGAGGCGGGTACGGCCTGAACGTGCGCGTGCTCAAGGACAAGCAGTGCGGCGTGGGGTGGCGCCACCAGGAGGTGTGCGGTGGAGTGGATGGCCTGTATTGATCTCCCCGCCTTCCCCCTCCAGCTGCTTCTCCGCCAAGAGCGGTCGTGGCGGCGCCTCCCGGCAGCCGTGGTGGAGAGCGACAAGCCGCTGGCGCTCCTCCTTCACGCGAACGAACACGCTCGCCGCAAGGGGATCCTTCCCGGCATGCGTTACGCGGCCGCCCTCAGCCTTTCGGGCGCGCTCCGTGCCGCGCCTGTTCCGGCCGAAGAGACGGAGCGCGGGTTGGAGGAGGTGGTGCGGCTTCTGGGCCGGTTCACGCCCGAGGTGGAGCCGTCGCAGGACGACCCGGGTGTTTTCTGGGTCAATGCCACCGGTCTCGAGGGGCTCTTCGACTCGCTCGAGAAGTGGGCCCATCTCGTCCGGGACGGCCTGCGGCAAAGAGGCCTCGAGGCGTCGGTGGTGGTGGGATTCAGCCGCTTCCTGACCAGCGCCGTGGCCAAGGCGCGCCAGGGGGTCACGGTCCTGGCCGACCGCGGTCTCGAGGAGGCGGCCGCCCGGCGTGTTCCGCTCGACCGCCTCAGCCTCCATGCGCCCACGCGTGAGATCCTGAAGAAGCTCGGTGTCGACACCCTCGGCGCCTTTGCCGATCTGCCGCCCGAGGGGATCGCCAAGCGCTTCGGCAAGGAGGTGAAGCTCCTTCATCGCCTCGCCCGGGGCGAGATGCACGAGAGCTTTTGTCCCGTCGAGCGATACGAGCCGCCGCGCAAGAGGCTGATCCTCGACTATGCCGAGAAGGAGATCGCCCGCCTCATCTTCCTGATCGCCCGCAATCTCGATCCCCTGCTGCAGGAGCTGGCCGGCCGGGGTCAAGCCCTGAGCGAGATCAAGCTCGAGTTCCGTCTCGATCGCAACGGCACCCTCACCGAGCGCGTCCGCCCGGCGGCGCCCACTCTCGACGCGCCGCAGCTCGTCGATCTCATCTATCTCAGGCTCCAGTCCGCACTGCGCGAGGACCGGGTCGTGGAGGTGACGCTCACCGCCCGCGGGACCAAGGCCACGCGCGCGCAGCTCGAGCTCTTTGCCGAGAAATCGCGCCGCGACCTTGCTGCCGCCGACCGCGCCCTGGCGCGCCTTCGGGCCGAGTTCGGCGAAGGGTCGGTGGTGCGCGCCAGGATGCGCGAGGGGCACCTTCCCGAGGCGCGCTTCCTCTTCGAGCCGTTCGGGCGGATGAAAAAACCCGCGCCCCGTGACGCCGCGCTGTACGACGGAGCCGCGGGCGAAGGGTACGGGCTTGGTCTCGTGCGACGGATCCTTCACAAGCCGGTGCCCCTTCCGGCCGGACCGCGGCACACACCGAGCGGATGGATGCTGCGCAGCCTCGGCCGCGGGCCGATCGTGCGCGTGCTCGGTCCCTACATCGTTTCGGGCGGCTGGTGGCAGCGGACGGTCCACCGCGAGTACCACTTTGCCGAGACCAAGGAAGGAGAGATCCTCTGGGTCTATTACGACCGGGACCGCCGCCGGTGGTTCATGCAGGGGCGGGTGGAGTAGACCGATGACCTATGTACCCCTCTGGTGCAAGAGCAACTTCTCCTTTCTCGAGGGGGCGTCCCATCCCGAGGAACTGGTCGAGGCGTGCGTCGATTCAGGGATCGAGGCGCTGGCTCTCACCGACCGCGACGGAGTCTACGGCGTGGTGGAGGCGCACCTCAAGGCGCGAGAGACCGGCGTCCGGCTTCTCATCGGCGCCGAGATGACCGTGGACGACGGTTCGACCATCATCCTCCTCGCCATGAACCGGAGCGGCTACCGCAATCTTTGCGGATTGATCACGCGCGGGAGGCGGCGCTCGCCCAAGGGAGAGAGCAAGGTCAGCTGGAAAGAGGTGTGTACTCATGCCGAGGGCCAGATCGCACTCTGGGGCGGAGACCGGAGCCTGCTCGTGGGGCGGACCGAGCCGATCTTCGTGGCCCACGATCTCAAAGATGTCTTCGGCGACCGGCTCTACGCGCTCGCCGCCCGCCACTGGCGCGCCGCCGAGGTGAAGGCCGAAGCGCGCCTGCGGCGGCGCGCCGAACAGTATGGGCTGCGCGTCGCGGCCGGCCACGAAGTGCTCTACCACCGGCGGAGCCGGCGCGATCTGCAGGACGTGATGACCTGCATCCGCCACGGTGTGACCCTCGCCGGCGCGGGGCGGCTCACCAAGCCCAATGCCGAGCACACCTTGAAGACGCCGATCGCCTTCGGCCGTCTCTTTGCGAGCGACTCTGCCGCCGTGGAGCGGACGCGCGAGGTGGCAGGGCGGTGCGACTTCTCCCTCGACGAGATCCGCTACCGCTATCCGCTCGAAAAGCTGCCCGACGGCACGACCGCGTCGGAGTGGCTGCGGCGGATTACCTTCGACGGTGCGCGGAAGCGCTTCGGCGGCGCGGTGCCGGCCGCGATGGAGAAGCAGATCACCAAGGAGCTCGCCCTCATCGAGGAGCTCGACTACGGCGGTTATTTTCTGACCATGTGGGAGATCGTGCGCTTCTGTCGCGCCGAGGGGATCCTCTGCCAGGGGCGCGGTTCGGCAGCCAACTCGGCGGTCTGCTACTGCCTCGGCATCACCGCCGTCGACCCGGTGCAGATGGGGCTCCTCTTCGAGCGCTTCCTGTCGCGCGAGCGCGCCGAGCCGCCCGACATCGATCTCGACATCGAGCACGAGCGCCGCGAGGAGGTGATCCAGCACGTCTATGCCAAGTACGGCCGCACCCACGCCGCCATGGTGGCCAACGTGGTCCGCTACCGCACGCGGTCCGCCCTGCGCGAGGTGGGCAAGGCGCTCGGCTTGGCCGAGACCTCGCTCGACCGACTCGCCAAGCTGACCTCCCACTACGGCGCCATCACGCCGGAAAGGCTCGTTGCCGCGGGGCTCGATCCCGCGCTCCGGCCGCACCAGCACCTGATCCGTCTCGCCAACGAGATCCTCGACTTCCCGCGCCATCTGTCGATCCACCCGGGCGGGTTCCTGCTCGGCCACGAACCGGTGAGCCACCTCGTTCCGATCGAGAACGCTTCCATGGAGAAGCGCACCGTGATCCAGTGGGACAAGGACAGCATCGAGGCGCTCGGTCTTTTCAAGGTCGACCTTCTCGGGCTGGGCGCGCTCCACCAGCTGCACATCGCTTTCGATCTGGTGCGCGCCCACTACGGGGAGGAGCTCTCCATGGCGGCCATTCCGAGCAATGATCAGGCCACTTACGACATGATCTGCAGCGCCGACACGGTGGGGGTCTTCCAGATCGAGAGCCGCGCCCAGATGGCGATGCTCCCGCGGCTCCGGCCGCGCAAGTATTACGACCTCGTGATCGAGGTGTCGATCGTGCGGCCCGGCCCGATCACGGGCGGTATGGTGCACCCCTACCTGCGGCGGCGGGGCGGGCTCGAACCGGTGGTCTATCCCCACGAGAGCCTCGAACCGGTTCTGAAGAAGACGCTCGGCGTGCCGCTCTTCCAGGAGCAGGTGATCCGCCTCGCCATGGTGGCCGCCGATTACACGCCGGGCGAGGCCGACCAGCTCCGGCGCGACATGGCCGCGTGGCGTCGCACGGGGCGTATCGACCGACACCGCGAGCGGCTCGTGAGCCGCATGGAGGCGAAGGGGATCGAGACCGCTTTTGCCGAGCGCGTCTTCGAGCAGATCCGGGGTTTCGGCGAGTACGGCTTTCCCGAGAGCCACGCGGCGAGCTTCGCGCTCATCGCCTATGCCACGGCGTGGATGAAGCGCCACTATCCCGAGGTCTTCGCCTGCAGCCTTCTCAACGCGATGCCGATGGGGTTCTACGCGCCGGGCGTGATCATCGACGACGCCAAGCGGCACGGCGTGGAGGTGCGGCCCGTGTGCGCGCTGCGAAGCGTGTGGGACTGCACGCTCGAACCCTTGCTGCGGCCGGCCGAGGGGGGGCGGCTCTTTGCCATGCGCGTGGGCTTTCGTTACGTGAAGGGGATGCGGGTCGCCGACTGGGAGCGGCTCGAGCGGGCGCGCCGCGCGCGGCCCTTTGCGTCGCCCGAGGATTTTGCAGACCGTACCGGGATGGAGGACGGTGCGCTCGTGCGTCTTGCCGAGGCTGGTGCGTTTGCCGGTTTGTCAAAGAGCCGGCGGCAGGCGATCTGGGCGGTGAAGGGTCTGGCCCGCACGGAGAAACCCGCCCTCGAGCTGAGCGGTTCGGAGCGGAGTCCGGCACTCGCGAAGCTCGACCTGGGCGAGAAGGTGGCGTGGGATTACCGTACCATGGGATTGAGTTCGCGCGCCCATCCGCTCGCGCCGCTGCGTCGCGCGCTCGAGGCGCGCGGCCTTCCTGACGCGCGTCGCCTGAACGCCATGAAGAACGGCCGGCACGTTCGCTACGCGGGCCTCGTTATCTGCCGCCAGCGGCCCGGCACCGCGTCGGGCGTTGTGTTCATGACGCTCGAGGACGAGTCGGGTTTCGTGAACGTCGTGGTTTTCAGCAAAGTTTTCGAGCGGAATGCGATCTTCATCAAGACGACCGGCTTTCTCGGGGTGACCGGGAAGATCCAGTCGGAGGAGGGGGTGGTTCATGTCATTGCCGAGGGGTTCTTTGCGCCGCGCTTCGGGAGGGCGGAGTCGGCGGGAGAGGTGCCCGAGGTGGAGAGTTATGATTTTCATTGATCGGGTCGATCACAGCCGCTTCAAAAGATTGTGAAGCACGACGTACCTTTCGAGCAGGGCGGGCGTTTCGGAGCACCCGGCGCACGCCCAGTGAAAGAGGATGGCCTGATCGTCGCGAGCCAGATCATTGGCCGCGTATGGCGCGCGAAGGAAAGCATCGACGCAGCAAGCTGGATAACCGAAGAAGCTGCCTTTCGCCCGTATCGTTTCAGGGCTCTTGTCGAGCACACGCCCGTCGAATCTGGATGCGTACCGGTCGACGAGATTCGGGTCGAGCGAAAAGACCGTCTCCACCACCTCGTTCCCGTTGAGCGCCCAGCGTGTCACTGATTTGAGCGCCAGCCCGAGGCGCGTGATCGCTGATGCCAATTCCGGACCGAGCCGCTTTTCCCATCTGCTGGCAGGCTTGACCGCGCGCAGGGTGAGAAGGACGAGGAAGGCGAGCTGGAAATCGTGCTTCCGCAACTTTTGAAGATGGGGCACTTCGGATCGTTTCAGGACCGGCGCGGACATCCTTTCCAATCGTCCCTATCAGACATCGTCGAAAATCTCGTGAAGGGTTTCCACATCGCCGCGGCCTTCGTTCACGGTTCCCTCGAACGAAAAGGAGCCATGCTCCATGTAGTGCACGCCCACGAAGGGAATCTCCACGGTCAGCGCCTTGATCGGATCTGTGATCGACAGATAACCCATGTTGTACTCCTTGCCGCAGATCTCGCAGTACTCGATGCCATAGGCGATGCATTCCTCCTTGTAGACCTCGTCGGGCAGCGGGCCGAAGGGGAGTTTGTCGATCTTGGCCGCCATGCGAACAGACATGTCCTCGCCGTCGACACGGAAGTTACCCGACTCGTCGGCGTTGTAAGGGTCGCGTCCCAGGGCGGACTCCTCGCTGTCGGAGAGCAGGTCGCCGTCCGAGTCGTTGTTCACGTCGAGCTGGTGATCGTCGCCGAGCACCCTGTTCAGGAGATCGACCTCGATCCTTCCGTCGTTGATCGTGCCGTCATAGGCGAAGGAACCGTGATGGAGGTAGTGCATGGCGATGTGATGAACATCGCAGTGGATCTCTTTCCAGGGATTGTAGATTCGCAGGAAGCCCATGTTGACCTCCTCGCCGCAGACCTCGCAATATTCGATACCCCACTGGGAGTTGTCGATCTTCACGATTTCCGTGGGCGCCGGATCGCCCGACTTCCAGAAGGGAAGCCTGTCGATGATCCGCTCCAGCTGGTAGGCGAGCTCCGGTCCGTCGATCACCTTATTCGTGTTCTGGTCCGGATCGTAGGGATTGAAAAGGCCGAGGGCCGCTTCCTCCGTATCCAGGATCATGTCGCCGTCGGTGTCTCCCGGAATGGGCGGCGGAGGCCAGTGCGCGTCCGCGATCTTGCGGCTGTCGAGGTCGGAAAACCGGCCGGCCATCTCCTTCGCGCTGGAGCTCTTGCCGAACTGGAAAAAGCCGAGAAAAGCGGTCACCAGACTCCCGAGAAGGGCGATGAGCAGCGCTTTCCACATCTTCATTTTTCGCACCATCGTCCGATCCTCCCAGATGGTTGAAAAAAGAGCATGGCGTCCCTGTGAACCGAAAAGACATTCCGATTCTATCTTTTTTCGAACATAAGTAAAAACACTAATTCATGGGGTGGGGAAGAAATGGAGCCGGCTCACTTCTGTTGGCAATTGTTGCAAGTATATTTTATTTATGGGATACTATTATTCTCAGGAACGGCAATAACTTATAGCAGGATATTATTTGTGCCCTTCAGGGCGATCAGGGCACGATCCCATGAGACGAGGCGAGGATGGAGAATCAGGACACCAACCCGAAATCTCCGCGCAAGAACCCCTCATCAGAGGAGATTGATCTTCTCGCGCAGGAGCGCACGCCGTCCGGGCTGGGTGAGACACCCCGCGAGATGGGTGATTTCAATATCATCAAAAAGCTTGCCTCCGGCGGAATGGCCACGGTCTACGAGGCCGAGCAGGTCTCCCTCAAGCGGCGCGTTGCGCTCAAGATACTGCCCCCTCATCTGAGCGAATCGGCCAAGGCCGTGAGCCGGTTCCGCCGCGAAGCCGAGGCGGGCGGGCGCCAGAATCACCCCGCGATCGTTTCGATCTACGCCGTGGGCGAGCATGACGGGATTCACTTCATCGCCGAGGAACTCGTCGAAATGGGGCTCACCCTGGCCGACAAGGTGAAGACGATGGGGGAGGAGAATGACCTTCCCATCGGTTACTTCCGGCAGGCAGCGGACCTCGTGGCAACCGTGGCCGAGGCCCTTGACAATGCCCACGCCTCTGGCGTGATCCACCGCGACATCAAACCGACCAACATCCTCATCACGCCGGACGGCAAACCGAAGGTGACCGACTTCGGCCTGGCCAAGGTGCGGGACGCCCTGAGCCTGTCGCGCACGGGCGAGTTCATGGGGACTCCCTTTTACATGTCGCCCGAGCAGGCGCTGAGCCGCCGGATCGAAATCGACGAGAGGACCGACATCTACTCCCTCGGAGTGACCCTCTACGAGGTCATCACCCTGAAGCGTCCCTTCGAGGGAAAGACATCGCACGAGATCCTGAAGAAGATCATCTTCCACGAGCCGAGCGACCCGCGAAAGGTGAGCCCGCGCGTGCCGCGCGACCTGGCGATCATCTGCCTGAAGGCGATGGAGAAGAAACCTACCAAGCGGTACCAGACGATGCAGGAGTTCGCCGCCGACCTGCGACGGTTTCTCAACGGCGAGGTGATTCTCGCGAAACCGGCCGGGATCCCGGCGAGGATCGCGAAACGCATCAGGCGGTATCCCAAGACGTCGCTCACGACGGTGGTGATCGTGATCGCCTTGATCGGGATGGGCATCAACGGGCTCTGGTTCCTCTCGGAGCTCAATACGGAAAGAAAAAAGACAGCCGCCGTGAACGGGTTCCTGGCGAAGATATTCCTTTCGCCCAATCCCGATGTGGACGGCAGTGATGTGAAGGTCGTCGATTATCTGGCCCGGGCCGCAAGTGAGGCGGAAGAGGAATTCGAGGATCAGCCGGACATATTGGCGGGGCTTCTCTATTCCATCGCCGATACCTATCGTGCTCTCGGCGTCTTCGACAATGCTGAGCGATACTTCAACCGGGTCGTGGAGATCTGGAGTGAGAAAAAAGGTCCGGACCATCCGAACACTCTCCTGGCCATGGCCAATCTGGCGCCGGTGCTCAACGAGCTGGGCGAATTTGAGAGAGCGCTCGAAATCTCCGGCAAGGTGCTCGCCGCGTGGAGCAGTGATCCCGGCCCCGAGGCGAAGAACACGCTCAACCTCATGGGAGGAAAGGCCTTCGCCCTCTGGGAGACTGGTCGCCACGATGAAGCGGAGGCGATTTTCCGGTCCGTTCTCGAAACCCAGAAGCGCATCTTGCCCGCGGGGCACGAGGATTTGCTCAGGAGCATGAACAATCTGGGCTGTTTCGTCATGGTCGTGGACAAGGATCTCGAAGAAGCGGAGAAACTCCTGCGGGGTGCCGTCGACGGTCGAAAGGTCACGCTCGGTCCGGAGCACACGGACACGCTCATTTCAATGGACAATCTCGCCCGGGTCCTGAAAGACCAAAGGAAGCTGGAAGAGGCCGAGAGACTCTATCGCGAGGTCATCGAGATTCAATCGCGCAAGCTCTATCCGGGTCACCGCAAATTATTGACGACAAAGAACAACCTCGCCATACTGCTCAAGGTCGCCAAGAGGTTCGACGAAGCGCTTTCCCTTAGCGCCGAAGTCCTGGAAGGCCTCGGTCCACTGTCCGATGAGAGCCACCCGATGATCCTCAAAGTCAAAAGCAACATCGCAATGATCAGGTGGAACCAGGGCGAACTCGCCGATGCGGAGCGGTTGTATGGCGAGATCGTGGACCAGGTCGAGCGGAATCCCGACAAGGACTATGCGGACAGGCATATCTGGTTCTCGAACCTGGCACGGTTGCTCCGGGTGCGGAAAAATCTCGAGGCCGCCGAACGTTACTCAACCCTGGCATTCGAGGAACGTACCGATCTTTTTCGCGGGGAAAATATCTACGTTCTCCGGTCGGTGACGCAGCTCGCGTCGATCAAGGCCGGATTGGGAAAGAGAACGGACGCGCTAAAGCTGCTGAGCGACTATGAAGTGATCGCAACGAGCTTCTTCGCCGTGGAGAATTCCTCCCGGATCGAATACCACCATATCTACGGCGAATGTTTGACCGGTCTCGGCCGGTGGGCCGACGCGGCCAGGCAGATCCGCTTCTGCTTCGACGGTGCGCCGGGATCGAAAATTCATGACCAGAAAAACTACATGGAACAACTGATCTATCTGCACACTCAGGCAGGTCAGCACGAAGAAGCCGCCAGATACAGGGCTCTTTTCGTTGCCGCCAAGGATGAAGGAGAAGGTTGATCGCCACGCATTCACAGGCGAGGCACCACGGATCGGATTGATAAAAGAGGAGCGGGCTCATGAGACCTTCAAATAAAGAACCTGAACCACCCGAAACGGGATCGAGCTGCCACTTCGATGTGCTCGTCTTCGATCTTGCCGATGCCCAGGAGTTCCTGGAAGGGATGTCAAGGTGGCGGTTCGAGCCGACGAACCTGAACGGTCTCGAGACAAAATTGAACGAGCTGCGCGCGTCATCGGGCGAAGACCATCCCGATACTCTCGATGCCATGAGTGACGTCGCCCTGACCGTCTGGAGCAGCGGCCGAACCGACGACGGGAAACGATTGTTGCGCGAAATCGTGGATAGGGTGGAGCGGAATCCGGGTATCGATTACAAGAACAAGCATGTTCTGCTCTCCAACATGGCCTGGCTTCACGTGGGACAAGGAGAGTATGCTGAAGCCGAGCGTTTCTCAACGGATGCGTTCGAGGAGCGGAAGGGGCTCTTCGATACGAATCACGTTTATTCTCTCCGATCGGTAACGCTCCTCGGGGCCGTGCTGCTCGGGCTGAACAGGGCCGACGAAGCAGAGGCCTTGCTCCGCGACCATGACGCGGCCGGATCGAGCGGTTCGGAGAAGGAGACACCCTACTGGATCGACTTCCGCGAATGCTACGGTGAATGCTTGGCCGCTCTCGGACGATTTGCAGAAGCGATCGAACAGATCCGATTCTGTTTCGATGCCGCGTCGGAGTCCGATCGCCACGAACGCAAGAAATATCGCGAGCGCCTGAAGACTCTCGAGGCCCTTGCCGGCTAGTCGATCGAGGGTAGCGGAACCGTACGCTCCTTCGCGAACCGGCCGAGAATTGTCAAATTGGATGTCCACGCACAAGAAAGGAAAAAACCATGGAATCTGATGCCGGTTGCAAGGATGGTTCCACTCCTGAACCAACCACGATGGGGGAGAGTTGTCATTTCGACGTCCTGGTCTTCGACCTCGACGATGCCCAGGAATTTTTGGAGCAGGCAACGCAGTGGCGATTCCCTGAACACAAAACGACCTACGTGACCTTCACCCTGCCGAACAACGCGGAGGGAGGCCTCTGGGTTCACCCGGCGCTCGCGCCGCGAGTCGTCACTTTTTACAAGGTGACGTCCGTGAGTGATTTCATGGACAGCATGGCCGGTGCCGTCATTCCGCTCGATGAAGGTGATCATCACCCGCGGGACAACAATCCTTACGCCATTTTTGTTGCGCCCACCGGTCAGGTTCTCGGAGTGCACGAGGAATAGCATCCCTGGAAGATGGCGACAGCCGGCGGCGGATCAGAAGGGAAGGTAATCCCAGATGTGGCCGGCGAAGAGGTCTATGCCGAGCGCGGTCTTCATGAAATAGAGGCTGACCAACACCACGATCAGGACCGGTACGCTGACATAGGCGAGGAAGAGCAGGGTGGTCAGGAAATTGGCCTTCCGCCTCCGCTCGAACTCGACCTCCCTCGTGCTTTCGCGGCGATCCCTTCCGAAAACGAACACGAAGTAGAACCGTTTGAAAAAGAGAGGGATCGTTCCCCTGATGTTGAGCGGCCGTGCGGTCCGCGCACGGCTCGTGCTGACCGCGACTTCTATCGCGGAGAGCTGTTCGGGGGTGAGGGTCTGGCGCACCTTCGGTTCGATGCAGCTCATGGTGTGATGGGTGAAGGCGTCGATCTCTCTGCCCACCCCGTTTCTTTCCGGCGCTTCGACCGCCATCCGTCCCTCGCTCCCCGGCTGAAACCGTACTATGACCCGATCGGTAATGCTGCGTCCTTATCGTCAGAATCGGTGGTGTACTGTACGAAATACCCGTCAGGCGGTTCGTGCTTTCGGGCGACGAGCCTTTTTCCCGGGATCGCCGTTCAAATCGGCGGGATTTTCGGTTTCTCGTTGTAGAGCTCTATAAATTTATTATAATATATAGATTAGAAATAAGCCCAATCTCGCTTTTGAGTGCCTGTTCGATTTTCCAGGAATTCCAGATATTGAGGAGTCGTTATGTCCACCAAAAAACCCCGTGCACATTACGGCCGGTTGACGGCCGCCTGTTTTCTTGTGTTCGCTGTCGCATTGGCGACTCTGTTCCTGGCAACAGACGTCTTCGAGCGGCACACAGACAAGGCGCAGAGTTCGATGAGCTTCGCGCTGTCCGACTACCAGACGATCGAAACCCGCGCAAACACGTTCACGGGAAACGTCCAGCACAGATCGGCGATCGCCGCTGACAGCGACGGCAACCTGCTCGTCTCCTGGGCGAGCCGCCGCCAGGAACGCGGAACGTACGGTGTGTTCGCGCAGCGCTTCGATCCGCTCGGCAGGCCGCTCGGCACCGAGATCCACGTCAACCAGTTCATGCCCGGCTATCAGAGTGAGCCGGCTGTTTCCTTCGACCCGAACGGCACCGCGTGGATCGCGTGGCAGTCGCTCGGCCAGGACGGAAGCCTCTCAGGTATCTTCATGAGACCGTTCGGCATGAAAGACGGTGAATTCCAGGCGCTCGGAGACGAGACCAGGGTCAACACCACAATCGACGGGGAGCAGATCACACCGAGCATCGCCTCGAACGGGAACGGCCAGACGCTCGTCGCCTGGTCGACGTTCGACGAACGGGGCGATCTGCGCACGGCGGCGCGCATTTTCAACAGTGACGGTTCACCGGTCACCGACGAGCTTTCCCTCAGCGCGTCGGGCGCCGGGGAACAGGATCGGCTCCCGGTGGCGGTCAGCCTGCCCGGCGGCGAGTTTGTCGTGGCCTGGGCCCACACCTCGGCCGACGGCGAGCCCGATTCGATCGTGGCGCGGATCGTCAGCTCGAGCCACGCGGACCGCGACGCCTTCGCGGTGAGCGAGAAACGCGACGGCTGCGAGCAGATCGAGCCGTCGATCGCGGCTGACAGCAATGGAAACATCGTCGTCGCGTGGCTGCGCTCCGGCGAGCCCGAAGGATACGACGTGGTGGCGCGCCGCCTGAACGCCGACGGTTCGACCGCTGGCGACGTGATCGTGGTGAGCGACCGCAAGGACGGCTGGAAGAGCGGCGCTGCCGTGGCAATGGCCGAAGACGGACGGTTCGTGGTCTCCTACAACCTTCTTGGCGAGAAGGAGGAGGACATGCACAAGAAGCGTCCCAAGACCGCGGCTTCGATCTATGCTCGCGTGTTCGACATGAACGGCGTGATCGTGAGCGACGAGTTCAAGGTCAGTCAGCACGAAAAGGGCCCGCAGAAGCTGCCCGTCGCGTCGAACGCGGCGCGCGCCCTGTGGAGCGCCCACGGCCAGATCGCCTTCGCCTGGGCCGGCCGGTCCGAGGGTGACGGGTCAGCTGCCGGCTTGACCCTTTTTGCTCCCAAAACACTCGACATTGCTCCCCCGCCCGCTGTCGAACCGGTTGCGGCCGCGGTGGATGTGGCCAGGGACGAAACGAGGGTTCCGCCTGATTTCAATCCTGACTGGGTGCCCCAGGACCCGGTCGTGGACTTGACCGCCGTGGGTCCCGACTTCGGCTTCATGGCCTTTCAGACCACTGCCTGGCAGCCGCCTGATAACGACTGCGCCGCCGGCCCCGACCATATCGTTTCCGTGGTCAACATGGATATCCGGGTGCACACGAAAGCGGGTCTGCTCCTCTCGGACGAACTCCTCGAGGATTTCTTCGCGTCCACGAGCGGCGGCGACTTCCTCTTCGACCCGGTTGCGGCCTATGACCATCATGCCGACCGTTTCGTCATTGCCACCGCCGACCACCAGGGTTCGGCAGACGGGCTCAACGTGGCCGTGTCCAAGACGAACGATCCCACCGACGGCTGGCACAAGTACTATTTCGACACCGACTCGATCGGCGACTACATCGACTTCGAGAACCTCGGTATCGGCACCGACGCCTACTACATCACTGCCGACTATTTCGGCTCTTACGAGAACGTGATCCACATCTTCGATAAGGCGCCCATGCTCATCGGCGCGCCGGTCACGATCAAGTACCTCAACACGACGACGAGCGGCCTGATGTCCCTCGGCGCGGTCAAGACGTACGACGCGAATCCGCCGGCGCAATATTTCGCCTCCTCCTGGGTGTCGTCCTCGTCGTTGCGTATCTATGCCGTGCGCAATGCCACGACAACGCCGATTCTCGATTCGACCAATGTTTCCGTGTCCTACTTCTCCAATCCGCCCGATGCCACGCAGAAGGGCTCGTCGAACAAGGTTTCGACGATCGACGACCGGATCAAGAACGGCGTCTACCGGAACGGTTCGCTCTGGCTGACCCACTCGATCGGCGAGAACAACACGGCCCGCGTGCGGTGGTACGAGATCCGGATGAACAACTGGCCGGTGAGCGGTTCGCCTACACTTGTTCAGGAGGGAACGCTCAATTATGGATCGGGAGAGCACAACTGGTTCCCCGACATCACGGTCAGCGACGACGACGATGCGGTCATCACATGCTGCCGCTCCTCGGCGAACGACTATCCCTATATCGCCAGGACGGGGCGCAAGTTCTATGACGATCCGGACACGTTCCGCGTGTCGAGCCGGCTCAAGGAGAGCGACGGGCCCACGACGAGCAGCCGCTGGGGAGACTACAGCGGCAACGACGAGGACCCTGTCGATCCGGGCGTGGTCTGGAGCCACACCATCTACAACACGACCGGTTCCGACTGGCGGGGATGGGTCGGCAAGACCGACACGGACAAGCTCATGATTCACGATGATCCGGGTGTCATTTATCGCGGATCGAGCGTGACGCTCAACGTTCACGGCGCCCATCCGGGAGGTTGGGTGTTCTTCACCTACAGCCGCGCGGGCGCTGGAAGCACCTATATTCCGGGCCTCGACGCGACGCTCGACCTGGCATCGCCGGTCAGCGCCGGCGCCAGGGTCGTCGACGCCAATGGAGACGTGACGATCACGAAGTGGGTGCCCACGGGCGCCGTCGTGGGTCCGATCTACCTCCAGGCGATCGAGACGAACAACACGTCGAACGTGATCACGACCACGATCAACTAGTTGATCGAAGATGGTAATTTAAAAAAAGTTCCCAGGGCAATCCGGCTGGTTTTGCCCTGGGAACTTTTCTTTGTTACCGAGGATCACTTCTTTTCCGGCCACCTGGAAAAACGCTCAGACGCTGCGCGCGCCAATCGGGCCATGAGACGTGACGTGGCCTGGCGAATCTCGGGATCGAAGTCGACGATCAGGTTCTTCATCTCCTGCACCAGGTCGCGTTCGATCGTGGCGTGGAGTTCCCTGCCTCTTTGTGTGATCTCGAGGCGCACGGCGCGGCCGTCGCCCGGATCGCTCGTGCGGCGCACATAGTTCTTGGCCTCGAGAGAGTCGACGGTGCGGCTCGCCGTGCTCTTGTCGAGATGGAGCTCTGTCGCGAGCTCTTTGAGCTGCATCGCTCCGCGCCCGACGAGAGCGCCGATGGCGTAGCACTGGGTGACGGAGACGTCGTGGCAGCAGATACATTTGCGGTCTCGAAACTGATAGACGCGCACCAGTTCGCTCAGGGCCTTGTGCAGATCCCAGGAATCTCTGTCGAGAGAAATGTCACTCATTCTTTTTCTCGCTTTCAGAGGGTCGGTCGGCCGGCTCTTCGCCGCAGTCGCAGACAGGTTCTGTTCCCCTCAGCAACCCCGTGATGACCGCCGCGGCGCAACCCACGCCGGAGCGCACCGTGATGGCGCCCGTCTCGCAGTTCGTGGCGCAGGCGCCGCACTCGATGCACGCGTCGCGCTCGACGATACGTGCCTTCCGGTCATCCACGGTCAGAACCGCGCGGGGACAGACCTGTGTGCAGAGCGTGCAGCCGTTGCACAGCGATTCGTCGAGTGCGATCGTCACGACCCCGGGAAGATAGAGAAGCATCGAGAGGATTCCTCCACGGAAAAAACAGTGTCTAGACGTAGAGCGACGCGATCCACAGGATCAGGCCGGCCGCGGCCGATCCGATCTGGATCGGCAACGCAACGCGCATCTCGCGCAGAACCCCTGACAGCGACGTGAACGTGGACGACCCGGTAAAGTTCATCGCCAGAAAACTCGTGATCGCCGGGACCATCAGCAGCCATGACGCCATCGCGGTCCGGTTCGGAACACCCTGTGCCTGTCCGTGAACCAGCCAGAGGGCGGGGAGAAGATAGATCAGCCCGACCCAGAGCCCCTTGAACGAGAAGGAACGCCCTGGCAGCCAGGGGAGGAGCAGCGGAACGGCCACGGCTCCGAAGATCCAGGCGCAGAGAAGGATCGCGCCGTTCGCGATGCCGGGCGACAAAACCCTGGAGAGGCTGAAACCGCCCGGTTCCAGGCCCGACAGAAGGGTCAGTATGAGGGCCGCCAGGAAACCCTTTTGAACGGCCGGGATCAGTTCGATCGGGATCAGCACGCACCGATCGCGCAGGCGGAACCGGACCGTTCGCATGACGGGTGCGGCCCTGAATCCCGCATCGATGAAAGCGGGCAGATCGTCGACCTTGACCGGACCGAAGACCACGCTGAAGCCGCTCGCCGATCTGATCCTGTGGGCGCTGATGCCCGGCGCGCCGAGCTGGGGAACGATCAGTTTGCGATGTGCGACCAGACGCTCGAGACCCACGGCCTCGATGCGGTGAAGGAGCTCGTCCGTCCCGAAGGTGCCCTTGCCTGCCGCGCACCAGACATTCACGCCCCTGGTGTCGAGCGCCACGATCCAGGCATCTCGACAGGCGAGCCGTTCCCGCAGGAGATCGAAGCTCATCTTGTAGTTCGCCGACACGAGGACGATCGATTCGGCGGTGGGGGAACCGACAGCGTAAAGCCCCGGCTCGACCCGGTAGGAGCTCCGGCCCATACCCCAGCGCACTTTCCACGCTCCCACCCGGTCCGCGGCGGTCAGCCTCGTCGTGACCCGCGGAATCGAGCCGACAACGGTGTCGACCGTGCCGTCGATCCAGGCCCTGTCGAGCGGCGGTGACTGCCCGGAAGGCGCGGCCGGCGCTGTCGAACAGCAGCAGGGTTTGGGATTACCGTTCATCGCGGTCTTCTCTCTCCGATCCAGGGGCGAGTGTGCTAAATCACGATAGATAAGTTGCAAATTGCAACAATCATGTCAATATACATTTTCCATATTCCTCAATATGCTGGAAAAATAAGCGTAAAAAGTCCAAAAACACATTCTCGAAGAGATTTTTCTTTGGAATAGCTTCCGAATATAATTGTTCGAAACAACAAAGTGATCGGTTCCGGATATCGGCCAATCGCGGTCACGAACCGTCCGGAAGGAGTGTCGGAGCCGGCAGAATCGTTGCTTCCCCCGGTTCAGGCAGGTCCAAGGGCGCGAACCTCCCGTCCTTCCAGTGGAGCCAGCGAAAGAGGGGATTGTCGAGCGATGCCCGGAAGCCGAACACCGCCGAGGCCGGACGGCCGTCCTCGGTGATCTCGGCGATCTCGACGGTCATTCCCAGTACGTCGATCTTCTGACCCACCTCCATCGGCGTCGCGTCGCTGTACAGCCGATCGATCGCGAAGAGGCCTTGACGCTGATCGAAGAGGAGCTGCTTCATTTCCTTGCCAGGTGCCAGGCCGCCGGGAGCCGCCAGAAAGCCGCCGTCCGGCCGGACGAGCAGCGTGCGCTTGTCGATTCGGCGCAGCTCGATCCGATTGCCGCCCGATCCGACGATCATGGCGCGGTTCAAGATCTGCTCCTCCTGCACGAGCCGCGACAGGTAGCAATAGGAGAGCGTGGCAAAAGAGGGTGTGCTCGCAAGAAGAAACGTCTGCAGGCGCGCTTTGCGATCGGACGGCAGGCTCGCGTTGGCCCTGTCCACGGAGTCGCCGAGATCCTCGAACGATTGCGATACGCCGGCAAGAGTCCAGGGAGCCATGATCAGGTGAACGACAACGAGAATGGCCGCCAGCAGACGAGCCGGCACCCTCCAGAACACCGGCGCGCCGCGGGGCGCGGTTTTTTGAAAGAGGAGGGTCACGAACCGCGCGATCAGGCCCATAGCGCCGAGGCTCGCGAAGAGGAGCAGCCGGTCCGAGGGGTAGGCAGAGCATGCGGGAAGCAAGGAGAGCAGCATCCCGAGCGCGCAGAATCGGCTGAGCCGGTCGCGTCGTAAGAGGGGGATCGCCATGAGAGCCGCGAAGGCCAGCATTCCGATCACGGCCAGCCAGAGCGTGTGCGCGGTCTGCGGAGAGAGTTTCCATCCGAGGTCGGAGGGGACGAACCAGAGCCAGGCGAGGAGGTTCGGCAGGCGCTCGATCGCGGCGCGCGCAAAGCGGAGAGGGTCGGCGCCCGGATCGACATACCACTCCGAACCGGTCGCGCCGTAGCCGAACTCCCTGTAGACGAACCACCACGCGATGCCGATCGCCGCACAGGGGATGAGCGCGCCGAATCGTGCGAGCCACTTGCGCCTGTCGACAAAGAGCGCGTAGGCGAAGAGGTACGCGCCGATCGAGAGGGTGCTTTCCTTCGAGAGCAGGCCGATACCGAAGGCGAGGGGCGCCACGATCGCCCCCGGCCACCAACGGTCGCGCCGCCATCTGTCATGGGCGATCAGAGCGAGCAAACCGAAAAAGAGTCCGATGAGCGCGTTGCGATTGGCAAGCCATACGGCCGGCATGGCGTGCGCGTCGTCGACCGCGACGAGAAGCGCGGCCAGACCTCCGATCCAGGCGCCGTCGAACAGCCGGCGGTACAAAAAAGCGGCCGCCGCGGTTGCGGCGCCGAGCCAGAGGAGCGAGTGGAAGTGCATCAGGGGCGCGCTGTCGGGCCAGAGCCGGTAGTCGATCCAGTGGGTGTAACCGGTGACGGGTCGGAAGAAGGCGATGCGCAGCTTCTCGTGGCTCCACCAGGGCAAGATGCCGAGGGAGATGTTCATGCGGTTGACGGCTTCATTGCCGTCGATAAAGACGAAGAGTTCCGCCGGCGTCCGGTTGAGAACAGGCATCTCGGGCAGTGTGAGCGCCGCGCGGTGAAAATCGTCATCGAGCACCCATCCCGTCCAGAGCGACGGAGCACAGAGCAGCATCGCGAGAAGCGCCAGATGCAGCGGGAGATAGCGGCTCTGCAACCGGGTGGTCAGAAAGATCGAAACAGACTGGATCGTGGTCCACAAAAATCTCATCTCGCTGCCCTGATCGATAATCCGGATGGGTGCCGCGCTTGTTCACAATCTAACATGACGAGGTCTCGATCTGCCGGAAATAATGACATTGGCTGGCCATCCCGCGCCGCGGCTCTTCCAGAGAATTTCCTATTTACTCCGTATAATCCCTCTGTACAAGGCGGGGCCGATTCGGACAGAATATCGTGACAGGGCCGACCAGACAGGCGTTTTCTCAGGGAGAGTGGTGGAGCCGTGACCGATTCGAATTCGAAAGCGAAGAGCGACGATACCCGTCTGCTCGTGGGCAAGGCCAAGCAGGGAAACACGGAAGCGCTGCAGACTCTTTTTGCGCGGTATTACGAACGCATCCGCCCGCTCGTCCGGGCCAGGCTCGGTCAGGAGCTGCGCAAGAAGGTCGAGACCGACGACATCGTCCAGACCGCTTTCGGCGCGGCATTCCGGTCGCTCGACAGGTTCGAGTGTCAGACGGAGGGAGCCTTCTTGCACTGGATGTCCACCATCATCTCCCACACGATCTGCGACAACGCCGGCCACTACACGGCGCGCAAAAGGGGGGGGCGGGACAATCACCTGGGAGGTTCGAGGGCGGAGAGGTTGCTCGCCGAACAACCCGCCTCCGATCCGAGTCCGAGCAAGAAGCTGGAATCCCGCGAAGACGAGGAGCGGCTCATGTCAGCCCTCGACCAGCTCGAACGAAACCAAAAAGAAATGCTCATCATGCTTCGCTTCCAGCACCTCGCCTACCGGGAGATCGGCGAGATCCTGGACATCAAGGAAACCACGGTTCGCAATCAAATCGTCAAGGCCGAGCGGGAGCTGGCCAAGATCTACGCAGCGATGGACAGGGATTCGATGTGAGTGACCGTGAAGGGTCGAGCAGCCGCGAGGAGCGTCTCGACAGTATCCTCGATAGTTTCATCGCCGCGATCACACGCGGCGAGGAACCGGACGTGGATGAGATTCTCGCCCGGAATCCCGATCTGAGAGAACCGCTCCAGAAGAGATTCAGAGGCTACCTCGAGGCCCAGTCCGACCTGCTCAAGATTGCGCCGGCCCATCGCTCGCAGACTTTCGAGGGGCGCGTGCTCGGTGACTTCGTCCTGATTCGCGAGATCGGCAGCGGCGGCATGGGTATCGTGTTCGAGGCGGAGCAGATTCCGCTCGATCGGAAGGTGGCCCTCAAACTCCTGCCCGCCTACCGTTCCCTCGATCCGAGGCAGGTGGAACGATTCCGCCGCGAGGCATCGGCCACCGCCGGGCTGAATCATCCGGGGATCGTCCCGGTCCACTCCGTGGGCGAGGCGGAGGGGACGCACTACATCGCCATGGATCTCGTCGACGGCGAGGGGCTCAACCGCCTCCTCGAAAGGCTCGAGGACCGTTCGGCGGAAGAGATCCTGGGAGAGAGGGTCGCCGATCTGTTTCAGGGGTCCCACGTCTTTTCCGCGCCTTCCTCCGCGAACGCGTCTGACAATGAGAAGAGCACCTCTGAAGCGGACCGTTCGCCGGCACCGAACAGCCCGTCCCCGACGAACGACTCCTCGCCCGCGAATGAAGCCCCATTGCGGGGCGACGCGACCTACGTCGCATGGAGCGCGACAATCGCTCTGAAGGCGGCCCGCGCTCTCCACCATGCCCACGCGAACGGGATCATCCACAGGGACGTGAAACCGGGCAACATCCTGGTTCGGGGTGACGGCTCGCCGGTGCTCGTCGATTTCGGCCTCGCCTATCGGGAAGGGGCGGCGTCGATGACCGTCACGGGCGAGTTTCTCGGGTCGTTCCACTATGTTTCTCCCGAACAGGCGTCGTCAGGCGCGTCTCCGCTCGACCACCGGACAGACGTCTATTCCCTCGGCGTCACGCTCTACGAGATGCTCTCCCTCCGCGTTCCGTTTCACAAGGGAACGCAGCATGCCGTGATCGACCAGATCCTCACCCGCGAACCGCCGCCGCTGAAAAAGATCAATCCCGCCGTGCCGAGGGATCTGGCCACGATCGTTGCGAAGGCGATCGAAAAGGACCGCAACCATCGTTACGAGACGGCCGACGCCATGGCCGACGATCTCCAGGCTTTTCTTCACAATCGTCCGATACGGGCGAAACCCGCGGGCGCCGTCACGCGGGTCATGAAGTTCACACAGCGCAACCGCATGCTCATGGGGAGCGTCGCGTTCGTGCTCGTCATGGCGGTCGTGATCAGCATCGGCGCGCTCTTCTGGTGGATCGGCCAGGAAAAGCGGTTCAGCCGGCAGCAGATCTCACTGAGGGCGCAGGAATCGGCTCTTCTCGAGGAGCGGACCGACGATCTTTTGCGCAAGCTGCGCCCCCTCGTCGAGGGCCGTACCCCCGAGCTCGCCTATCTCGACCTGATGAAAGCGATCCGCGGCACACGTGGAAACGACGGGGCGCAGAAAAGAATCATCCGATATACCGACACGCTGCGCCAGAAAGGGCTCGTCGCCTCGGCGACCCGTCTCCTCGAGGAGCTCCTCGCGGCGGAGCCTTCGGCCGATGTGGCCGCGCGCGCTCACAATGTTCTCGGAAACTGCCGCTTTTACTATCTCCAGGTCGGCGCCGCGGGCGAGCACTGGCAAAGAGCCGCGGCGCTCGCCGCCGAGGGAGGGCCGGCAGCCCACGAGGCCCGGCTGAACACCGACCTTCTCCGCCTCTGCACACCGACCCGATTCGGGCTCATCCATATGAAGAATGGCGCGGGCGATGAGATCCGGATTTCACCCGGATACACGACTTGCGTCGACATCGACTTCGACGGGATCGACGAGATCGTTGCCAGTTGCCACGGCGAGAGGCGGCCGCAGTTCGCCGTCATCGGATGGTCCGCGAAGGGAGACCTCGAGACCCGGCCGATACCGTTCGACTGGTCGTGCGGAATCGAACTGGGCCGGATCGAGTGGTTCCACCGGCGATGCGACGGGCCGGGCGCTCCCGAATTCTTTTTCGTCGCCTCGAGCCGGGGATCGAGGAAGGGGCTTCTTTCGATGTGGCGCCGGAACGCGCCGTCGGAAGCGCTCGCGCTCTGCTGGAGCCATCCCTTCGATTCCTGTGCGGCGGACATGGCCTGCGGCGACATAGACGGCGACGGCCACGACGAGATCTGCATGGCCACCGACACGAGAAAGCTCTACGTGATCGACGGGACCGAGAAGGAGGCGCAAGAGATCATTCCGGTTCTCTTCGAGAAGAGCGACGACGAGGATATCAGCGGCCTGGCCGTGGCCGACCTCGAAGGCGACGGCGCCGCGGAACTTCTTGTTGTCACGAGCGGCCACCACCGTTTCGGACTCTTCCGGGGCCGCCTCGAGGAGGGGCGTTTCGCGGAGAAGGGCGAGCTCTGTGCGGGCGTGCTGAACGGAATGTTCCTTCTGTCCGGCGTCGGCCCGGGGCCTTCCTCGCTCATCGCGGCGCGGGGATTCACGCCGCATCGCGAGGACCTCGACGCCAAGATCGATCCGCGATTCGACAGGTCGGGTTTCTACAGGATCTCCCGCGACGCGTCCCACTGGAAGGTGGAGTCGCTCTGGAGTCCGCCGCGCGAGATGGGTTTCTGGTTCGCGCCGAGAGACCCGGTCGTGGGATGTTTCGCGGAATCGGCGAATCCCGCGGAATCGGCGAAGTACTTCGTCATCGCTTTCCTGAACTGGCGCAAGGGGGTGGAGGGCTCCCACTGCCTGGAGAACGCTGGCGGTGTCTTTCTCCAGCCCGATCGTTCCCGTGCCGGCGGGTGGAGGGGGACGGCATTCACCGGTCAATTCCTCATGGCCACGGGGCAGCTCGACGAGGATCCTTCTTCGGAGATCGTCCTCTATAACGGTTCAGTCATGCACACGATGGGTGTGAGCCGGCCGCCGCACGATCGGCCGCCTCGCGTGATCGGTGCGGCCCAACCGTCGGGCAACCATTCCAATTTCAGAGCCATGGACATGACAGGGATCAAGTTGATCGACCTCGCCGCCGCTATCGTGGACGGAGAGTCGGTCGTCAGGCCCTTTGCCGCCGCTGTTCAGGGGCTGGTCGACCAGGCGCAGTTCGTTCTGGCTCAAGGTGTGCTCGACAGCTGGCAGTGGGGCGATGAGGAGCGATCGGTCCTCTTCACTCTCGTCCATGCCGATCTCGACCTGGCTCGCGGAGACTACGACACGGCCGCGGCCGCATACACCGATCTGGTCCGCGCCCGAACCCCGGTCGAGGGTGGCCTCGAAATGGGCGGTCTCTCTTTCGACGATCGCAGGAGCCTGGCCGAGAAGCTTCTTTCCGGCGGCACGTTGCTCCTCGACGAGAGATTCGAGGACGAAGAGACCGGCCGCCTCGTCGTCGGGCCGGGCGGCGGGACGTTGACACTGCAGAGCGACCGGATCGGCCAGTACGGCGGCCGCTACGAACGGGGCAGGTTCGGCGCCCTCCGGTGCGGCCCGGCGAAGAGCGATCAGGAAGAGTACCTTTTCACGACTCTCACTCCGAACCCCTCCTCTCTCTGGGATGGAACGAGGCCGTTCCGGCTCAGTTTCAAGGTTTTCGTGTCACGCCTCTTTTTTGCGTCTTCCTTCGTGGCGAAGCTCGTGCCGGCCGGGAGCGTGGAGATCCCTGATCGATCCCATAGCAAGGCTTTCGTGTGCTGCATCCTCAGCCACGCGCGAAACAGCATGTCCCAGGAGGGCGACCGTTATATGGTGAACTTCAATTTCCCCGGACGGGCCGTGAACAGAACGGGGAGGTTCGCGGCTGAATTCGTGCCCGATCACTGGCTCGACGTCGAGATGGAGTACATCCCCGCGCTCGGTATTGCCCACCTCTTCGTCCGCCATGTCGATCGCAGCCGCAACGATCCGCCTCTGGCGCGGAGCGATGTGACCGCGATCGAGCCGCCAAGAGGCGGACAGTACGCGCTTCAGTTCTTGCTGCAGGGATTTGCGGTCCGCACCGACGACCAAAACGCGGCGCTCGAGGTCTTTGTCGACGAGGTCCGATTCGAAGTGTTCGATTGATCGCGAGCCGCTCTAGAACACGCCCCGCAACATCTTCAGACTCTTCGGGATCGCCGTTCGGTAGTCCTCGTTCCCCTCGAATTCGAGAGAGATGTAACCGCGGTAGTTCACTTTCCTGAGGATCGCCGCGATGCGCCCGTAGTCGAGATCGAGGGTGTAATAGGTCCCCCCGCCGTGGTAGGTCTTGGCCTGGACAAAGGCGGTGTAGGGCGCGATCATCTCGAGCTTGTCATAAGGGTCCTCGAGAAAGTTTCCCGTATCGAGAAGAATCCTCAGCCACGGCGAATCGATCGCCTTGACGATGCGCAGGAGCCCCTCCGGTGTGCGTCCCAGCCCCCAGTGGTTCTCGAGGGCGAGCACGACGCCGCACTTCTCCGCCGCGGGCAGGCACTTCTCGATCGCGTCGATCACCCAGGGATAACCGTCGTCTTCGGTGTAACCGGGAAGGGGCGGTTCGATGCCGCGGTCCTTCATGAGCTGGTTGAAGCTCTTCGTCGTGCGCCAGCGGCCGGTGTTGAGCCGCATGCAGGGGATACCGAGCGCGTAGGCCATCTCGATCATCCTGACCGTGTGGTCGATGTTGGCCCGGCGTTTTTCCTTGTCCGGCGTCACGAAACCCTGGTGGATCGACAGGCCGCAGAGCGCGATGCCGTTGAGCAGGGCGTGGCGTCTCAGTTCCCGCAGGTACTGATCGTCTTCGCGGTGCATCTGCATGTGCAGCACGTCGACTCCGGCGAATCCCATGTCGGCGGCCAGATCGATACACTTCTCGATCGGGAGCTTGAGACCATCCTTGAATCGCCAGAACGAGTAGGTCGCCACGGCGATCGGGTTGGAACGGGTCGCCGTGGTCTCCGATTCGGCCTGGGCCAGAGCTGTTCGCCGCAGACCGAGGCCTGCGGCCGCGCCCGCTGCCAGAAAGTGCCGTCTGTTCATGAGCCTTTCTCCAGGAGTTTGAACTGTTCTTCTCGAAGATGACGCTGTGCGGCTTCCCAGCCGATGAGGGCTCTCTTCTTGGCGCCGCCCCAGCGGTACCGGCCGATTGCGCCTGTCCGCCGGATCACCCGGTGGCAGGGGATGAGATAGGAGATCGGATTCTGGCCGACCGCCGTGCCGGCGGCGCGCACCGCTTCCGGTTGGCCCGCGAGGGTTGCCACGTCGCTGTAGGAGACGAGCATTCCGGGCGGAATCGTGAGCAGGGCTTCCCAGACACGGATCTGAAAATTGGTCCCCTCCACGTGGAGCGTGATGTCGGGCCTGCCGTTGCCGCGCCTCGATGAGAATATCTTGCGGGCCGTTGTCCCCGTGCTTTCGGGCATCTCCTCGATCGTCGCGCCGCGCCAACGCGCGGCAAGCTCGCCGACGAGAGCGCCGCGCCCTCCCGACGGGACGAAGAAGAGGGCGCACACGCCGCGATCGGTCTGGGCGATCAGGCACTCGCCGAAGGGGGTGTCGTGGAATCCGTAGTGAATCGTCAATCCCGCACCCCGCCGCTTGAGCTCGCCGGGCGACATGGCATGCACGTTCACCGTGAGGTCGTGGAGCCGGCCGGGCCCCGACATCCCCACGTCGAAGGCCACGTCGAGCACGCTGCGCGACTCCTCGAGAAGGCGGCGCGCGTGCTGGGCGGTAAGGAACTGCAAGAATCGTTTCGGACTGATCCCCGCCCACCGCCGGAAGAGCCGCTGAAAATGGAACCCGCTCAGGTTCACGTACGCCGCGACCTCCTCGAGCGAGGGTTGGTTCTTGAAATTGGCCTCGATGAAATGAATCGCTTTCTCGATCCGCAAGGCGTCAGTGGCAGTCATGGCCGGTCTCCGACAATCGCACGTTCGTTAGCCCCAATCTGGGATAACTCCCGAACGGCCGCAACCCGTTTCTTGCGGTGATTTTTTTCCCTGATCAGCTCTGATCAGCTCTGATCAGCAAAGTATGATCAGCGGTGTGCGCCCACGTTGTTATTCGCACCTCCCGTGGATGATCCGACCGAACCCTGCCACACCGGCGGCATCACCACGAAACGGAGGGTCGCCGAGCCGCCGGGCAGGCCGTCGCCGCTCGGCAGCGCATCCGGATCGAAAGAGGTCGCGAGCTCTCCGTCGAGGGAGAGACCCATGGACGTGTCGGTGATGGCGTCGGACACATCGAGTCTGTACCAGTCGGGCGGAAGAGGCCGATCGGGCGTCAACGTCGCCGTCTGGGTGCCGCTATCATAGGTGAGATCGAAGGAGCGCTCCCCCGAGATAAAACCGGTCAGCGTGAAATCGGAGGCATCGACCGACACGTCCTTGTGGAAGACGACCTCCACCGTGCCCGCGCCCGATCCGAAAGCAACCCGCTCTCCCGGCGCCGGCGTTGTGGACACGATCTTGGGCGGGCCGCCCACGAAGCCCGTCGTGGAGAGCGACGTGCGCAGGATCCACTCGTCGCGGTCGAACTCGATGCTCGACGTGCTGCCGTCCACCGGGATCAGCAGATGCTCCGTCTCGGCGTCGTTCCACACCACGTGGGTCGTGTCCGATCCCCCCGACCAGGTCGTGATGTCGATCGGCATGGTGAAGGTCGGGTAGGACGACGACTGTGTCTGTTTCACGTAGAGCTCCACGAAGAGCTCTCCGTTCACATCATGCTCCGTCCAGGCGTAACGGTAGGCGGGCGCGCCGATGTCGTAGACCCACTCGTCGAAGAACCAGGTGAGCGAGCTTCCGTGAATGCTCTCGGCGATCGCCTGGAAATCGGCGGTAATGGCGCTCTTGTATTCGAAGGCGGCGCGGTAGGCGGCGAGGGTGTCGAAGAAGTCGGTGTCACCCAGCACATGGCGCAGCTGGTGAAGCACCCACGCGCCCTTGCGATAGGTGTAGTCTGAGGAGAAGATGCGCCACAGGTCCGAGATGTCATAGCAGTAGACGCTCCCGCCAACGCTGTAGGGACGGCGCACATCCATCCAGTAGTGGTATTCGGCCGGATCGCTCGATCCCGATTCGAACTCGAACCAGAGCGCTTCCGAGAAGGTGGCGAATCCCTCGTTGAGCCAGATGTCGTGCCACGAGCCGCAGGTGATCATGTCGCCCCACCACTGGTGGGCGGCCTCGTGGGCGGTGATGTATTCCCAGAATCCGCCCTGCGTGGTGAGGGTCTGGTGCTCCATGCCTCCGCCCCAGGAAAACTGGGCCATGCCGTATTTTTCGTCGATGAAGGGGTAGAGGCCGTAAAGATCGCCGTAGACGCCGAGGATGTCGATCATCTTCCACCAGGCGTTCCGGTTCGATGCGTTGTCGTCGGAAGGAAAGATGTACATCACCACCGGCATCGATCCGCCCAGGTAGCTGTAGGTATCCTCGTAGTAGTTGTAGTCGGTGGCCGCGAAGAAGTAGAGGTAGTCGACCGTGGGATACTCGGTTTTCCAGTGGTAGATCAGCTTGTTCCCCGGGACGGGGTTGACGCTCTGCAGCACGCCGTTCGACGCCACGGAAAGCGTGTCGGGCACCGTGTACCGCAGGTCGGCAACGGTTTTGTCGTCGAGCGTTTCCTTCACCGGCCACCAGGTGTAGGCGTACCATGGCGAGCTGAGCGTGAAAACGAGCGGGGACCCGCCCTGCGAGGTGAACTCGATCGACCCGAAACCCTGCCCGTACGGCTCCCCGTTGTAGCCCACGCCGAGCGCGAACTGCTCGCCCAGGTTGTAGGTCTGGTCGAGCGTCGCTTCCACCGTGGTGGAATCGATGCGGTTCCACGCGACAGGGGCGCCGTTCACCGTGACCGACGTGATCGTGAAGGTGTTCGAGAGGCGGAACCGGAAATCGTCGAGACCGTTGATCAGGCTCTCCACGGTCATCGTGTTGAAGCCGCCGATCCACTCGGTGGACGGATTGATCTCGATGTTCAGATTGTAGTGGATCACGTCGGTGTCGCCGAGCGCATCCGAACCGGCCGAACGTGAGAGCACGCTCACCGGGGGAAGATGGCCGAGCTCCTTTTCGAGGCGCGCGATCCAGTCGGCCTTGCAGCAGCAGTCGGGGCCGTGCGCGTCCTGTCCCAGGGCGAGACTTCCCGAGAGACAGACGAGAGTGAGAAGGATGATGCGGATCATGGCGGTCTCCTGTTTTTTGCAGGGCTGGTTCAAGGTTCTTCGAGCGGGTGCGGGCTTCAGGATACTATTGATTTGAATGATTATATACTTTGCCCGCCTCGGGCGCAATGCGGAAGGGACTTGATCGATTCAAGGAATTCTGCATATTTGAATATTCTCACCGTCTCCACGAATCGATCTGGACCGTTTTCGGGGACGGAATTCTTTTCGACCCATCCTGAAGGAGGAACCATGAGACTATTCATCTTTGGATCGATCCTGTTCGTTTTGGCCGCCCTCGTGGCGCTGACGCCTCACGCCTATTCGAATTGCGGCGGCGGAGGTGGCCACGGCTGCGACCTCGTGCTCGTCGTCGAGCCGAATGTTCCTGTCGGCGGAGGAGATGTCATCACGCTCACCCTCTCCGAGGGTCACGAGGACCACAAGGCATTCGTCGCCTTCGGGTGGCAGCTCGGCACCCACAACGTCTATGGCTGGACCCTCGATCTCATTCCGATCGGCCACTGGTCCATGGGCCAGTTTCCGGCGTCGGGCGAGATCGCTTTCAGCTATACCCTTCCTCCCCAGATCCCGCCCTCCTGGTCGGGACAGACATTGCACATTCAGGGATTGAGCGCGGGTCAAGGCTGCTGCGGCTGGAAATGGGCCGTGTCGAATCTCGACTCGATCGAGTTCCTGTAAGCCTCCGCTTTACCTTCGGTAATTGAACCGATTCAGCCCTGGTTCCCCCGGTGGAACCAGGGCGCCTCCTCCTCTTCGCGCAAACCGGTCCTCGCGCTTTAAGTGCGCCATCCCCCCACATTAACGGGATATTCTCACTCCTCTAACACGATCCTAGCATTCGAGCGCTACTCTACCACGACCTCGACCCGAAGAGCCAAAATGCGTCGAGGACTGAACCGGTATTCAAGAAAGGAGATCGTGATGTACAGAGGTTTCAGAGCCTTTTCGGTCGTGGCCGTTCTGGCCTGCAGTCTGCTCTTCGCCGTCACCGCAAAAGCCCAGATCAAGGTCGACAAGCGGCTCGACGACTACCGGCCGGTGAGCGGCGTTTCGGGCGCGATCAAGAGCGTGGGCTCGGACACCATGAACAACCTCATGACACTCTGGGCCGAGAAGTTCAACAAGGCCTACCCCAACGTTCCCGTCGAGATCGAGGGAAAGGGATCGTCCACCGCGCCGCCCGCCCTGATCGCCGGTGCCTCCAACTTCGGCCCCATGAGCCGGTCGATGAAGGGCGAGGAGACCGACGCTTTCGAGAAACGCTTCGGCTACCAGCCGGTCTCGCTCCGCTGCGCCATCGACATGCTCGCCATCTACGTGCACAAGGACAACCCGATCGCCGAGAAGGGCCTCACCCTGCAACAGATCGACGCGATCTTCTCCAGGACCCGCAAGGGCGGCTACCCCAGCGACATCAAGACCTGGGGCGACGTGGGCCTCACCGGCGAGTGGGCCGACAAGCCGATCAGCCTCTACGGCCGCAACTCGGCGTCGGGCACCTACGGCTACCTCAAGAAGCACGGGCTCTTCAAGGGCGACTACAAGGATTCGGTCAAGGAACAGCCCGGCAGCTCCTCGGTCGTCCAGGGCGTGGCCAGCGACCGCTATGGCATCGGTTACAGCGGCATCGGTTACAAGACCGCCGACGTGGCCGCCGTTCCGATCGCCGCCGCGGCGGGGAAGAAGTTCGTCGAGGCGGCTCCGAAGCGCGTCACCGAGTATCCCCTGGCCCGCTTCCTCCAGGTTTACGTCAACTTCCGTCCCGGCCGGCAGCTCGATCCGCTGCGCGCCGAGTTCGTGAAGCTCGTCTACAGCCGCGGGGGACAGGAAGTGGTGATCAAGGACGGTTACCTGCCGGTCAGCTTCGAGATCGCCCGCAAGGATCTCGCCCAGTTGGGAATCACCATCACGGCCCGTTCGGCAGGTGTACTTTCCGAATAGCCCTTTGTCGAGACCGATTCGAGGTTTGAACCGGAGGCGGGCGGTCCGAAGAGCGGCGCTGCCCGTCTTCTTGCTGCAAGGCAGGGTGATGAACGACTCCAGTTACTTTACGGGCCGGCAACGGAAACGCACAACGGGCAAGGGCGTTGCCGTCGCCGACGTGATCTCCCGGCTGACCATCACCGTGGGCGGCATCGGGACGATCGTGGCCGTCCTCGGCGTGTGCGTCTTTCTCCTCTGGGTCGTCGTCCCCCTCTTCGAGTCGGCCGAGGTGAGCCCTCCGTCGGCGCTCGACGCCGAGTGGAGCGGCCAGGCGCCGATACACGCCGCGATCGACAAGTTCCAGGTCATGGGCTGGCTCCTGCTGCCCGGCGGCCGGATCCGGATCATCCGGATCGACACGGGCGAATTGATCGGTGAGAGGCGCCTCTTCGAAGACAGGGAAATCACCTGTTCGTCCTTCCTCGTCGGCCGTCCCGAGGCTGTTTTCGGTTTTGCCGACGGATCGATCGAACTCCTCTCGATCGGCTTCGAGACCTCCTTTCCCCCGGAGAGCGCGATACTCGAAGAAGCGAGGGCCGAGCTCGGCCGCCGGGCGATCGGCGACGCCGTCCCGTTCGAGGACGGAGTCGTGCAGCTCACGCCGGAAGGACAGTACCGGCTCCAGCGCCTTTCGTTCGAGTCGCTCAGGGCCGAGAAGGTCGCCCGCACACCGATCCGGCTCGTGGACCATGTGGCCAGCTCGACGGGGCTGCTCATCTGCGTCCTCTCCGGCGCGGCCGACGCACCGCGGCTCACCGCTCTTTCGGGGAGCGCCAAGGAGGACTTTCTCACCGGCGGGCAGACCATCGTGTTCGAAGATCTCCAGCGACTCCCCGTGGAGGCTCTCGAGAGGGACTTCGCCCGGTTTCTGTCCGTCTCCGGATCGGGCCGGGACATCTACCTCGCCTGGGAGACGGGCCGCCTCCTCCGGATCCACCGGGAGAACGCCCGGGACGCATTCATCTCCGAAAGAGGAAGTCTCGTGGCCGACGGCGTCGTCCTGACGGCGATGGAATTCATCCTCGGCGACAGCACTCTTCTCTGGGGCGATTCGACGGGGTGCGTGCGCGGCGGCTTTCTCGTCCGGATCGAGGAGCTCGAGGGGGAAGGCCTTCTCGACGCGACGCGCGACGGGGAGCGGTCGCTCCTCGCCTTCGCCTTCGCCAAGGAGCTGGAGAAGGGCGGGCCTGCGGTGGTCTCCATCGCACCGTCGGGGCGCAGCCGTCTCGCTCTCTGCGGTTTCGATGACGGCGCGGTGCGTGTCTACAGCGTCACCTCCGAGGGCCGGCTCGGCGCCCTGGAGGTGCCCGGCGGCGAAGAGGTCTCCCTCCTCGCCGTCGCCCCCAGGGAGGACGGGTTCATCGCGGTGACGCCCGCGGCCGCCTACCACTGCGCCCTCGACACCAAGCACCCCGAGGCCGACATGGCCTCCCTCTTCCTGCCGGTCTGGTACGAGGAATACGCCAGGCCCCAGCACATGTGGCAGAGCTCGAGCGCTTCCGATGACTTCGAACCGAAACTCGGTCTCGCGCCGCTCATCTTCGGATCGATCAAGGCGACCCTCTACGCCATGCTCTTCGGCGCGCCGCTCGCGCTTCTCGCCGCCGTCTACTCGAGCGAGTTCCTCAACCCGCGGGTCAAGGCCAAGGTCAAGCCGACGATCGAGCTGATGGCCAGCCTGCCGAGCGTGGTGCTCGGTTTTCTGGGGGCGCTCGTCTTCGCGCCCTTCGTGGAGAAGTTCGTGCCGGGCACGCTGGCCCTCTTCGTGGTCGTTCCCTTCTGTCTCCTCCTGTCCGCCCATATATGGCAGATCGTACCGGCCGGATTCACCCGGCGCGTCGCCAACTGGCGCCCCCTCTTTCTGGTCGTTCCCGTCCTGGCCGGAATCGCCCTCGTCTTTCCTTTGAATTCCGTCTTCGAGGGTCTTCTCTTCTCCGGTGACATCAAGGGCTGGCTCGCCTGGGATGGGCAGGACACCGCCGGCGCGGGGGATGCTCCTTTCGCCAGCGCAACGGGCGGGTGGTTCCTCCTCATGCTTCCCCTGAGCATCTTCATTGCCGTTTTCGTCTCGAATCGAGTTTTCCTGCCCTATCTGCGTCGGCTGTCGATGACCATGGAGCGGTCGGCGCTCGCCTCTCTCGACCTGGCGCGATTCCTGGTTACCGGACTCGTCACCGTCGCTGTCGCGCTCGCCATCGCCCTGCTCCTGAACAAGCTCGGCCTCGACGTGCGCGGCGACTTGCTCGTTCTCGGAACCGATATTTCTCCTTTCGACACCTACGTGCAGCGCAACGCGCTCATCGTCGGATTCGTCATGGGATTCGCCATCATTCCCATCATCTACACCATTGCGGACGATGCGCTCTCCTCGGTTCCCGAACACCTGCGATCGGGATCGCTCGGCTCGGGAGCCACCCCCTGGCAGACCGCCACGCGGATCGTGATTCCCACGGCGATGAGCGGGCTCTTCTCGGCACTCATGATCGGGCTCGGCCGGGCGGTGGGGGAGACGATGATCGTGCTCATGGCCCTGGGCAACACGGCCATCATGGACTGGAACGTCTTCAACGGCGCGCGCACCCTGTCGGCCAACATCGCCGTCGAACTGCCCGAGGCGGTGCGCGACAGCGCCCACTACAGGACGCTCTTTCTCGCCGCGCTCGTGCTTTTCGCCATGACCTTCGTGATCAACACGGTGGCCGAGATCGTCCGTCTCAGGTTTCGAAAGAGGGCCTACCAGCTATGACCGAAGAGAGGCCTGCAACGACATCGCCCGGCGACAGGCGCCCCCGGGCGCGCACCTCGCTCTTCGCCGTGGGGGAGCCGATGATCTGGCTCACGGGCGGAGCGCTCATCGTCTGCCTGATCATGGTGATCGGCCTGCTCTTCATGATCTGCTGCCAGGGTCTTTCCACCTTCTGGCCCCACGACGTGGTGCGGATCACAACCGCCGACGGCGGCGTCTACATGGGGGAGATCACGCGGAGCGAATCCTTCGAACCGGAGCAGGGCCGGCTCGACGGTCTCGCGCCCGACTTGCGCGCCAGGGTGCAGGACGAGATCGACTCCAGCGACAGCCGGACGGCGAGCCGCCGCCTCTTCCGCACGGGGAATTTCCGGGTCACGCAGAACCACTTCCAGTGGGTCGACGACTTCCTGGTCGAGAAGGAGGATCTCCCCGAGTGGGCCCTCGTCATCGAGCGGCTCGAGTGGGGGCGGTTCTACGGCTTTCCCGAGGCCTTCGTTCACGTGGCGAGTTTCATCGAGCCCGACGAGGCGGGCGGAGGGATCAAGAGCCTCGATCGCAAGCGGGAAGAGGCGCGCGATCTGGCGGAGAGCCTGTCGCCCCGGCATGGCGGCACGTTTCGGGTTCTGGCAGAGGTCTTCTCCGGGGGCGAGATGCGGCGCGAGCTCCTTTCTCTCGACCGGTGCGGCGAGGCGATCGACATCGTCGGTGTGGCCGAGGTCGTGGAGGGCCCCGGTGCGGCCTGGAGCGAGTACCGGGAATTTCACGAACTCGTGAGGACCCAGTGGCGCGCCCGCCGCGATCTCGAGAAGTACGACACGGGAGAGATCAACCGGATTCAGGAAGAGGCCCGTCTCGAAAAACGATCGGCCGAGCTCGACCTCGCCGATGCGGAATCGGAGTACGGCGCCGGGTCGCCCGAGTACGCCGCCTCCCTCGCCGCCCACGACGCGGCCCGCGAGAACCACGAGAAGGTCCAGGCCCGGGCGGGCGAGGACTTCGCCGCGATCCGCCGCCAGATCGACAGCATCAACGAGATGAACGGGAGGTTCCTCCTGCGCATGCAGACCGCCGGCGAGGGCGCGGCGCCGCCGCAGAACGTTCTGATGCGCCTCGACGAGATCGTCAGGGCCTACCCGGCCAACAGGCTCTCCCTCGGCGAAAAGGCCGGCATCTATCTCTCGCGCTGGTGGGAATACCTCACCGAGGAGCCGCGCGAGGCGAACAGCGAGGGGGGGATCTTTCCCGCCATCTTCGGCACGGTGGTCATGACGCTCATGATGGCCCTCGCCGTCGTCCCCTTCGGCGTGCTGGCCGCGCTCTATCTCAAGGAGTACGCCAGGTCGGGCCCGATCGTGAGCGCCGTGCGCATCGCGGTGAACAACCTCGCCGGGGTGCCGAGCATCGTCTTCGGCGTCTTCGGGCTCGGTTTCTTCTGCTACGGCGTTGGCAGCTTCATCGACGGGGGACCGAGCTGGGTCATGCCCGAGCCGACGTGGTTCGGGCTGCTCGCCACGGTGTCCGTCGTCGGCGCGGCGGCCTTCTTCGCGTTTCTTCGAAGCATGGTGAAACCGGGCAAGCAGGCGACCGGCACGCAGCGCGTTCTGCGCGTCCTGTCGCTCGTGCTGTGGGGAGGGTGCGCGCTGACCGTGATCGTTCTCGTCGCCACGACCCCCTTCTTTTCCGGTTTCTACAGGGAGAGCCTTCCCAATCCGACCTTTGGCAAGGGGGCGCTGATCTGGGCCTCGTTCACCCTGGCTCTTCTCACCCTTCCCGTTGTGATCGTGGCGACGGAGGAGGCGCTGTCGGCGGTTCCCAACTCGATGCGCGAGGGGTCCTACGCGTGCGGGGCGAGCAAGTGGCAGACGATCCGCCGCATCGTGCTCCCCCGGGCGCTCCCCGGCATCATGACCGGAATGATCCTCGCGATGGCGCGCGGTGCGGGCGAGGTGGCGCCCCTCATGCTCGTCGGCGCCGTGAAGCTCGCGCCCGAGCTGCCCCTCGACCTCGCGCCGCCCTTCGGCCTGAACCGGAGCTTCATGCACCTCGGCTTCCACATCTTCGACGTGGGATTCCAGAGCCAGAACTCGGAGGCTGCCAAGCCGATGGTCTTCACGACCACGTTGCTGCTGATCTTCATCGTGGCCGCGATGAACGTTTTCGCCATATGGCTGCGCTCGCGGCTTCGCAAGAGGTTCGTCGAGACGAAGTTTTGAGAGAGTGGAGATGATGAGAATCGACAACAGCGCCCCGGTCCCGGGGCGGGAGACCGACAGACTCGATGCGATCATGCGTGGCGAGGCGGTCGAGGCCGCCATCCACGACGCGGTCCTCGAGGAAGATCCCGTGCTCGACATCCTGGGATTCAACCTCTGGTACGGCGAGAAGCAGGCGCTCTTCAATATCGAAATGCCGATCGCCGACGGCAAGGTCACCGCGCTGATCGGCCCCTCGGGGTGCGGCAAGAGCACCCTGATCCGCTCGGTGAACAGGATCAACGACCTGATCGACGGCCTGCGCATCTCGGGCGACATGACCCTTCGCGGGGACTCGATCTACGATCCCCGCGTCGACGTGATCGAGCTGCGAAAGAGAATGGGGATGGTGTTCCAGAAACCCAATCCCTTCCCCATGAGCATCTTCGAGAACGTGATCTACCCGCTCCGCATCGACGGGGAGCGGAACAAAACCGTGCTGAACGAAATCTGCGAGCGCAGCCTGCGGGGCGCGGCGCTCTGGGACGAGGTCAAGGATCGCCTTCACGAGAACGCACTGAGCCTCTCGGGCGGGCAGCAGCAGCGCCTCTGCATCGCGCGCGCCATCTCGGCCGAGCCCGAGGTGCTTCTCATGGACGAGCCCTGCTCGGCTCTCGACCCGATCGCCACCGGCAAGATCGAGGATTTGATCTTCGAGCTCAAGGGCTCCTACACGATCCTCATCGTGACGCACAACATGCAGCAGGCGGCGCGGACCAGCGATTACACGGCGCTCATGTATCTGGGACGGATCCTCGAGTACGGTCCGACGAGCGCCATCTTCGAGAGGCCGCTCCTCAAGGAGACCGAGGATTACGTGACGGGGCGGTTCGGATAGATTCCAAACAATCAGTCCCGGTTTGAGAGTCTGCCGGACTCATGAATGGTGAGGATATGATCTCGCCAAGGCGCAAAGATCGCCAGGGAAAGGGAAGAAGGTTTTTGGGTCAAGATGCGGTCCCCGTTGGCCTGGTGTCATTCGTCGGGACCAACAAGCAACCAGAGGTATGCCGTCGAATTCGCCTTCCTTGCCTTTTTCCTACCCAATATTTTATTCTTCACCTTTGCGTCCTTTGCGCCTTGGCGAGAACTGTTTTTTTCCAGTCAACCGTTCTCAGTACCCACCAACACACGACCGCCCCGTGCAGCATCACTCGGTGCACGGGGCGGTTTTTTCGTACGGCCTTCGCGAGGCGAAGGATTCTTTAGAACTTGAACTTCAAATCGATCTGGTACCGGTCGTAATCCATCTCGGTCTGGCCGCTGGCGATGCCGGTCTTGTTGAGGAAGTAACTCAGGGCGAGCTTCCAGTCCTCGGCGAGTCCGAAGCCGACGTTGAACTCGTGCCCCTTGGCATTGGTTCCGCCGCCGCCGAAATCGGAGTCTGTGAATGCGCCCACCACGGCGTCCCGCTCGAGGCGCTTGAACTGGTAACGGAAATCCCAGGTTCCGAACTCCTTGACCTTGCCCACCTTGACTCCGGCCACCCAGCCCTTGTCGTCGTCGTCGGCTTTCCGGTTGTTGACCCAGTTGCCGAAGACATGAAGGGGCAGCTCGTCGATCTCGGTGGCGAACTCGGCGAAGATCTCCAGCTCGTTGTAGTCCTCGTCGTAGAATTCGAGGCCGCCCATGGTGGTCGACGAGTTGCCGGCCGAATCGGTGTCGTCGAAGAGCGTCTCGCGCCCCTCGAGCTGCCCGAAGTCGTAGTATCCGGCGCCGGTCGTGACGCTGCCGCAGTCGTTGAGGCCGAGGACCACGCCGAGCTGGCCGCCCACCATGCGCGAGTCGGCCGCCGCGCTGCGCTCCTCGAGGTAGAAGAGGCCGGCATGCCCGAACCAGCCGATCGAGTCGTTGCACTCGCCGGCGGCGTTCACCACGATCCCCTCGGGGCGGAGGTCGGGGTCCCAGAGAAGCTCGCTCTTCGACATCACCGCGAAGGGGGTCTTCATCTTTCCGCCCACCACGTTGAGCTCGAGGTTGTCCTTCTCGATCGGATGGAAGTCGAAGTAGGCGAGGTCGATGCCGGCGCGCTTCGTGTCCCAGCCGTTGTCGAAGCTCTGGTTCGTCGAGACAGGATCATCGCTGCCCGAGGCGAACTGGAGCCCGAGATCGACGAGGTCGTTCACCTCGGCGCCGACGAAGAGACGGAAACGGAAGCGGTGCCGGTTCCGGTTGGAGGTGTCCTCCATGTCGATGTGCTCGAAGCGGTAGCGGAAATCGCCCTTGAGAGTGATCTTCTCGAGCCAGGAAGGCGTCGCCTCCTCGAGCTGTTCCACGCGATCGCTCAGATCGACGAGAGAGGGCTGATCCCCGGACTCGGAAGCCCGGAGAGGGGACACGAGACAGACGACGAGCACCAGTACAGAGCATCCCTTGAACATCAAACTATCTCCGACAAAACAAAAAACAGCGCGTTGAATGGGAAGAGAGCCAGGGCGAATCGATCCTTTGCCAGGACCGGAACAATCGATCCGACCAACATTACACGGCGACTGTTAGGATTTCTTTAAGAGACCGTTAGAGTCAAAAAAAAACTCTCACCCGCCGGTCAGCTCGATGGTGAAGACGCTGCCTTTTCCCTGCTTGCTCGTCACTGACAGGCAGCCGCCGTGGATACTCACGATGTGCTTGGCGATCGACAGGCCGAGCCCCGTTCCGCCCAGTTTGCGGCTGCGCGCCTTGTCCACGCGGTAGAAGCGCTCGAAGAGGCGGGGGAGGTGCTCCTCGGCAATGCCGCAGCCCTCGTCGCGGACCGTGATGGTCACGACGTCCTTTCCGGCCGTACCGCCGATCCGGACCGTTCCGCCCTCTGCGCTGTACTTGATCCCGTTGTCCACGAGATTGACCACGGCCTGCTCGAGGAGGGGCGGTTCCATCATCGCCTCCAGGTGATCGTCGCAATCCACCACGAGAGCGACCTTCTTTTCGGCGGCCCGCGCCCCGCAAAGCCGGACCGCCGACTCGAGCAGGGCGCGCACGCCGCTCCGGGCGAGCTCGAAGACACCGACCTTTTCTTCCTGCTCGATGCGCGAGAGGCTCAGGAGATCGTCGATGATGGCGTTGAGCCGGTCGGTGTGGCGCCGGATGATTTCCAGAAAGCGCCGCGCGTCGAAGCCCTCGCCCTCGATCCCGTCGAGCAGGGTCTCCACGGAGCCCTTGATCGACGTGATCGGTGTTTTCAGCTCGTGGGAGACATTGGCCACGAATTCGCGGCGCACATTCTCGAGCTGATGGAGGCGGGTGATGTCGTTCAGAACGACGAGGGCGCCGCGCCGTTCGTCGCGGCCGGCGCCGTCGGTCTGGGTATCGCGCAGAGCCGTTCCATGGGCCTGAATGAGCCGGCTCTCGGTATCGCCGAGATAAAAATCGTCCTCGATCGGCCCCTCGCCGGCGAGCGCCTTCGATACGAACCGATGCAGTCCCGCGTTGCGGACAACCTCGTGGATCGTTTTCCCGATCGCAACGGCGGGATCGACGCCGAGCATCGTGCCGGCGGCCTGGTTCATGTTGATCACCCGCTCATCGACGTCGACGGCCAGGACCCCCTCGACCATGCTCGCCAGGACCGCTTCCTGCTCGTTCCGCTGCTTGATCACGGTGCGCATCCTCTCGTCGAGTCTGCGCGCCATCTGGTTCATGGCCTCGGCAAGGCTTCCGATCTCGAGCGAGGCGGGAACGGCCATCCTGTGGCCGAGCTCGCCGGCCGCGAAGCGATCGGCGCCGCGGCGCATCTCCTCGAGCGGGCGGCTGATCCTTCTCGATACGGCGAGGCACACGATGGCGGATACGAGAGCGATGAGGAGACCGCCGATGGCGATCTTGATGTTCATCGATCGAAGGGCCACATCCACGGACGAGACCGGGATCGACGCGCGCACCACTCCGGCCGCCTTCCTGTCCGGCTCGAGCGGCACGGCCACGTACATCATGTTCTGCTTGAGGGTGTAGCTGTACCTCGTGGAAGTCCCGGTCCGGCCGGAGAGCGCTTCCCTGATCTCGGGGCGGTCGGAGTGGTTGTCCATCCGCTTCGGATTCTCTTTTGAATCACCGAGGACCGTACCGTCGGCGGCGATGACGGTGATGCGCGTGGCCGACTTCGCGCCGAGATCGAGGCAGGTCTTCTGCACGGCCTCGCGATCCGAAGCCGGGCCGTCGCGAGAGGCGCCCTTCTCCCCCGATCCGATTTTGCAGCCGGCCAGGCGGGCGCGCGCCTCGAGGTCGGCGGCGATCTCGGTGAGATGGAAATCCCGGTACGATCGCGACGCGTACCAGGCGACAGCGACCATTGCGATGAGAGTGATGAGAAGATAGGAGGGGTAAAGCTGCCAGAGCAGCCGCTTGCGGGCCATCGATCACTCCCTGAATCTGTATCCCACTCCTCGAACCGTCTCGATGAAGGCTTCTGCCGGTCCGAGCTTTTTTCGCAGTCCGGCGACCTGCACGTCAACGGAACGATCGGTCACGATATGATCCTGTCCCTGAACAGCATCGATGATCTGGTAACGGCTGAACACCCATCCCGGCCGCCGGGCGAGAAAATGGAGGATGCGGAACTCTGTGAGCGTCAGGGAGATCGGTTCGCCCTTCACCTCGACCACGTGCCGGCCGGGGTGGATCGAGAGATCTCGAAATGCGAGGGGCGCGTCCTCCTCGGGCGGGGGCACGGCGCGGCGGCGGAGCACGGCCCTGACCCGCGCCACGAGGACGCGGGGACTGAAGGGCTTGGTGATGTAGTCGTCGGCTCCGAGTTCGAGACCGGCCACGATGTCGGCCTCCTCGCCCCGCGCCGTGAACATGACGATCGGAATTTCGCGGGTCGCGGGATCGGTTTTCAGGGTACGGCACACTTCGAGCCCGTCCACGCCGGGCAGCATGAGGTCGAGCAAGATCAGATCGAAGCGCTTCGTCCGCACCGCCTCCAGGGCTTTCTCGCCCGAGGTGACACCGGTCACGTCATATTTTTCCCGTGCCAGGTTGAAGGACACGAGTTCGGCGATGTCTTCTTCGTCCTCGACGATGAGAATTCTTTCCTTGACCATCCGACCCCCCTGCGAGACACGTTCTCGATCCATGATAGAAGGAGTGTCGGGCCGGCTCAAGACAGATCTCCTTCTCCATCGTGCGGAATACCGCCGTGGCGCACGATCCTTCCCTCGATCATGTAAACCACATCCTCGGCGATGTTCGTCGCCAGGTCGGCGATCCGCTCCAGGTGGCGGGACACGAACAGCATCGACATGAGGGTGTCGAGATGAGACCTGTCGGCCGCGATCCGCTCCTTGACCTGGCGCAGCACGGTGTCCTGGATCGCGTCCACGGCATCGTCCTCGGCGAACACCTGTCGCGCCAGGGCGGTGTCGAGATTCACGAGCGCATCGAGGCTCTTGCGCAGCATCGAGCGGGATCTCTCGCCCATCTCCTCCAGTTCCTCTTCGAGATCGGCGAAGGAGCCCGAGGCGCCGTCCGCGGGCGCGCTTCGAGACGAGATGGTGCGCTCGGCAATGTTCACGGCCAGGTCGCCGATCCGCTCCAGGTCGTTGTTGATCTTGAGAACGGAGACGATGAAGCGCAGGTCGATCGCCACCGGTTGGTGGAGGGCGAGGGTCTTGAGGCAGGACTCCTCGACCTCGATCTCCTGGCGGTCGATCTCCGCATCGCGCGCAATGACCTTTTCGGCCAGCGGCATGTCGTTCGTCTCGAAAGCCGTGACCGACTCCCGAACGCTCTCCTCGACGAGGGCGCTCAGGGCCAGGATGTTCTTCTTCAGGTTCTGAATGTCCGTTTCCAGATGCAGGGACATGGAATCGATCCTCGGTTTTTCAATCGGTCCGCGTGGACGTACTCAGCGCTTGTACATATTCGGAAGTAGATTAGCCTCCTAATATTAAGATTTGGTGAGAACCATGTTAATGCTGGGTATAATTTATCCCCGAATCGGGCTTCGAGGGGCTGTTTTTCAGGCAGGATCAATCGGATGGCGCGAAATCCCGGCGCGAAGATGAGAGAGATCTTCCAGGCCGCCCTGGAACGCGAACCTGCGGAACGGGACGCCTTTCTCGATGAGGCGTGCGCTCACGATCCGGAGCTCCGGGAGGAGATCGCCGCATTGCTCGCCGCGCACCGGGACGCCCCGGAATTCCCCGACCGGCCCGCGTGGGCGCAATTCGTGAACGGCGTGGGGGAGAGGCGGACCGATATGGACGGCCTCGAACCGGAACCGGGCCTCCCCTTCGAACGTCTCGGCGAGTACCGGCTGATCAGACGGCTCGGCGAGGGCGGCATGGGCGTGGTCTACCTCGCGGTCCAGGAATCGCTGAACCGGAAGGTGGCGCTCAAGGTCATGCGGCCGGAGCGGATCGGATCGTTCGAGGCCGAGGCGCGCTTCAGGCGCGAAGTGGACGCTGTCGCCGATCTGCGGCACCCGAACATCGTCACCGTTTTCGGCAGCGGCGAGGACAAGGGTGTGCGCTTCTTCGCGATGGAGTACATCGAGGGCCGGGGCCTGGAAGATATCGTGCGCGACGATCGCCTTCACGACGATGACGCCGCGCTGCGCCGCATCGTGGCCTGGATCAGGGAGGTTGCGAGCGCGCTCGGCCAGGCGCACGAGGCCGGCATCGTTCACCGGGACGTGAAGCCTTCCAACATCCGGATCACGCCCGACGACCGCGCCATGCTCATGGATTTCGGCGTGGCGCGGCATCTCGACCTGGCGTCGCTCACCCTCTCGGGCCAGTTCCGCGGTACACCGAACTATGCCTCGCCCGAACAGGTCTCCGGCAAGAGGAAGGAGATCGATGCCCGAACCGACATCTACTCACTCGGCGTGACACTCTACGAGCTGATCACCGGCCGCCTGCCTTTCATGGGGGAGACGACAGCGCAGGTTTTCCATCAGATCCTGGAGAGGGAGCCGGTCCCTCCGCGGCGCCACAATCGAACGGTCTCGCACGACCTCGAAACGGTGGTGCTCAAGGCGATGGAAAAGGACCCTGCCCGGCGGTACCGGACCGCGGCGGACTTCTCCGACGATCTCCGCAGGGCGGTCGACGGTGAGCCGATAGAGGCGACGCCGGCCGGGTGGATCACCAAGTCGGCCAAATGGGTGCGGCGCCACCGGCAGGTTTCGATCGCCGCCGCGGGTCTGTTCGTTGCCGCTGTGGCGGTGGCCGTTCTTTTATTGTTCATGGCTGCCCAGCAGCGCGAGGAGATCCGCCTGGCGCGCGAGCGGTTCAAGCCGATCAGGGAAGCCTTGGGATGGATGATCAACAACGAACGTGCCCACGTTGTCATGTGGGGTTGGTGTCTCGATATCGATCGGTCCGATCCCTTCGGCAGCATGGTCGAGGCCGTGCTTGCTCTCGATCGACACGAATTGAGTGGCGCGGCCGACAATCTCGAGAAGTGCCTCGTGAAGAGCCGGGCGCGGAACGAGGGCGTACTCGAAAAAGAAGCCCATTATCTCCTCGCTCTCATCAAGACCGCCCTTGCCGGAGAAGCGACCGCTCGAGCCGAACGCACCGCGCTTCTCGATCAGGGTGCCGCCCATGGACGTTCTGCCGGCGCCTTTGATCCGACCTCTCCCGAGACTCTGGTCTGGCGCCAGGGCGAGGGGCTTCCGGTGGCGCCTGCTGCCGCGCGAGCTGTGATCAGCAGCTTGAACATGAATACGGAGCACATTGTTTTTCACTACTATTTTGGATTGGTCGGCTTCCACGATCTTCACAAAGGAGGCGAGATCCAAGAGTTCGTGCGAACGATCAACCGCTTCGACGCCTTCCTGAAGAGCCGTCCGCGCAATGTGACCATGCTGACCTGCCTCGGCCGGACCTATTATTTCTATGCCAGGTTCTATGACTTTCTCGATATGGCGGAGACAGGGAGGCGCACGCTCGTTCGGGCGCTCGACGCCGCGGGCGAGACGCCGCCCGTTCTCATATACAACACGATGGGCGCGGTCTGCCTCCTTCTGGGGCTTAACGACGAGGCGCTGGAACACAACCGGATGGCCTACGAGCGGGTCAGGGAATTCGAGGACACTAGGCCCAATTTAAATATTCACAATATCTACGCAGGCATCGGAAAATCTCTCGCACGGCTGGGCCGGCTGGAGGAGGCGCGCGCCAACTACGAGAAAGGGCTCGCCTTGGTCTCCAACGATCCGCACCTCTGCGTGGCCATGGCGGAGACATACCTGATGGAGCGCAATACGGCCGAAGTCTTGCGTATCATGGACATGTCGGAAACACGGCTGACCTACTCGAAAACGTCTTATGCGCTGGCATCCGCCTTTCTCATCCGCTGCCGCGCTCACTTGATGGCGGGCGAAGCCCGCAAGGCGGCGGCCGAGTTGCGGCAGCTCTTCGACGTGGCGACCTTTTCGTTGCGGGATTTTGGATTGGCTGCCTTTTTCGCCATGACCTTTCCAAAAGAATTCCTTGGGACGAGCAAAGGCGACATGGAAGGTTTGCTTACGACCGGCGCAAGGCTCAGCTCCCTGGCGCTCACAAAGTGCAGAAGCGAAGATCGCAGGTCTCCCACGTACTACAGCCAGAGGGGCTTGAATTTGTACTTTCGAGGAGAAACGGGTATCGAGTCGTTGACGAATCCCTCGTTCGTCGAAGCGATTTCGTGTTTCGAAAGAGCGATCGAGGAGAGAAAGAGTTGGCCCGAATCGGCCCGCGCTTTCCGATGGGACGAGGATACGCGCGATCGGTTTTTAATGGCCATCTGCCACGCGAAGCTGGCGGACGAGACCGCCGCCGGCAAGGAACACCAAAGACTGTCCGACGCGTTCTTCGACGAAGCGGAGCGGGCCTGCAGCGAAAACGCACCGCCCATCGAAACAGCCGACATCATCGAAAGAGTCCGGCAGAAAGCCAAGGAGCTGCTCGACAAGGAATAGGCTTCAACCGCCTGTCCGGACCGTTCCTGTCGAATCCCCATTCCTATGATGAATCAGTGTTTGAAGTCCGCGCCGCGAGCGTTAAAGTGTAGAGATTCAGAAGGCGGCGCGATCCCGCCCCATGCAAGATCGGTTCATCGGAAAAGGCCAAAAGGAGAGACCCATGAAAAATGGAGACACCATGTTTCCGCGGGCCAGGATCCCATACGGCACCTGGGGAAGCAGTTATTTCCCAGCCTGGCAGATGTCGCCTCTGGCCGAGGTCAACATCGGCCAGTTCGCCGGCGAGGCAGCCAACAGGATCCTGGGCAAGAGGAAGATATCAACCAAGGAGCTCGACTATCTCGTGATCGGCTCGACCATTCCGTGGCACTGGAAATTCTGGACCGCGCCACTCGTGTCGAGCTGCATGGGGCAGCGGCTCGCCGGATTCCACATGGAGCAGGCCTGCGCCACCGGGCTCCAGGCCACGGTCGTGGCCGCCGCCGAGGTGGAGAGCGGCGCCAACGACGTGGTGGGGGTGCTCACCTTCGACCGCACGAGCGACTCGCCGGTGGGGGTCTTTCCCGAGCGGCGCTCCTACGAGCGCACCCACGCTCTTTCCGATGTGTGGGACAACTTCGGATTCGATCCCGCGACGGGCGGCGCCATGATCGCCACCGCCGGGGTGGCGGCGCGGAAATACAAGATCGACAGGCGCGAGGTGGACGAGCTCACGGCGCTGCGCTACGAGCAGTATTTCAATGCCAAGGAGTCGGGATTTCTCAACCGCGTCCTCTTTCCGCTCGACGTGCTCAATGTGCAGGGACGCCCCCTGGGCCGCGTCGACGACGACCTGGGCGTGCGCAAGGTGAGCCTCGACTCCTTACGCTCCATGCGCGAGCTCGACACGTGCATCACCGGCGGCACGCAGACACACGCCTCGGACGGCATGGCCACGCTGCTCGTGACCTCGAAGGAACGGGCGCGCGAACTCAGCCCCCGGCCCGAGATCGATATCCGCTTCATTGCCAAGGCCGAGATGAGGACCCACGCGACGCTCATGCCCGAGGCGCCGGCGCTGGCCGTGCAGAAGCTTCTCGACCGGACGGGCCTCACCATGAGCGATATGGCGGTGGTCAAGAACCACAATCCCTTCGCCGTCAACGACGCCATCTTCTCCCATCTGGTCGACCACGATTGGGCCAAGATGAACACCACCGGATGCCCGCTCGTCTGGGGCCACCCCCAGGGGCCGACCCTGACGCGCGTGCTGATCGAGGCCCTCGAGGAGGCGGTCGATCTCGGCGGCGGCTATGTCATGATCTTCGGCTGCGCGGCCGGGGATGTGGGCATCGCGGCTATCTTGAAAGTCACGGAAGGAGGGAGCCAGTCATGACAACCTCAATGAGACCATCTACACTCGAGACGATGAATCTGGGAACGACCCTCGACATCTTCAAGAACGGCCGCATGCCGGTCGACGCGGGTGAACTGGTCGATCAGGTCTTCGGCCCGGCGCCGCGGCGCGGGGCGCTCGTCATATCGGGCGCCAACGGAATCGTGGGCGCGGGCAAGGCGATGCAGCTCGGCTCGCGGCTCGCGCCTTACGGCGTGCCGATCGTGGCCCTCGACTTTCCGGGCGTGCCCGACGGGATCGGAAAGCAGTACCCCGGGCTGGTGCGCGCTTTCGGCGCGGACGGTGCGGCCCAGATCATGGAGAACGTGGTCAGCCTCTCCTACGGCGGCAAGCGCCTTCCCGAGCGGCTCAAGGATTTCGAGCCGCGTTTTCTTCTCGAGGCGATCCCCGAGATCCTCGACATCAAGAAGGCCCACTACGATATCTTTCGGGCGTCCTTTCCCGAGATCGAGATCAAGTCGGTCACGTCCGGTTTCCCGGCGTCGCAGCTCGGCGTGGGCATCGCCCATCCGGCCTTCCCCCATGAGATCAACAAGATCTGGGAGATGGTGGAGGAGGAGACATCGCCCACGACCCAGCTCTTCTGGGCGCTCGGTATGATCCCCATGCCGGTGAGCGACAACTGGTCCTTCGTGCTCGATGTGCTCTTCTGCGGGCTGACCATGGCGGGCGCGCGCTACCACGGCGTCTCCAACATGCCCTACTGGAAGATCGACAAGTACGTGCGGCGTCTGCTCGGGCCGAATCCCTTCCGCGCCCACGACGCGATCGGTGCCGCGGGCGCCAACTTCCTCACCTGGTCATGCCTCCATCACCTGGGCGAGCACTACGGCGATCTATTCGCAATACCGTCCGAACTCGACGAGCGCAAGACGAGCGGCGAGAACTGGTACCCGCAGAACCATTTCCGGCCCCTCGTCAACTGGACCCTCGACGATATCGAGGAGGACGAGTTCAACACGTGGATCCTCGGACCGATGATCCAGATGGCGAGCCTGCTCATACACGAGGAGAGGTCGCACTTCGCCCAGATGAACGCCATCGGCGAGCTTTGCGCCCAGTTTCAGCGGGGGATCCTGGCCACGATCCGTGGCATGGGCTCGGAAAGCGCCCTGCGCACGGTCAAGGCCTATCACGAACGCCACCCCGAGGCGGCAAAGGACTGCTGGTATCCGGCCGCCTTCGAGAGCATGGATACGCCCGCCTGGCAGCAGCTCTACGTCAATGCCGAGCACGACGGCGAGGTGGGGACGATCACGATCGGCCGCGAGAGCTACAACTCGGACGTGAACGCCGAGCTGAACCGCGCCATCGGCTGGCTCAAGGCGGAGGGGATCAAGCAGGTGATCGTCACCGGCGACTTCCACCTCTCCACCCAGCTCGTGGGCGCGGATACGACCGAGTTCTTCCCCGCCCTCGAGGACGAGGCGAAGGGGGTGGCCATCGCCGAGACCTGGTCGCAGACCGCGCGGCGCCTTCACGAGGAGTTCGAGGTGTCGGTCGGCTTCGTGAACGGAAAGCGCTGCCTCGGCGGCATGCTCGAGCTTCTCACCCACTGCCACTATCTGGTCGCTGTGGAGGGCGCCGATCTCGGCATGCCCGAGGTCACCCTGCCCGTGGTGCCCGGCATGGAGGGATGCCACTGGCCGTTCCGCAAGACGGAGCTCGAGAACTGGCCCAAGCTGCTCGGCCTCCTTCTCGGCGGGCGATCGGTGAAGGCCGAGAACTCGATCGGCTGGCTGGCCGATTACGCGGGCCCGCTCGACGAGGCGCTGAAGACCGCCTGGGCGATCGCCTCAAAGGGCGATCACAAGATCCCCTTGCGCCCTTTGAACGAGGGCGCGCTGGCCGATCTGCCGCCAGATGCGAGCGGATTCGTGGAACCTGCCGATCCGGTCACCGAAGCGGCGCGGGCGGCGATTTTCCAGAACGTGCAAGCGAGCTGCGCGGCGCTTCTTTCCGAGGCGATCACTGTTCAGGCGCGCCACTCGGGCGGATTCATGACGACGAAGCTCTGCCGGAAGGGCGCCATCGGCGCCGCGTGCACGAAGACGATGGTGATGTGAAAAAGGGGGCGGATCGCCGAGGGTGATCCGCCCCCTTTTTAAAGTTCTCATTGCACGACCAGCGCGTCGACGAAGGTAAACCGGGTCCAGGGTCCATTCCACGGCCCCACGAGCGCCTGAAGATAGTAGATCGCTCCCGGGCTCCACCCCGCGGGCACGGTCACGGGGAGACTGAGAATCCCACTGCCCGGAATCGTGCCGATCGGTCCGGTCCAGAGGGGCGGCCATTCGAGATAGTAGTCTCCATGCTGGGTCGGGTGGGGCGGAAAGTTCAGGGTCGCTCCCAGGTAGAGGTCGACGGGCAGACCGGGCGCGCCCACGACCCTGATATCGATCACACTTCCAGGCACCACGCCGCCCGCGTGATAGAGGTGGTAGTAGTACTCGTCGGCGCCGATGTCGGCCGTGCCGAGCGCGGGACGGGGATCGCCCTCGAAATCGGTCTCGGCAAGACCGGCAGCTCCGTTCGTGCCCGCATCGCGGCAGGGGGAACTCCATGTCAGGTGAAAGTCGTTGTCAGCCGGATCGGCCAGAAGGGGATCGTCGGGGATATTGCCGGTGCCGGGCCAGCCGCCCGTCACGGCGCAATAGGTCACCTCCACACCGGCCGCCAGGAAGGAGAGGTCCGGATCGACGACGGCGCTGTTGTTCCAGACGATCGTGTTGGTGATCGTGCAGTTATTGAAGCCTGAGGCGTAGCAGAAGATGCCGCCTCCCTCGTGGGTGGCGGTGTTCTCGGTCACCGTGTTGTTGACGATGAGAATGTCCCTGTCCGCATCGCAGTAGATCCCGCCGCCGCAGGTGGCCGAGTTGCGGGCAACGAAGTTGTTCGTCATCGGTGGGGCGCCGTACCTGCAATAGATCCCGCCTCCCAGCCCGAAGGAGCTGTTGATCCAGTTGTCGATGATGAAATTGTTCTCGATCCGGGCCGCGTGGTCCGTCATGTAGTAGCAGCAGATCGCTCCGCCGCCCACGCTGGCGGAATTGTCCAGGAAAACATTGCCGATCACCTGGGCATCGGATCCGGCAAAGAAGATCCCTCCGCCCTCGGCCGCGCTGTTGCCGATGATGAAGTTGTGCCTGATCGTCGGCGACGCGCTTCTCTGGCACAAGATGCCGCCTCCGGCCGTGTTCGAACCGTTCGTCACGGTGAAACCGTCGAGCACCGATGTCTTCAGACAGCGTTCATCGAAGTAGACGACCGATCCGGAACCTCCGGCGTCGATGATCGTCACCTCCGGGCCGTGCGTCGACTGGAGAGTGATCGCCTTCCGTTCGAAATCGACCTGTTCGGTGTACGTTCCGGGCGCGACCAGGACGGTATAGCCCTCCCAGGCGTGATCGACCGCTTCCCCGATGGTCGGGTAGTCTGCCGGAACGTGGATCACCAGGTCTTCGGGGATGCCGTAAACATAGGCCGAGCCGGACCAGCTTCCGAGATCGGAAGTCCCGAAAGAACCGCTCACCGACGTACCTCCATGGGTCGAAACAGAGGTACCGAAGAAATCGCTGTGGCCAACGTCCGACGCGGTGAGCTTGTCTTCGAGCGGCCACGAACCGGTGGCGCTGTTGTAACGGAAAGCGTAGGCCGATCCCCCGTTGTATGCCAGAGCGTCGTCGAAAGGACAACCGATCAGGGCGAGGTCGCCGTAGATCGAAACCGAGGTGCCGAAATAGTCGTCCTCGTTGCCATCTGGGGCGAGCAACTTGACTTCCTCGTTCCACGTATTCGAGCCTGAATCATAGCGAAAGACATAGGCTGCCCCGGCGTCGGTCCCGATCTCGCTGTTGTAGGGCACCCCGACCAGGGCCAGGTCGCCCGAATGGGACACGGCCATACCGAAGAAATCATTGAGTTCGCCGTCGGAGGCGAAGAGCTGGTGCGTATAGCCCCACTGCCCGGTGTACTCGTCGTAGTGATAGACGAGTACGGAGCCGGCATTGTAGGCAGGATAGTTGTCTTCGCCAGGAACACCGATGAGAGCTGTTTTTCCGCTGACCGAAAGGGACCAGCCGAAATTGTCCGTGTCCCACGGGAAGTAGTCGATGATTTTTTGTTCATCGTTCCACGATCCTGTCTCGCTGTCGTAACGATAGGCGTAGGCGGCGCCGGCTCCGGAGCCATTGGCGTCATGAAAAGGCGCCCCCACGAGGGCCACATCTCCCGAGATCGAGACCGAGTAACCGAATTTATCATGAGCAGCGCCGTCAGAGGGGAGCAGCTTTGCTTCCTCGATCCAGAGCCCCGTTGTTTCGTCGAAACGGAAGATGTAAGCCGATCCCGACTCGACACCGTTGTCCTGGTCCGATATGGAGCTGATGAGGGCCACGTCTCCGTCGAGCGAAAGTGTTCCGCCGAACCAATCCCCAGGGTCACCGTCGGAGGGCTCGAGCTTGCCTTCCTCGATCCACGTTTCCGATCCGAGGTCGTAACGAAAGACATAGGCCGCCCCCGGTTCGCTGCCCCCGGATCCGGGTGCGCCGATCAGGGCCTTGTTGAAGGAGATCGAAACGGCTTGACCGAAAATATCGTCCTCTTCGCCGTCGGAAGCGAGCAGCTTGGCGTCCTCGTTGACGCGGGCGTCCAATCCGGGCGCAGCGAAGAGAAAAAGGACGAGAAAGAAACCGATTCCCAGGGACCGGAAGGATCGGACTTGGCGTGACAGGTTGTCGTGATCATAGCGCATCGTTTTTCATCCTCCGTAAGAAAACGCGGGTGAGTTGGCGAGAGGAGTATTCCTGCAATCCATAGCGAAATCGGGGAGAGATTCTCGCAACGTGATCGCCAATTTCTCTCGAAAAAGATGGATCTTTCGACTTAGATCGGGGGAAACAGCTGCAAATTGGCCGGATAGTTTGACTGATTGATCACAGTTGATGATATAATGAGCAATATTAATAAGTCGACGAATTAGGGAGTTTCCCCCAGTGCAACCCAAAGGCGATCATGGCCAGGACGAAGCGATCTTTCCCTTGGTTTACGAGGAGCTTCGCGCCCTGGCCAAGCGCCAGATGATCAAGGAAAACCCGGGCCACACCCTGCAGACCACGGCGCTCGTTCACGAGGCCTACATCCGCCTCAAGGAGTTTTCGGGCGCGAACTGGAACGACAAATCCCACTACCTCCGCGTGGCGGCCCGCGCCATGCGCCATGTGCTCGTCGACCATGCGCGCCGCAAGCGATCACTGAAGAAGGGCGGCAACTGGCGCAAGGTGCCCTTCGAGGTGGCGGGCGCTTTTCTGGTGGAAACGACGGTCGATCTCATCGCCCTCGACGAGTCGCTCACCAAGCTCTTCGCAGAGGACGAACAGCTCGGCCGCCTCGTGGAGCTGCGTTTCTTCGGCGGCCTCACCGTGGACGAGACCGCCCGGGTCCTGGGCGTCTCGCCCCGCACGGTGAGCAACGACTGGCGCATGGCCAAGGCCTGGCTCCGCGACGAGATGGAATAGTCGATCCTGTCATGGTGTGGGAGGCAGGGACGCGGCCGGCCGCACCCCGTAATCGAAGAATCGGTTGCTCGAACTGGTACTGGACTGGAAAGAGGATCGGCTGTTTTCAGCCCAGCAGGCCCAGCTCCCGCCCCGGAAGACACGGTTCAATGATCCGCCGAAAGTTCCGTCATCGTCGAGAAGACTCTTGTCCGGCAGAACACCGTCCTGACACCACTCCATCACATTTCCCATGACGTCGTGAAGGCCGAAGGGATTGGGATCGAGACGACCGACTGGTTGGTGCACGGCATAACCGTCCTCCCAATCCTCGCAGGGATTCTTGTAGGCATCATATGATCGGCAGGTTTTGTCGCGAACATTGGCGGCCCGCTTGATGCTTTTCTCGACATCGCCCGTCCACCAGGTCGTGGTTGTACCAGCCCGGATCGCGTACTCCCACTCCGCCGCGGTCGGAAGGCGCAGATCGACGCGGGGTAGAAGGGCCGCGCAATCATCCCAGCTCACCATCTCCACCGGATTGAGGAGGGAGATTATCTGATCGGCCCGATTCTGACCGGCCTTCATCTGGCTCGGATTCTGGCCCGCGATCCGGAGCCACTGCCCCTGGGTCATCTCGTACTTCGAGAGAAAGAAGGGCTCGAGCACGTGTTCGCGTTCCGACTCGGCGGTCTTCAATTTCCCCCCCGGAATCAGCACGAACACCAGCCCGCACAGGTCGGAAAGCTGGAGTCTACCGTCTATGTCGCGTGCGGGAATCGTTCCGGTCCGCAGGTGGGCGAACTCGAAGAGCCCCGAGTTCGGATCCGCGCCGAGGGGCACGAGACCGATCGTCGGTTCGATCGTGAGGCCTCCGTAACAGGGAAACCGCGTCTCGTCGGCGATAGAGGCGATGGCGCTGTCCCACGCGTCGCGATGGTCATCGATGCTTTTCTTTGTCACTGTCCGTGCGAAGATCCAGCGCTCCCGAACCTTGCCGGCCAAGCCCTTGTCCGGGTCGACGAAGGCTTCCAGCTTTTCGACCAGCGCTGTGAGAATGTCGTGCTGCCACTTGATCTTGGGATCGTCGAAAACCCACAGGCGGCGCTTGAAGATGTCCGCCTCGAGTTCGTCGATCATCGTCACCATCGGGTCGAAATCGTACTTCATTTCCTTCATGCTCTGGAGCTGCGCCTTTGACCCGCCCTTGCCTTCGGCCTCGATTCGGGTCTGGAGGTCCGACATACGCTTTTCGATGTCGACGCGCTGTTTCTTCAAGTGAACGTAGGTGGCCCACATCGGGTGGGATTCCCTGTCCCTCTGCTTTATCGACTCGTCGTAGGTCAGAGCCTTTTTACGCAGCCTATCCAGGGTGCGGCGGTGCACGACGAGCCGGCCGGCGAGTTCCTCGGCGCTGTCGATCCAGGATTCGAATCCGGCCAACTTTCGAGGATGGGCCGGATAAAGGATCTTCTCCGATTTTTCGAGACGCGCGAGGAGCGTCACGTCGGAGAGGCGAGTGATCTCGGCATAGGCTCTCAATATCCTTTCCCTTTCGGTCTTGAGCTGGGGATAGGCAAAGAAGAGCATATAGCTTAAAAACCCTGTCAATGCGGCAAGCACGAGAGTGGCCGCTGCGCTCACCACGGGGTTTCGGCGCGCCCATTTCCAGATCCGCTCGAGCGCGCCGGCGGGCCTTGCGAGAATCGGCTTTCCGTCCAGATAGCGCCGGACGTCGTCCGCAAATGCGGCCACCGAACCGTAGCGGTTCGATCGTTCTTTCTCCAGAGCTTTTAGTACGATCGTCTCCAGATCACCGTGCAGGCCGGCATCGATTGCCGAGGGCTTTCGGGGAGGGCGGTCTATGATGATGCCGGCCGCTTCGAAAATCGCCGCTCCCTGCAAGTCGTAGGGGAGGCGTCCACAAAGGAGTTCGAAGAGGAGCACCCCGAGGCTGTAGACATCGCTGGTGAAATCGATCTTTTCCGGATCAGCCTCGCACTGCTCGGGCGACATGTACTGCACCGTGCCCACGAGCTGTCCCACGGCCGTATGCATGGTGGTGAGAGCGATGTCCGCGTCGAGGGCTCGCGCGACGCCGAAATCGATGACCTTCACCTTCGCATGGGGATCAACGAGGATGTTGTTCGGTTTCAGATCGCGGTGGAGGATGCTCTTCTGATGGCCATGCTCCACACCGCTACAGGCTTTCAAGAACAGCTCGAGCCGTTCCCGGCGGGAGAGGCCCTCGTCGCGGGCGAAATCAGTGATCGATCGCGCGTCGGGAACGTACTCCATCACCAGATAGGGAATGCCGGCGTCACTTTCATCGGTCACGACTCCATCGGGGCAGTGGGTTCCGGCCTCGATCACCTGGGCGATGTTGGGATGGGAGAGCTCGGCCAGGATCTGCGCCTCGTAGGCGAAACGCCGCTTCTGGGCAGCGCTGGCCGCCAGTTCCGGTCGCATCAGCTTGACAGCCACACGGCGTTCCGTGCTCTCCTGGACAGCCTCGTAAACAAGACCCATCCCGCCTGAGTGCAGAGGCCGGACGATCCTGTACTGGCCGATCCGCGCGAGAGGCGGCATGGCCGGTCTCGGATCCAAAGTCGGATTATCTTCGCCTGAGTCTATCATGTCACTCCAGAGACGCGGCAGGCCGGCAACCGAGCAGAGGCGAATTGTTCACGGGACGCTCAAAACTGCGACCGGCGGAGGTACAGCCCAGGGCGGACTGTTGCCAATTGCCTCCCCGGTTCATTCGCTTTATCGTTTGTGCCGACAGATAGACGGAGCCATCTGCCGGTTTGGTGTTATAGGTGGAAACGTAATTGTCCTGACACCATTCCGACAGGTTGCCGCAAACATCGTGGAGGCCGAACGGATTGGGAAGATAGGCGCCCACCGGTGCGTGCACCGCGTGCCCATCATCCCAAGCCTCGACACCGCTCGCGTCCGGATCGAAATGCGTCCTGAATCGCTCGTCCCTGAGATTGACCTTGCCGGCAAGGCTCGAGGCGTCGTTTCCCATCCACCAGATAGAGGAAGTTCCGGCCCGCGCCGCATATTCCCACTCCGACTCCGTCGGCAACCTGAGGCCCAGACGGCCGAGAACGTCGGCGCAGTCGTTCCAGCTGACCATTTCCACCGGATTGAGAAGGCTGAGCCGCTCGCTTTCGAAATCGGCCGCGGGTCCGAACCGGCTAGGATTTTCACCTGTAAAACGAAACCATTGAGCCTGGGTCATTTCGTACTTGGAAAGAAGAAAGGGCTGAATCGCGACCGCAAGGAGCGGTTGGGTGGTGAAGCTCGCTCCGGGATCGACGTGGGCCGAACCGAGGGGGTGCTCCTCCGACGGGGGAATGGCTCCCATCTTGAATGAACCGCCGGGAATCAGGACGAAGACGAGACCGGTCTCCTCCGTGATGGCGAGGCTGCCGTCAGGGCCGCGCTCTGGAATCTCCCCCGTCTGAAGATGGGCGAACTCCCACAGCCCCGTGCGCGGATCTTGTCCGAGGGGAAAGAACCCGGCCTTCTGTTTCACGGTCAAACCGCCATACTGCGGGCAGAGAGCTTCGTCGGCAATGGATGCGGTCGTCTCTTCCCAGGCGGCCCGATGCTTCGCGAAATCCTTTTCGAGCCTTCTCGCAGATTCGCGTCTCTTCAAGATGTCCCGGAGCAAGCCCTGGGCGGGATCTTTCAGCGCATCGAGCCCTTGCGTCAGGTCGGCGAGGACATCGTGCTGCCACCGGCGTTCCACCTTCTCGAATTCCCAGGTGCGGTACCGGGCGATCTCTTTCTCCAGCGCGCGGATCCGGTCTCTTGTCCGTGCAAGGTGCCCTTTCAATCCGGCAGTAGGATCCGAAAGGAAACCTTCTTCCTCGAGCTCCGCGATTCTTTTGGAAAGCTTTTTTTCCGTTGTACGCAGCGCCACGAGTTCGGGCCAGTCGCGGTGGCTTTCGCGGTCCCGCTTCCTGGCGGCCTCGTCGTAGGACTGGGCGTCCGACCGAAGAGCGTCAAGGGTGCGGCGATGGACGGGGCCGCGGTCGAGGAGCTGCTCGGCCTGATCGATCCAGGTGTTCAGGTCTCCGATCCGGACGGGCAGAGCGGGCCAGAGTGTTTCGGCTTGTGCCACGAGATTGGCGAGCTGCTTCATGTCGGCGAGGCGCAGGATCTGGTCGTAGGCTTCGGTGGTCTTGTTTTTCTCCGAAAGGATTTTTGGATAGGACCAGAGCAGCACGTAGCCGATGATTCCCACGACAACGATCATGGCCGCACAGATCGCCGGGTTCTTGAGCGCCCATTTGCGGAGTTTTCTCGATAATCCCGCGGGCCTGGCCTTGATCACCTTTCCGTCCAGGAAGCGGCCGATGTCGGCCGCGAGCTCGTCCGCGTTCTGGTAGCGGTGCTGGCGGTCTTTTTCAAGAGCCTTCAGAATGATCGTTTCCAGGTCCCCTCTCAGGGATTTCTTGACGAACGATGGTTTCTCGGGGGCGACTTCGCAGATCCGCCGCGCCGCTTCGAATACCGTCGTGTTTCGAACCTTGTAGGGGAGTTTGCCGCAGAGCAGCTCGTAAAGGACGACGCCGAGCGAATAGACATCGCTGCGGATATCGAGGCTGTCCGGATCAGCCTTGCACTGCTCGGGCGACATGTACTGGACCGTGCCGATGAGCTGGCCCGCTTCGGTGTGGGCCGCGGTGAGGGCGATGTCCGCATCGGCGGCCCGCGCCACGCCGAAGTCGATGACCTTGACCTGCCCGTGAGCGTCCACCAGGATGTTGCTCGGTTTCAGATCCCGGTGGATGATGCCCGCGTTGTGCCCGTGGTGCACCGCGTCGCAGACCTGGAGAAAGAGTCCGAGCCTCTGCTTCAGGCTCAGTCCGTTTTCGAGCACATGGTCGGTGATGAGAACCGCGTCGGGAATGTACTCCATCACGAAGTAGGGGATACCTGTTTCATCTGCTCCCGATCGGGAGATCGTATCGTGGAAGCCGGCATCTATGACCCGGGCAATGTTCGGATGTCTGAGCTTGGCCAGGATATAGGCCTCGTACTCGAAACGGCGCTGGATCGATCCGAAGAGGAGTCCTTTCTTCAGCATCTTGACCGCCACCGTGCGCCGCGGATCTTCTTGCTCGGCCTCGTAGACCGTGCCCATTCCGCCGGAAGCGATGGTGCGCTTCAGGATGTATTTTCCGATCCGCGATCCGCGATCGAGCCGCTCCGGCTCTTCGGGCCGCAGCGCGGAGACGACGGGGGCGTCCTCGAGGAAACAGTTTTTTTCCACCCCGAAGGCGAGCATCCTCTCCACCTTGCGTCGCAGCCGGGTGTCGCCGCCGCAGGCACCGTCGATAAAGGCGGCGCGCTCACCGGGCGGGCGTTCCATGGCCGCATTGAAAATCTCCTTGAGGCGTTGAAAGAAATCGCTGGCCATGAATCGGTCTCTTACCGGTTTGGACCGCGTACGGTCCCGATATGATCTACTTCACCTCGGCCTATTCTACTCGATCTGTTGCACGGCCGTACGACCGAATCATTCATCGGACAGCCGAACCGCTGCGACCATATATTAAGCGAAGAGCGGGCTCGGCCGTGGCAAGACAAAATATGCCGGAAGCCGTCACGACAAACCGGGCGCCCTTTGGAGAACGCGGTTTCGATCGATCACCGCGTTGCCGAGGCGCGAAATAATCGGGCGACAGGTTCGGTCACCCAACGATCCAAAAACATATAAAAAACTTAATCCAAGTGCGACCGATAGGTTCTAATTCAAGCACAGAGGTACACCGATTCAGGAGTATTAACACTGCTGTCGTTGATTTGATCGGTATCCATCGCCGCAGGTGATTTTTCCGGCGACCGCCGATTCGTCCCACACCGTGAATTTCGCAGCAGAAGACAGCCCACCATACAGAAGAGACGCTCTAAGGATTGCGTGGAAACAGATACGTATTGGGACCGGATCGGAAGAAGGGAGGTTTACTGATCAATCCGTGAAGGCTATTCGGTGGCACCCGATTTCATGGCTTAACAGGCCGTTGAATAAGTCAATTCGGCTGCGGCCGGCCCTTTTCTCCGATCTCTGCGTTACGAAATCCTCGACGAATCGACCGATTCGCCTCCGGTTTCGCGCCTTGATCTCGAACAAAATGACTCGGCCTCGCTTTCGAAGCACTTTTTCAACGGCCTGTTAAAGGAGAACAGTTATGAGGAAAGCACTCGTCGTTTTTATGGCTCTTTTCTGTTTGTGCACCGTGGGATTCGCGCAAGTCGCCGATGACGGCTTGCCCGTCGATCCGTCCGACGTGAGCGCGGTAACGGTCAACACGCGCGCCCAGGGTTCGATTACCACCATTTTCGCTTCCAACAACGGTTATGCCGGCAACACTTTCGACATCATGCCCGCCATGGATATGTTCTGTGACGGTCTCGACGTCAACGCGGGATCCGGTGGCGAGACCACCGTGATCGATGTCTACTACATGCACGGCTCGTGCGTCGGTTTCGAGAACGATCCGTCCGCGTGGACCTTCCTCGGAACCAACACGGCGGTCTCGGCCGGTTTCGACTTGCCGACCTGGATCGATTTGACAGGCAATGGTGTCCAGTTCATCGGCGGCGAAACATATGGTATCTACGTGGACGTGGCAAACGACTCCACGTCGCGCATGAACTACACCAATGGTCAGCACACCTACTCGAACGCCGACATCACCCTGACCACCAACACCGGACAGACCTCGCCCGCGTTCTCGGGCTCCTTTTTCCCGCGTGAGTGGAATGGTACCTTCTACTACAACACCTCCGGTGCCGCGACTCCTCTCATCGATGTGGCCTGCAATGGCGAAGATGGCGGCGTGGTGGTCTTCGACGGTGCGAACTGCTCCCTGACCCTCGATGTCCAGGCTCGCGACTTCGCCGGTTTCCCGGCTGAAGTTTGGGCTCTCGGCCTCGACACGACCACGGGCGGTATCTTCACCTATGGTGAGTATCCTTCCGCGATCTGGCTGCCTGGTGTGTGCAACTTCTTCTATGCCGGCGGTCTCATGGACTTCGCCGAAGTCTGCCTCGACCAGCCTCTGCCGGTCGGCGCCTACGAGTTCTATGGCGCGCTCGAGTTCCTGTGCAACGGCCAGCTCAACATGCCTTTCATCTACAAGTACGATGTGGTTGACTTCGAGGTCATCGTTCCTCCCACGGAATACAAGTGGGACAGCGGCACGACCGACAACCTCCTCTGCTGGGTGAGCGGTGGCGACATGGTCGGTATGCACTGCTTCGACACCATTCCTGGCGGCGAGGCTCTCGTCAACGTGGGAACGATCTTCGGTTCGGTCATGTATTCGGGCTATGCTCCGGGTAACGGTACCGCCACCGACTTCTACGTCTGGGAAGCCACCAACTTTGGTGATCCCACCAAGGCTACCCTGCTTACTCAGGGCGTCGGCGTCGTGGGCAATGTCGACACCGACATCCACTACTGGGATGCGTGCCCCTGCACCATCACCACGCCGAACTTCTACGTGGCCTACAACCTGCACCACGCTGCTTACCAGTACTGCCTGGCGATCGACAGCACCAACCCGTACGTGTATGGCGCCGCGTTCTACACCGGTACCACCACCATGTACGGCTTCGATCCCGCGAACCTGTACGGCAACATGTATCCGCCGGCAGAGTCGCCCTACGGCTTCTGGACCGTGCGTGCCGAGTACTAATCGGATGAGTTGATTGCGCCGCTCCGCGGTGTGATCAGCAGAGTCTAACAAACAAAAAGCCCTCTTCCTTCGGGAAGGGGGCTTTTAAATCACTGTTCGGCGCAAGACACATAAAGTAAAATAGATTGACAAAGACTCCATTGACGCGGTTTAATTAGGATCGGAGAGATCCTCAGAGAGGTACGCAAAATCAGGAACGATTTCATTTCTTAAAAGAACCGACCGATCGGGACGGGCCTTGTTGCCGAAATCAGGAGGAGACGGAAATGAAGAAATCACTCATCATTTGCATGGCGTTCTTCTTTGTATGCACACTCGGATCAGCCCAGGACTGCGACAGGGTTTTCGAAAAAACACACGCAACCCCCGGCGTTCGGGGCGGAGACGTTCAGGGCTCGATCACGACCATGTTCGCCTGGAACGGCGGTTACGCGGGCAACACCTTCGACATCACCGCCAACGTGGATATCTATTGTGACGGGATCGATGTCAACTGGATCTCGGCCGGCGAGACGATCACCGTCGAGATGTACTACAAGACAGGAACGGCTTACGGTTACGAAACCGATCCGGGCGCGTGGACCCTGCTCGGCACCAACAGCGCCGCTGCTGCCGGCCCCGACCTGCCGACGTGGATCGACCTGAGCGGCAACGGCATCTTGTTCGCGGAAAATCACGAGATGGGCTGCGCGGTTCATGTCAACAACTACCCAGATCTGTATGGATTTCTCGGCTACACGAACGGGACCTGGATCTTCAGCAACGACGACATCACGGAGCTGGAAGTCCACCACGGGCTCGCCGACCCGGTCTTCAGCTACGGCTTCTATCCCCGCTGCTGGAACGGCACCTTCCACTACAACATGACCGGAATCGCCACGCCTCTCATCGATGTGAAGTGCAATGGCGAGGATGACAGGGTCGAGATCTACGACGGCGCGAACTGCACCCTCACCCTCGATGTCACGCCCCGCGACTTCGCCGGCTACCCGGCCGAGATCTGGGTCCTCGGAATGAACAAGACCACGGGCGGCATCTTCACCTATGGCGAATACCCTTCGGCGATCTGGCTGCCCGGCGCCAACAACGCCTTCTTCGGCGGCGGCCTCATCGACATTTCTGAAACATGCCTCGACCAGCCTCTGCCGATCGGCTCCTACGAGGTCTACGGCGCGTACGAGTTTCTCGTGAACGGCCAGCTCAATCTGCCCTTCGTCTACAAGTACGATCTGGTCGACTTCGAGGTCATCGAGCCTCCCACGGATTACAAGTGGGACACTGGCACGACCAACAACCTGCTCTGCTGGGTGAGTGGAGGCGACATCGTCGGCATGCATTGCTTCGACACGATCCCGGGCGGCGAGGTCCTGAAGAAGGTGGGTACGATCTTCGGATCGGCGATGTACCACGGTTACGCGCCCGGCAACGGCACGCGCACCGCCTTTTACGTTTGGGAAGCCACCAACTTCGGCGATCCCACCACCGCCACCCTGCTCGCCCAGGGCACCAGTATCGTGCAGAATGTCGACACCGACATACACTGGTGGGACTCCTGTCCCTGCATCGTCCTCGAGCCGAACTTCTGGATTGCCTACAACCTGCGTCACGACCCTTACGAGTACTGCCTGTCGATCGACGATACCAACCTGTACGTGCAGGGTGCCGCGTTCTACGCCGGCACCAACACCAAGTACGGCTTCGACCCGACGAACCTCTACATCAACCAGTATCCGCCGGACGAGTCGCCCTACGGCTTCTGGACCGTTCGCGCCGAATATTGACCGGCCCGCTCAAATCATGATCGGGCTGTCCGGTCCCACGGCGAACCCGAACAGGTACCAGACGATGAGCAACAAGATCCACCCGATGAGCAGGAAGTTGGCGAAGGGGATCAGGTAGGAGAGCACGGTGCCCACCCTGCCCTTCTCCTTGTCGTGTTCGGCGATCCAGCCGAGCAGCACGGGAAAGAAGGGATAGAGCGGGCTCACGCAATTCGTGATCGAGTCGCCGATCCGATAGAGGAGCTGGGTGAAGGCCGGGTGATAGTCGAGGGACAGGAACATGGGAACAAAGATCGGCGCGAAGATCGCCCACTTGGCCGAAGCGCTCCCCATGAAGAGATTGGCCACGGCGATGATCGCCACGAAGGCGATGAAGAAGGGGACGGGATAACTCTCCATGCCGGCCGAACGCAGCAGGTCGGCGCCCTTGATCGCGATGAGCGAATCGATGTTGGCGAACTGGAACATCTCGGTGAACTGGGCGATCACGAGGATGAGCACGATGTAGGTGCCCATGCGCTTCATCGCGTTGACCATGAAGCCGATGATGTCGTCGGCCTTCTTGATCGAGCCGGTCACCTTGCCGTAAACGATCCCGCCCGCGGCAAAGATCGTGAAGAGGATCGGGATCAACCCCCTGAAGAAATTCGACCGCCAGATCAGATCGGGATTGGGATCGGGATTCCGGAGCCACCCCTTCTCCGGAAGGATGGTGATCAGCCACACGCCGATGACGAGAGCCACGCCGATGGCGGCGAAGAGGAGCCCTTTCTTCTCCGCCGGAGTGAGCGGCTCCACCTTCTTGATCCCCGCCGCGGCGGTCTTCTCGAAACGGGGCTCGATGTACCACTTTGTCACGAAGGTGCCCACGACGGCGAGAAAGATCACCGACACGCTCATGAAGTACCAGTTGGAAAAGACGTTGATCTCCGGGTTGTTCCCCGTGGCCGCGTTGGTGAGCGACATGGCCATCACGTCAGTGCCGGCCGGAAAAAAATTAGCCGTGAATCCGGCCGTGGCGCCCACGTAACCCACGAGCAGACCGATGATCGGATTCTTGCCGAGCTGCTTGAAAATGGCCGCGGCCAGCGGCGGGATCACCACGACCCCCGCGTCCGAACCGACATTGCCGCATGCGGCGAGAACGAAGAGCGCCGGAGTGATGAGCAGGGCGGGCACCACATTGGCCACGCCCCGCATGAGGGCCGGGATCAGTCCCGCGCCCTCGGCAATGGCCACGCCCATGAGCATGACGAGCACCATGCCGAGCGGCTCGAAGTGGGCGAAGTTGCTCACCATGTTGAGCACGAACCAGTTGAGCCCCTCCTTGGAGAGCAGGTTGCGCACCGGCACCTCGCGCGCGCGGTTCACGATGTGGATCCGGTAGGTTCCACCCTCGCGCAGGCAGGCGAATCGATCCCGCGAAACGGTCAAGCTCTTGAGCGCCGATCTGTGGATCGACTCCTCGTGGATCTTTCCCGAGTCGTCGTGGATCTCCACGAAGAGGTTGTTCAGGCGGGCGTTGTGCGACGCCTTCTCCATGTCGACCACGAACGGTTCGAATCGGGAGTTCACCTCGAACCGCCGGCCGTCGAACTGGCGGCCCTGCTCGACCGATTTGAGGAGCTGTGTTTCGGGAGCCACGGCCGTGACGCCCAGCCCGGCGAGGAGCGCGGAGAGGGCCAGGATCAATCCGATCAGGATGCAGAAGAGCCAGACGGGGTGGGGGAGCTTGTTGCCATACTTTTCCACACCGTCGAGGAAACGCATCATCACTGTTCTTCGGTGTGGGTCGTTTGCTGTTCGGCTCATCGCTTTCCACGATCAGGGTGGATTTTGCATCAACGTCAGCGCACCACTATACAGATCTCACCCGGGGTCCGGAAGCCCGCACACGATTCTTCCTGCCTGTTACATGGACGGTGTCCACCGATATAAGGAGTGTCTATTTCATCCGGGACAGAGCAAAGATGAACAGATTTCTTCCTCTCCTGCTGGCAGCGCTCGTCGTTATCGCTGTCGTCCTGTTCGTCTCCGCCAAGCGGAAGGATGACAGGGCAACCGTCCTGGCCTCGTCGAAAACCTTCGCTCCCCAGGAGGAGATCTCCCACACGATCGACGCCAAGGATGATCTCGAAGAGCCGAGAACACCCCTTTTCGCCGAGCCGGCTGAAGCCGTTCCCGACGACGTCGATCCGCCGCCTTTCGAGGCGCCCGCCGATCGGGGCTGGAACGTCTGGGGTGTGGTCAGAAGCCTGGACGGCAAACCCGTGGCTGGTGCGCGCGTTCTTCTCTGGTACGTCGGCGTCGAACAGGCCTGGACAAAGAGAGCCGGCCAACCGCTCCATTGCCCCGCGATGGTCGAGGCATCGACAGGCTCGATCGGCGTCTACCAGGCCTTCGTGCCCCTTCCCGAGCGATTCGCGAAGCTTGCCGACCTCGCCTGCTTTCCCGGTGAGATCGGCGGAACCGCCGCCGCCCCGCGGCAGGGATTCGCCGGGGAACCCGACTCGTGCCGACCCTTCCGCCTCCCTTCGCCCGCGGGAAAGGAACGCGTCGTGAGGATCGACTTCGTTCTCGTTCCGGGCGCGCTCCTCGCGGGACGCGTTCTGACCGCCGAAGGGGCTCCGGTTTACGGAGCGGATGTGACGGCGCACCGTGCCGATCTCTCCAGCAGCCGGCAGGAGCAGGACCTTCCAATCCATTCCGAGGCGACTACCGATCCCGAGGGCGTCTACGTCATCGCATTCAGGGAGGAATTCCTTTGCGGCTTGAGCGCCCGGAAGAACGGTGTCGGTGCGGGTTCGGTCGATCCGATCCCCTTGGTTCCGTCCGCCGATCTGGAGGCGCCCGATCTCGTCCTCGGCGATGCGGGCAGGATTTCGGGTTTGGCGATCTATCCCGACGGCAGCCCGATCGGCGAACTCCCGATCATGGCCCGCGCCGAGAGGATCTTCGATCCCGGGGCCCCGGGGTTGGAACGATCAACCGTCTTGACCGATCGCGAGGGGAGCTTTGAGTTCCGGGGACTCAAGCCGGGAACATACGACCTCATGACCGACCGGACCAGAGGCCTCTGGGAACTCCACGACACGGGCGAGCGCGATGTGTGCATCGTTGTCGACGCCCACAGGATCGAGATCGTGCTGCGAGACGAGAAGGGTCTCCTCCTGCCCCGCGTCTTCGTGAGTTGCCTGGGAGGGTGGAGCGAGCGGAACCGACTCGTGCCTTTCGGCCGGACGATGGAATGGATCGACACCAATCCGGTTCTCGTTGCGGCGGCCGCGGCCGATCGGATGCCGGCGCGGCAATGGGTGTTCTTCGGCGAGGCGCAACGGGAGGCAACGGTCGAGCTGGTCCTGCCGAAAGCCCTGCCCCCCGGACAGTTGGACCTGGCCGTCGTCGGTCCCGATGGCAAGCCCGCCCCGTATATCAACGCCCATTTCACCATGATGTCCGATGGCGAAGAATGGTTCGGACACGTGGACTGCAACTACTTTTCGAGGAGCGAGAACGGCCGGTTCATGATACCGCTCCTGCCGGGAAAATATTCTTTCTGGATCAGCATGCGGTACTATTCGTCGGCGCTCATCACCGGTGTGGAGGTCCGTTCAGGAGAGACGACATCCGCCGAGGTCGGTGCTCAAATCGAATGGAATCTGAACAGGTAGCTTTCGCCGCCTATCCCGGGGACCGATCTGCCAGGGTGGAAAATGTATCAAAATTGACATATCTGTACGGCCATGGTATAAGAAAACCGTCTCCATCGGGATCCTTAACCTGCATCACCTGTCGATCACTGTCTCGAACGGGAGAGGGATGATGAACATGAAGAGCTTCCCAACGATCGTGTGCGCGCTCCTTCTGATGGCTCAGGTTTCGTTTGCCCAGGGGTGGCAGACGATCGGCGCGAACTCGCGGCACAACGGCCGGGGCGATGTGACCGGGCCTCTCGCGCCGGACGTCCTCTGGCAGGGCACGACCGAGTCGACCTGGTTCGGGTGCCAGTGCTACATCAGCGGCTCGCGCATGGTGACCATGCGGTTCCAGGGCGTGGATGTGTCTCCCATCGTGTGCTACGACGTGGACACGGGGCAGGAGCTCTGGTCTCTCGACTTCCCCGGGCAGAAGAGCCGTTCCATGCCGCTCGGCTGTCGCGATGGCCGGATCTACGCCGTCAACTACCAGGAGAACGCGGGCGGCGACGACCTCTATGCCCTCGATCCCCTGGACGGATCCACGATCTGGGTGGCGCCCGCCATGGTGCGTTTCAGCATCGTCCACGCCCTGACCTACGCGGACAACGGCGATCTCATCGTTCCCACCATGTCTTACATTGCGCGCATCGATTGCGCCGACGGTTCGGTGGTGTGGCAAACGAACCGGAACATCCCCAACACCATGGCCGAGAGCCTCTGCGTGTACGGCGATCGAATCTACGGTTTCGAAGGATTCATCAACACGGGAAAGAAGCTGGTCGCCTACGACCTGACCTCGGGCGTCAAGCTCTACGAGTCGGCCGATCTCCCCGGGGACGGCGATCAGGAGTGCCCTCTCATGGTCGATTCCTACGGCCGCATCTACGTGATCCGCGACGGATCGGGCCTGATCCGCGCTTTCGACGATACGGGGAGCGGGTTCAGCGAGGTCTGGACCACGCCGACCGCCACGGGCGCGTCCGGTATGGGCACGTGGTCGCAGTTCGGGACCGGCATCGACGGCACGCTCTACTTCGTCGATGCCGCGGGGGATTCGCTTCAGCGCCTCGATCCTGAAACCGGCGGGGTTCTCGACCTTTCGCCGACGCTCGCCACGGAGATCCACCCCCGTGTGACCGTGGCGTCGAACGGGCTCCTCTATGTGAGCACCGGAACGGTGGGCGGCAGCCTCTACTGCCTCACCCCCGATCTCGCGGTGCTCTGGAGCGAAACCTTCAATTACAACTACTACAGCGGCCCGGCCCTGGGAGATCACGGCACGCTCGCCATGGCGGGCGACGGCACGAACATCAAGGTCTATCGCACGGACAACACGCTCGTGGCCGACGCGTTCGAGATCTCGATGGCTGCCGGCGGAACGGTTCACTTCACGCTGCGCGCGGGACAGGCCCATGCCGGCCGGAACTATCTCCTCTGCGGCAGCCTGAGCGGCACCGATCCGGGGACGCTCCTGCCGGGCGGCCTGGTCACCATTCCGCTGAACCGCGACTGGTTCACCACCTTTATCCTCGAACACCTCTACTGGCCGGTCTTCTCCGAGTTCTGGGGCGTGCTCGACGCGCAGGGGGAGGCAGTGGTCACGATGGAGGTTCCACCGCTCGGTCCGCAGTGGTACCAGTGGACCCTCTACTTTGCGTTCGCCACGACGAATCCGTGGGATTTCGCGTCGATACCGGTGGAGGTGTTCATCACCGACTGAGCCGATGGGAGAGCGACGCTCCCCGCGGGACTGGCCGGTGCATCGTGAGGATAGCCCGGGCCGGTCACTTCCCGCCGAAGCCCTGTCGCCACTCGAGCAGACTGAACCGGGGCGGCTCTCTGCCCATGAGATGGCGCACGAAGAAATCCCAGCACCGTTCCGCGGGATAGCCGCTTCCCAGGTTGTGCCCGAACCCCGGCAGGATCAGCATTTCGAACTCCCTGTCAGCCTGTATCAGGGCATTGACGAATCGCATGGCCGACGCCGACATGTTCACGTTCTGGTCGGTCTCCCCGTGAACGACGAGCAGTTTGCCCTGGAGACGGCCGGCGTTTTCCACGGCCGACTGGGACGCGTAGTGTTCGCCCAGCGGGTATCCCATCCAGAGCTCGTTCCACCACGCCTTGTCCGCGCGGTGATCGAAATTGCCGGCCAGAGCGATCGCCGTCTTGTAGAAATCGTGGTGATCGATGAGCGCCCAGGCGGCATTGTAACCGCCTGCCGAGAACCCGTAGATGCCCACGCGCTCGAGGTCGATGAAGGGATACTCCTTCGCGGCCGAGTGGATCCACGAGATGCGGTCGGCGAAACCTCCGTCGGCCAGGTTTTTGTGACAGAGATCGTGAAACGCCTTGGATCGGTGCGATGTGCCCATGCCGTCCGCCTGAACGACCACGAAACCGAGTTCGGCCAGAGCCTGCTGCCGCCGTTTCACACCGAACGACGTGGGGGCGAAAGATCCCTGCGGCCCGGCATAGACCTCCTCGATGAGGGGGTACTTCTTTTCTCGATCGAGATGGGACGGGGCGAAGATTACGCCATGAATGTCGGTCTCGCCGTCCCGCCCCTTGGCGCTGAACGGAATGGGCACTGTCCAGCCTGCATCGAGAAGGGCGCTCACATCGGCTTGTTCGAGCGCACAGACCAGGGAGCCGTCTTTTGCGCGGCGCAGGTTGACCGCCGGCGCGCGGTCGACGCGCGAAAAGGTATCGATCACGTACGCGCCATCGGGTGACCAGGCGATCTCGTGCGTGCCGTCGCCCTCGGTGAGGCGCACGAGATTCCGTCCATCGAAATCGACCGTGTAATGGTGCAGGTAATAGGGACTCTGGCCGGGCTCGCGGCCGCCCGCGCTGAACCAGATCTCCTGCCGCGCCTCGTCCACCCGTTCCACCGTGCGCACGGCCCACGCACCCCGGGTCACCTGCTGCCGGACCGCACCCGAGGCGCTGTCGACCAGGTAGAGGTGATTCCACCCATCCCGCTCCGACGCCCAGAGGATGGCACCGGTCTCCTCGAGAATATGAAAGACCCGCTTGTGCGGATCGATGAAGGTGTCGCTCTTCTCGTCGATGATCGTGCGCGCCTTGCCCGTTGCGGCATCGACCTCGAAAACGCGCACCCGTTGATAGCCCCGGTCGGTCTTCACGAAAGTGAACCGGGTCAGGTCGGCAGACCAGTGCAACTCGGGTGCGCCGCCCCAATCGATCGGATCGACATCGACCTTCACCGCGGCGCACTTTGGAAAACGCCGCTTGCCATCCCTGAGCTCGTCGGGCCGGGCCGGCTCGGGCTTCCGGGAGAGGTCGAAGATCCAGACCTCGCTCCGATCGACCCTGTCGCCGGGCAGGGGGTAGACCTGGCTCTCGGCAACAGGCCTCTCTTTCGGCAGGCCATATTCCACGGAACGGATCGTGTGCATTTTCTTGTTGGCGCCCCACTCGGTGAGGCAGGCCACGATCCGCTCCGAGTCGGGCGACCAGACCGGCCAGAGATAGCTGTGGCCCGCCTTGCCGTCGGTGGTGAGCTGGTATTCGTTCTCCGAGCGCAGTCGGCGGACGTGGAGGTTGTGATCCTTGTCGAACACCTGCCAGAGACCGTCCGGCGAAAGCCCTTTCTCAGGGGCTTCGCCGGGCTTTTTGCGCTGCCCGTCGGTTTTCCCTTTCCTCTCCGCCGCTTCGCCCACGGGGAAGCAGTGGTAGTCCTCCAGGGTGCAGCACCATCTCTTTCCGGCCGCGTCGAAATCGATCGAATCCCCTTTGAGCGAAAAGACGATCCTGTCGAAGGGCAGATCGTCGCTGGAAAAAACAGATTCCGCGGCCTTCGAAAGCGCCGCGGCCAGCCTGGAGTGATCGAAAGCCTCGGTGCGCGTCCCCCTGGCCGCGTCGACGAGAAAGAATCTCTTGCCGCCGGGCGTGCCCGCGACGTACCAGAAGCGGTCAACCTCCGGCAGCCACCGGGCGTCGACCTTTCCGCCGACGACGAGCATTTCGTAATCGCCGTGGAAAACCTTGGCAGCCCGCTCGTAATCGGAAAGCGTCCCCTGTGCCTCGAGGGAAGAACAGAGAAGAACGAACAGAGAACAGAAAAGAGCCGCTGTGCGGTAGCGAGAGGGTATCATCGGCAACCTCGATCTGAGCGAGAGTCCCCGAGCTGGAGGACTCCCTTTTTCCGTGCCCGGTCAACCGGAACAGGATCCGTTTGTTACGTCTTCAACGATAATGATTATTAATGTAAGTTTAATCCAGTCCGATCATTGAGTTCTTGCTTTTTGGATACCCTCCGCCATGCTCCCGATCTTGATCGCCATCCTGCTGATGATCGTACCCGCGGCGCAGTCGGACGAGACCGACCGCCTCGCGGACGCCCAGGTTCTTTTCGAGAATGGAGAGACCGGCGCGGCCCTGCGTCTTCTCGAGGAACAGGTCGCCCTGAATCCCAACGACGAGGAGGCGTGGACCCTTCTCGGTCTGATGAATCGCCAGGCGGCGGATGAGCTGATCGACTCTGGTGGGGACCCGACCGGCTATCTGGAGAGTTGCAGGGCGGCTCTCGAACAGTCCCTCGATCAGCAGCCTCTCGATCTGGATGTTCTGGCCGTCTACATCGACACCTGCGATCTCCTCGGCGCCTTCGGGCCGATCGTCGCGCGCGCGGAGAACGCCTCGGGCCGCCTCTACCTGCGCGACCGCACGGCGCCCCCCTGGCTGATCGAAGCGGCCGCGAGCGCGCGGGCGCGGCTGCTCATGGAGCAGAATCCGGGCGCCACACCGGAGTTCGTCGTCGATTTTGCCCACGCCCTGGACGCGCTGAATCACGCGGCCGACAGCGCCGGGCCGAGCGCCCATCTGGTGGGACTGCGCGCCGATCTCCTTCACTGGGCGGGCCTCTATCCCCTCGCCGTCGATTTGCTCGGTGCCTCTCTCCACGCCATGCCAGGCCAGGTAGACCTTCACCGCCGTTTCATCGACCTGCACTTTTATCCTCAGATCGTCTACCGCCTTCCGGCCTTCTACGCGGAATTGAGCGCGGTGTACCCGGCCGATCCTACGGTGACGTGGTTCCGCGGCTACGCCGAACTGCTCGCCGGGGACCTGGCCCGGAAGGAACTGCGCCTCCAGGATGCCCGGGACCGCTACGAGTCGTGCTGCCGCTCGATGGACGAAGCGATTCTGCTCAGCCCCGGTTGGGCGGCGAGCGCCCGCGTCTACCGCTTCCGAGCGAAACTGGGGAAGGGGTGGTGCGCCCTGCGCGAGAGCGATCTCGAACGGGCCGGCGCTCTCTTTCTGGAGGCTCTCGAGTTCGCTCCCGACCTGCTCGATGAGAAGGACGGATTGGGCCGCTCCCTGCTCGATGCGGTAGGAAGGTTCGAGGCGGAAGTGGTGGCCGCCCAGCAGCTCGACCTCGGGCTGGAACTGGCGCGCAGGATCGCGGAAGTTGTGGGAACGGACGCTCAGCTCTACAACAACCTCGGACTTCTGCTGCGCGACCATGGAAGCCAGGTTCAGCAAGACGCCCTCGCCGGGGAGAGCGGGATTCCGGCTGACGGCGATGATCCTGCCCGGGAGATTTTCGAGGAATCATGGAGCGCCTATGTCGAGGCGGCCGCACTCGATCCGAACAACGTGCGCATCGTGAACGATGCGGCGCTCATCCAGGTCTACCATCTGCGTGACGAACTCGACAGGGCGCGCCGTATGCTTCATGACGCGATCCGGATGGGAGAGGACCAGATCGCCGCTCTCGGCGATCAGCCGGACGAAGCCGCACGCTACAGCCTGGCCCTGGCAGTCGGCGACGCCTGGCAAAACCTCGGCTATCTCGCCCAGTACGTGGACGAGGATTTCGAGAAGGCTGCCGAATGCTACAGGGCGTCGATCGGCACGAACAGCGGACCGCGACCGGCGGTGCGCGCCGCGCTCGACGAGGTGACGGGCAAGGCCGAACCGGGTCCCGATCCCTACAGCCGCGAAACCATCGCCGCCCGGATCGCGCGATCAGGCCGCCAATCGGAAGATGAGGCGAGCGGTGACGCGGCCGACAGGAGCGATCGTTCGAGGCGCCGTTCCTACTTTCGCAGGCTCTCGGCCATGAGAACCAGCCTGACCTGGGAACCGTCCTTCGATGCGGCCCGGGAGCGGGCGCGGCGCGAGAATCGTCCCCTCTTGGTCTACTACCGGCCCGACGGGCTCGCCGACATCGTGGTCTGGGCCGATCGCATCATCGCGATGCCGGCTTTCGGCGAGCTGGCTGACGGCGTGGTCTGCGCGATCGCCGACAAGCAGCGTTACACCTACGTCGATCGCCGCGGCGACGGCCGGCCTGTCTGGTCGATCCGCTACGGCAACCTGACCTGTTCGGACCACATCCGGACGGCGGAAGAGTTTCTCGCGCTCTGGCCCGAGATGCGCCGTGAAGGAGAGCCGGTCGTTCCCGAGGAAGGCCTCTATTTCTTCACCGCCGGCGGAGAGCGGTTCGTGCCGGAGGGGGAACTCGATTACGACTTCAGAACGCTCTTCGAGTCTCTCCGCGAAAAATCGGGCGAACCGGAACCGGACAGGATTCTCGCCCTGCTCGAGGGTCAACTCGCCGGCGTCAACAAACCGAACAGGGCCGAGGCCGCCTCACTTCTTCTCGATACCCCGGGCCGGCCGGCGCGACAGCGGCTGGAAGAGCTCTTGTTCGATCGAGCCACACCGGACGCGGGCCGCGCCGCCCTGGTGAACGCCCTTTCGGGCCGTGGCGACGAGTATTCGACATCACTCTACGAGGCTCTGATCCGCCAGTATGTCGACGCCGACCTGGCCGTGCTCGCCCTCGAGGCATGGTCGAGCGGCCGCAGCCACGAGCCGGTCCTCTACGCGCTTCACTGGTCGCCCCACGAGGAGGTACGCGCCGCGGCCGCCACCGCCCTGGCGCGCACGGGCACGACGGCCGAGGTACGCCGCATCCTCCTCGCCCGACTCATCGCCTGCCCCGAGGAGGAACGGATCGCCGCGGCGCGCGCCCTCTTCCACGTGCGCGACCTGGTTCTGGGCGCGCTCGTTGCGCGTCTCGATCGCGAACCCGCCGGCAGAGTGCGCGCCGCTGTGTGCAACGTGCTCGCCGGCGTGGACGATCGTGATGCCCGCACCGCGCTGAAAGCGATCTGCGAGACCGATTCCGATCCGCGCGCGGCAGCCGCGGCCGCGCGTGCGCTCGGCGAGTGATCCGGCTGCGCCGTCTCATTCGGCGAGTGAGCCGGCTGCGGTGTTACCCACTTTTACTTTCATTCCCGAAATTCCTGCGGTTACAGTTTTCGAAGAGCCGCATAATTAACCCGGCACCCAAAGGCACCCGATCGAGACCGGCGAATCATCGGTCCCGCCCTGCTGCGCGCGGATCTGATCAGAACTGGATCGTTGTCGTGAACCGCGATGATGAGCGAAATCTCCCGAATGCTTCCCGTGACGATCAGCGTCCGCCTGTTGCCGGTTCCGGTATCGAGCGATATGCCGAACTCTGCCGCCGCATCCTGGCCGATCCCGATCTCCTCGACGCGATTCTCGAGATCCTCGAAGAGCCCGACACCGAACCCGAATGAAGCTCCCACGCCGATCGGGGAGGCAGCGCTTCAGCCGCTGGGATATGGAGCGCTGATCGGGTATCATGACCCTCGATAGCCGTTCCCATGATGGTGATGGCACGCAGGAGACCATTCGTTGAAATCGGCATATCGAGACGCACCGCTGCCTGGCGCAAGAGCCGGTATTTTCCTGATCGTGGCGAGCCTCTTTCTCGTCTCCGGCGCGACGGGGCTGATCTACCAGGTCGCGTGGACCCGCCTGTTCACCACTGTTTTCGGCAACACCACCCATGCGGTGAGCGCGGTGCTCACCTCTTTCATGGCCGGGCTCGGCCTGGGCAGCTACTACTTCGGCAAGATCGCCGACAGGCAGAGACGCGTTCTGCTGACCTACGCGCTGCTCGAGGTGGGGATAGGCGTCGCGGCGCTGCTTCTGCCGGCGGGGGTGGAGTCGGTCGAGAGCATCTATGCCGGCCTGTACAGGACCTTTCCCTCGTCGCTCTGGATTCTCACCCTGGCGAAGGCCGGCATCTCGTTCCTCTTTCTCCTCGTTCCCACCTTCCTCATGGGCGCGACCCTGCCCGTGCTCGGCCGGTTCGTGGTCAGCCGTGTCGGCCAGGTGGGTTCGCGCGTCGGACTGCTCTACGCGGTCAACACGCTCGGCGCCACCCTCGGCTGCCTGATCACCGGTTTCTGGCTGATCGAGCACTTCGGCGTGAAGGGAACGATCCGCGTGGCGGCGGCGGCCAACTTCGGCCTGGCGCTCTGTTTCTTTCTGCTCCACCGTCTCGGCGGACGGGCCGGCGCGCCGATCGATTCCGGCGGGACCGAAGAGGCGGACAAGAGCACCATCGAAGAGTCTCTCTCCACCGACCGCCGGCGGATCGTGCTGCTCGCATTCGGTCTGGGCGGTTTCTGTTCTCTCGCCTACGAGGTGCTCTGGTTCCGCGTTCTGGTCTTTCAGCTCAAGACCACGGTCTACTCCTTCTCGCTCATGCTCGCCGCCATGCTTACGGGCATCGCTCTCGGGAGCGCGCTCTTCTCCGCGATCGAGGCGCTCTTCGGCCGCTCGGACCGAGCCGCGCCGCGCGATGGCGGGCGGTACTGGCCCCTCTTCGGTTACGTCGAGGCAGCGATCGGTCTGCTCGGCATCGTGTCGATCCCGCTCTTCGGCCGGCTCGAAACCTGGTCCGACACATTGAGCCAGAGCTCCTTCACGGGACGGATGTTCTGGACCTATGTGATGGCCGGATGCGTCATGTTCGCGCCCGCCCTTCTCATGGGGGCGGCCTTTCCGGTCGTGTGCCGCATCTGGTCGCGGAGCGCGTCAACGATCGGCGCGTCGGTGGGAACGGTTTATGCCGCCAACACGGTGGGTTGCATCTTCGGCCCGATCGTGACCGGTTTCTTCCTCGTTCGCGCCCTGGGCACGCAGTGGTCGATCATGGTTATCGCCCTGGTCAACATCGCGGTGGCGGCCCTGGTTCTCCTGAAGGAGCGGTCGCTGAAGCACACGATCGCTCTCGGCTGTATCGTCGGCGCGGCTCTGGCCGGGGTCGTTTCCATTCCCGGAAACCTACTTTTCGAGTATTTCAACGTGGGGGAAAAACTCCTCAACAGCCACGTGAAGATCCTCTATGCCCACGAGGGAGTGGAGTGCATCACGACGGTGCACCTCTATCCCGATCAGAACCGGGTGATCTCCACCGGATCGATCAACGTGGCCGGGACACCGCTCACGCTGCGAACGACGCAGAAGCTGCAAGCCCACATCCCGCTCCTTCTCCACCCCGCGCCGAAGGAGGTGTGTCAGATCGGCTTCGGCAGCGGCGAGACCTCGCACATCGTCACCTCTTACGACGTGGATCGGCTCGATCTGGTCGACATCAGCGCCGGCGTTCTCGAAACGTCGGCGCGGTTCTTCGACGATATCAACGGCGGCGTGGTCGACCATCCCCGATTCAACGCGATCATCATGGATGGCGCCAACTACCTGCGCGTCACGGACAAGACCTACGATATCATTCTGAACGACGCCACCTGGCCCTACCTGTCCGGCTGCAACGCGCTCTACACGGTCGATCATTTCGCCGCGGGCAGGGCGCGGCTCAAGCCGGGCGGCATCATGACGAGCTGGTTCCCCCTCGACCTGGCGATCGAGGATTTCCAGATCCTTCTCAAATCGTTCCATCACGTCTTTCCCCATGTGCAGCTCTGGGTCGGGATGACCCATCGCAACATGCACTCCCTCGTGGCCGGATCGATGGAGCCCTTCTCGATCGACGCGAGCCGTTTTCTTCGGAGGTTCGGCCGATATGCGTGCTCTGATCTGCGCAGCGTCGATCTCGACGATCCCGCCCTCTTTCTGAGCAGCCTCGTGATGGATCAGGACGCGCTCGGTCCGGAACTGGACAACCTCGGCCTGAACACCAACGACACACCCATCCTGGAGTTCGCCGAATCGAGAATGAGCCGCAGGGGGACCTCTGCCAACGTGCTCCCGTCGTTTCAGTACATGAACCGGAAGCGGGCGTCGATCCTGCCCTGTCTGCGCCACGTGGAGAAGCTCGGCGGGGCCGCGCGGGACTTCGTGAACGATATCGACGCGGCCCAGCGCGCGGCGGGCCACATGCTCTCGGGGCTCATCATGCGCGAGGTCGAGGACAGGCGTTTCGTCGCCGAGATCGAGCAGGCGCTTGCCGTCTACCCGAACCATCCGGGCGCGCTCCGAATCCTGAAAAAGATGCACCGCCTCGCCACCCTCGACACGAGCAAGTACCGGCGGATGAGCCCCCTCGATCTGCTCAAGACGGCAGAGGACCTCTTCCGGTCGGGCGCCTTTGCCAAGGCCGAGGAAGTTCTCGCCATCGGGATCGAAAAGGACCCGAACGATCACCATCTCCTCTACCTGCTCGGCGTGGTCCTCGTCAGGCAGGAGCGCCATGCCGAGGGCGTGGCCGTTCTTCGCAAGGCGGTGCGCATCGAACCCGACCTCGCGCCGCCCTGGAACAATCTGGGTGCGGCGCTCGTTTCGATGGGCGAGATCGACGCCGGAATCGGCGCCTATCGAAAGGCGCTCGCCATCGATCCCGAGTTTTTCGGCGCCCTCAACAATCTGGGCACGGCGCTCGTGGACAAGGGCCGCATCGAGGAGGGGATCGTGTGCTACAGGAAAGTTCTCGGCCGCAAACCGAACATGGCCGAGACCCATTATCTCCTCGGCCTTGCCAACGAGAAGAAGGGCCGGATCGACGACGCGATCCGCTGCTGCCGGAAAGCCCTTGCCATAGAACCGGCGCCGCGCCTCGATCGGGCCGCCGTGCGCGCCGCGCTCGATCGCATGCGTGAGGCAAAGAATCGTTAGCGCGACAGGGAAGCGGAAAAAAAGTACCCATCAGATTCGATATTTTTGATAAAATAAAAACGGAAGCCTTCAGATTATTTTCGGTTCTGCTTCGCGGCAACGATTCGGAAAGAGGTGTGTCATGAAAGCGATCGCGACAGCTGTTGTGGGCGTACTGATCTTCATCTGCACCGGGCCGGTCTCGGCCGACACGCCCGATATCGAGGAAGCGGTCTACATATACGACGGCTCCGATCCGATGGAAGCGTACAAGACCCTCGTGCCTGTTGCCGTCGACTGGAACAACGACGGATTGAAGGACCTCGTGGTCGGCCAGTACACGGACGGTTACATCTGGCTCTATCTGAATCAGGGGACCGATATCAATCCCGTTTTCGACGGGGGCACGCTCATCGAATCGAACGGCGCACCCATCACGACGTCCTACTACTGATGTCTCGGATCGAGTCCGCGAGTAGTGGACTGGAACGGCGACGACAAGAAGGATCTCATCACGGGCGAGCGCGACGGTTATATCCGGATCTACCTGAACACCGGAAGCGACGAGGCCCCTGTCTTCAGCGGCTACACATTTCTACTGGTTGACGGCCTCATCTTCGACTGCGGCCTCTCGTCGATACCTGACGTGGTCGACTGGAACAACGACGGCCTCTTCGACCTGCTGTGCGGCGAAGACGACGGAAAGGTCTATCTTCTTCTCAACAGCGGCAAGTCGAAGGATCCTCTCTTCGAATCCGCCGCGTTCATCCGGAAGGGAGGAGGAGACCTGGATGTGGGTTCCCTCGCCAGTCCCACGGCGGTCGACTGGAACAGGGACGGCAAAAAGGACCTGATCGTCGGAGAGCTGAGCGGCTACCTGAATTATCTCGAAAACGTGGGAACCGACGAGGAACCCCTGTTCGTCAGCTCATCGCTCCTTCGCATCGACGGGGTCACCATAGACGTGAGCTACGACGCGCACCCCGATGCCGTCGACTGGGACAACGACGGCGTGATCGATCTCGTCTGCGGATGCCGCGAGATCATTGACGGCAAGGTGCTCTATTTTCACTCCCGCGGCCCCTTGTGGGTGAACGGGAACACTCTCTCCAAGAGCAGCGGCGGCGATATCGACTTCGCGTTGAACGGCGGGGGGGGCAATGCCGGCCGCTACTACTTTCTCATGGGTACGAACGAGGGAACCGAGCCGGGCTACACCCTGCCCGGGGGCGCCATCCTGCCGCTGAACTGGAGCTGGGTGTCCACCTATATTTTCAACAACTACAACACCTACCCGCTGACCCGTTTCCGCGGTTCGTTCGACATTCTAGGCAAGGCCACGGCGTCGCTGCACGTTTCGTCGCCGCCGCTCGCGGTGGGCACGATCCTTCACTTCGCCTTCACCACCGAGATGCCCTACGACTACCAGTCCAATCCCGTTTCGATCGAGATGTTGCCCTGACCCGCCCCCTTTGTGCTTGCAGCGCGAACGCCTCGAGAGTAAAAAGAGAACAGGGGATCGGAAGATCTCTGGGGATTTAAAACAGGCGAATTCAGAGTCGCGAATGCCAGGTCGGCGTTCGGTCACAGGGAAATCTGTTCTCGAGCGGGAGGAAACCATGGCGATTCAACGTGTGATCTTTTCGAGGTCTCGGTGTGTTTTGGCAGCGGCCGTTCTGATGCTGTGTGCGCAAGGCTTTGGCGCGCCGGCAGATCTTCCCGTTCCGAAGGTATCGGAGTTTTCATCGGAGAAGATCCTGACCGCTCTCAACGGGACGAGCAGCGACTACTTCGGATATTCCGTCGCCATGACGGAGGAACTCCTGGCCGTCGGGGCCCCGGTATGCGATAGCATCAACACCCAGAGCGGCGGGGTCTACATATTTCGTCTCGACCCCGCGTCCAAGGACTGGATCGAGGAGGTCAAGGTCAATGCGTCGGACGGCATGAGCTTCGATTTCTTTGGCGGTGCTGTCGCGCTCTCGGGCGAACTGCTGCTCGTGGGCGCTCCCGGAGACGATGAGCTGTCGAGGGGCAGTAGCTACCAGGACCTCACGGGAGCGGTCTACGTCTATCGGTACGATTCCGGATTGAAAAGCTGGGTGGAGGAGGCGAGGCTCGTGCCCAAGGCGAGGGTGGCTCAGGGCAGATTCGGTTTCTCGGTCGCCCTCGAAAACGACCTGGCATTGATCGGCGCTCCGGGCGAAAGCTCCGATGGACTGGCAAGCGCCGGCGCGGCTTATATCTTCCGCCACGACCCTGCCACCAAGACATGGAGTGAAGAAGGACGGCTGCAAGCCGCTGCGCCGGGGGAGGAGGCCGAGTTGGGTCACTCCGTTGCGGTCTCCCAGGGGGACGTCATCGCCGGCGCGCCGGGCGACAGTGAAAAGGCTCTCTCCGCGGGATCGGCCCACCTGTTCGGCAGATCTCTTTCCGGAACCTGGTCGGAACAGCTCAAGCTGACCGCTTCCGATGCGGCTGAGGGGGATGAGTTCGGTTCCTCCATCGCCATCTTCAACAAGGTTGCGGTCGTGGGCGCCTGGAATGACGACGACCGCGGTTTCGATTCGGGGTCGGCCTACGTTTTCCGCCAGGCCGGTTTCAGCGGCTGGGCAGAGGAAGCCAAGTTGACCGCCGACGACGGGGGAGCCGAGGACGAGTTCGGTTGTTCCGTGGCGGTCGCGAAGAACGTCGTCCTCGTCGGCGCGCGGAACGACGATGACCGCGGCGATTATTCAGGTTCCGTCTACCAGTTCGCCTACGACCCAAAGGCGTCCAAGTGGACGAGGGGAATGAGAATACTCGCCCGGGACGGAAGCCAGGACGCACGTTTCGGCCACGCCGTCTCGACGACGGAGAAGATAGGCCTGGCGGGAGCCTGGGGTGACAGCAACGGTCGAGGCGCCGCATTCATGTACGACTACGAGCTGGCCACGGCTCCCCATATCGACCTGAAGATCAACGGCCTTCGCCAGAAGGTGGTCGTCAAGCGGGGAGAACCGGTGATCGTCGATTTCGAGATCGACCCGCGGCGATCCCTCGTGTCTCCGACCGAGGTCTGGGTCTGGTTCGACAATCCCACACCGGAACGGTTCGCGTACGCCGGAGGTGAATGGCACTGGGACGACTGGAAAGAGAGCCCATACAATTCGGGACGAGGGCTCTATTTCTGCGCGGAGAGGTTGAATCTCTCCTCACGGCTGCTCGGCGACTACCAGGTGTGGGTCGGTATCGAACCGCTCGCGGACAAGTCTTTCACCGCGCCGTTCTTTTTCGCCGCCACCAGAGTCGACTACCAGGTCATACCCTAGGAGCCGGCGGTTGCCGACGTGGCTTCAGTGCGGCCCGGGACCGCCCGTTCGTCCGTGCTTCTTGTGATATCATGTGAGTCTCGCGGAACGATTCAGAAGACCGCCCATCAGCAGGTAGCAGAGGGACGCCATGGAAGTCGAGAGGTGGAAGCGGATCGAAGAGCTGTTCAATCTGGCTGACGGTCGCTCTCCCGAAGAACAGCTGGACATCCTGACACGGGCCTGCGGAGACGATACCGCGATGCTCGACGAGGTCGTCGAGCTGCTCCGCTCCAGCGAAGCGGCCGGGAGCCGGTTCGAAGACGTTGTCCGCAAGGCCGGCGTGGAGGCCCTCGCCGAAACGCCCGTCCAGGAGGAAGCCCGACCGGACGGCGCGGGACGGAGGGTCGGTGCATACCGTCTGGGCAAACAGATCGGTTCGGGCGGAATGGGAGCGGTTTTCGAGGCCGAACGAGCCGATGACGAGTTCAGGAAGCGTGTCGCCGTCAAGCTGATCAAGGGTGGAATGGTTTCCGGGGCGAACCTGGAGCGGTTCCTGCGCGAGCGGCAGGTTCTGGCTGATATCGATCATCCCAATGTCGCCCGCCTGATCGACGGAGGGACCGACGAAGAGGGCCAGCCCTATCTCGTCATGGAGCAGATCGAGGGCCGGCCCTTCGATCGCTTCTGCGACGAGGAGCGGCTTCCCGTTTCCGAGCGGCTCCTTCTTTTCCGGCAGGTTTGCGCCGCCGTCTGCGAGGCCCATAAATCCCTGATCGTTCATCGCGACATCAAGCCGGCCAACATCCTCGTGACTCCCGACGGCACGCCGAAACTCCTCGACTTCGGGATCGCCAAGATCCTCGAGCCCGGCGGGGACCAGACGGCCACGCAGGAGCAGCTTCTCACTCCCGAGTTCGCCAGTCCCGAGCAGCTTCAGCGAAAGCCGATCACCACGTCTACCGATATCTACTCGCTCGGGGTTCTGCTCTACCATGCGCTCACAGGGCGCAAGCCTTTCGAGAGCGGTACGAAACCGATACACGAGGTGGTGCGCTCGATCTGCGAGGAAGATCCGCCGCCGCCCAGCTCGGCGATCCTCCAGCCGGCCGACCGCGAAGGAGCGCCGGGGCCCGTCGAAATCGCCCGGAACCGCGGCTGCAGCGTCGACAAGCTGCGGCGCCGGCTCGCGGGCGACCTGGACAACATCGCGCTCACTGCCTTGCACAAGACGCCGGAACGGCGGTACGCGTCGGTGGAACAGCTCTCCGCCGACGTCAAGCGCCATCTCGACGGCCTTCCCGTCATGGCGCACCGGGACACCTTTCGGTACCGGGCGGCCAAGTTCATCAGGCGGCACCGTACGGCGGTCATGGCGGCGGCCCTGATTCTCCTCGCACTCGTCGCGGGATTGGGTTTCGCCGGATATGGCCTGTTCAAGGCGGAGAGCGCGTTATCGAGAGAGACCCAGGCCCTGTCGCGGGAGAAGAAGGCCAGGATCAACGCCAGCGCCGAAGCCGAGAGAGCGCGCATCGAGGCCGCCGCCCAGCGGCGTGTGGTCGACTTTCTCATCGAAATCTTCCGGTCCCCCGAGCCGTCGAGGACCCGCGGGAAAACGGTGACGGCCAGGGACATTCTGAAGAAGGGGGCGCTTTCGATCAAGACGTCCCTGGAAGAGGACGCCGGCGTCCGTGTCCGCCTGATGGATGTGATCGGCGATGCGTTCGTCTCCCTCGGTCTCTATTCCGACGCGGAACCGCTTTTTGAGCAGGAGCTGGAGCTCTGCCTGGAGCAGTACGGGAGCGATCATCGAAGAACGGCCGAAGCCTATCTCAATCTTTCCGACCTTCGCAAGCAACAGTTGCAGCTGGACGAGGCTTTCTCCCTGGGTGAACGCGGTCTCGAGATCGCCCGCCTGGTGAGCAAGGACGAGTTCCTCTTCTTCAGCTGCTTGCACAATCTCGCCGACGTGCAGAAGGTAAAAGGGAACTTCGACGAAGCGGAGCGGCTTCTCGAAGAGGCTATTGCGGGATACACACGGCTCCTGGGTGAAGATCACCGCCACACCCTCGATCTGCTTTGCAGCAAGGCCGATTTTTTCAAGGCCCTCGGTCTCTACTCGAAAGCCGAGAAAATTGTCGAAAGGGTCCTGAAGACCCACCGCTCTTCGCTCGGCTCGGATCATCCACTCGCCTTGACGGCCATGAACCGCCTGGCCAGTCTCTACATGTCCCAGGATCGCAATACGGAAGCGGAAGAGCTCCTGCTCGAGGCGGTGGACAGGTGCAGGACCGTGCTGGGAGTCGATCATCCCGATACCCTGTCCACACTGTCATCCCTGGCGATTCTCTACGTCCGCCTCGGCCGGTTCTCCGAAGCCGAGACCCTGTTCGAAACGCTGCATGGCAACTACAGCCACCAGTATGATTCCTTTCTCAACGACATGGGGGGATTCCACCACTACCAGGGGAATCTGTCGGAAGCGGAGCGCTACTACAGGCAGTCCCTCGAAATGCGCCGGGGGGAGCTGGACGAGGATCATCCCAAGATCATCGTCTCTACCCAGAACCTCGCGAGCGTCCTGAACGATCTCGGCGACCATGAGGAATCGTTCCGGCTTTTCGAGCAGGCTCTCGAAATGTCCCGCAAGAAGTTCGACAAGAACCATCCCACGACCTTGAAGATCCTCTTCAACATGTCCGACTGGTACAGGTCGAACAAGCGCCTGGACGAGGCCGCGGCCGTGCTCGAGGAGACCCTCGACGGGTGCATGGCGTCGCTGGGCGAGAAGCACTACCTGACGAACAACTGCCGGAAGAGGCTGGGAATCGTTCGGCAGGATCAGGGACTCTTCGAGGAGGCGGAGTCGATTCTGAAGGAAGCTGTCGACGGTGCTTCCAAGGGGGAGGATCACGGCTTGACGCTCACGTGCTTCTACAGGCTGGGCGCCTGCTACCATGCCCAACGACGGTTTATGGATGGAGCGCGAACCTTCGAGCAGGGGTTCGAACTGGGTCTCCGCCTTGTCGGGAGCGGCGATCATGATGTCATCAGCCTGCTGTTCAACGCCGTTTTGTTCTACCAGCTGGCCGAAGACCACGAGAATGTGCGCCGGCTGTCCGACCGTTTCTGGGAGATTCTGAAGGGAACGGCGCCGTCCGATCCTGAATTCGCCTGGCTCTACTGCATCTACAATTCGTTGAACCGGAGTCTCCTGAGTGATCTCGACCCGCAAAGCGAGATCAAGGTGATCCGTGCGGTCCGTGACGCGGAATCCGACCGATCGCCTGAATGCGCCCTTGCCTTCCGCGACGACGACGGGTCTGCCGAGGATTCGGCCTGCATCGATTACGGCGAAGACTACCTCTTCAAGACGATCGATGTCGACGCCGCCCCGCAGTCTGCCGCGTACTACCGCTTGTGGATTTACGGACAGCCGTACAGCAGCGAAGGGAAAAGTTTCGTTCCCCGCGCGGATTACGGCATCATCGTCAACGGCGACCAGGAGCGGGTGCTGGAAATCGACGTGAGCGAAGTGTTCGGACCGGACAGGGATGCCTTCAAATGGGTCGCGGTCCCGATCGCCGCGGAGAGTGTGACGCAAGGCGACAACAGGATAGTGATCTTCTATACCGGCCCGCCCAACTCACGGGCGCCCAACAAACTCCGCGTCGGGATCGATCAGGATTCGGATCGCGACGGCAGCGCATGGTTCGCAAACCGTTCCTTTGGCGTCAATCCCGATATTTGCAGCGGCGAGCTCATGATCTTCCTCGAAGCCCGCCCGCGGTGATGCCCGGCCAGTATCGCTCCCTCTCTTCGGCGTGCAGGAGCAAGTTGAATCCGCGCGGAGAGAAGATTGCACCCAAAAAAAGAAAGGGGCAGAACCGGATCGATCCTGCCTCTTGATTGATTGGATGGCAAACGGCTCGGAGAAAAGTTCTTCCTTCGAGTCTTATCAGCCTAGTCGACGACGCACGCTTTGCAGGGCGGGCCGCCCGGATTGGCCTTGCACTCGCCCTTGCAGGCGACCTTCTTGCCCTTGTAGAGTCCGGTACCGGTATTGGGGCACCAGCCGGTGTCGCCGTCGGCTGCACTGCACTTGCCGCATCCGGCGTCGCCCACCTTGCATTCGGTGCACTTGCCGCCGTCCTTGCACGAACCGCAGCATGACTTGTCGCACACGCAACCGACGAGTGCCAGAAGAATGGCCGTGAACGCGATCAGGATCAAAATCCGTTTCATGTCGAGACTCCTTAAATTTCCAACATGTTCATCGATAAGCCTATAGCATCTTTTCGAGATTTTTCATCACGAATAATCTCTACCGGCGCCCCTCACCGGTCTGATCGTGTCTTTTTTTTTCGGCGCGCCTCGAGAGACGCGGCTGCCAGGGCGCCAGCCAGGCAGATCGCAACCAGCCCGAATGCCACACCCAGTCCCTGGGCCAGGGTGAGCGCGCGCGGAGCCCTCCACGCCACACCCGCGAATCCGGGCCCCCCGTAGAGGATGAGAATGTGGGCAACAAAAATATGCAGCGCCTTCTTGCCCACCATGGCATAGAGCCTCTCTATCTTCCGGGTGACGCGGTAGACAATACCCACGGCGGTCATGATCAGCAGGCACAATCCCGTGCGCAGGACAATGACGCAAGGGTGGGATTGCCAGAAGGTCTCCGAGTCGAAGAGCACCCACCCGAGCCGCCCCGCGCCGGCGAGTACGAGCCCCGCAAAGAGGGTGACCGCGCAGAAGGCGACACCCCGCTTCTCGGGCGCGGTGCGTTTGAGAAACCACCCGAGCCCCGCTCCGAGGAACATGTACGCGCTGTAAGGAAAGACGGGGAAGAGCGCGCCCTTGCCGAGATGGGCAGGCGCGCCGAGGTAGTTGGCGGCCCATGAGGGCAGGACCTGGTACGCATCGAGAGCGAAAACGAGCGGCGTGACCGCAGACACCGCAATGCCGACTCCGAGCGCCCAGAGAGCGAAGACACCGTTCGATCGCGTCAGTGCCATGATGAACAGATAGCCGAGACCGGTCACGCCGATGAGCTGCAGGATGTGCACGCGGGCGAAGTTGTCCCACTGTTGGCCCGTCACGATGTCCGGCCTGTAGAGCAGTTCCACCGGAAAGGACATGGCGTAGCCGACGGCGACGAGGAGCAGAAACCATCGCACCCGCCGGCCGATCACAACCTTGAGAAGCCGTCCCGACGCGCCCCGCTCGTTGGCAAAGATCTGGACCGCGCCCGACACGATGAGAAAGAGCGGCGCCGTGAGGCCGCGCCCGAAGTTCCACACGTTCCATGGATAGACGCGGATGTCGAGCTCCTCGGGCGTGACGAGCGCATCGAGGGAGTGCCCCACGATCATGACGAGGATTGCCACGAGCCGGACGAGATCGAGGATGTAGAAGCGGGTTGTCGCAGAAGGAGAGGCGGGAGATTCCGGCGGAGTGGGATCGACTGGTTCCATGACGCTCTCAAAAAAAAAAGACTCTTCCCTTCCGACGGAAGGGGCTCTTCCCTTCCAACGGAAGGGGCTCTTCCCTTCCAACGGAAGGGGCTCTTCCCTTTTTACGCTTGTGCCTCGCGGCCATCAAGCCGGATTATTCCCGCGATGTGAAGGAAGCGAGGCGCTTCCCGGTGCGGTCGGCGATTCTGGCATGCACGCGCGGTGTGCTGTCGGGCCCTTTGGTTGAGCCGAGATGGATCACGGCTTCTGCCCCCTCGGCGGTGGTGGCGCGGAGGGCGAAGCCGCTGTCCGTCCTTTCGAAATGCACCTTCTTCGCAGGGGGCGATCCCTTCCGGAACGGCTCGATCACGGTGACGAACTCGGCCCGCCTACAGGGCGCATCGTACGATGCGCTGAGATGCCACTGGGTCAGCTCGATCCTCGGCCGCGGTGGGGGATCGAATCGATCGGTCACCGCGATGGCCAGATCGCCGGGTGCGAAGAAGGTCACCCGGGCGGCGCTCTTCGCGCCTTCGACCGTGGCTTCGTTGCCGGTCACATCCATGGCGAAAGCCGAGTGAAGCCACCAGTCGAAGCGCGTGGTCGCAATCGGCGTCCCGGTCAGCGTCTGTGCCGCCGCGGGGCATTCCGCCGAGTCGAAGATCACGATCAGGGTCGGTTTGACGAAGAGGATCCGCCGCCTGAATGTGTCGAGCTTTCCCCCGTACGCTTCGGCCGCTTCCCCGGCCACGTAGTCGATCCGTTCGCTCGTGTGGAACTCGGTGATCCGTCCCCGCGCCGCGGCGCTGTGGGCTCTCTGCCCCTTGCCGTTCACGGTGATCGCGTTGACCGACTTGGTCTGCCACATCCAGTTCTTGTGGTGGGCGCTGCCGTAGATGTCGCGGTGCCCCGAACGGATGAAGAGGCGCTCGCCGAAGGCGTTGACCAGGAAGGCGTTCTGCGACTCGTACCCGTGGCTCTGCGTGCCGAAGGGGCTCGACTTGAACAGAACCTGCACATTGTCGCCGGCATCGACCAGAGTCGTGTTGAGCGCGGCCACGCCCGTTCCGCCGAAGAGCCGCGACGTGGGCAGGTCCACGGGCGGGGTCGGCGCCACCGGGGGATGCGCGCCGCGCACGAAGTCGATGTAGGTCCGCGGCTCGGGCGGGCCGCCGTGGGCGTCGACATACCACTGCCAGTGGGGATTGCGCGCCTGGGCAGCCACGATCGCGCAGAGGGGTACGTTGCTCTTCGACTGGCGCCGGCCGCAGAGGTCGCCGAATCCGCCGCCTCTCTGGCCGGGCGGCATGAGATAGAGTGGAAAATCGCCGATCCGCGCGAAGTAGGGTTTCGCGTACGCGTCGAGGCCGAGCGCCGCCTGCATCACATCGGCCCACCAGGTGAAGCGCCCCATGTAGCTCAGCCAGTACGACATGCCCTCGTGCCACCCGCCGTCACTGTCGCTCCAGACCGGATAAACATTGCGGAAAACATTGGCCGCAAACCAGACCCAGTCGCCCGCCTCGGGAATCTCCCCGTGGAACGCGATGCCCACCTCGCCCAGAAAGTGCCAGGCGCGGTTCGAGTGGCTCGAATAGGGAAAGCCGAGATGGCGCGGGCAGAGATGGCGATACATCTCTCTGCCGCGCGCCGTCATGACCTCGCGGCAGAGAGCCCTTTCCTCCTCGGTGAGAGCAGGGTGAAGAAAGGTGTAGGTCCTGGCAAAGTGATAGGCGTAGGGCATGCCGGCCTCGTCGTTGTACCGGTACCCGGTGGCGCCGTGCGGATTCCACCGCGCAGAATCGAGAAGGAGTCTCCTGGCCAGGTCCTGGAATTCGGTCCGCTCCGCGATCAGTCCGGTGAAGGCCAGCGTGGCGGCCCCATCGAGGACCTTGATCGTGCGCGTCCGGTTTCCCCACCAGATCGCGCGCCACTCCTCGCTCTTGCGCACCGTGCCCCTGGGATAGGTGGGCGGTTCCTCGGTGGAGGGCGGATTCGCGAGAAGCGTCTCGCAGACGCGCACCAGCCGGTCGAACTCGACCTTTCTCTCCTGTGCGGCAGCTCTTTTCAGCGCGGCGATCTCGCCGGGACGGACGAAGAGCCGCGGGTGCCTCTCGGGGATGCGCGCCAGCAACGTATCGCGGTCGGGGAGCGGAAACTCGACCGCGTCCTCCTCGATGGTGAACGCCCTCGCCCGGCTCCAGGCGGAGCGGTGCGCTTTCCTGGTGCGGAACCTGTATTGCCAGGTGTAGTCCCCCGCGGCCAGAGGTGCGTCAGGGCAGAAGACATTGAAGCCGATCGCTTCAAAAACACGGACGCCCCCCGCGCCGGTGATCCTGATCTCGTAGGAAGCCGCATCGGCCTGGCTCCTCCACGCGAAGCCGGGGGGCGTGATCGCGAGCGCTTCTCCGTGGGTGGGATGAAATCCCCACTCGCCAGGCCTGGCTGGACCGTCGTCGACAGGAAGATCCCGGGCCAGTCCCGGCACGCAGAAAGCGACCAAGACAAAGAGTGCCCGGAACGCGGACGGGCCGCAAAAAAAGAATTTCCCGTCCCATCGCGGCAGAAAATTCCCTTTTTGCGACCCGCCCCTGTTCCCGGCACTCTCTGTCATCTCTTCGACCGGTCTACTCGTAGGACGACACGTAGATCTCGTCCTGGAAGGTTCCCTGGTAGACATTGTCGAGCGTATCGACGGCGAACTTTATGGTCCACATTCCCTGCGGGATCGGGCCGTAGTGGATCGTGTAGCTCGAGATCGATGTCAGAGGGAAGGCGATGGCACGTTTCACCCCGGGTTTCCAGTTGCCCGGCCAGACCCAGGAGTAGGTGCTTCCGCCCAGTTTTTCGGCCATGATCCACCAGTCCATGGTCGTGCCCTGGTAATCGCCCGGATCGAGGTGGATCGTCATGGTGACCGGCTGCGTGTCGGGAATGTTGAGGGGGCCGTCCTGGCCGTCGATCTTGATGTCCGGCACAGGATCGTTCCCCGAGTAGACAGCCACCTCGAAATCGCCGACCACCGGCTTGTGGTCGGAGGCGTAGCTGCTCGCCTGGGACGGATTCGGGAAGTTGTTCAGCTCGGGCGGACGCTGGCCCGAGCTCAGGGAAGCCGAGTTGAAAACGAATCCGAGCCTCTGCGTCGCAATGCTGTCCTGGTGTCCCAGGTAGTCGAGCTTGCTCGATCCGGAGGTGTTGCGCGAACCGCTTATCGGATCGGTGGCCGTGTCGTAAATGCTGTCGGTGCGGTCGCGATCGGTGCCGTCGTTCTGCGTCGACTGGGCGCGCACCATCCAGAGCCCCGGGCCGTCGCGGCCGTTGGTGGCCTCGTCCTCGTTCCAGTCCCCGCCCCAGATGACGGGCGTGTTGCTGCCGAGGATCTGCGTTGCGGGCGGGGAATCGTTGATCTTGCCGTTCGGATCGGGCGATCCGGTGCCGGCGCCGTTGAACCAGTAATCGATCAGGTAGGCGATGTTCTTGCCCGCCTCGAGGCGCTGCGCCTTGTCCGACGATCCGCCGCCCGCCTTGAGATGGCTGTTGCCCACCACGAGATCGCCGGGGTAATCGGTATCGGGCAGGTCGAGTTCGGCGAGCTGAAACCCGCGGATGCCTCCGTCGCCGCCGGGTGCGTACTGATCGGCATTCACGTGAGGCATGTCGCTGAGCTGGCTCTTTCCGTCGCCGTTGAGATCGGTGAAGGGGTACCGGCTCAGGATCACGTCGCGGTTGTAACCGTCGGTCTCGCTGCTCACGAAGACGTAGGGGAGCGTGTAGCCGGAGGCGTACTTTTCCACGTAGGCGGTGACCGGAACGTAGCCGTTGAATGGATCGTTTCCGCCGTTGAGGAACAGGTCGACCGTGGTGAGCAGGTTGCTGACCGAGTCGCCGTAGCTTCCCGTGCCATTGCCGTCATTGTCGCCTGCTTCCTGGAGAATGAGCACGTCCGGTTGCAGCGACGCCACGATCACGGCCAGCGCGGTCCAGTTGTTCGTGCCCTCCTGCTTGTCGTTCGTCGAGCAGATCCCGTCGCTCACGTTCCAGGTCATGACGCGGATGTAGGCCGAGTCGTTCTTGCCCCACTCTCCCTGCGCCGGATCCCATCCCGCCAGGGCCGTGGGCATCGTGAGGGCGGCGATCAGGCAAAGGGACGCAAAGAGGTTAAAGCCTCGAATCATGCACATGTTTTTGCTCCTGTCGGGATTAGGCTCGATTTCTGCTGACCCTTTAAAATACAGGAATTAGGCAAAATGATCCATATGAAGCACTATTTTTCTCATCTGCCGCGCGCCGGGAAGCGACGAGAGTAGGTTTATTTACCTAGCTGCGGGCGAATCTGGTATAATTCCGCCGATTCGGGACAGGAAGTTACATCATTGTACGGTTCTTTGAAATCTATGGCGGGAGGCCGTTGAAAGAGCGCTCCGCGAGCGGGGTACTTCCTTTTTCATCAGCCTCCCATGAGGAGGTGCACCCATGCCCAGGATCATTGTTGTGCTGATCGTGGCCAGCCTTCTTCTGGTTTTTCACGGCCTCGGCGCCGCGTACGAGCCCATGCCGGCCGAGGCGACCACAAATCCCGAGGGCGGTTCCGAACCCCGCTCGGAGATCGAAAACGTTTTTATCGTGATCATCGACGGAATACGAAACAGCGAAGCCTTCGAGCATCCAATGCACGTCTTCATTCCTCGCATCTGGAACGACCTGAGACCGCTCGGTACGATCTACAGCTCATTCGTCAACGCGGGCCATACGGCCACTTCGGCCGGTCATGGCGCGATCACCTCGGGCGTGACACAGTTCATACCCAACACGCTCTGGTTCACCCATGAAGACATCGTGCGGATCCAGGAGGAGCCGAGCCTCTTTCAGTACTATCGCAAGCAGCGCGGAATCCCCGAGGACAAGACGTGGATCATCAACGGGAAGGGAGGGATGATCGAGTACGTGGGGATCTCCCAGCATCCTTCCTTTCGAGGGGATTTCGCCCCGTCCCTTTCGTTCCACGACCTGGTGAGCGACGATACGACGTGGGCCGAGGCAGAGCGGGTGATCGACACCTACCACCCGTCGCTCGCCATGATCAACCTGGCCGACGTGGACGAGTATGGCCACACCGGGAACTGGAAGCTCTACACGCAGGCGATCCGCCGCGCGGACCAGATCGTGTACGACCTCTGCCAGAAGATCTGGAGCGATCCTTTTTACGACGGCAACACGGCCATCTTCATCACGAGCGACCACGGCCGCCATCTCGACGGGGTGTTCGACGGATTCAAGGAACACGGCTGTTCGTGCATGGGGTGCCGTGCCGTCCCCTTTCTGGCCATAGGGCCGGGCATCAAGCAGGACGCGGTCGTCAGCAAGCGGGGATTTCTCCGCGACATCGCGCCCACGGTGGCCTGCATGCTCGATTTCGACGTGCACCTGGCGCGGGGCAGAATCTTGAGGGATCTGTTCGAAACGCCTCCGGCCGGAGAACCGATGGCGCTCGTCGATCCTGTCGTGGCCGCGGCCGCCGACAAAACCCACGTGGCCGCCTGCCTGCTGGGGGACATGTCCGGCTCCATAGCCTATTCCTACGCGGCGAACCGGGGCTCCCGGCGGGAAGGCTTTGCGATCCTCAGCGGGGGCACGACCAACTTCTCACCATCCATCGCGGCATTGGATGACCGCGTGGCCGTGGCCTGGACCTGCGGCTTCGCCGATGGATCGTACCGGATCGCGGCGCGCGAAAGCACGGACAACGGGTCCAGCTGGAACGAGGGGATCGTGCTCGACGGCCAGTATCCCTACTGGGAGGACCTCTTCCCCTGCGCCTTCTACAGCGGCAACGAGCTGCGCGTGGTCTGGACGGAGGCGCGCATATCGAGGTGCGCCGTGAACATGGCTGTCATCAGGGACGGGGAGGTGGTCAGAACAGACACCTTTTACGATGTCTTCACGGAACGGCCGCGCTGCTCGGCCGGCCCGGGCGGGACACACGCGGTTTTCCAGCGGCTCGACGGGACGGAAAAGAACTTCGATATCCGGTACTGCTTCCACGATGACAACGGCTGGCTCCCTTCGGTGAACACGGGTGCCACGATCGGCGAATCGCTGCGTCCCGACGTGGTTGCCGACTCGAACGGAATACACCTGGTCTGGGGTGAAAACGACAACAGCCTCTTCCGCCTGATGTCGCGGCGATCCGCGGAGGGAACGGTCTGGTCCGATTCGGTCGAGATCGGCAGTTCGGGTTTCGGCGCCTGGCGGCCGCGCCTCGCGGCGGCGAACGGCAAACTCCTCACCGTCTGGGAGGGTTACGACAACGACGTTCCCGGGATCTTCGCCTCGTCGAGCGCTGACAGCGGCGCCACCTGGTCGACGGCGGTCCGCCTCACCCCTCCCGAAGAGGTGGCGACCAATCCGGCCATGGTGATCGACGAGGCCAACGTGCTGCACCTGGTCTGGATGAAGGGCTCCCAGCCGACAAGGCTCGGGTGGATGCACCTTCAGCTCTAGATCAGCCGCCGCCCGGCCCGGCTCTCACCTGTAATAGACAACCCTGACGATAGCCAGCGTCTTGCACACGAGGCAGGGATCCCTCGTCTTCGTGTCCTCTCCGCGGGGGAAGTAGTAGAACCATCCCTTGCCCTCGCAGGAGGCGCACTTTCTGAGCCGGACCCTGCGGACGTGCACGTCGCCCGATTGCTCGGCGTAGAAGGCGCAGACGAGCTGCTTCTTCCACTCGACCTTCGAATTGCGCCACCACTGTTCGGGGGATTGACCGATCGCGTCCGGCGGTTGCGCCGTCGACACGCGGCGCTTGGCGTGCTCGTCCCTCTTTTTCTTGATCGCCTCGATTTTCTGCTTGAGCTTCTCGTCCACGGTGAGCGGGTCGTTCTTCTTCTCCTTCCGCTCCGGTTCCCTGGCCTCGGCAGGGAGAAGATGGGCCTGCTCGCCGAGGATGAACGTGGCCGTGCCGTACGTGGCGGTTCGGAGGCCCCCGCCTTTGCGGTTCTTCCAGAGTTCCTCGATCTCCTCGATTTTCATCCCGTACTGCCGGGCCAGCATCTCCTTGATGTCGAAGCACATCTCGTCGCGCGCGTAGGCGAGGGCGTCGCCGAGGGAAAGGCCGTCCTCTCTCGCCACCTCGGCCGCCACGCGGTCGATCATCGTGAAGTAGTCGGTCAGGATGAGCTGCTGGTAGTGGGCGCGCCTCTTGACCAGGATCTTCGCCCGCAGGGCTTCGAGCTCCCCCTTCTGCCTGCTGAAGGGAAAGGTGCGCACGAAGGTTTCGCACATCTCGAGGGCGCGGGAGAACTTCTTTCTGTAAAGCCGGTTCCGGATTTCGGCCAGGTACCGGGTGGCCTCCTGCTCGATTTGCTTGATTTCGATCTGCTCGATCTTGTGCGCCGTTGCCTTCGGTTTGAACATGGGATCGAGTGCGGCCGCCATGCGAAAATGCTCGAGCGCCCTCGAGTAGAAGGCGATCGCTTCGCAATAAACGCCGGCCTTGAAGTGCTCGAGGGCGGTTTCGGGAGGAGCGGCGCCGACCTTCCGATCGTACAGTTCCTGACCGGTGTAGATCTCCTGCGCCTCGACCTCGACCGTTTCCACGTTCCTGATGCGGTCGTGCAGGTAGTCGTAGTCTTTGCCCATACGGTGCAGGGTGACGATCCCGGGACGGGACGGCTCCACGCGCACACCGGTCACGTATGTGCCGTTGTCGAGAAGCATCCGCGTGGCGCGGATCGAAATCGTCTCGACTTCCATGTTTCCGTAGCCGTGGGCGGTCTTGATCTCCTCCGCGTCGGTGTCGACGATGTGCTCCCATCGGAGCGCCACGATTCCCCCGTTGTCGCAGCGCTCGACCACGATGCCCACCTCGGCATCGAAGGAGACGAGCGTTCCGTGCAGCTCGATCCCGTTCTTCAGGCGGATGACATCGGCCGAGCCGATCTGGCCCGCCAGAACGAGCCCGGTCATGGCAAGGAGGACGATTTTTACGGGCGATCTCATCAGCCGATCCCTGATGGCGCCACGACGGCGCGATCCGATTCTGCCCAGATTCCTTGGTCGATCGCGGCCGGGTTGTCGTTCGGGGTGCGGTTTCGGATTCCGGCCATTCAATGTATCGGGCGATTCGATCCCGGACACGGACTTTTTGGAAAAACCGGGCCGATCGAGACCGATCGCACGGGGCGGGCGGGCAGGATTGATGATCGATCGAGGTGAGGATACTTTTCGTGGCCGCTGAATGGTAAGATTGCAGCAAACCGTAATCCGCGTACTGATACATGGCAGGATGATCAGAAACCCGAAAAACCGGCTTCGGCCAGTGAGTGCACTTCGCTGGATCGTTTCGATCTGGGCGCTGGGATTGGTCTTCCGCCTGCTCTATTTTTTTCAGTGCCGCGACTGTCCCATCGCTGATTTCCACTACCTGCTCATCGACTCCAATTTCTACGATCTCTGGGCCAAGAGCCTCGCGGGCGGCGACTGGGTGGGCGGCGAAGCGTTTTTCATGGGGCCCCTCTATCCCTACTGTCTCGGCCTGGTCTACAAATTCTTCGGAACCGAATTCGTTCTTGTGCGCCTCATCCAGACCTTGGTGGGATCGGTCTCGTGCGTGGGAGTCTTCTGGCTCGGCAAGCGGCTCTTCGGCGAGAGGATCGGTCTTCTGGCCGCGCTGCTCTTCAATCTCTACGGACTGTTCTATTTTTACGAGAACCTTCTTCTGGGAACGAGTCTGATCGTATCGGTCACACTCCTGTGCGCGATCGTTCTCGTGGAAGCGAGCCTGCGCAACAGGTGGTGGTGGTGGCTGGCCGCGGGGATCTGCGTCGGTGTGTGCGCCGTGGGCAAGGCGAACATGCTCATGGCCGCGCTCTTCGTGATCCCCTGGATCGTGGTGATCAACCGGGGCCGCCCCCGGTGGGCGGGCCTTTCGAGGTGCTCTGTCTTCGCGGCGGGCCTGATCTTGACGGTTGCGCCGGTGACGGTGAGAAACTACGTGGTGCAGAAGGATTTCGTTCTACTCACGGCCAACGGGGGGTTCAATTTTTACCTGGGCAATAATCCCGACTCGGACGGCGTGTGGATGAGGAGCGAGCTCCCCTATCCGGGCGCCAACATCGATGGCCACGTCGAGGCCCTGATGACCGGGCGGAAGGCGTACCGGACCCTTCAACCCTCCGAGATCGGATCGACTCTGGTCAAGGAGTCATGGGCCTTCATGACCGGCTCGCCGGGCGACTACCTCGTCCTGCTGGGGAAGAAGTTCATGGCCTCCGTCAATGCCGTCGAGGTGTGCAACAGGGACGACTACCGGTTTGCGAGCCGTTTCTGCTGGTTTCTGAGGCTTCCGCTTCTGAGCTTCGGTCTGCTCGCTCCCCTCGGTTTGCTCGGTTTCCTTCTCTGTGCGCGGCATGTGCGCCGCTACTTCGTGCCTCTTCTCTTCGTCCTGATTCCCTTCGCCACCATGCTGATGATTTTCGTCCTCTCCCGGTACCGGCTACCGGCAGTGCCCTTTCTGTGTCTCTTTGCCGCGCAGGCCCTTGCGGGCGCGTGGGGCCTTCTCGAACGGAAAGCATGGAAAGGGCTGGGCGTGTGGATCATCGCTCTGGCCGGGATCGCCGTGCTGGTTCACTGGCCCTTCGAAAGCCTTCGCGTGAATTACTGGCGCGGCGCGTCCAACGCGGCCTACGCCAGCTACCTGGCGGGCAAGGGTCTCAAGGACCAGGCGATGGACGAGGCGGAGCGGATCCTGTCCATGAATCCGAACGAACCGATCGCGCTCGACCTTCACGCACAGCTCTTGATCGAGAAGGGTCAGCTGTCTCGGGCGGCCAACGATCTCCGCCGCGGCGTGGCCCACCACCCCGATGACCTGCTCTGGGTCTTGCAGCTCGCGATCGTCCTGGAGCACATGGGTCGGTTCGAGGAGCTGAGCGCCCTCTATGAAGAGACGATCGCGCGCGAGGAACCCAAGGCGCTCGAGAGGGGAGCCGCGCCTCCGCTGCTCGGAAGGATCTTTCTGGGGCAGGGCCAGCTTCGCGACGGGACCGGGGACCGCGGGGGGGCGGAGCGGGCTTTCCGGAAGGCCGTGCACTACGCACCGAACGATCCCGATCTGTTCGATACGCTCGTTCTCTATCTGGCCGAGGATCGGGAAACACGCGGCGAGGCTCTGGCCATGGCCGAGCGGAGCGCCGGTGCGGCCCCCACGGCCCGCCAGCTCTGCTTGCTCGGCTGGGTCCATTTCAAGGCGGGCCGCCTGGAGGAGGCGCGATCCCTGCTGGAACGGGCACAGGCCAGCGGGCCGCAGAATCCCACGGTTCGAAATCGTCTGAAAGAGCTCGAGCAGAAGCTGGACGCCCGGCGGTAGAACCTGAACTCTCGGGCCGCCCGCCGTGCCCCGCCCGCCTCCGCGCGAGGGCACTATTTTTTTGGTTAATCCGCCGCGGAAGCAAAAGGCGCGGCCGGTCATTGTCGATCTTCTCGAAGAGGGCCCGATCCCGTATTGGAGGATCCGACCGGAAAATGGCTGGAACGGAACGAACAGACAGGACCGTTACCCTGGAGCGGCTCGCCCGCGCCGACACCTTCGGTGTCGTACTGGAGGGGGAGTCTTTCCCGGCGCCCTTCTCCCGGAGAGACTGCGTCTGGTCCGAATGGATCTACAACAGCGCCGATCTACCGGCCGAAAGTGGTTTTCATTCCGGTGAGAGCGAGGGCGGCGACTTTCGGGCGAAGACCGAGTTCGGCAGCCTCATGATCGATTCCCGCACGATCCGGCCCTACATCGCACCCTCCTTCGAGGGCGGGATGATGCGAAAAAGCGAGGAGGACCTGGTGACCGAGTACTGCCTCGAGACGTCGCGAACCTATTTTGCCAGGGTGGAGGCGGCCACCTATTCCCTCCCCGGCTTCAGGTTCTTGCCCTTTGTTCCCCGGCGCAGGACGGTTTTGCTGCTGGTTCTCTCCGATCGCGCTTTCTCCGGCCGCAGGCCTGTCCCGCCCCTGGTGCCGACCTTCCGGGGAATGGCCTGGGGCTGATAATAAATCACTCCTTCATTCAGCGAAGAAATCCTTTAATCTATAGGGTGCGCGGTGCCGCATTGCGTTGCGGCGGCACCCGGTCCCAGGGGGAGTACCCTGCCCGGGCGAATGCCCGATCGGCAACGCGAAGCAGAACCAGAGGGTGATCGTGAACAGAGACGAGAGAATTTCCCGCCGGCATTTCGTTCGCACGTCGGCTGCCCTCGGCGCGGGTATGGCCCTCGGCGCCGGCACGGCGCCCGGGGTGCCGCTCGCCAGGCCGCTGAACGCCCGGCATCCTGCCCAGGCCCCCGGCGCGCGGCCCCACATCGTTCTCATCATGACCGACCAGCACCGCGCCGACTGCGTGGGGTGCAGCGGCAACGAGGTCATCCAAACACCCCATCTCGACGCGATCGCGGCCGAAGGGGTCCGGTTCGCGAACGCGTTCAGCTCCACGCCGAGCTGCACGCCGGCGCGGGCCGCGCTCCTCACGGGGCTTTCGCCCTGGAATCACGGCATGCTCGGTTACGGACGGGTGGCCCGAAAATACCGGCACGAACTTCCCGGCTTGCTGCGCGGCGCCGGCTACTACACTTTCGGCATCGGCAAGATGCACTGGTATCCGCAGAGATCGCTCCACGGCTTTCACGGGACCCTGATCGACGAGAGCGGCCGGGTCGAGACAGAGGGATTCGTGAGCGACTATCGCAAGTGGTTCCAGGAGCAGGCGCCCGGTCTCGATCCCGACGCAACCGGAATCGGCTGGAACGAACACCGCGCCGGCACCTATCTGCTCGCCGAGGATCTCCATCCCACCTACTGGACCGGGCAGACGGCGGCCGATCTGATCGACAACCACGACCGGGACAAACCGCTCTTTCTCAAGGTTTCCTTTGCGAGACCGCACAGCCCCTACGATCCGCCGCGGCGCTTTCGCGACCTCTACGGAACCGAAGAGATCCCGGCGCCCAGCGTGGGCGGCTGGGCAAAGAAGTATGCCTCCTTCCCCAGGACCAAGAGCGCGGCCTTCGGCGATTACGGCGCGGACCACGCGCGCGCGTCGCGTCGGGCCTACTATGGAAACGTCACCTTCATCGACGAGCAGATCGGCCGCATCGTGGGGGCGTTGAAGAGGCGGGGCATGTACGATGATGCCCTGATCCTGTTCACCGCCGACCATGGCGACATGCTGGGCGACCATCACCACTGGCGCAAGACCTACGCCTACCAGGGTTCGGCCAATATCCCGATGGCGATGAAATGGCCGGGCGGCATCGACGCGGTTCCGCCGCCGGGCAGTACGCTGCACCAACCGGCCGAACTCCGCGACTGCCTGCCCACCTTTCTCGACGCTGCCGGCGCGCGCACGCCGCGCGGGCTCGACGGCCTCAGCCTTCTCGACCTGGTGCGCCGGCGGGAGGCTTCCTGGCGGGAATGCATCGACATGGAGCATGCCACGTGCTATCGCGAAGAGAATTACTGGTGCGCGCTGACCGACGGTAAAAGAAAATACATTTATTTCTTTCCAAAGGGAGAGGAGCGGCTTTTTGATCTAGTCAATGATCCGCACGAGAAACACGATCTCGCCGCGGACAGACGCCGCGCCGAAGATGTGGAGCAGTGGCGGGACAAAATGATCCGGCACCTCTCCGAGAGGGGGGACCGGTTCGTCAAGAAAGGCAAGCTCCAGACCAGAAAGAAATCGATTCTCTACTCTCCTCATTATCCCGGAGACTGACGTAAAGGAGTCACTGAATGAAAGTCACCATTACCTACTGCGGTGAATGAAACTACGAACCGAGGGCCGCCGGTCTGGCAGGCTCGATCCAGAAAGAACTGAACCTCTCCGTCGATCTGATCCGCGGAAGCGGCGGTATTTTCGACGTTGTCGCCGATGGACGCGTCCTCTTTTCCAAGTTCGCCGTCGGCCGTTTTCCCGAAGAAGCGGAGGTCATCGAACCTCTGCGGAAGCTCATCACCCAGTAGCGGAACAATGGTCGAGAAGCGAATCGTCATCGAGACGCACGCCATCCTGTGCAAGTCAAAGAGAGTGAAGAAGAAGCTCCTGGCGGCGCTCCGCCTGGTGGAGAAGGTCGTCAACGGCCGCGCCTTCGAGAGGCAGGTCATCGGCCACACCTATCACGACGGCAAGCGCCGGATCCGGGGCTACCACATGTGCGACCTCGCGCCCGATGAGGTCTACGAGAAGATCATGTCGGGCGCCGATCTCTACACGCCCGCTGACGGCGATTTCGACATCAGGTGGAAGGTCAAGAAGCGTTCCCTTTTCTGGAGGATCACCTCGAACACGATCGGGTATACCTATCCGTTTTCGCGGACGATCAACACGTACGAGTGGTTCATCAAGAAGCGTCGCCCCCCGACGGTCGCCGGACACCTCATGCACGAGTATCTGCACAACTGCGGTTTCGTGCACGGCGCCGGGCGGAGCAAGCTGCGCAACCGGTCGGTACCCTATGCGGTCGGCTACATGGTCAAGAATATCGCCTGGTCGATTTACAGGGGTGGAAACGACGAGTGACGGAGCCCGGCGGTCGGGCTGATTCAAGGAGAAAGACGAGTGGTACGGATCGGTTACTATCAGTTTGCGCCCTCCTTCGGCGAGAAGGATCAAAACCTGGCAAAGGTGGTTCACGCGCTGTCCGGTGTCGAGGCCGACATCGTGGTCCTGCCGGAGCTTCCCTTCACGGGGTATCTTTTCCGAGACCGAGCCGAACTCGAAAGCATGGTCGAGGATCCGTTGCGGTCGCCCATCGTTGAAAGCCTGGCCGGACTCTGCAAGGAGAGGGACTTCTATCTCGTCACCGGCTTTGCCGAACGCGCCGGGGAGAAGTGTTTCAACAGTGCCCTTCTCATCGGGCCCGAGGGGCATCTTCACACGTACCGGAAGCTCCACCTCTTCTGCGAGGAAAAAAAGATCTTCGACGCGGGGGATACTCCTCTCGCCGTGCACACCGTTCGCGGCACCAGGATCGGCATGATGATCTGCTTCGACTGGGCCCTGCCGGAGGTGGCCCGCACCCTGGCGCTCGAGGGCGCGGACGTGATCTGCCACCCCTCCGATCTGGTCCTCGACTACTGCCAGCAGACCATGGTGTCCCGCTGTATCGAGAATTCCCTTTTCGCCGTGACCGCGAATCGTCACGGCACGGAGAAGCGACCCCACGGTACGGTCACTTTTACCGGGCGGAGCCAGGTGGTCGAGCCCCGGGGCGAACTCCTGCACCGGAGCGCCGAGAACTCGGACGAACTCTTTCTGGCCGACGTCGATCCCCGGCGCGCGCGGGACAAGCAGATTACTCCCTGGAACGATCTGCTCGCCGACCGGAGGCCTGAATTCTACGAGGCCCTCGGCCGAAAGGGGCCGTCATGAAACAACACACGAGAAGGGAATTCATCGCGATCGCGGGGTTGGGCGCCGCAACCCTCGGGTTGACAGGGTGTGCGACGGGCGCCCTCGGCCGCGGGGAGCGTGCGCAAAAACCGAACATCATTCTTTGCATGAGCGATGACCAGGGATGGGGCGACACCGGCTACAACGGCCACCCCGTTCTGCAGACGCCGCATCTCGATGCCATGAGCCGCGAGGGGATCCGATTCGGACGGTTCTATGCCGGCGCGCCCGTCTGCTCGCCCACGCGGGGGAGCTGCCTCACCGGACGGCATCCTTACCGCTACGGCATCAAGGGCGCCAACAGCGGCCACATGCCCGAGCGGGAGGTCACCCTCGCCGAGGTTCTCAAGGCCGAGGGATACACGACGGGCCATTTCGGCAAGTGGCACCTCGGCACCCTGACCACGTCGATCAAGGATTCCAGGCGCGGCAGGCCGGGCGATCGGACCCACTACGCGCCGCCCTGGGAGCACGGATTCGATGTCTGCTTCTCGACCGAGGCCAAGGTGCCCACGTGGAATCCCATGATCGAGCCGGGCACGGTCGACGAACCGTACGGCACCCACTACTGGACCGGTCCAGAGGAACGGGCAACGGAGAACCTCGAGGGCGATGACTCGCGAGTGATCATGGACCGCGTCGTTCCCTTCATACGCGGCGCGGCGCGCGAGGGGAGACCGTTCTTCGCGGTGATCTGGTTCCACGCGCCCCATCTGCCATGCGTGGCCGGTCCGCGGCATCTCGACATGTACGGCCAGAACGCGTACTTCGCCTGCATCACCGCCATGGACGAGCAGGTGGGGCGGCTCAGAAGAGAACTGGCCGATCTCGGCGCGGCCGGAAACACGATGTTCTGGTTCTGCGCCGACAACGGTCCGGAGGGGAAGAAGTCCACCGGCCAAAACGGCTCGGCCCGATTGCTCCGGGGGCGCAAGCGCAGCCTTCGCGAAGGGGGGGTGCGCGTGCCCGGTCTGCTCGTCTGGCCGGACAGGATCGGCAGGCCGCGCTCTTTGCACCTCCCCTGCTCGACGAGCGATTACTTTCCCACCGTGCTCGATGCGCTCGGACTCGATGGAGCGGACCGGACCGAGCCGCTCGACGGGATCAGCCTCCTTCCCTTCGTGGACGGAAGCGAGGTCGAGCGCCCCTGTCCGATCGCTTTCGAATCGGGCAGGCAGCTCGCCCTCATCGGCAATCGCTACAAGATCTATTCCGGCGACGGAGGCAAGACGTTCGAGCTCCACGATCTCGTCGAAGACCCGGCGGAGAGCATCGATCTGTCCGACAAGAAGCCGGAGGTGGTGAGCGCCATGCGCCGCTGCCTCGACGAATGGCGGGAGTCGTGCCGGGCGAGCCACGGTCAGCGGAGGCGCTCGGAGGAGCGATGAAACCTTGAAAACACTTCTTGCCAGGCTGGTCGTTTTGATTGGAATCCTCTTTCTCCTCGCTGCCGCGGGGAGCGAGGCGGATCCTCCTCTTGCCGGACCCCCCGGCCAGGAGGCTCCCGACGAAACGGACCCCGGGGACGGACTCGCCCCGAAACGGAAAGTCAGCTTCCAGCTCGAATTCGCCTTCCTCATTCATGGTGTGACGCGGACGATCTACTTCTGCTCCCTCGTTCCCCAGACCATCCCTTCCAGGCAGACAGTGGACGTGGAGTACTCGATCGCTCCCGACAACGTCTTTTCCGACGGGATGACGCGTTATGCCGTCTGGTTCTTCCAGGAGCCCGCCGACACCTTTCAGCTCACGATCGAGGTGAACGCCGAGATCTACCGATCGGATCTGACCACGATCCGCTCCAACGGGGGAACCGGTCTCGTGGACGCGGAAACACTGAAGGAGTTCGTCGCCTCCGAAAAGTGGATCGAGAGCAGCGCCAAATCGATCGTGGCGGCGGCAAAGGACATTCCCGACGGGGAGGACGCGGTATCCACCGCCCGGAACGTTTTCGATTTCGTTCGGGCGAACGTGAAGTACGGCGGATACAACGCGGAGAACTGCGGAGCGAAAAGGACACTCTCCCTGGGCACGGGCGATTGCACCGAGTACAGCGATCTTTTCGTCGCCCTCATGCGAGCCAAGAAGATCCCGGCCCGTGTGGTGACCGGCTGGATGAGCGAGTGGTCGGCGGAAGGATCGGGTAAACACAACTGGGTGGAGTTCTATTCCGGCCGATACGGCTGGATCCCCGCCGACGTGCTGCTCGCCGATCAGGGGAGAGCATCCTTCGACAGGCTGCCGAACGGTTACCTCTATTTCACGCAAAAGCGGAACGACAAGCAGAATCCGGATTTCTGTCTGTGGCGAACCAAGTCCCTCGGCGACCCTGTCACGGTGGAGGCGGAATGCCGCGTTTTGGAGACCGAGGGCGAAACCCTTCCCGAACCGTCGAGATGGTAGCGTACCGGGCGCCGCAGGCCGCCGAAAGGGTCGGGCCGAATGTCCGGTGGACGTTCGGAAGGTGTTCAGGCTTTATAAAAGATCTTGGATTTGTCGATTGAATCCGGATGAAATGACGTACAAGGCAACTGCGCGATCTGTCGCGCCCCGTGTTACATATATGAGGTACGAACATCGATGGAGAAGAGCATGGCACTCAATAGATCAGCCGTGATAGTCGTCTTTCTGGCCGGCATTTTGTCGATCGCCTGGGCCTTGCCGGAAGAAACCGAAAAGAACACCTTTTTCCCCGCCTGCACAACACCCGAGGAAGAGGGCATCGATTCGGCGATTCTCGTCGAGATGATCAACGAGATCACGAGGCTGAACGCCGACCTTCACAGCATCATCGTGATCAGGAACGGCCGCTGCGTTCTGGAGAGTTACGTCTTTCCTTACGGTCCGGACGAGACTCACAACCTCAAGTCGATCTGCAAGAGCATCATTTCGGCCCTCACCGGAATCGCCCTGCGCGACGAGGTTCTGAAGAGCCTCGACCGGACCGTGGCGAGCTATTTTCCCGGCCTTCTCGAGGGGGAGAAGGATGCCCGCAAGAAGGCGATCACCTTGCGCCATCTGCTCACGATGACCTCCGGGATCCGGCTCGACGAGGAAGGGCCGGCCATGACACGCATCATCAACAGCGACGACTGGATCAAGAACACTTTCGACATTCCCCTGGTGGCCGATCCCGGCACGACGTTCACTTACAGTTCGGCGCTGGCCCACACCATGTCGGTGATCCTCTCCAAATCGAGCGGCAAGAGCCTGCTCGCCTACGCGAAAGCCGTTCTCCTGGAGCCGCTCGGCATCGAGACCGAGAAGGTTCTGTGGACCACCGACCCGAAGGGTTATCACTACGGGGGGAGCGAGCTCTGGCTCACGCCGCGCGACCTGGCCAGGTTCGGCTGGCTCTACCTGAACAAGGGAGATTGGTACGGAAAGCAGATCGTCCCCGCCAAGTGGATCGAAGAATCGACCACCAACCACCTGAAGGAGGGCACTCCGATCCAGTACGGTTACTGGTGGTGGCTCGTGCCTGGCGGCAGCTACGCGGCCAAGGGGTGGGGCGGCCAGGTCATCGCCGTGATTCCGGACCAGGAAATGGTCGTGGTCATCACCGGCGCCGATCATGGACTGCCCTCGAGGCTCATCCCGCCCTACGTGATTCGCGCCGTTCTGTCGGACGATCCCCTGCCGCCCAATCCGGAGGCGTGCCAAGCTCTCGATGAAGCCGTCAAGAAGCTCGCCGCTCCGGATTCGAAACCCCCGGCGGAACTCCCCGAAATCTGCATGAAGATTTCCGGAAAATCGTGGGAGCTCGAGCAGAACCCGATGCAGTACGAGAGCGTCGGACTCGAGTTCGACGAGAAATCGAAAACGGAGTGCACCCTGGTCGTGGGGACCCCGAACGGACCGGTTCGGTTCAAGGTGGGACTCGACGATGTCTACAGGATCACCACGACAGGAAACCTGGGAAGCAAACCGGCACGCAATGCGTGGGCCATGAAAGGCGGATGGAGGGACCCGGAGGCATTCAGTCTCGACGCTCACGAAATGGGGAGTCCCTTGCACATCAAGCTCGATCTTCGATTCAAGGACGACCAGCTCGAGATCGTCGGTTCGTCCAGGCCTCAGGGGCGGCTCTTTTCCCTGAAGGTGAAGGAATCAGGGGGTTAACCGGAGTGTCGTCGAAGAAGTTCGATTCCCGGAAGCAGACCGAAGCGATTCTGGAAAGTGTTGCCGACGGAGTCTTCACCGTGGACCGCGACTGGCGGATCACCCTCTTCAACCGGGCCGCGGAGGAGATCACCGGTATTCGCAGCAACGAGGCTGTCGGCCGTTACTGCTGGGAGGTGCTGCGCGCCAGCGTGTGCGAGAACGACTGCGTCCTGCGCCGCACCATGGAGACGGGCCGGCCGCTCGTGAATCTTCCGATCTTCATCGTGCGGGCCGATGGCAAGCGGATTCCGATCAGCGTCAGCACCGCTCTGCTGAAGGACGCCTCGGGAGAGATCCTCGGCGGGGTGGAGACCTTTCGCGACCTTTCGCTCGTGGAGGAGCTCCGCCGCGAACTGAAGGAGAGCCGCTCCCTGGGCGACATCGTGAGCAAGAATCCCAAGATGATCCAGCTCATGGAAATCTTGCCGCGCATCGCGGAGAGCGAGAGCACCTTCCTCATCGAGGGCAAGAGTGGCACGGGAAAGGAGATCTTCGCACGCGTGGCCCACGAGCTGAGTCCTCGAGCGCGCAAACCGTTCGTGGCGCTCAACTGCGGCGCCCTGCCCGACGAACTTCTCGAGAGCGAGCTCTTCGGTTACAAGGCGGGCGCTTTCACCGACGCGCGCACCGACCGACCGGGCCGCTTCGCTGCCGCCCAGGGGGGGACGCTTTTTCTGGACGAGATCGGCGATGTGTCGCACGCCATGCAAGCCAAGCTCTTGCGCGTCTTGCAGGAGCGGCAGTACGAGCCCCTCGGATCGACCGAATCGGTCGACGTGGACGTTCGCATCATCGCGGCCACGAACAAGAACCTGAAGAGCCTGGTGAAAAAAGAGAAGTTCCGCGAAGACCTTTTTTACCGGATCAATGTGGTGCGCATGGTGCTTCCGCCTCTGTCAGAGAGGAGGGAAGATATTTCGCTCCTGGTGGAGCACTTCGTGGAGCGCTTCAACAGGCTCCAGTCCCGCCACATCCACGGCGCCACCCTCGAAACCTTGTCCGTCCTTACGCGCCACGACTGGCCCGGCAATGTGCGCGAGTTGGAGAACGCGATCGAGCACGCCTTCATCCTCTGCCGGGGAGACTGGATCGAGGCCAAGCACCTGCCCGAGCAACTCGTCCCGGAAGAGACGACCCAGTCGGTGGGTGGCGGATTGACTCTCGCAGACCTCGAGGCCCGCGCAATCAGCGAGAGTCTGGAACGGAACGAATACAGGCGCATGGCCACGGCCCGCGAACTGGGTATCGACAAGAACACGCTGCGGCGGAAGATTCTCAAGTACAACATTCCTCTACCACACTAGGCGGTGTGGCCCTCCGACTGACCAATGGTTGTTCGATTTCCCCCTGTTGAGTGTGGTGCAAAATTCACCTATCGCGAATTCATGTGGGTGCAAAATGAACCTATCGGGTGGTGAGCAACGACCCACATGAAATTGGTGTGTATTTGATAACTTGTTAAATATTAATAGGTAAAGGATATTATTTGTTTTTTGTCTCTTGGGAATAGCAGTTGCGTTCCTTTTGTGCGGAGAAACAAAATGTTGATTGCCGCACCTGTTTTCAGATCCAGGATTTCGCCGGTCTTTGACGTGGCCCAAACCATTCTCATCGCGACGATCGTTGATGGATGCGAAACAGCGAGAAAAGAGATCTCTCTGAACGGATTGGGACCCCGGCGCCGTGTCGCGCTCCTCGCGCGCGAGGGAACGGACGCGCTGATTTGCGGGGCGATCACCAGCCATTCGCAGCAACTCGTCGAGACCGTTGGAATCAGGATCCATCCAGGCATCGCGGGAGACGTGGAGCAGGTCCTGTTTGCCTTTTGCCGGAATCGGCTCGATCGAGCCGACTTTCGCATGCCGGGCTGCTGCAGGAAACCCCATTTTCGAGGGCGGGGCCGGAGATTCATCGACCGTCGATAGATACGAAAGGGAAGTCATGAAGATCGCTGTTTCGAGCCAGGGTAAAGATCTGGAAAGTCTCGTCGATCCACGCTTCGGCAGGGCCCGGTTTTTTCTGATCGTCGATATCGAAACGGACCACCTTGCGGCGTGTGAGAACTCACAGAGCGTCAATGCTCTTCAGGGCGCGGGCATACAGGCGGCCGATACGGTGGCGCGGCAAGGAGCGAGTGCTCTCTTGACCGGACACTGCGGCCCGAAAGCTTTCAGGGCGCTCACGGCAGCCGGTATCGAGGTGTACGCCAATGTTTCCGGCTCCGTGCGCGACGCCGTGGAGAAGTTCAAGCAGGGCAAGTACGAGCGGGCGGCGGGCCCCGACGTGCAAGGCCACTGGAACGGATAGGAAAGGAGTTTGCCATGCCTCGAGGAGACAGAACTGGACCGGCCGGGCAGGGACCGAAGACGGGCCGAGGAGCGGGATACTGTTCGGGCAGCGACATGCCGGGATTCGAGAGTGGGCGCACGCGATTCGGTCCTGGCCGCGGACCGGGCTTTGGCCGTGGCTTCGGGCCTCCCTTTGCGTCCGAGATGGATCCCGGCCGGAGGGCGGGCTGGAGCTGGGGCAGACCTTTCACAAGCTGGTGCCGGTGCCTCTGGGACAGGTTTTCGGGATCAGCCTCACCATCGCGGCGCGATGAGCTGGAGGGGCTGAAACAGGAAGCCGCCAACATGGAGGAAACGCTCGACCGGATCAAAGAGCGCATCGACGAACTCGAGTCGGAAAAACAGACACAAGAGAACTGATTGGATCGGGGACCATGAAGATAGCGGTGGCGAGCGGCAAGGGTGGAACGGGCAAGACCACGATCGCCTCGAGTCTTGCTCTTTGCCTCGCCGACAACCGGCACGGCGTGACCTTTGTCGACTGCGACGTCGAGGAACCGAACGGATTCATCTTTCTGAAGCCGACGGTCGAGAGTTCCGAGACCGCCTCCGTGCCCGTGCCGGTCGTGAACGAAGCCCTGTGCACGGCGTGCGCCGAATGTGGCCGGATCTGCCGGTTCAGCGCGATCGTCTGCCTCGGCGGCGCGGCCGTGACCTTCCCCGAGCTTTGCAAGGGATGCGGCGGTTGCTCGCTGGTGTGTGATGACGGAGCGATAACCGAGACCGGACGGGTCGTGGGAAAGATCGAATCGGGTTCGTCAGGGCGGCTCGGATTTCTTCACGGAAAGCTCCGGGTCGGAGAGGCCATGTCCCCGCCCTTGATCCGGCGGCTCAAGAGCAAGATTCCGGCCGAGGGGATCTTCATCCTCGATGCGCCCCCGGGCACGTCTTGCCCCGTGGTCGAAACGATCCGTGGGTGCGATTTCGTTCTCCTCGTGACCGAACCCACTCCCTTCGGCCTCAACGACCTCGAGCTGGCCGTGGAGATGGTTCGCCTCCTTTGCGTCCCCTTTGCGGTCGGCGTCAACCGGATCGGGTCGGGCGACGACCGGGTCGAGCGGTTTTGCCGGAGGGAGGACATTCCGATCCTCTTCGAGCTGGAAGACGACCGCCGGATCGCCGCGGCCTACTCGCGCGGCGAACCCCTGATCAGAGCGCTTCCCGAGTACGGCAGGCTTTTCGAGAAACTGGGAACCGGTCTTCTGATGGAGAAATCGGCGTGAAGGAACTGACGGTCATCAGCGGCAAAGGCGGCACGGGCAAGACGAGCCTGGTGGCGTCCTTTGCCGCCCTGGCGCAGAGCAAGGTGATCGCCGATTGCGACGTGGATGCCGCCGACCTCCATCTGGTGACCGCTCCCCGCACGGTGGAGCGCCGTTCGTTCACGGGCGGCAAAGAAGCCGTTATCGACCCGGACCTCTGCAACGGATGCGGCTTCTGCCTGGACCTCTGCCGGTTCGGGGCGATATCGGCCGGCGGTTCGGCAAGTTCCATCGCCGGGGAAGCTTGCACCATCGACCCGTTCCTCTGCGAGGGCTGCGGTGTGTGCGCCCGCTTTTGCGAGGCAGGGGCGATCGAGCTCGACGAACGCACGCAGGGCGAGTGGTACATTTCCGACACGAGGCTCGGGCCGATGGTACACGCCAGGCTCGGTATCGCGGCGGAAAACTCGGGCAAGCTGGTCTCGATCATCCGGAACCGCGCCAGGGAGATCGCACGGGAAAAGAGCCTCGAATTCGTCATGGTCGACGGTTCCCCCGGCATCGGATGTCCGGTGATCGCATCGATCACGGGCTGCGATCTCGTGATGGCCGTGACCGAGCCCACACTTTCGGGCCGGCACGATCTGGAGCGCGTGGCCGACCTGACCGCTCATTTCGGCATTCCGCTGATCGTGGCCGTCAACAAGTTCGATCTGAACGAAGCCGTCGCCCGCGAGATCGAAGAGTGGTGTGCTGAAAAGAAAATCGCGGTGGCGGGACGGATCCCTTACTGCGCCGATTTCACCGCCGCGATGATCGCTTGCCGGAGCGTGGTGGAGTACTGCGACCGCGCCGCGTCATCGGCGATAAGGGAACTGTGGACCGTCACGGTCGAGATGCTCCGCAATGGAGAGGATCGATCCGGTCGTTTTGTTCATTCTTGAGTCAGGAACAGTAAATGGAGAATCCGGAAAACGGGCCTGCACAGGCCGAAACATGCACGAGTTGCCAGCAGTCCGACTGCTCGGCCAAGGTGCGGCAATTCAACGAATCGGAAGAGGATCATGCCGTGCGGCAAGCGATCGCCGGGCGCATGTGCCACATCAAAAAAAAGATACTGATCCTCTCCGGGAAGGGCGGAGTGGGCAAGAGCACGGTGGCGGCGAACACGGCCGTGGCGCTCCTTCTCGAGGGCAAGAAGGTGGGGCTCATGGACATCGACATCCACGGGCCGAGCATTCCCAAGCTCCTGAACATCAACGGAGTGCCCATGGCGAGCGCGGCCAACTCGATCGAACCGGTCACCGCCGTCGGCGGGCTCAGGGTGATGTCGATCGGCTTCTTTCTGCAGAACAGGGACGATGCGGTGATCTGGCGCGGGCCGATGAAGTTCGGAATGATCAGGCAGTTCCTCTCCGACGTGGAGTGGGGCGATCTCGATTATCTGATCGTCGATTCCCCGCCCGGTACGGGCGACGAGCCCCTTTCCGCAGCGCAGCTGATCCACGACGTGGACGGCGCCATCATCGTCACCACACCGCAGGACATCGCCGTGGACGACGTGCGGCGCTCGATCAATTTCTGCCGCCAGCTGAAGATTCCCGTGGCCGGAGTGGTGGAGAATATGTGCGGATTCGTCTGTCCGCACTGCGGGGTGGAAACGGACATCTTCAAGCGGGGGGGCGGCGTGGCCATGGCCGACCAGATGAAGGTCCCCTATCTCGGCGCGATCCCCATCGATCCCGACATCGTCGAGGCGAGCGACAACGGCACGCCCTATGTCCGGCAGTTCGCCCGGAGCCGGGCTGCCGAGGCGTTTCGGCAGTCGATCGTTCAACCTCTTTTCGATCTGGAAAAAGAAGGAAAAGTGAAATGAAAATAGCCATCCCCACGGCCGGTGAAAGACTATGTCCCCATTTCGGCCATTGCGAAATATTCGCCTTCCTCGAAGTGGACCGGCAGGCAAGGACTATCTTGAAAAGGAACGATGTCGTTCCTCCCCCGCATCAGCCCGGCCTGCTGCCCGGATGGCTACGGGAGCATGGTGTGAAACTGGTCATCGCCGGCGGAATGGGGCATCGCGCCCAGGAGTTTTTCAACCAGATGGGTATCGAGGTTGTCGTGGGCGCCCCGGCCGAAGATCCCGAGGATCTGGCCAGGTCATGGATGGACGGCACTCTCGTACTCGGAGGAAATGTTTGCGATCACTGACAGCATCGATTCGGATGGTTTTTCTTCATTATGGCCTCCTCTCAAAGTGCTCTGGAAGATCTGCTAGGATCGTCCGAATCGTAGAAGCGGGCCCGGCCAAGGACCTAACCAACCTTGATCCGGGCCCGCGCTTTTTTCCCGCGTCATCGAGACGGATGCCCGCCGGGGTTCAAAGATCGGTGATGCCGTAGCGTTTCATCTTTCGCCAGAGAGTGTTGCGTGAAATACCCAGTTCCTTGGCGGACAGGGTCCGGTTGCGGTTGTTCCTTTCGAGCACGGAGCGGATCGTTTCCGCCTCGGCGTTCTGCAAGGGCGTGGTGGCCCCGATTTCCGTTTCGAGGTCGGCGGTCACGCTCAGGAGCTGGGGAGGCAGGTCTTCGCGCTGGATCGTGTTGCCGGCGCACACGACGAAGGCGTGCTCGATCGCGTTTTCCAGCTCGCGCACGTTGCCCGGGTAGGAGTGGGCCATCAGGATTGCCATGACCCGTTCGGAACAGCGCTGGATGCGCCGTCCCTGAATGGCGTTGAATCGATCGATGAAATGTTGGATGAGAAGCGGAATGTCCTCTCTTCTCTCGCGCAGCGGCGGGATGGTCAGCCGCACCACGTTGAGCCTGAAGAAGAGGTCCTGCCTGAATTTTTTCCGCTGGACCTCGTGGGAGAGGTCGGTGTTTGTCGCGGCGATGATGCGCACATCGGTTTTCTCCGGTTCCGTCGCTCCCAGGGGCTCATATTCCTTTTCCTGGAGCACGCGCAGGAGCTTGACCTGCAGCACCTGGCTGAGCTCGCCGATCTCGTCGAAGAAAATCGATCCCCCTTCCGCGCGTGCGAATCGGCCCGGCTTGTCCTTCTTCGCGTCGGTGAACGCCCCTTTCTTGTAGCCGAAGAGCTCGCTCTCCAGAAGGGTGTCGGGCAGGGCGCCGCAGTTGACGGCCACGAAGGGTTTGTTTTTTCGCGGGCTCAGGTTGTGGACCGCGCGGGCGATCAGTTCCTTGCCCGTGCCGCTCTCACCCTCGACGAGAACATTGCTCTTGCTGTTGGCCACGAGGGGGAGCATCTCGAAGATGTTCTGCATCAGCTTGCTCTTGGACACGATGTCCTCCAGGACATAGGACCCAAAAAGCCGCTTGCGCAGTTCCTTGATCGCGCTCAGGTCGCGGAACATCTCGACGCCGCCCAGAACGAGTCCGTGATCGTTGATGAGGGCAGCCGTGCTGATGGCGATCGGCAGCCGGCGGCCGTCCTTGGTGACGATCGTCACCTCGCGGTCCTCGATCTGCTGCCTTGTCCGGATGCTGTGCTTCAGGGTGCAGTCTTCGTGGCATATGTCGGCCTGGAAGATGTCGCAGCAGGGCATGCCGATCACCTCTTCTCCCTTGTAGCCGGTGATCTCCTCGGCCTTGCGGTTGAAGCTGGTGATCAATCCGTCCGAGTTGATCGTGAAAATTCCCTGTGAGATCGCGTCGAAGATGAGCGGGAAATAGCGGGAATCGAGTTCGGATTCCTTCGGATCGAGAATCATTTTGGTACCTGCCGTTATGTAATAACCATGTCTCAAATGTGTGACACAATAATTGTGACACGTGTCATATTTGAAACAAATGTTTTATCCACATAAACGAAATTAATACCAGATAAAGAAACTTAATATCAACAATTGTCACTTTGATAACTTTAACAGAATAAATTTCAACAATTAATGAAAACTACATCTTATCTTCCACAATCGAACTTTCCCAAAAATCCTGATTCGGCGCACCCCTTGCTCTCAGTCTTCCCATGTGACACTTTGCTGCATTTTCTTGGAACACCTGCGTGAGGAACATCTCATGGCCGTGAAGTACAGCTTCTACGTGGAACCTTTTGAAGAGACGGGCCGCCCCAGGCGATTTCTGGAAGCAATGGCGGCGATCTTGAAGCATTCCAACTACGGCTTTCTGCTCGACATCTACTCGAAGATCCGCACCCGCTGCACGCGGTGCCGCGTCGACTGCCAGATCTTCCAGGCGAGCGACGATCCGCGCGACATCCCCTGTGCGCGCAGTGAGCTGATCATGAAGATCTATCGCCGCTATTTCACGCCCGCCGGGCGGATGAGCGCACGGTTCTTCAACGGGTTCAGGCTCACCGACGCCTTCATCGACGACATGGCCGAGAGGCTGTACAACTGCACGGCGTGCCGCCGCTGCAAGGTCACCTGCCCCATGGGCATCGATCATGGGCTCGTCACACACATGAGCCGCTGGATCCTGGCCGAGATCGACATCATCCCCAAGGCGCTCGTCGTGGCCACGCGCGAGCAGATCGACGGGGACACGAAAAACACGAGCGCCATTCCGATCGCGGCCCTCAAGGACACATGCGAGTTCCTCGAGGAGGAGCTCATGGAAATCTACAACGTGCCGGTCAAGTTTCCCATCGATGTGGAAGGCGCGGACTATGTTTTCTTTCCGGCAGTGAGCGACTACCTGCTCGAACCGGACACACTCATGGGGAATGCGGCCGTGTTTCACGCCACCGGCGACTCGTGGACGATCGGCGGCAAGTACTACGACGGGATCAACTACGGCCTCTTCTACAGCGACCGCATGTGGGACCGGATCGTCAACATGGAGGTCGACGAGGTCAAGCGGCTCAAGGGAAAGAACATTCTCATCGGCGAGTGCGGCCACGCGTCGCGGTCGGCCAAGGTGGGCGTGCCCAACTTCTACACCGGCGAGGCGCCGCCGCCCGTGATCAACATCATGGAGTACACCTACCGTGTGATCAAAGAAGGGCGGCTCGAGCTCAAGGGCCAGGTCATCGAGGAGCGCGTCACCTACCACGATCCCTGCAACATCGCCCGGTCGGGATGGATCGTGGACCAGCCGCGCGAGATCCTGCGTGCGATCTGCAAGGACTACGTCGACATGTATCCCAGGGGAAAAGACAACTACTGCTGCGGCGGCGGGGGCGGGTCGGTGTCGATCGACGAGATCCGCAAGTACCGCACCCTGACGACGGGAGAAACAAAGGCGCGCCAGATCCGCGAAACAGGGGCCAAGTACGTGGTCGCGCCCTGTGCGAACTGCAAGAAACAACTCAAGGAGGTCTGCGAGGACCACGGTCTCGATGAGGTGGAGATCGTCGGTCTGCACGATCTCCTCTTGAAGGCGATCGTTTTTCCCGAGACCGCGGACCGGGGCGGGCGGGATCAAGAAGGGAAGGACGCCTTCGGAGGCAACGGCGACGGTGAGATCGAAGGCGCGAGCCTTCCCGCGCCGGCCGAAAAAACTCTGCTCGAGGAATGAGACCGCTTTTGTAACGCCTTTATGAGGAGAGTCGACAATGATCGACAAGTGGTTGGAACTGGCAAAGGGACCGATATTTCAGTTCGCCTTCCTTTTCATGGTGCTCGGCCTGGCGCGGCACCTGGTGCTGGCGATGATCGGGACCTTTCAGGCGATCAGGCGTGCCAATGACAGGAAGATCCCGATCAAGACGGTGATGAAAGCCACCGCCGGCTGGCTCGTACCGGTGAAAAAGATGCGCCACAATGCCTTGTTCGGCGTCACGTCGATCATCATGCACGTGGGGATGATCATCGTGCCTGTCTTTCTCTTTTCCCACGTGGCTCTCTGGAAGGCGAGTATCGGGATCGGCTGGCCCGGTCTCGGGCTCGGCCTTTCCGACGCGCTCACACTGCTCACGGTCGCCGCGCTCTTTGCGCTGCTCGCCATGCGGGTCATCTCGCGCGACGGACGTGCATTGAGCCGGTTCGAGGATTACGCTCTCTTGATCCTCCTGGCCGTGCCCTTTGTCAGCGGATATCTCGCCCTCCATCCGGCCATGAATCCCTTCGGATACAAGGGTTCCCTGCTCGTCCACGTGCTCTCCGGCGATTTGATTCTCTTTTTGATGCCCCTGACCAAGCTCTCCCACGTGGTGCTCATGCCCGGCACGCAGCTCTTTGCCGAGGTGGCGTGGCACTTTCCGGCGAATAGCGGCCGGAACGTGGCGATTGCGCTTCACAAGGAAGAGGAACAGGTATGAACGACCAGATGGCCATACTCACCGACGTGACCAAGTGTATCGGGTGCGAGGAGTGCGTGCATGCCTGCAAGAGCACTTACGCGCTCCCGCCCGACAGGCCGTGGCGGTGGCAAAAAGACGTGACCGACCTCTCGGCCACGCGCTGGACCACGATCATCAACAAACCGGGCGGCGTTCACGTGCGCAAGCAGTGCCGTCACTGTGCCGAACCGGCGTGCGTGTCGGTCTGCCCCGTGGGCGCGCTGACCAAGACGCCCGAGGGGCCGGTGGTCTACGACGGATCCAGGTGCATGGGGTGCCGGTACTGCATGATGGCCTGCCCCTACGGTATTCCGCGGTACACCTGGCTCGAACCGGTGCCCTACGTGCGCAAGTGCGTCATGTGCCACGAAAAGATTCAAAAGGGTGAGCTCGCGCAACCGGCATGCACGAGCGCGTGCCCCACGCAGGCGACGATCTTCGGAACGCGCGGCGAACTCCTTGCCGAGGCGCGCCGCCGCATCGAGGCGGAGCCGAAAAAGTACATCGATCACATCTGGGGCGAGAAGGAGGTGGGGGGGGTGAACGTGCTCTACATCGGCGGCGTCGACCTCGGATTTCTCGGCTGGAAGCCCGACCTCGGCACTGAATCGCTGCCCGCCAAGACCTGGCCCGCGCTGCGCGCGGTGCCCGGTGTTTTCGTCGGTGTCGGTGTGGCCATGAGCGCGGCGAGCTGGGTGATCGGCAGGCGGATGAAGATCGCCGCCGCCCAGGCCGCGGAAGCACCCGCTGCCGAGCCAGCACAAGAAGAACCCAACGGGGAGGCAGACTCCAAATGAAAGTCAGAATAGTCAAGAGCATACTCTGGTTCATCGTGGGCGCGGCAGCGGTGGTCGCCATCGCGCGCTTCTATCGCGGGCTCGGCGCTTCCACGGCCATGACCGACACCACCCCCTGGGGACTCTGGATCGGATTCGACGTCCTCTGCGGCGTGGCTCTCGCCGCAGGCGGCTTCGTCATCGCCGCCGCGGTCTACGTCTTCCGCCGGGAGAAATACCATGCCATCGTGCGTCCCGCCGTGCTCACGGCGTTCCTGGGATACGTGGCCGTGGTGGGCGGACTGCTCTTCGATCTCGGCCTGCCGTGGAACATCTGGCACGCCATGATCTACTGGCAGCCGCACTCGGCCCTCTTCGAGGTCGCCTGGTGCGTCATGCTCTATCTCACCGTGCTCGCCCTCGAATTCAGCCCGGTCGTGCTCGAAAAGTCTCCCTTTCACAAGCTCTACAAATTCATGAAGGCGGTCACGATTCCCCTGGTGATCCTCGGCATCATGCTGAGTACCCTGCACCAGTCGAGCCTGGGCACGCTCTTCCTCATCATGCCCTTCAGGCTGCACCCGCTCTGGTACTCGCCGTTTCTTCCCGTGCTCTTCTTCGTCTCCGCGATCTCGCTCGGTCTGGCCATGGTCTGCGTCGAGTCGCTGCTGTCGAGCTGGCTCTACGACCGCGAGACGGAGCGCCCCCTTCTGGCCGGTCTGGCCAGGGTCGCGGTCTGGGTGCTCGGACTCTATCTCGTCCTGCGCCTGGGAGACCTCGCCTTCCGCGGGCAGCTCGGTCTTGCGTTCGACGGCAGCTGGGAGAGCATTCTGTTCCTCGGCGAGATAGCGCTCTGCGCGGTGATTCCCATGATCCTCTTTGCCCTGCCCCGTTCGCGGAACACTCTTGCCGGCGTCGGATTCGGCGCGGTGTGCGTCGTTCTCGGCATCGTGCTCAACCGCCTCAACGTGGGCGGCATTGCCAGCGTGACCGCCACGGGCAGCACTTACCTGCCCTCGCTCATGGAGTTCACGATCTCGGCCGGCGTGGTGAGCGCCGCAGCCCTGGCCTTTCTCTTTTTCGTGGAGAATTTCAACGTCTACGGGACCGCGTTGCGCAAGGTAGACGCTGCCGACGATCTGCCCGACGAGGATCCGCTGACCCAGACGAGACTCGGCTCCCCGTGGGCGCCGGCGTGGCGGCAGTACTCGCTCGCCTTCATGGTGGCGGTCTGCCTGACCTTCGCGCTCCTTCCCAACGACGTTCTCGAGGGCGCCCAGCCCCTTCGCGTGTCCGTCGAAGGCCCACGATTGACCTATGCTCTGAAGACACCGGCCGAGGACAGGACCGCCCCGTCGTCGTTCGCCCTTTACGACCGGGCGCGCCAGGCTGTTCCCGGCGGGAGTGCGGTGGTCGATGTTCTGCTTCTCGATGCGGACCGCGACGGCCGGATGGTGTTCTTTCCACACGAGGCGCACAAGGCCGATCACGGTGGCGATGAGTCGTGCGCGCTCTGCCACCACATGAACAAACCCCTCGACCGGGCCACGTCGTGCTTCTTGTGCCACAGCGACATGTTCAGCATGACCGATACCTTCGATCACGATCTTCACGTGGACAAGATGGGCGGAAACGACGCCTGTATCGAGTGCCACACCGATCCGGGAGCGGCCAAGAGCCGCGAGTCGGCCGTGGCCTGCCTCGAATGCCACAAGGCGATGGCCGTCGAAGGGTCCTTCATCAAGGCGGCGGACTCACCGGTGCTCGATTTTGCCCCGGGGTACATGGACGCCCTGCACGGTCTGTGCATCGACTGCCACGAGGATCGCGTCCAGAAAGAGAATCGTAATCCCGCGTTGGCCCGCTGCGAGACGTGCCACCGGGAAATGGATCCGAAAGAGTTCGAGAACCTGGCGCCCCAACTGGACGATGGTGCCGCGCCGGACAACGAATAGGGGGACACGATGGATAGTGATCCCAAAAAGGTCGTGATCGTCGACGATGAGGAGGATGTGGTTCTCTACCTCTCCATGATCCTCATCGATCACGGTTACGAGGTTCAAAGCGCCAGCGGCGGCCGGGAAGGCCTCGAGCTGATCAAGGCGGAACGGCCCGACCTGGTCTGCCTCGACATCCTCATGCCCGTGGAAACGGGTCTGTCCCTTTTCAGAAAGATCCGGAGCGATCCCAATCTCGACGGCCTGCCCGTGATCATCATCAGCGGCATGGACCTGAGCGAGAAGATGGCGGACGAGGAGGACGGTACGGGTCCGATGATCAAGCAACCGGAGGGCTACCTGGAAAAACCTGTCAAGCCGGACCAGCTTCTGGATACGGTGAAGGCCGTGATCGGATGAGCCCATGACCGAAGCGCGCGAAACGAAGAGTTGGCACAAAGCCGTCCATGACGAGCTTTACGAGCGCGTGCCGTGCAACATCGCCGTGATCGACCGGTCGATGCGCATCGTCGATCACAACCGGAACTTTTCCGACATCTTCGGCGAAGGGATCGGCAAGCCCTGCTACCGCGTCTACAAGAGACGGTCCGCCCCCTGTCCCGACTGCATGACGCTCAAGACTTTCGAGGACGGAGAGGTGCGCGTCAACGATGCAGAGGGCGTGGACAAGGACGGCCGGCCCGCGCACTACGTGGTGCACATCGTTCCCGTCAAGCTGCCGAACGGCGAGATCCCTTACGTGATCGAGATGAGCACCGACGTGACCGACACGCGGCGGCTCCAGCGCGAGTACCATATCCTCTTCGAACGCGTGCCCTGCTACGTGGCCGTGCTCAACCGGGATCTGCGCATCGTGCGCGCCAACGAAAGACTGCGCGAGACATTCGGCAAGACCACGGGCGAGCACTGCTTCGAGGTGATGAAGAAGCGCGCAGAGAAGTGCGAAAACTGCCCGGCGCTCCAGACCTTCGACGATGGGCAGGTTCACTCGTCGGAACATGTGGGGATCTCCAAGTCGGGCAAGCACACCCACTACATCGTCACCACGAGCCCCCTCCAGAAGAAGGGCAGCGAGGTGAGCCACGTCATCGAGGTGGCCCTCGATATCTCCGAAACGCGGCGCCTCGAGAGCGAGCTGGAGAAGCAGAACGCCTTCCGCGAGGTGCTGATCCGGAACTCGGTCGACGCGATCATCGGCGTCGACACGGAGAGCAAGGTCTTCCTCTTCAATCCCGCGGCCGAGAAGATGACCGGTTACAGCGCGGGGCAGATGGAGCGCCGGCCGCTTCCCGAGGGGCTCTTCGCGCGGGAGTTCGAAGAGATCATTCAAGGCGGGCGCGACCGCTACCTCCTGCGCGACGCGTCTCTGACCGCGCGGGGCGGCGAAAAGCTCCCCGTCCGGTTCACCGGGGTGGCCTTGCGCCAGAACGGCGACAGGATCGGCGCGGCGGCGTTCGTGCAGGACCTGCGCAAGATCCGCCGGCTCGAAAGGGAAAAGATCGACGCCGAACGGCTCGCCGCCGTGGGGCAGACCGTGGCCGGACTCGCCCACGGCATCAAGAACATTCTCACCGGGCTCGAGGGCGGTATGTACGTTTTCCGCGGCGGTCTCGAAAAGAACGACCAGACACGCATCGACCGCGGCTGGGAAATGCTCGAGCGGAACATCGACAGGATTACCATTCTCGCGCGGAGTCTCCTGAGTTTTTCCAAGGGTGATCCGCCGGCGGCCAGAATGGTCGACCCGGTAAAGCTCGCCCTCGAGGTGGTCGACCTCTATGCCGACGCGGCGCATCGTGCGAATGTGGAGCTCGAACTCGACGCGCCCGACCCGGTGCAGAAGGTGTCCCTCGATAGGGAGGGCATGCACTCCTGTCTCGCCAACCTCGTGTCCAACGCGATCGACGCCTGCCAGATGAGCGACAATCCGAACTGCAAAGTCCTGGTGCGGTGCGGCGACGAGGGGGACACCTTTTTTTTCGAGGTGTCTGACGAGGGGTGCGGTATGGACTACGAGATCAAGAAGAAGGTTTTCACAAATTTTTTCACGACCAAGGGAGCCGTGGGTACCGGTATCGGCCTTCTCCTCACGCGCAAGATCGTGCAGGAGCATGGCGGGTCGATCACCTTCGAATCCGCCCCAGGGAAGGGAACCCTCTTCAGGCTTCTCTTCAGGCGCGACAGGCTTCCCGGTCCGAGTGACGAGCGATCCTGAAAGGAGAACCCAATGGCCAGGCCGGAAGAGAAAACGATCCTGGTGGTCGACGATGAGCCCGATGTCCTCATATTCCTCCAGTCGGCTCTGGAAGACGCGGGATTCAATGTGCTGACCGCGTCCGACGGAAACGAGGCGATCGACGTTTTGAAGTCGGTCAGGATCGATTTCATCAGCCTCGACCTCGTGATGCCGAACAAGAGCGGCGCGCGCTGCCTCTACGAAATCCGCAAGAACAAGGAGTGGTCGCGCATTCCGGTGGTCATCGTCACCGGCCACGCCCGCGACGAGCTGGGACGGAACGACTTCGAGGAGATCTTCAGCGGAAAAACGATCTCCGGCCCCCAGGTCTACCTCGAAAAACCGGTGAAGGCCGCCGACTTCGTCAACATGGTGAAGCGGCAGCTCGACATCGAGGTCGTCGACGAGCCGGAACAGGCGGCGGGCCGCCCCGAGGATCTCAAGAAGGACCTCAAGGAGATGCTCGACGGCGCCGACGACGGGATGCTCAAGATGATCAAGGAGATGCTCGAGAAAAAGGACGGTTGAAACCGGATCGGGGGAGACGAATCATGGACCAGAACTCGCTTGATCTCTTCAACACGCTCTTCGAGGACGTCCCCTGCTACTGCTCGGTGCTCGGACCCGACCTGAACATCGTTGCCGTGAATCGTGCCTGCCGCGAGACCTTCACCACTCCCTTTTCGCGGCGCTGCTTTCAGGTGTTCAAGGGACGCAAGGAGATCTGTCCCGCCTGCCCGGCGCTGTTGACGCTGAAAGAGGCGCGGATGCACGAGTCGCGCGAGGTGCTCACCGACCGGTCGGGACGGGACGTGAACGTCGTCTGCCGCACCGTACCCTTCGATCTGCGTGATGGTGTGGCGCAGGGCGTTCTCCACATGTCGGTTCAGGGGGGGGAGGCCGAGAAGCTCCAGCAGGACATGACCTCCTTCGACAGCCAGGTGGGTGCCGTGTCCCATGGGATCAAGGGGCTCCTGACAGCGATGGCGGGCGGTTTCTACCTCTGGGATTCGGGGATGAACGACCTGCGCGGCGATCGCCTGAAGATGGGAGTGGAGATCGTGCGCCGCAATTTTCTCCGTCTCCAGCACCTGGCCCGCGATGTGTTCTACTACGTGCGCAACCGCCGTCTGCACACGGAGCGCCTCGACGGGGTCGAGATCCTCGAGAAGGTCGTGGCCGACCTGCACGATGACGCGCGCTCCGCGGGCGCACGAATACGCGTTGCGGCAGGGCTGCCGGCGGAGGCTCCCCTGAACGCGGACCGGAGGGCGCTCACGTCAGCGCTGGTAAACCTCGCCGTGAGCGCGCTCGACGACTGCCGCACGGACAAGCGCGCAGTCGATCACGAGGTAGTTTTGACGCTCAGCGTCGACCCGGGGTCGCAAGGCGTCGACCCGGGGTCGCAAGGCGTCGACCCGGGGTCGGGGAGCGAAACAAACGGCAGCCTGCTCTTCGAGGTCTCCGATAACGGAGTCGGTATGGATCGGGAAACGTTGGACAAGGTTTTCAGCCTCTTCTTCAATCCCAAGGGGATCGAGGCCGCCGGCCTGGGGCTCTACATCACGAACAAGCTCGCCCGCGCACACAAGGGAGAGGTCGCCATCGAGTCTGAGCCGGGGAAGGGGACTCGCTACACGTTGCGTATACCCGCCTGACCGCGATCCCAGCCCAGGAGACGGTCCGACCGAGGTTTCCCATGGCCTCCGGTAAAGGGGGGTGCCCTTCGTTCAGGAAAAGAGGATTTTTTGAACGAGAGAGATCGGATATGGTTATAATCCCGATTAATAAAGTTTGAGAATCTTCCTGCATCGACGGACAACGCTGCTCGCATTCCATGGCGCTCGGCTCAAAGGTACCGTTGGCCCTGATATAGGCCGCCCATATGCAGGATGGCCTGATATCAAGAGAGTTGGGTGGAATGAAAGCTGCGACATCCGCGGTACTCCTCGTATCGCTTATCTTCTGGGCAGGGGACGAAACGCTGGCCCATCAACCCCACGATTACATTGAAACCGTGGCCGTCAGTCCGGACTTCGATTCGGACAGGACCCTCTTCTGCAGCCTGTCTCATATCCACAGTTTCGTTCTCAAGTCCGTGGACGGAGGTGACACGTGGTGGCCGGCGCAGACCGGTCTGCCTTACGGCATCACGACAGCCTTCGCGATATCGCCGACCTTCGGAGCCGACGGAATCCTTTTCGCCGCGATCAACCGCACAGACGGTCCCGGCGAGGTCTACCGATCCGATGATGGTGGAGCGACGTGGTCGCGTCGCTGCAACGGGCTGAGCGGCGACAAGGTCAAGGCGCTCGCTGTTTCTCCCGATTTTGCCGATGACGGGGTTCTTTTCGTTGGTACGGCCTCGGGCGTCTTCCGTACCGTCGACGGCGGCCAGCATTGGTCCCCTTCGACCTTGCCTCCTTTCCAGCTCTATATCAACGAGATCAGGCTCTCGCCCGCCTATGCGCAGGACGCGACCCTCTTCGCGGCCACGAGCCATGGTCTCATCAAGTCGGTCGACGGCGGGATGACCTGGTTCAATCCTGATGCCGGCGGCTGGAGCGGATTTCGCGCGACTGACGTGGTTCTGTCGCCCGATTATTTCAATGACGAGGCGCTCTTCATCTCGGTCTGGGGCCGCGGCGTTCTGAGGTCGACCGACGGCGGCCAGACCTGGACCGAAGTCAACCAGGGCTTGTCGGGAACGGGAAAGAAGCCCACCTCGCTGGGGATCTCGCCCGGCTTTCCGACCGATGGTACCGTCTACGTCACCTTTCAGAAGGCGGGAGTCTTCAAGACGACCAACTTCGGCTACTCCTGGCAAGAGGTGAACGAGGGCATCGACGAACAGGCGCCTCAATCGGACACCCACTACTTCGACCTGGCCATATCACCCGCCTACACCCAGGACGGAACCGTCTTTCTCGCCGCCTGGGAGGGCCTGCACCGGACCCGCGACGGCGCCGGGCGCTGGTGGCATCTCGACGTGTTCAGCCGGAGAATGATCCGCGCCTTCTGCCTCTCGCCGAATTTCGATGTTGACGGCACCCTCTTTGCCGGTGCCTACGGCGGCGGGGTCTTCAAGAGCACCAACAAGGGCGATGACTGGTTTGCGTTCTCCGAGGGACTCACGAACACATTCCTGGCTTCGCTGGCGGTGAGCCCCGGTTATGCCCTGGACAGCACCGTCTTCGCGGGAATCACGATCCATGCCATGAAAACCGACTCGAACCGCTGGATCAGCGTTCCCGTGAACCCGCCCGACTCTGTCATCGCCCGCACCATGGCCATCTCTCCGGATTATCCGGTAGACGGGACCATGTTCGTCGGCAACGACTATTCGGGATCCAATCCCCTCTACCGCTCGAGGAACAAGGCAGCAACCTTCGAAGCCCTCGATCCCGGCTTCCTGGCGCCGCGCTGTCTGGCGATCTCGCCGAACTACGGCCTGGACCAGACGGTTTTCGTCGGAAACGACCAGGGTGTCTTCCGATCGCGCGACGGCGGTGACTCGTGGGAACAGATCGGTCTGGAAGACACGCGTGTCTTCTGTCTCGCCCTGTCACCCGACTTCGCCACGAGCGGGACCGTCTTTGCGGGAACGATGGACCTCGGCGTTCAGCGGTCGACCGACCGAAGCGATGGCTGGGTGGCGGTCAACACCGGACTTCCCGATATCGTCACGATCGAATCGCTCGCCATTTCTCCCAACTATCCCGAGGGTGGGACGATCTATGCCGGCACACGGGGGCGGGGAATTTTTCGATCCCAGAACAGCGGAGATTTCTGGCAGCCTTCGGGGCTCGAGAACGAGTTCATAAGAAACCTCGCCTGTTCCCCGGCTTTCGGTGTGGATAGCACGGTCTTCGCCGGCTGCTGGTACGGCGTCTATCGCTCGCAAGACCGCGGTCTGTCGTGGCAGCGTGTCCTCGATGTCGATCGGATCGATGACTCGAGCGAGTTCGTCGCCAATAGCGGCGAGTGGGAAAGAATCGCGGAGCCCTCCTGCCACGGTGCGGCGTTCCACTTTTCCCAAGAGGCCGGCGATTGGGCGGGGATAAGCTTCGACGGCCACGGGATCGCCTGGATCGGGGCCCGCGGACCCACGGGCGGGAGGGCGACGGTCATCGTCGATTCGGTTTATCAGGGAGTCGTCGATACCTACTCGAGCGAGATTCAGTGGCAAGAGGTCCTTTTCGAGAAGAGCGGACTCGGCCCCGGAATGCACACCATTGTTCTGGTGAACCAGGGGCGGGGCTCGTCGTCCTCCAGGGATTCTGTCGTGACCGTCGACGCCTTCGAGATCCGTTACTGATCCCCCCTCGTCCAGGATCAGATCGCGAACTTCAAGAAAAACTTCGAAAGAGCGGCCGGTGCCTCCTCGTTTTAGCGCTTTATAAGGTAAGCGCCGATACAGATCTCGGGACGCTTCGAGTGGCGAGGCTTTTCGCGAATCCACCCGGGAGGAGGTGGGCCATGGAACCGACATTGACACAGGTCTTCGACTTCTGCGCGGGGGAATTCTACTGCAGGCTCCGGCCGTATCTGATGCCGACGGTAACGGCCGGGGAGAATGCCGTTCTCAGGATCGCCGGAAGGCCCGGAATGCGCGTCTGGCTCAAGATGGGGGCGGGCGTTTCGGATTATCCGCGATCCACGCTGTGGGGGGATCTCTATCTCGAACCGCCCGTGCTCGATATCAACGACCTCGGCGTGATGCCCGAGAACGGCGTTCTGGAGTTTACTTTCACCGTACCCAGGTCGTGGCGGGCGGGAGCGGAATATCCGCTGCAGGCCGTGGTCGGTTCGAGGCTCACGAATCTGATGGTCTTGAAAGTGGGGCCGGTGCCATCGCGGGAGAGGGCTCCGCTGACCCGCCGCCGGAGTTCACGAGTCGGTTGGATTTCATTCCAGCGAACAGGCCGGGCGGACACCCAGATAGTTTGACCGCAGGTTCGTGCTGCCCTTGGCGCGGGCTGCCGAGCGGCACTGTTCGGCGTTCTGAAACCAGCTGCCGCCCCGGAAAACACGATCGTTTCTTCCCCATGCCTCCCGAGCGGTGCCGTCAACGGGCGCGTCCACGTAGTTCTCGTGATACTTGTCCTGGCACCACTCGCATACGTTGCCGCTCGTATCGTGCAATCCAAAGGGATTCGGCCGGAACGATCCGACCGGCGCGTGCGCCGCGTATCGATCGTCGAGCATCTCGTCATGGACGACACCCATCAGCTCCTCCAGCTCTTTCAAGGTTCTGTCCGAAACGTTGGCAGCACCGGCCAGGGACTCGATCTCGTTTCCCGTCCACCAGACGGTGGTCGTGCCGGCGCGGGCCGCGTACTCCCACTCCGCCTCCGTGGGGAGCCGGAGGCCGAGGTGGGAGAGCACGCCGGCGCATTCCAACCAGCTTACCATTTCCACGGGGTGGCGGAGTGTGTGCTGCTTGCCGGCGAATCTGCAGGCGGGGCCGAAGTAGCCGTAGTGGGAGCCGGTAAAGTGGAGGCCTTGGCCCTGGGTCATCTCGTACTTCGACATCAGAAAGGGTTTCACCGTCACATCGTGGATCGGCCGTTCGCGCAGCTTGGCGTGGGGATCCCGCCGAGTCGAGGCGGCCCAATCGATCAGCGACGGCTTCATGGCGCCCATTTCGAACGACCCGCCCGGAATGAGCACGAAGACGAGACAGGAATCGTCGGTCAGCACGAGACGGCCCTCTGCGCCGCGCCTGGGGATCGTGCCGGTCTGAACATGGGCGAACTCCCACAGACCGGAGTCGGGATCGCGGCCGATCGGAACGAAACCGAGCAGAGGCTCGATGAGGAGACCGTCGTAAAAAGGGCACTCCTCCCTGTCGGCGATCGATCGGATGGCGCCGTTCCAGTCGTCGCGGTGTTTGTCGATCGTGTCCGCTTTCACCGAGGAGGCGAAGGCGAGCCGTTTTTCGATGTCAGTCACGCTTCCGATCTCATCGTCGAAGAACTTTTCCAGCTCCGTCACGAGCTCGGTCAGCGTGTCATGCCACCACTGCTTCCCGGCATCGTCAAATTCCCAGACACGGCGCGGCGCCACCCTGGCCCGAAGACCGGCGATCCGATCATCGATGGTTGCGAATCGCGACGCCACCTCGGGCCCGGGAGCTCCGGTGGTCGCTCCGCCGCCCGACAGCCTGGCGGCAAGTCTGGCGCGATAGCGGATGAGATCCTGCAACCGGTTCCACTCCGGGTGGCTGCGCCGCATCTGGATGTCCCGCTTCTGGGCCTCGATGCCGTAAGGCAAGGCATCCTCCCTCAGGGTTTCGAGAATGTCGCGGTGATTGTCGAGACGGCCTCGGAGTTTCTCCGCCCCTCGCAGCCAGGCCTCGAGATCGGGGATGACCTCGGGGTGCGCCGGCCAGAGGTTTTTTGCCTTCTTCTTGAGGTCGAAGAGGCTCTTCAGATCGCTCAGGCGCAGGATCTGGTTGACGAGGTTCTCCGCAAGAGAAGCCTGTCTGGCCAATTTCTCTCGCTGTTCGTTGATCTCCCGGTTCGCTCGCTCCGTCTCTTCGCGCCTCTCCTTTTCCTTCGTCGCGATGATCCAGGGAAAGACAACGGTGATGACCAGCAGGGCGGCCGAAGCCACGGCGAGAGACAGACTCGCCACAGGATAGCGCTTCACCCTCCTCCACGTCTTGGTCGCCATCCCCGCCGGCCTGGCTTTGATCATCTCTCCATTGAGAAGATGCTGCAGGTCGTCGGCGAATTCGGCCATGGTCTTGTAACGGCGCGAGGGCTCTTTTTCCATCGCCGCGGAGATCACGATCTCGGCGTCCCTCGAGATCCGCCCATTCAGCCGGCGGGGCGGAACGGGATTCTTGTGCAGGATCTGACGAAAGACCTGCTCCGTCGTCTCCCCGCTGAAAGGTATCCGGCCTGTCAGGGCTTCGTAGAGCACGACGCCGAGAGAATAGATGTCGGTGCGGGCGTCGATCTCCTGGGGTTTGGCTTTCACCTGTTCGGGTGACGCGTAGTAGGGTGTGCCGCGGAATTCGCCGGTCTGGGTCATGGCCGACAGATTCAGGTGTCGCGCCACGCCGAAGTCCATGAGAATCGCTTCGCCCTCCGAGGAGATCCTGATGTTCGACGGTTTGACATCGCGATGGATGATCCCGGCCTGATGGGCGCAGCTCAGGGCCCGCGCGATGTCCCTGATCCAGACGAGGATTTCGGGCACCTTGATGCGTTCGTCGCCGAGTTCGGCCCCGGCCAGCTCCATGTCCAGGTCATTTCCGGGAACCAGTTCCATGGCGAAGTAATGCACACCATTGTGCTCGCCACTCTCGAAGACCGTGACGATGTGCCGGTGCCGGAGCCGCGACAGGGCGTCGATTTCGCGCCAGAATCGCTTGGACGCGTCGATCGATCCCGATCGCTCCTGGTGGATCACCTTGACGGCCACCAGCCGGCCGAGCGACTCCTGCTCGGCCAGATAGACTATTCCCATGCCCCCGCCCCCGAGCTGTCTGATCAGCCGAAATTCTCCGAGCCTCTCGAAAGGCAGGCCATCCTCGACCTCGAGCGCTTTCACGTCGGCCTTCTGGCGTGCCGCGAGCTGCTCGAGAGTGCGCCAGGCCGGTTTGTCAAAGAACTCGTCCGCCTCGTCCCGCGCCGCGATCAGCGCCTCGACTTCCGCCAGCAGATCGGAATCGTCGCCGCAGGCTTTTGCGAGGAATGCCGTACGCTCCCCGCGATCGACATCCAGGGCCGCATTGAAGATCTTGTTGATCTTCTCCAGGTCTGCAGTCGACATCGTTCACGACCTTTCGAGCACGATGCGGACCTCCACCGGTGTGGCAGGCAACAGATCGATGGTCGTCTCGCGGGATCCGTGTTTCCTGGCCTCCACGCGGAAACGGAACGGTCCGACGGGGAGGCCCTCGTAGCGAAAGACCCCTTCCCTGACACGCCCATCCCGACCAATCTGTTCCTCTTCATCGGCGGGATAGACCCTGAAGGCGTCCACATGTTTACCCTGCCCGTCGACCACCTCGAGATCGAGAATGCCCATGGGATCGAGAAAGACATTCCCCACATCGATCTGCTCCTCGGCGGCAAGATCGAAGGCTTCCGAAAGGTAGTCCCCGTATCCGTCGGCTTCGATCGCGAGTTGATATCTTCCCGAGCGGACACCGATCAGCTCGAACCGTCCGGCGGTCCGATCGGCCTGGGCAGCGGTGAGGGCGAAATATTGATCGGGCCTGACGAGCCAGGCTCTCCAGCCCAGATCGCCCCCTTCGACGGGCAATCGGGTCAGGCTGCTGCATATCGTCCCTCTCACCGCACCCGCCGGAACGACGAGATCGTGGATCAGCGGATCGCCGAAGTGGGCGGGTACGATCAGGTCGGCAAAGGTGAGGCACCGTTCACTCTCGCGAAAATCTCCCCGGACCGTCCATCGTCCCGGCTCGATCCCCTTCGATGCGTAACGGCCCCTGCTGTCGGCAACGGTTTCCAGACCGCCGGCCCCGCTCTTCAGGCTGAAGGAGAGGGCGATTCCCGATGCCGGCCTCCCGTCTGGAAAGGTCACCCTGCCCCGGATCGTGAAATCGCCCGAAGGCGTGATCATCTCGCTTCGGTCGATCACCATGTGGGTGACGCGCGACGCCTCGATCGTGAAGGGGCGGACGAGAGAACCGAGCCCGGGCTTCTCGACGCGGATCTCGAACTCGCCCGGTGTGAGCGGCATTCTGTGCTCCCTCTTCTCGATATGGGGCACCTCGACCGACCAGCGGTTCATTCCCGTGATCCTGGCGGAGAGATCGTTTACGTCCGCGTCGCCGAAACCGTTGAGCACCAGGTGGAAGGTTCCGGCGAAGGAGACCTCGAGACGGATCGCCGAAAGGATCTCGCCCTTCTCGATGTCGAGAACCTCGAACCCCTCCGAGAAGCAGTCCGAGCCCGACGCGTTGAGATAGTATTTGCCAGGTGTGAGGCCTCTCAGGCAGAAGCTGCCATCCTCCCTGTTGACGTGGCACTGGAAGTGTTTCGGTCCCTCCTGACAGTAAGCGGCGACTGAGAGACTCGAGCCGTCCTGCAAAGGGCTGAAACCGGTGGCCTTGTCCACCACGATCCCGCTGATCGTTCCGCCAAGCTCGGCGAGACGGAACTCCCGTTCGTAGGTTCCGGGTGTCTCGAAGTTTTCGATTCCCCATTCGAAACCGGACCGTTGCCCGGGGAAGCTCAGGTGCACGGAGTATGATCCGGGAACGAGCTTTCTCACCTCGAACCTGCCCGCCCCGGTGGACACGGTCCCGCCCTTCGCGCGGGTTGAAAGGGGGGGACCGGAGTTCTTTTGGAGCGCCAGGCTCAGGCCGACCCCGGCGAGGGGAGAGCCGTCATGGTCGACCACGATCCCCTTGTAGGTCACGTGGCCGGGAGAGGGTCCGAAATTGACCTCCACGTTCCGCTTCGCCAGTACGACGCGTTTGATTTCGGGTGTGAAATCGAACCGGTCCTCCCCGTCGTCGGATCGGGTCTCCGCCTTGACATCGACCGTGCCGGGTTCGGCCTGCCCGGTCCTGTAGCGTCCGTCCTCTCCCGTGCGGCAGGCGAGCGTCAACGGCACCGTCTTACCGGAGAGAAAGATCCACGCTCCGGGAAGCGGTTCGCCCCCGTCGTCGCGGACCCGGCCGTGGACGTAGAATCCCTTCTTCAGGCGGATCACCAGATCCTTGCCGTGAGAAGGGATCGTGTAGGTGTATCCCTCGGCAAAGGCGGGATGGACCGCCGCGATCGCCGTGGGGAGTATGGCCTGATCGTCGGGCAGGCCGGAGAGGCGGAACCGTCCCGACCCGTCGGTTCTCGTATGGGGCGTGCGCTCCGCCTCACCCCTCCGGATCGACGCCATCCTCGTGTACTGGCCGAATCCGACCAGGGCGCCCGGCACCGGATCGCCGGTTGCGTCTTCGATCACGAGGCCGGTCACGCGGGCGCCGGCATCCAGTTCGATCAGCAGATCTTCCGTTCCATGGAAGGGAACGTCGACGCTCGTCCCCGTCGTGCAGTGGCGCGACGAGGTCACGTTGCAGTGGACCGGGCCGCTCTTTTCGAGGGCGAACGAGAAGCCGCCCTTCCTGTCGCGCACGACCTCGTCGACGAGATCCGTCCGCTCGTACCGCGCGCCGAGCCGGAAGAGTTCGACGTGAAAAACAGTGACCGGCTCGCGCGTCTCCCTGTCGACGACGCGGCCCGCGAACCGGATACCCTTCCGAATTCCGGTTTCGGCTTCTTTCCGGCCCGATCCGATTTCGATCCTGTCCGGGAGCCGGTCCGCGCCGTCCGGCCCGGCCGTTCCCATATCGGCAGCCGACCCGTCCCCGACGGAGGAAGGTCTCGCCCTGGATTCGAGACTCACATCCTCGTCCCCCCCGGGCCAGAGGAGCGCGAAACCCAGGGCCAGAATCAGCATGCCGAAAATGATGACGACGCCAACGGCGCGGTTGCTCTTTCTGCTCATGGCGAATCGTCCGGTCAGGGACTTTCCCTTTGCGTTACTCGAGTCGCGGGGCGGTTTCCTGAGAATTCAGTATACGCGACCGAAAGGGGCGCGGCAACAGGCGTCGACGTCACGCTGCCGGCCGGTCGGCGGGGAATTCGATGGTGAAGCGCGCGCCGCCGTGAGGGCTGTCGTCGACGGTGACATTGCCGTCGTGCCAGGTCATGATGCGCGCCACGATGGCGAGACCGAGACCGGTACCGCCCAGTTTCCCGGTGCGGCTCTCGTCGACCCGGAAGAAGGGCTCGAAAATCTGATCCCTCGCCCCGGCGGGGATCCCCGCGCCGTCGTCGTCGACGGAGATCGAAGAGGTTCCCTCTTCTTCCGAGCAGGTGATCCACACGCTGCTTTGCGCGTGGCGCACCGCGTTGGTGACGAGATTGATCACGGCGCGCTTGACATAGCGCGGATCGCCCCAGACCCACTCCCGGTCGCAATCGATCTCGAGCGAGATTTCGGGCCGGAGATCGGACACGAGCTCCGAAGCGTCGTGCAGGATCGACGACAGATCGACGCGATCCTTCTCCGGCTGAATCCTGTTCTCGTCGAGGCGGAGGTAGATGAGGAGCTCTTCGACCAGTTCGCTCAGCTCGACGAGGGAGCGGTCGATCCGCTCGAGGTGCGCGTTCTTGTCACCGGCCGACTCGGCCGTGCGCGCGTCGTCGAGGGCGAAGAAGATCCGCGCCAGCGGCGTCCGCAGGTCGTGGGACACGGCGCGCAGAAGATCCTGCTGTCCGGCCACGAGCTGCTCGATGCGGCCCGCCATCCGGTTGAAGCTCTGCTCCAGCTCGTCGACCGACCCGGTGCGGCCCACCTGGACCCGGGTTTGCAGATCGCCTTCACCGAAGCTCTTGGTGACTCTTGCCAGCGCCAGGATGCGGCGCTCGATCGGCCGGATGAGAAAGAAGACAGCCACGCCGGTGAGCAGAAGAATCGCCAGGGGCGGAGCGAGGATCAGCAGCATGCCTTCGGAGATGTCGAAGCCGCGGCCCGGCCCGGGCCTCCGCCGGTTCGTGTAAGGGCCCACCACGGCAACTTCGCCCGGCGCCACCTGGGCGCACACCTTGCGAATTCCGTCGCCTTCGCGGAGGATCACGATCTCTCCGTTCGCGAGCTGTTCGCATTCCGCGTCGTCGAGGCCGAGCGTCTCCTGCCGCGCCAGCTCAAGGGTCACGTTGAGACGGGAACGCCTGGGACCGTCCTTGCCGGGCCCGCCCCTGTCGCCGTTCTGTTTCGGCTCGATCCCGGTCGGATCCCTTTTCTTGTCCCTGTCGCCCCGTTCCGGTCCGCCCCTCCGGTGATAAAAGGGCGAGAGCCTGTAGGATGAGCTGAATTCCTCGAGAACGTCGGCTCGCTTCCGGGCGTCATCGCCGGCCTCGACGAGTTTCTGCCTGACCAGATCCATGGTCGACGCCATCGAATCGGCGAGCCTCTGGTCGAGGGCGAGCTCGAAGTTTCTCCGCACGGAGAAGAAAAACGCCACTGCCGCCGCGGCCAGGACAAGGGTGATGGCGATGTAGAAAAGGACGAACTGCCGCTTCATGTCTCATCACCCACAAAAAGGTAACCCACGCCGCGGATCGTTTTCACGAAATGCGGGTCTGCAGGATCGTCGTCCAGTTTCTGCCGGATGCGCGAAATGTAGACGTCGATCGAGCGGTCGAGGCCGTCGTACTCCGTGTTGTAGAGCGCGAGGTGGATGTCGTTGCGGCTCACCACCGTGCCCGCATGTTCGGCCAGGTACCAGAGCAGGTCGAACTCGACCGTGGTGAGCTCGATCGCCTTCTTTCCGAGATGGGCCTCCCGCCGGCCCGCGTTGATCTTGAGCTCTCCCACGGAGAGGGTGCGCGGTCCGGACCGAACCGTCCCGCCGCCGACCCGCCGCAAGAGGGCCCTGATCCGGGCGAGCAGAACCTGGGGACGCACCGGTTTGATCACGAAATCATCGGCGCCGAGCTCGAGTCCCAGAATCTGGTCGATATCCTCGTCGCGCGCCGTGAGGATCAGGATCGGCCCCTTGTAGGCGGGCCGCACCTCCCGGCAGACACCGAATCCGTCGAGATCGGGAAGCATGATGTCGAGCACCACGAGATCGGGATTGTCCGTCACGATGCGGGCGCACGCCGTGCGGCCGTTCGCCTCGTGCCGCACCTCGAAGCCCTCCCGCTCGAGCCGTTCCGAGATGAGCTGGGCGAGTTCGAGATCGTCTTCGACGAGAAAGATGGTTTTCCTTGTGCTGTCCTGGTTCTGCATCGTACTTGACTCTGGCAACTCCTCGATCGACCCATAGCGTACCTTGAAAAGAAAGTGGGTGCGCCGCTTTTTACATACTTTTACATTCGTTAACACAAATCCAACAGCTCCGGCGATTGCGGCGAAACAGGCACCGGCACGAGAAGTTACATACTTTTACATACTGCAACGCCTTTTAAACAGACAGAGCCGCGGCCGGAGACGATACTCGATCCAGATGGGCGACCATCTGTGGACATCACGATTCCTGCAGAGAGGACCTTCACATGTATTCGGACAGAACGCGCGGAGCAACAAGGGCTGTCTTCGGCATCACGGCCATCTTTCTCGTGCTGGCCACGATCGGAGTCGTGTCGATCGTGCTTTTCGATCCCTTCTCCGACGGTGACGAGAGCATCGACGATCTCTCGCAGGGCGGCGCGCGGACCGAAGGGGGCCTGGTCGCGTCGATCGACGGCGCGCCGGCCGAGAGCCGCGTCGGTGTTCTGCCCGACGGGCGGGGCGAGACGGTCACGCTCACCGGTTTCGTCACCCTCGACGGCACGACCCTGGCCGACGTGAAGCTGCAGGCCTTCAACGATCAGCCGGCGGTCCTTTCAGCGTCGCTGCGTAGCCGTATCGAGACCTCGCCCGTCTACTACAGCGCGCTCGGCGCGAAGATCCGAAAAAGGATCGACGACGCGGGGCTCGACCGCTTCGAATCGCCGGCCGAGGCCCTTCCCGTGGCCGAGTGCCGCACGGGCCGGGACGGCTCCTTCTCCCTCTCCTTTCCCGCAGGCGAGACGGTCACCTTCGGACTCGATCATGATTTTTACTATCTTCCGCCGGGCCAGGCCGGTCCGTTCAGGTGGAACCGCGATTCGGACGAACCCGCGCTCGCGACCTTCGACGGCAGGCTCGAGGCCGAGGTGGGAGCGCTCGTCAAGGGAACGGTCGCCGACTGCGACGGATACCCGATCGGCGACGTGCTGATCGCCCTCTCCGCTGAGCAGGGCGGATTCGATTTCGGATTCGGGCGATTCGGCGGCCGCGATCGCGCCGGGCCGAAAGAGACACGGAGCGACGACGAGGGGGTTTTCGAGCTGCGCGGTGTGGCGCCCGGCGACGGGGTCTCTCTGAGCGCATCGTGCGAGGGCTGGGCCGCGGCCGGGTCGCGGCCCTTCGACACGATACCGGGACAGGTTCACACGATCAATCTCGAGCTCGCCGAGGGCGCCTCGATCAAGGCGATCGTGAACGGCCCGAACGGCGCGCCCCTCCGGGGTGCCGAGGTCTTTCTCGAAATGGAGAACGACAGCGGCAGGGAGAACGGCGATCGGGGCCGGGGTGGCCGCAACAGGGGGGGATTCGGCCGCGGCATGGGGAGCATGTTCGGGATGACGAACGCCTCCATCGCGGGCGCCGGCAAGACCGACAGCGACGGCACGATCCTTTTCGACGCTCTCGCGCCCGGAGAATACACGGTCCGCGCATCGTGCGCCGGCCTTCTCGAGCAAGAGGCGCCCAATCCCCTGGCGATCGGCGACGACGTCGGCGTGAAGGAGGTGAGACTCGCCCTTTCCGAGGGAATCGTCATCGCCGGCCAGGTGGTCGACGACAGGAGCATCCCGGTGGCGGGCGCACTCATCGAGGCGGTTCCCCACGTCGAACGTCGCGATGGGCGCCCCGATTTCGGCAGCATGCGGCGCATCGCGACCATTCCGGCGAGCGCGGAGAAAAAAGCCGAGACCGATAAAAACGGATTCTTCCGCATCACCGGGCTCGGCGCGGAAGAGCTCTACGATCTCGAAGCGGACGCCGTCGGCTATACGCGAGGGGCGGAGAGCGGCATCGAGCCGGGCAGGCAGGACGTGGTCATCGTGGTCGACCGGACAGGCACGATCGCGGGCCGGGTGATGTGCAGCGCCAAGTCGGCGCCCCTGTCGAGCTTCACCGTGGGGATCGTTCCCGTGCGCGACAGCGACGAGGAGTTCGGCTTCGGCCGCGGCGGGGAGAGGGGACGCGATCGCGGGGGACGCAATGACAGGGGTCGCGGAGGCCGGGGCGGCCCCCCCGGTTTCGTACGGGATGAAAACGACGATCGGACCGATCCGATGAGCATCGTGGCCGACACGATGCGCGACACCATGCGGGAGTCCTTCAGGCGCGGACCTCGCTTGACCGAGCGCGAGGAAAAGATCCACGACCGCGACGGACGATTCAGGCTGGAGAACATCCTTCCCGGAACGTACAGGCTGTGCGTTTCGGCCCGGGGGCTCGCGCCGGCCGCGACGGAACCGATCGAGGTGGAAAAGGCCGAGACCGTCGGCGGCCTCGTGATCTCCCTCGACCTCGGCGGATCGATCAGCGGCACCGTGACGAGCGCCGCCGGCCCGGTGTACAAGGCCCGCGTCGAAGTCTTCGGCGAGGAACGGGCTCCGGGCGTCGAGTTCACCATCGCCCTCGACACAGTGGTGAGGGATGAATCCGATCGAGGCGGTGTCTTCCGGATCGACAACCTGCCGGCCGGCACCTTCGTGCTCGAGGCATCCCATCGCAACCACCCGACGGGCGAATCCGATCGGATCGAGCTTGCCGTGGGCCAAACAGTGAGCGGGCTCGTGATCACCTTGCCGCCCGCGGCCACGATCAGGGGCGTCGCCTACGACGCGCAGGGGTACGTCCTGGCGGACGAGTCTGTCCTGTGCGCCGAGGGAGACTCCTACCGCGGCATGAGAAGGGAGACAACCGACGACGAGGGCCGCTTCGAGTTCACCGGGCTCGGCGCGGGCGACTACACGGTCAGGCTTTTCTCACGATCGAATTTCTTCGGCAGAGGAAGAGAAACAAACAGAGACGAGGGCTCCGAGGCGGTCGATGTCTTTCTCGATGCCGGGGGCGTCCAGCAGGTCGTTCTCCGGAAGAATCCCCTCGAGGGGGCAACGGTCCACGGGATCATCACCAACAACCGAATGCCGGTAACGGGCGGTTTTCTCGTGGTCTCCGCCGGGGGCCGGGGGTCGAGGCGGAGCGCCTCCATCAACGGCGACGGCACATACACCGTCGAGGGCGTGTCGTCCGGACTGCAGCAGTTTTCCATCCGCTTCGCGAGTGAGGACACATTTGAGCGAACCTCCATGCAGTTCGAGATTCCCGACCTGCCCGACGTGCTGCTCGACATCGCGCTGCCAGGCGGGCGCATCAGCGGAAGAGTGCTCGATGCGTCCACGGGCGCGGTGCTCGAAGGAGCCCGCGTCTCTCTTATTCCCGAGGGCGAAGACCCTGCCGGGGGCCGCGGCGGGGGCGGCCGGTTCAGCTCGAGAAAGTCGGACACCACCGGCAAGGACGGTGATTTCACCTTCCACTTCCTCGCGGAGGGCACGTACCGGATCGAGGCCACGGCGCCCCGGCCGGAAGCGGGCAGCGGTTCCACCGGGTACTATCCGGCCGAGGTCCCCGCGGTGGTCCTCGAAAAGGACCGGTCTCTGGATGACGTGAACATTGCCCTGTCCGCCGGAGGCGGTGTCCACCTCGTCGTGACCGACGGGGCCAACACGCCGGTGCGGAACGCCTCGATCACCGCCACCCGGGAGGGCGACGAGGGGACGGGCGGCGGCCGGAACAGGAGCCGCACCGACGACCAGGGCGAGGCGTGGATCACGGGGATCGAGGCCGGCGCTTACCGCCTCACGATCCAGGCCCAGGGCATGGGACAGGAAGTGATCGACAACATCCACGTGGCCGCGGGCCGTTTCGAGGAGTTGGCGCTCACTCTCGACATAGGATACAACATCTCGGTCCGGCTGAAGGACGGGAACGAACAGCCGATCACCGGTGCCGACATCGTTCTCACCAGCGCGAAGGGCAAAAGGCTCTCCGTCCCCCGAAGACGGGGCAGCCGCGGCAACTCGTACCAGCTCGGCGCGCTCGCACCGGGCAACTACAGGCTCGACGCGAGCTGGGACGATCGGTCGGGTACGGCGTCCTTCTCCGTCGAGAGCGCGGGCAGTCTCGATCTGGTCGTTCAATGAAAAGGAAAAGATCATGAAGAATCGAAAAACACTCCTCCTCCTTCTGGCTGCCGTCGCCTGGATCGTCACACCGGCCGACTGCCAGGAAGACGTCTCGGTCTACGAGAAGACACTCGAGCAGAAGGCGCCGCTCGTCGCGAACGTCAGAATGGTTCTCGAGGTGAACATGGAATTCGGCGACGGTTTCGGCGGCGGCCGCGGCGGATCGGGCCGCATGAACGACCGGGAGCAGACCGTGCGCACCAAGGGCGTGGTGATCGATCCCAGCGGTTTGATCATGGTCGCCGGTGTCGGCATGGACAGCGTCTCCGACCAGGTCACGGTCAGGACCGAGATCCTCGACGTCAAGGTCATGTTCGCCGATGACGACGAGGAGTACGACGGTCTCGTCGTCGTGACCGACTCGAACCTCAACCTCACCTACATCATCATCAAGGACCTCGGGGACAAGAAGCTCTCCGCCGTCGACTTTGCCGCGGCGAAGGATGCGGCGATCGGCCAGGAGCTGATCGGCGTCTCGCGCCACGAGGCCGGGTTCGACTATGCGCCCTTCGTCGACACGTTGCGGATCACGGGCCGGATCGAACTCCCCCGGCCCTGCTGGTCCGTTTCGGGCGCCTTCCGCGAGCGGGGACTTCCTCTCTTCGACGCACAGGGCCACGTCGTGGGTGTTCTGACCACCCAGCAGGGGGCGGACGCTTCGGCGGGCAACAGCCGCGCCGCAGGCGGGCGCCGCGGCAGAGGGGGTTTCGGTTTCATGGATCGCGGCCGGACGGGAGGCAGCCTCTTTCTCGTCCCGGCCGCCGATGTCCGGGCCAACCTGCCCAAGGTTATGGAACTGGCGCAGCAGGTCCTTGACAAGGCCGCTTCAGAGGGCGAAGGTGGCAGCGACGAGGAAGTGAAATAGTCCCGCGCCTTCTTCCCCGGGGCGCGCAGGAGGAAGAGGAGTACCATGAATCGAGACTGCTCGCGCCGCGATTTTATGAAGACCGTCGGACTTGGCGCTACGGCCGCCGCTCTGCCCGGCTGCGCGGCTCTTACCGGACGGCCCGGCCGGGGGCGCCGGCCCAACATCGTCGTGATCTTCACCGACGACCAGGGATGGGCCGACACCGGTCGATTTGGCGCGCAGGGATTCGAGACGCCCCATCTCGACCGCATGGCCGACGAGGGCATGCGGTTCACCAGCGCCTATGTGGCCCAGCCCGTGTGCGGCGCGTCGCGCGCGGCGCTTCTCACCGGGTGCTACCCGAACCGGATCGGCCTGCTCGGCGCCCCCGGACCGAAATGCAAGCACGGAATCCACGACAACGAGTTGACCATGGCCGAGATGCTCAAGGAGCAGGGATATGCCACGGCCATTTTCGGAAAGTGGCACCTGGGCCATCGCGCGCCCTTTCTGCCCACGCGGCACGGTTTCGACGAATATTTCGGCCTGCCCTATTCGAACGACATGTGGCCCTTCCACCCCCAACATCCCGAGTCCTATCCGGACCTGCCGCTCATCGAGGGAGAGGAGATCGTCGCCCACAATCCGGACATGAACAAGCTCACGACGTGGTACACGGAACGCGCCGTGCGGTTCATCGAGGAGCATCACGACGAGCCTTTCTTTCTCTACCTGCCGCACAGCATGCCCCATGTGCCCCTCGGCGTGTCGGACAAGTTCCGGGGGCGGTCGGCGCAGGGGATGTATGGCGACGTGATCATGGAGATCGACTGGTCGGTGGGGCAGGTTCTCGCGGCACTGGAGCGGTTCGGACTCGGCGAGGACACCTTCGTCTTCTTTGCCACCGACAACGGTCCCTGGCTCAGTTACGGCGACCATGCCGGATCGGCCGGACCGTTGCGCGAAGGGAAGGGAACGACCTGGGACGGCGGTGATCGCGTGCCGTGCATCGTGCGCTGGCCCGGGCGGATTCCGGCGGGCGCGGAGTGCGCCGAACCGATCATGACGATCGACCTTCTGCCCACTCTTTCCCGGATCGTGGGAGGGCGGTTGCCGCCCCACACGATCGACGGCAAGGACATCTGGCCGCTCATGGCGGGGGAACGGGGCGCACGGTCGCCGCATGACGCTCTATACTTCTACTGGGGCAACGAGCTGCAGGCCGTTCGCTCCGATCAGTGGAAGCTCCATTTCGAGCACAAGTATCGCACCCTCTCCGGCCGGCAGGGCGGCACGGGCGGAATACCGGTCAAGTACGATCAAACAAAAACGGATCTCGCACTTTTCGATCTGGAAAAGGACATCGGCGAGACGACCGACCTCTCCGCGCAGCACCCGGAGGTGGTGGAGCGGCTGAAGGCGATGGCCGCGGTTTTCGACGCCGATTTGAGAGCCGGCCGCCGCGAGCATGGGAAGGTCGCTGAATAGAACAGCCCGCACATCCCAGTCGGCGGGAGCCGTACGGAATAGCGGCCTTTCGACCGTGAAGGAATATCGATCGAGTTACCTACCTCCCGGGATCAGGTAAGAGGGCCTTCAGATCGCTCATGAACGACTCGGCCAGCTCGCAATCATACTGTCTGGCGAGGTGAACATTCTTCCATGCCTCGGCAGGCCGGCCGCAATAGAAATGGATCATGGCGAGGTTGGCGTAGGTGACGCCGAAGTCGGGCTTGATGGCGATCGATCTCTCCAGGTGCTCTATGCCGCCTTCCACGTCGCCGGCGAGGAGCAGGCTCATTCCCAGGTCGTGCTCGGCCAGATAGTTTTCCTCGGTCACGGCGATCGCGTGGCCGAAGAGGGTGGGGCCGTCCTTCCAGTATCCGACCTGAACGCGCGCCGCGACCGATGATCCGGCCAGGACCAGGGCGGCCAGACTCCACAAGAGGACGGTCCGCGCCCGGCGGGAAGGGACGGCTCGCGCGGCCAGATCGTGAGCGCCCCACGCCACGATAACGAAGAGTCCGATCAGCGGAATGTAGGTGTAGCGGTCGGCCATCGCCTGATGGCCCACCTGGACGATTCCGATGACCGGCACGAGGGTTCCCAGAAACCAGAGCCAGCCGGCCGGCAGATACCGATACCGCTTCCCGAAGCGGACGGCGAGCAGGGTCATGACGATCAAGCAGAGCGCGGCCCCGATGATCTGCCACCAAGGGAGCGTTCCCTCGGGGTGGGGATACTGCGCCGCCAGACCGCGCGGCCAGATCATCTTGACGATGTAGGTGACGTAAGCGACGAGCGCGTTCGACACCCTCTGGACCAAAGGAAGGCTCCGCATGGCGCCCCCTTCGGCCTGCGCGATCATGGTCACCACAGAGGAGGCGGCCGAGAGCGCCAGCAGGGGAAGCTTTTCGGCGATGAGCCGGCCCATCCCCATCGCCGGGACAAACCGCCTCAGCGGCCAGTAATCGAGAAGAAGGAGAACGAAGGGGAAGGTCACCACCATCGGCTTGGCCATGAGCCCGAGGCTGAAGAGCAGCGCCACGGCGAGGTACCGCATCAAACCGGGCCTTCGGGTGTAACCGACGTAGGCAAAGATCGCGAGCAACAGAAAGAAGGCGCTCAGGACGTCCTTTCTCTCCGCCACCCACGCCACCGACTCCACGTGCAGGGGGTGCACCGCGAAGAGAGCGGCCACGAATCCACCGCGCAGCCCCGCCCCGGTCACGCGGAAGAGAAGGAAGAAAAGGAGCACCGTGTTGAGCGCGTGCAGAACGAGGCTGGTCAGATGGTGACCGCGCGGCTCGAGGCCGTGGCACTCCACGTCGATCTGGTGGGAGATCCAGGTCAGGGGATGCCAGTTCGCCCCGTGGGAACGGCCGAAGGCCCACGCGATCCCGTTCGCCGTGAGCCCCTCTTTGACATGGGGATTGTTCGTGACGTACACGTTGTCGTCGTGGTGGGCGAGGAAGGCCGCTTCGGGCGCTTCCCAGAAGACGGCCGCCACCAGGACGACGAGCAGCGCGGCGAGGAAAATGTTTGCGCCTGGAAAAAGCGGCTTGTTCATCGCAGAATCACATCCACCTTGTGGGGCCCCCTCGGGCCTTTCTCGGAAGGCAAATCGGCGCGCAGCCGCGTCTCGCCCCGTCCGAGCCGCACCGCCTCGAAGAGACACTCCGTCGCTCCCTTCTCGAAGGAACGGGTCAACGTCTTGCCGGCCACGGTCAGAACCGCCTCGCCCGCGGACTTGGCCGCGCTGAATCGCAGACGGATATCATAGTTTCCCTCGGCGGCCACGAACAGGAACCAGACGCCGATCGAGCTCGCCCCCCAGGGCTGACCCTTCACGTGGCGCCAGTCCTGGCGCGTGAGCACAACCGGATTCTCGTGCGGCGTGCCCACGTGGATCGGCGGCGGCGCATAGTTGTCGGGCCGTGTGCTGCCCACATCGGCGAACCACTCCTCGTATTTCCTGCGCATCGCTTCGACGATCTCGGGCCGCTCGCCGGCGAGATCCACCATCTCGAGAGGGTCGGCCGCCATGTCGTAGAGCTCGAACCGCGGCTCCCCCTCGAACCGTTCGCGCCCGAAACCGCTGGCGTGGAGAAGCTTCCACTTCTGGTTGCGCGCCGCGAAGTGGTGGTAGAGAACCGGCTCGTCGCCCCGGTGCGACTGGATCACGATCGTGCGGTCGGACCACCCGGCCCCGTCCCCGCACAGCAGGGGCAGCAGGCTCCGGCCGTCGATCATCAGATCCGCCGGTAGCGGGATCTGGCACGCATCGAGAATCGTGGGCAGAACATCGATGTGGGCGGCGATCCGGTCCGAGGTGTTCCCCGCCCGGAGCGCCGCCGGCCAGTGCACGAAGAAGGGGGAGCGGATTCCGCCCTCGTGGACGTGGCTCTTCATCCCCCTCATGCCGGCCACGTAGCGCCGCTCGTTCGGCCCGTTGTCGGTCATGAAGATCACGATCGTGTTCTCCACCAGGCCGAGCTCCCCGAGCCGGTCGAAGAGGCGGCCCACGTTCTGGTCGATGTTGGTGATCATGGAGAAGATGCGCGCCCGCTTGTCGGCGTTGCATTTCGCGGGGAGCTTGTGCCCCTTCTCCTGGGGAAAGCGGCTGTTGTCGAGATCGATCTCCTTGTACGCGGCGAGGAGTTCCTCGGGCACGTCGTGGAATGGCCCGTGCGGCGCGTTGGTGGGGATGTAGGCGAAGAAGCTGCGCGCCTCGGAGCGGCACTTCTCGATCCAGTTCATGGCGCTGTCGAAATAGACATCGGTGCAGTACCCCTCTGTGTGTACCCTCTTGCCGTTGTGAAAGAGGGTCGCGTCGGTGTACTTCCCCTCGGCGCCCTCGGGATCCGCCGGCTGGCCGATCCCGCCGCCGCGGTGCACGAGCGCCTCCTCGAAGCCCTGGTCGCCCGGCCGCATGGGGTAGTTGTCGCCCAGGTGCCACTTGCCGAAGATCCCCGTGCCGTAACCGGCCGCGCGCAGGATCTCGGCAAGGGTGATCTCGGCCGGATCCATCATCGACCGGCCGATGTACGTGTCGATGCACCGCGTGCGGTAGTTGTAGCGGCCGGTCATGAGGCACGCCCGCGTGGGCGAGCAGACGGGACTGACGTAAAAGTTGGCCATCCGCGCGCTCCGCCGCGCCATGGCGTCGATGTGGGGCGTCTTGATGACCGGATTGCCGGTCACGCCGAGATCGCCGTAGCCCTGGTCGTCGGTCATGATCAGAATGACGTTGGGCCGGGGCCTTTTTTCTTTCGTACCGGTCAACGCGCAGCCGGGCAGGCTGAGCGCCGCCGTCCCGGCAAAAAGCGTTTGCAGAAAGTCACGGCGTGAGCGCTGGTGTATCTTCATGATTCCTCTCGTTTTCATTTCCCGCGGAAAAGCTTATCATAGTGCAATCGGTCCGTTCGGGAAAGTCCTCTCGAGCGGCCGGGAACCATTCATTGGCACACGGGGGCGGATCGAATCATGAAAAAAGCCGACGAAAACAAGAATGCGACGGGCGCTGATTCCTGCTGCGAGCCGGGCTGTCCGTGTCCGGGGACGGACGAGTCGTGCGGGGGAGTGGACAGGCGGGAATTCATCAAGATGACCGGCGCCGGTGTGGCAGGCGCGTCATTGCTCGGTTCGGCGCTGGGCGCGGTGGCCGGGCCCTTCGGCAGCGACGATCATTTCGTACCTGTCGACAAGAAGCTGAGCGAAGAGTGGGTCAGGCTCCTTTTCGAAAAAGGCGGCCGCACCTGGTACAGCCGGGACGAACTCGCCACGATCGGCATGCCGGTCGGCGGGATCTGCGCCGGCCAGGTCTATCTCACCGGCGACGGCCGCCTCGTCTGCTGGGACATCTTCAACCAGAACATCAACTCCGGTTGGGGCCAGGTCAACTACGAGAAAGGCCGCACCGTCGAGACAGCCGTGGTCAGGGGAAGGGAGTTCGAACCTTTTCCGGCGGTCGACCAGGGCTTCGCGATCCGCGTCAAGACGGGCGGGCGGACCGTGGTTCGCACTCTCGACCGCAGCGGATTTCCCGAGGTGCGTTTCTGCGGCGAATACCCCATCGGTTTCGTCGAGTACGCCGACAGCGACCTGCCCGCCACGGTGCGCCTCGAGGCGTTCTCGCCCTTCGTTCCCCTGAACGCGGAAGACTCGGCCCTGCCCGCAACGGTGTTGCGATTCAAGGTGGCCAACAGGTCCGAGGACACGATCGCCGTCGACCTGGCCGGTTGGTTGCAGAACGCGGTCGGATGGTACTGCCCGCCCGAGACTCCCGGCTTGCGCGTCAACAAGGTGGTCGCGCGGGATCCGCTCACGTCCGTCGTCTGCACGGCGCGGCCCAAGGATCCGCCTGCCGAACCGGCGCGGCCTCCCGAGCTGTTCGCCGATTTCGAGGGTGACGACTACGGTGAATGGACCGTCGAGGGCGAGGCGTTCGGCAAGGCGCCGGCCCGCGGCACTCTCGACGCCCAGCAGGCCGTGTCCGGATTCAGCGGCAAGGGATTGGTCAACACCTACCTTGGCGGCAGCGACAAGCTCGAGGGAAAGCTGATCTCTCCGGAGTTCACGATCGAGCGGCCCTGGATCACCTTTCTCGTTGGCGGCGGTGGCCACGAGGATCGGACCTGCATCAATCTCGTCGTGGACCGCAAGGCGGTACGCACCGCCACGGGCAGGAACAACGAGCGCCTGAAGCCCCACAACTGGGAGGTCGCCGAACTCGTCGGCAAGAAAGCCCGCTTCGAGATCGTGGACGCGGCCACCGAGGGGTGGGGGCACATCAACATCGATCGGATCGAGTTCCGCGACGAGCCGCTCGGCGCCAGCGTGGAGGAGATGCTGGCCCGTTCCGATTACGGAAGCATGGCGCTCGGCATCCTGGGCACCGGGCCGGCCCGCTCGAGCGCGTCCCTGCCGGCCGGCGCGGCGGGGGAGGTCCTCTTCGACGGGAACGGTCTCGCGACCGGCGCAGGGGACGAGTCGTCCTTCCAGGAACTGTTGCGCGGCGCGGTGGGCCGGTCGTTCACGCTCCCACCGGGCGACGAGAGAACCGAGACCTTTATCGTGTCGTGGTACATGCCCAACATGCGGCGGGGCGCCGAGGTTGTGGGCAATCGGTACGCCGAGCGCTTTGCGAGCGCCGCCCACCTGGCCGGTTACGTGGCCGAAAACTTCGACCGTCTCTGGAAGCAGACACGGCTCTGGCATCACACCTACTACAGCAGCACCCTGCCCCACTGGCTACTCGACCGCGTCGGATCGACCCTGTCCAACCTGGCGAGCGCCACCTGTCAGTGGTGGCGAAACGGCCGTTTCTGGGCGTGGGAGGGCGTGGGGTGCTGCCACGGCACGTGCGGCCACGTGTGGAACTACGAGCACGCGATGGCGCGCCTCTTTCCACGGCTCGAGAGGTCGGTGCGCGAGATGCAGGACTTCGCCCCCGGCGTGGGACTCGAGGAGTCGGGCGCCATCGCCTTCCGCGGCGAGAACTACCACCACTGGGCGGGCGACGCCCAGGGCGGGTACATCCTCAAGGCGTACCGCGAGCACCTGGTGTCGAAGAGCGACGAGTTCCTGAAACGCAACTGGGCCAACATCCGCAAGGCGATGCGGTTCATGATCGAGCAGGACGCGAACGCCGACGGGCTGATCGAGGGGCGCCAGCACCAGACCTATGACCAGAACTACTACGGCGCCAACACCTTCGTGGGCTCGCTCTACCTCGGCGCTCTCCGCGCCGCCGAGGAGATGGCCCGTGTCGTGGGCGATGACGACTTCGCCGCGACGTGCCGGAAGATCTTCGAGTCGGGCAGCGCCCTCTCCGTGGAGAAGCTCTTCAACGGAGAGTATTTCATCCAGGACGTCGATCTCGAAAAACACCCCGACTGGCAGTACGGTGAGGGATGCCTGGCCGATCAACTCTTCGGCCAGGGGTGGGCCCACCAGGTGGGACTCGGCTACATCTACCCCAGGGAGAAGGTGCTCGCCGCGCTCGGCGCGATCTGGAAGTACTGCTGGGCGCCCGACATCGGGCCCCAGAACGAGGTGCACAAACCGGAGCGCTGGTTCGCCCATCCCGGAGAGGCGGGTCTCTTTACCTGCACCTGGCCCAAGACGCGCCACCTCGGCCCCAAGTCGACCCGTTACCGCAACGAGGTCTGGACCGGCATCGAGTACCAGGTGGCCGGCCACATGGCGTGGGAAGGCATGCTCACCGAGGCGCTGTCGATTTGCCGCGGCATCCACGAGCGCTACCATCCGATCCGGCACAATCCGTGGAACGAGATCGAGTGCGGCGATCACTACGCGCGCGCCCTGGCGAGCTGGGGGGTTCTGATCGGGCTGAGCGGGTTCTCCTACGACGGCCCCCGCCGCGCCATCGGATTCAGCCCGCGCCTCACGCCCGAGAGGTTCCGGGTCGCCTTCACGGCGAGCGAGGGCTGGGGGCAGTTCTACCAGATGATCGGAGGCCGCGACCAGAGCGAGATGATCGAGGTCGTCTGGGGGCGCGTCGCCATCAAGACGATGACCTTCGACCTGCCCGAGGGCGTGAACCTGGTCAGGGGAGGGGTCCAGCTCGGTCGCGACGTGCTCGACGCCGACTTCGTGCAGGATGGCCGGACCGTGACCGTGACGCTCGATCAGGAGATCACCGTGGCCGAAGGAGAACTCCTCACGGTGGTAATGCGGAGTTAGAGGAGAAAAATGATAGACCGTCGTGGTTTTCTCAAGGCAGGCCTGGCCGGGGGGGTGGCCGCCTCCTTCGGCAGGGGGCTTCGCGCATGGCCCGGGGGAGGAGACGAGCCCTTTCCTTTCGATCAACCTCGGCCGAACATTCTCTGGATCACGGCCGAGGACATCAGTCCCGATCTCGGGTGTTACGGCGACGTCTACGCGGCGACGCCCAACCTCGACCGTCTCGCCGCCGGGGGAACCCGTTTCGACCGCGCCTTTGCGCCCGCGGGCGTGTGCGCGCCGGCGCGTTCGGCGATCATCACCGGAATGTATCCCACATCGATAGGCACGCACAACATGCGCTGCAGGAGTGTGCCGCCGCCCGAGGTGCAGTGCTTCACCGAAAGGTTGCGCGATCGGGGATACTACTGCTCGAACAGTTCCAAGACCGACTACCAGTTCACCGCGCCGCTCACGGCGTGGGACGACTGCTCGCGCCGGGCCCACTGGCGCGGCCGCGCCGAGGGGCAGCCCTTCTTTTCGGTGATCAACATCACGACGACCCACGAGAGCCAGATCCGCAGCAGCGCGCGCAAGCTGCTCGACAGGCTCGGCGCTCTCGGCAAGGGCGAGAGGCACGATCCGAAGGCAGCGCCCATACCGCCCTACTATCCGGACAAGGCCGCCGTGCGCGCCGACTGGGCGCGGTATGCCGACCTCGTCACACTCATGGACGGGGAGGTGGGCCGTATCCTGGACGAACTCGAAAAGGACGGTCTCGCCGAGGATACGATCGTCTGGTTCTACGGCGACCATGGCCGCGGCCTGCCGCGCGCGAAGAGATGGATCTACGATTCGGGTATTCATGTGCCGCTGATCGTGCGCGTGCCGGAGAAGTACCGCCGGCTGGCCTTCGCCGAAAATCCGGATGCGCTCGGGCCGGGTACGGTGTGGGGTGATCCCGTTTCGTTCGTCGATTTCGCGCCCGCCGCTCTTTCGCTCGCCGGCGCGCGGGTCCCCGACTACATGCAGGGGAAGGCCTTTCTCGGGAGGCAGAAGACCGCGCCGCGCCGTTACGTGTTCGCCGCCAGGGACAGGATGGACGAAGCCTACGACATGATCCGCGCGGTGCGCGGCAAGCGGTTCAAGTATATCCGCAATTTCATGCCCCACATCACGCGCGGCCAGGACATCGAGTACATGAACCGGATGCCCACCATGCGCGCCCTGCGCCGCCTGCACGGCGAGGGAGAACTGTCCGGACCGGCCGCCCATTATTTCCAGCCGGCGAAACCGGTCGAGGAGCTCTACGACACGCAGGCCGATCCTCACGAGATTCACAACCTTGCCGGAAGCGGGGAGCACGAGGAGACGCTTCTCGAGATGCGCGCCGCGCTCGAGGACTGGATGCGCACGATCGCCGACGTCGGTTTGATCCCCGAACCCGATCTCGACGAGATGGTCCGTCCCGGCGGAGAGTGGGCCAAGACCGGCGATATCTGTTTGACAGACCTCAGCTACATAGACGGAACGGGCATCGTGATGGGCCTCGGTTGTCTGACACCGGGTGCGACGATCGCCTGCCGTGTCGATACGCAGGGCGCGGAGATCGACCCGCGGAAAGGCTGGGACCTGTACGTCGGGCCGATCGCGGTGAATCAGGGCGACACGTTGCGCGCCAAGGCGTGCCGGCTCGGATTCCTCGACAGCGACGAGTACAAGTTCGAAACGGTAACCGAAATGGGAAGCTCGCTGCCGTCCTGGCCGTCAGGCAAACCGATACAGTTCCGGCCGCACTGGAAGACCAAGGTCCCCCCCGAACGGGTGAGCAGGCTTCTCGAGATCAAGTCGCTCGACAGGGAGGGGACGGGTGCGTTCGCCAGGCTCGTCGAGGCGCTCGACGATCATGACAGCGCCGTGCGCTACTGGGCGGCAGTGGGTGTGCTGCGCGCGCAGGGCGAGAAGGATCTCGATCCCCGGTTGATCTTCGAGGCCAAGAACAAGCTTTCCATCTTGCTCGACGATCATTCGCCCGCCGTGGCGATCGCGGCCGCCGAGGCGCTTCTCGTGTGGAACGAGGAGACGCGCACCCTCGGCATTTTGATCGAGGCGCTCCGATCGCGGTCGGAATCGGAAAAGCTCTTCGCCGTGGCCTCGCTCGGCCGGATCGGCGAGGCGGCCCGGCCCGCGCTGAAGGAGCTCGAGAAGATCGCCGGCGCGGACAAGGGCTACGCCGCCCGGGCAGCCAGGCCGATCGTCGAAAGATTGGGCGGGGAGGTACAGGATCGATGACAGGAGCCAGGAAGTCCCACACGCGGCGCGACCTGCTCAAGGCTCTCGGGCTCGGCGCGGTCGCGCTCGGCACATCCCGGTGCCGGAGCCTCGGCCCCGGCGGCGCTCGAAGCCGGAACCATCCGCAGCCGAATATCATCTTCATCATGGTCGACGATCTCGGACCGGAGTGGGTCGGCTGCTACGGCAGCGAGGAGACGCTGACCCCCAACGTGGACGCCCTCGCGCGCGGCGGGATGCGGTTCGACAATGTCTACTCCATGCCGAAGTGCACGCCCACGCGCGCGTCGCTCCTCACCGGCCAGTACCCCTTCCGCACAGGGTGGGTCAACCACTGGGATGTGCCGCGCTGGGGATGCGGGTGCCACTTCGACTGGAAGCACAACGTGAGCTTTGCGCGCCTCCTTCGCGACGCGGGCTACGCCACGGCCGCGGCCGGCAAGTGGCAGATCAACGACTTTCGCGTGCAGCCTCGCGCCATGGAGCACCACGGATTCGACGAGTGGTGCATGTGGACAGGATACGAAACAGGCAATCCGCCGAGCGCCGAGCGGTACGCCGATCCCTACATTCATACGCGGGACGGATCGCGCACGATCGAGGGCGGTTTCGGCGATCAGGTCTTTACCGACTTCATCATCGATTTCATGAAGCGCCGTTGCGCGCAACCGATGATGATCTACTATCCGATGTGCCTCACCCATGGGCCCTGGACCGACACACCGATCGATCCCGGCGTGACCGGGAAGAGGGAGCGCTTCGCGGCCATGGTACGCTATGCCGATTTTCTCACCGGCAGGATCGTGGCCGCCCTCGACGAGCTCGGAATCCGCGACAACACCATACTTTTCTGGACCACCGACAACGGCTCGCCCGGCGGAATGTCGGCGCGCATGAACGGCCGCGAGATCGGGGGCGGCAAGGGGAAGCTGACCGAGAACGGACCGAATGCGCCCTTCGTGGTGAACGGCCCCGGCCTCGTTCCGGCCGGAAGGGTCACGCCCGCGCTCTGCGACTTCACCGACATGCTTCCGACATTTGCCGACCTGGCGGGCGCGCCCACTCCCGACGGTCTCGTGGTGGACGGCCGCTCGATCGCCGATCTGATTCTCGGGCGGAGAGCGGACTCGGACAGGGAGTGGATCATGGCCATGGGCGGGGGAACGGCAAAGGTCGAAAAAGGCCGCGTCGTACCGCGCAGGCGCCACGCGGACCGCGTGCTGCGCAACGAGCGGTTCAAGCTCTGGATCGAGGAAGGTTCGTCCACTCGGCTCCACGACCTCCTGCGGGATCGCGGCGAGGAACGGAATCTCATCGACAGCGATGAAGACGAGGTCCGCGCGGCGCGCGCCCTGCTGGAAGCGGCGGCCGCTCGTTTTCCGGACGAGGACGGTGCGCCGCGGTACGATCCGGTACCGCCTCAGACGTGGGACCTCCAGGACTGGTGCGGCGATTCTCCAAAAACCGATCGCTGATCGCATCGGGCGGGGATTCTCGAAAAGCTCTTTCGCCAAAAAGAAAAGAGGTCACAATTTCCAGCAAAGGCTATAGAAACTGTATCTGTCCTTTCGGAACGAGGAGACAACCATGATCCGATCAAGCGTGATTTTTTCAGGAATCCTGTGCTTCCTGTCCGTTTCCTTTTCGGCAAGCGGAGCCCTTTCGGCGAAGGAGTACACGCTCACTTTCGAGAAGGCGGCGCACAATCCCGTTGCCTTCTTCGGTGCAGCGCCGATCGAGGCTGGCGAGAAGGGCAATGGGTGGCTCGAGGGCGGCGACTTCATGACAAGCCGCGCCACGAGTGTGACCGCCCACCTCTCCCTTGGAAACCTGGGCTTTACGACCCTTCTCATGACGGTCGACAAGAAGGAAGAGGGGGCCGAGTATCCCGACACGCTCCATGCCGATCTCAACCGGAACCGGATCCTTGACGAAGGGGAGACCTTTCCTCTCGTGCTCGTGGACAACGAGGGAGCCGGGCCGGTGATGCCCTTCACCATGCTCTGTGCCGAGAAGGTGGCTTACCGGAAAGAGGGCCCCGATGAAGGCGCGCCTCTCTATGTCAATTTCTACCATCCGATCATCGAAGACGCTCCACCCGGCTTTGGACTCGCCTTCGGACTCTCCGCCTGGGGCTGCTACACGGGGCGGATCACGCTCGACGGCGTTGCTTACGACGTGACGCTCGAGGACCGCACGGTGAACGGAGCGTACGACGACTTCGACGAGGGAGCGCGGTTCGATTGCGACTCCCTCACCCTGGAACGCGCGGACAAGCCCAAGGTCGCGCACGGGATGACTCCCCCTCCGGCGCTGCGCCACAAGATGCTTCTTGGTGACCAGGCCTACTCCGTGGCGGTCAAGGAGAAGGGCAAGATACTGAGCCTCGATCCGATCGCGGTCGACAGGGGCTCGGTGTCCGTGAGTCCGGCCGATGTGGCCGTGAATCTCAGCAATCCCGAGTGGGGCGGTTTCCGGATCGCGCCCGGCGAGAAAAAGGTCCTTCCCGCGGGAAAGTGGACCATAGCCGACTATTCGCGGGAAAAGAATGACGGCAGTTGCATGTGCAACTATTCGGAACCGACCGAAATAGAAGTGACCGTCGCCAAGGGCGAATCGGTCCGTCTCGATCTCGCGACCGCCCTCGTCGCGAAGGTCTCCGCATCCCGCCGCGCGGGACTGGTGAGGCTCAACCTCTCCATGGCAACCGCCGGCGGTGCGACCTTTCGCGGTTACTTTTCGGCGGCGGGCGGAAGAGGCGGGATCCCTTTCTCCATCACCGACGCGGCCGGCGAGATCGTGGAAAAGGGAACCTTCGAGTTCGGATGAGGCGGAACCTGCAGCTACTCGTGGCGGGTGGCGGACGTGAAACTCGAAGGACTGACCGTTCATCTCGATTGCGACTGGGAGCTTCTCGATATCGCTGACAAGGACGTGGCGATCTCGCTCGACTGAGCGTGGCAGGATCGGCCGCGGCAATTCTTGAAGAAAAGGTAAGGGAATATACTCAAACGATGTTAGAATCATGCCGTTAGTTGGTTCGAACTCTCAGGGAGTGCGAGTTATAAAAATCGACCGGCACCCGTCTTCGATCAAGTCTTCAAGCGTTTGTCCGTTATGACTCGTAACTCTCTCTGTTTCTTGGATCGGACTGCGATTTCTGACCCGGCTCAGCGAATCCCTTTCTGATCCATCCTGCTCATCGAAGAATGTTCGGAGGTGGAATCGTGAATTTTCTAAGTGACACTCTTCCCCGCGGCTGCCGACTGGTGCTTTTCGGATTTCTCATTGCGGCTTCCCTCTTCTGCTCTGCTTCATTCCTTCAAGCCCAGACTCTCGGAAAAACTCACACCAACAAAGAACTGGGCTTCTCGATCCGCGTTCCCAAGGACTGGGCCTTCGTGGCTGCCAACGAGAAGGAAAAGTACATCGTGGCCACCTTTACCGGGAACAGGCTGCTGAAGACCAAGAAGTTCAAGGAATGGGCCGATTACGGGACGCACCGGCCCAGGATGCGCATCATCGCCTTCACTCCCGAGAACGTCGAGATGGGCGAGGACGAGGAGAGCGAGGAGGAACTCTTTGGCCGAAAGGTGAAGGTGAAGTACTCCCAGGCGAATCCGTACAAGGATTTCAGGGAGTATGTGAAGCGGACGATCAACGGGTTCTATTTCGGCGAGGAAAAGGCATCGAAGGTCAAGAAGGTCGAGTGTACCCACATCGAGGTTTTCTGGCACGAGGCGCGCCCGCCTCTGCGGCGGGTGGCGTGCATCTATCACATCGACGACATGGACATCGCCGTCTATTTCGATGTCATGGAAGAGTGGCTCCCGAAATACGAATCCTTCTTCAAGAAAGTCTTCAAGTCCTTCAAAACGGTCGAGAGGGAATACGTTGCCGAGGATCTGAGCGGATCGAACAAGTCGGCGCCGTTGACGCGCGAGGAGTTCATCAGCCAAAAAACGGCCAATCTTCCCGATGGCTGGACCCACATGGTGTCCAAGCGCCATCTCCTTCTCAGTCATGCGCCCAAGAAGTACACCGAGAAGATCGGCAAGTTCGCCGACGCCATGAGAACGAAGATCGAGAAGGATTTCGCCAAGAAGGGATCGAAGTCCAAGAAGGGAAAGAAAGAGGAAAGCGCGAGGATGCCGGTCATCCGGATCTGCGCCAGCCCCGGTGAATACAACGCCTACATCGACACGGGACGGGGACAGAGCTTCTTCAACACGGAGACGCGCGAGGTCGTTGTCTACGACGGAACGAGGCAGGGTTACGACATCGAGTGGACCTTCTCGCGGATCGGCGGCGCGATCTGGCAGCAGTTCGTGTCGGAGAAATTCAGATTCCTTCCGCCCGAACCGTGGTACGTGACCGGGTTGAGCATCTACTACAGGTGTTTCAAGCTGAAGGGATCGAGCTGCAAATTCGTGAAAGATACATGGATGAGCGGTCAGCTGCGCGAAAGCGAGAAGAACGGGGAGTGCAAGAGCCTCAAGGCTCTGCTGGAACACGGCGGCAGGGGGATACGCAGTTCGAGCGATTACATCAAGGTCGGTGCTTTCGCCTGTTTCCTGAACAGCAAGGAGGGAAACAAGAAACCGTGGAAGGGCCTCCTCGATAGGTATTACGAGAACTTTCAGGGCGCCTATGAAGAGTTCGATTCGGCGATGCGCGACGAATGGAGCGATATTGGCGAAGACGCCGATTCCGAAGGCGAGGACGACGAGGAAGAAAAGGGAAAGAAATTCGCGGAGTCGGCCATTGACATGATCAAGGATCTGCGCCGGAAAGCCTACGAGGCGACATTCGAGGACTGGGATGACGGCGACTGGAAGAAACTCGAGAAGGCATTTCTCGACTGGGCGACTTGATTCGAGAGGGAGGGAACGATAAATGCTCAAACGATCGATCTATGTATGCGGCTTACTTTTCACGGGCCTCCTTTTTATTCAAAGCCCTTTCCTGCACGCCGACGTCCTCACCCTTCACGACGGCCGGTACATCGAGGGGAAAATCGAGCAGTCGGGCGATGTGTACAAGATTCACCTGAACCACGGCACGATCACCGTTCCGGCGAGCCAGGTCAAGAACGTGCTCCTCGCCGACAGCGGAAAGCAGAATCCCAAGCAGAAGAAGGAAAGGGCGCGGATCGAGAAACAGATCGCGGAACTGAAAGAGCACAGCGTCTGGCGCAACGCCTACGAGGTGGAATCGAAGCACTTCGTCTTCAAGTACAACGTCACTCCGGAGATCGCGAAGGGCTACATCGATCTGCTCGAGGGGATCTACAAGGATTTCACGAAGCAGCTGAAGGTGAAGCTCGGCCCGGGGCACAGGCGGGAGAAACCGCTGATCTGCATCTTCCGCGACGCCGAGCAGTTCCAGCAGGTCGGCGGAGTGGGGGGCGGCGTGCTCGGGTACTGGAACTTCGTCGAAGAAAAGCTCTGCTTTTACCATGACAGGAACGATCCCGAGTTCACCGTCAAGGTTCTGCTCCATGAGTACACCCACCTCTTGACACACCTCATCAAACCGAAGTTCAACCATCCGATCTGGTGCAACGAGGGCATCGCCGAATATTTCGGGGCCACATCTCTGGAAAATGGAAAGCTCGTCTACGGCGGCATGCTCGAGAACCGCGTCGTGTCGATGAACGCCTGGCGGGCCAAGGACAACGATTACCATCTCGAGGAGCTGATGAAGGTCTCGCGAGGCGCTTTCCACGGCCTCGAATACGGCTGGGCCTGGTCGTTCGTCCGCTTCTGCATGTCGTCGAAGAAGTACAAGACGAAGTTCATCAAGTTCTACGTGGGCCTGGCAAGGGATTCGCGCGTCGACCGGGGAGATGTGAGCGGCTACTACTACCCGTCGGTCAAACCGCGAGACATGATCGCTTACTTCAAGAAGGTCTTCGGCATGCGCAACCTGGACAAGCTCAACGACGAGTGGCACGCCTACATCGACGAGAACCTCCACGTGAGCTCGGGGAAGGGCTATCTCCAGGAAGCCAAGGTCCAGTGGATGGAAGACAAGAACGAGGAAGCGCTCGAGTCGATCCAGACCGCCGAGGAGGAATGGGACGGCGACGAATCGCCCCTTCTCTACTACACCAAGGGCCGCATCCTCATGGATCTCGACAAGTACGCCCTCGCCAGGGAGGCCTTTGCCAGGGCGGTCGAGCTCGACGCCATCAACGGCCGTTACTACTACTATCTCGGGGATGCTCTCGAGGAGCTCTACGACGAGGAAGAGACGGAAGAGCTTCTCAAGGAAGCGGTCCGCCTCAAGGAGCTGGCCAGGGAACTGGCCCCCGCCGACTACAACCTCAGGTACTGGGTCGAGCGCGACGCCAAGGCCCGGAAGAAAACAAGGGGATCGAAGAAGGGAGAGACCACCGGCAAGCGCCGGGTGAGGGGCGGGTAGAACCAACGCCCGTCAACCATCAGCCGGCCACGGTGTTACCCTCCCTTCTTGTTCTTCTGTCTCGCCAGGGCCAGCTTTTCGGTTTCGAGCCCCTGATCGCCCTGCTCTTTCATCCAGGCTTCGAGCCGCCCTTTGAGCCGCGCCTTGATTTCGGCCAGATCGGGATCGTCCGCCACGCTGGTCAGCTCGAAGGGGTCTTTCCTCAGATCGTACATCTCCTCGGCGGGCCGGTGCTGGAAGTGGCGGAGCCTCTCGGCGATCGACCGATTCTTTTCACCCGCCGCGAGAAGGGGCTGAAAATACTCGTCGTGGTACTTTCCACCCTCCGTGTACACGTTGGTGAAGGCGTTGGTGTGATTCAGATTGCGGATGTACTTGTAACGTCCGTTCCTGATCGAGCGGACGGGATAGAGTGTTCCGTTCTTGATCCCCTCCGTCGTCTGCACCCCGTAGACGACATCCCGAAAGGCGCCGCCCCGCCTATCGAGAAGGCCGAGGAAACTGCGGCCGTCGAATCCCGTGCGACCATCACCGCCGGCGCATCCCGTGTCGATGCCTTCCGGATCGCCGCCCGCGATCTCCACCAGCGTGGGAACGACATCCACGTACTGGACCAGCGCGTCCGTCGCACTCCCCGGCGCCACCCTTCCGGGCCAGCGCGCGATGAACGCGGTCCTGAGCCCCGTGTCGTAGCAGAGCCATTTTCCCCCGAAGGGAAGGGTCATTCCCTGCTCGCTGGTGAATATGAGCAGGGTGTTGTCCCTCTCACCCGCGTCGTCGAGCGCCTTCATGACACGCCCGAGGGTTTTGTCGAGATGGGAGATCTCCGCGTAATACTCGCGGAGGGATCGGCGCATCGCGGGCGTGTCGATCAGGTTCGGCGGGACCGCGATCTCGTCGGGTGAATACTCCTGCGCGTCCCCCGCGGACCAGGGCTTGTGCGGATCGCGGGAGGCCAGGATGTGGCAGAATGGACGCTCGTCGCTCTCGAGCAGCGCCTCCAGTGTTTGCTTCTCGAAGGGAAAGGATCCGGGCGGACCGAAGTGTTTCTTTCCGGACAGCGCCACCCTGTAGCCCAGATCGGAGAGATGATGGGCGATGCTTTTCGTTCCCTCGTAAACCGAACTGTGATTGGGATAGGCGCCGTTGCGCACCGGAAAGAGCCCCGTGTACAACTGCTGCCGGCTGGGAGCGCTCATGGCGGTGGTCGTGAACATGTTGTCGAAACGCATGCCTTGCTCGGCCAGCTTCCGCATGTTGGGTGTTTTGACGTTCGGGCTCCCATAGGGCTCGCAATCGCTCCACGTCATGTCGTCGGCCAGGACGATGACGATGTTCGGCCGGTCCGACCGGACGCGGTCCTGAACCGCTTGCGGCATGCCGAGAGCGACCGCGCCGCAGCCGACGGTTTTCATGAATTCACGCCGCGTTGTTTTCATTCCCCCTCCTCGATTGCGTGCTCCATCGCGCGACGATTCATCTGTAAGCGATCGACGCAAAGCCCACCCAGTGATGAAGATTGGCCCCGGCTGTCACGCCGAGCCCGTCCACCCCCGGATCGCTCCGACCCGGATCGAGGGTGGTGGCGTAACGCAAGAGCGCCCCGCGTGGAGCGGGCAGACCGAGTTCGGAGTGGAGCCCGATCAGCGCGGCCAGCCCGAAGGGGACGGAGAATCGCCCGCACCAGGTGATTCGGTACTCGTGCACGTCCTCGGCCACGACCTTCCTGAAGAATCCCTCCAGCCCGTTCACCGTGATCGCACCGGTCAGGTGGTCGTCGATCAGGCCAAGGTCGCGCGCCACGGCCTTGTCATACCCGGCGCCGTCCGTGCCGAAGTCGGCGAAACTCTTGCCGCCCCAGTTCCGATCGCCGTAGTGGACCGAGTCGGACGAGATCAGGAGCGCCACATCCTCGCCGAGGGAAAGCCCCCGCTCTCTCATGGCGCGTGCCAGGGCAGACGCGGTCGTCTCGGCCAGCTCAACGAGCCGTTCCCACTCCATGTAGGGCGCCAGGATCGGCACGACCATGGCCTCGCGATTGTGGTGCTGCAAGAAAGGCACCATCCCCTCGAGCGAATGCTCCACGCTGTGCAGCTCATTGCTGACGAAGACATCACCCGCCGGCAGGCTCTGAAGCAACGCCTCGCGGAGAGGCGAGATCTTCACCTCCCCGTGGGGCCCGTGCCAGGCGTCGAAGGAGTCGAAAACGAGCTTTCCCTCGCAGGCGGGAAAGTTGCGCGCCCTGTGTGCCACGCCCACGAGGATCACGTGCCTCGCCTGGAGATAGGGGTAGACGTGAACATAGGCCTGCTGCGCGTAAGCGTAATCGTCATGAGGCGAGATGGCGGCGGTGAGCCGCGTCGTGTCTGTCAGGCCGAGCCGCGCCCGGACCGCGTCGAGCTCCTCTGCCTCGGCCGCCGCGGCATGGGACACCACCGTGGCGATGCCCCCGGCGGAATGGGTGTACCCCACGAGGTCGACGGGCTGGCGCACTCCGGCGGCAGCCACGACGTCGCGCTTTTCGTCCACCTGGAGACAGGTCACGCAGACGACGCAGAGCGAGCAGAGAAGTCCCAGAGTCACCAGCACGGTCGATGTTGTTTTGAGGGTCGCCATGAGTTCATCCGCCGGAGAACACCTATCTACATTTCAATTCCACTTTGCTGAAAGGTCACTCCATTTTAGCATTGTGTCGATCGGCGCATCCCCCGAAAATGAAAGCACCCGATCAACCTGAAAAAAGCTGGTCCACAGAGATGTCCAAACGCCGCGCGATCCGCCTGATCCTCTTTGCCGACACCCACCTCGGATTCGACTATCCGGTGAGGCCGCGCATCGAGCGGCGGCGGCGGGGAGACGACTTCTTCGCCAACCACGGCCTCGTGCTGGCCCACGCACGCGCGGTGAGCGCCGACCTCGTCGTGCACGGCGGCGATCTCTTCTTTCGCAGCAAGGTGCCGCAGAAGATCGTCGACCTCGTCTACGAGTCGCTGTTCGAGTTCTCGAAGACGGGGATCGACCTCTTCATCGTGCCCGGCAATCACGAGCGGTCCCAGCTTCCCGAGTCGCTCCTCTTCTCCCTTCCCAACGTGCACCTTTTCGATGAGCCGCGTACCCTGGTTGTCGAGGCCGGCGGCGCGCGGATCGGCCTGTCCGGATTCGCTTTCGAGCAGCGCGACATCGGCGGGCGGTTCAGCGAGCTCGTGGACCGGACGGGGTGGCGGGACGCGGCCGCCGACATCCGGCTGCTCTGCCTTCATCAGGCCGTGGACGGTGCCCGCGTGGGACCGGTGAACTTCACCTTCCGCCGCGGCCCGGACGTGGTCGATCGGCGCCAGATCCCGCCCGACTTCGCCGCGGTGCTCTGCGGACATATCCATCGGCAGCAGATCCTCCGCGATCGATCGGGCTCCGGCCGCACACCGCCGGTGATCTACCCCGGCTCCACGGAACGCACCTCGTTCGCCGAGAAGGACGAGACCAAGGGTTTCTACGAGATTCTTTTCGAGGAGGACGACGCGGGCCTCTTCACGATGAAACCGGAGTTCGTCCCGCTGCCCGCCCGGCCCATGGTCGATCTCGTTCTGGACAGCACGGTGACGGTCGAACACCTCGCCACACATCTCGCGGAGAAGATCGCCTCCTTCCCGGCCGACGCCGTGGTGCGCGTGAAGAGCGACGGCCCTCTCGACAGCGCCATCGCGGCCGCGATGACGGCCGCCTTTCTCCGGGGGGTCTTTCCGTCGACCATGAACATCCAGGTGAGCGCGGCGCTCTTCGGCCGGGAGGGCAGGTGGAAGAAACGATGAGCGCGCCCGCGAAAACGAGCGAGTTTCCGATCGACGCCCGCCGCGACATCCCGTCCGCAGCCGGTGTATATGTTTTCCGCGACCGGCATGGGGCGATCCTTTACATCGGCAAGTCGGTCTCTTTGAAGCAGCGCGTGGCGAGCTATTTCCAGTCGAATCCGGGCCGCCGCGACGAACGGATCAAGAGGATGGTCTTCAGCGCGCGCACCATCTTCATCCACGAGACCGGATCGGAGCTCTCGGCCCTCCTCCTCGAGGACAGGCTGATCAAGCAACACCTTCCTCCGTACAACAAGCGGCAGAAGGAGTATCTCAAGAACCGCTACCTCCTTCTCGGAGGCGGTGCGTATCCCTTCGTGGCGGAGGCGGACAGTCCTGACGGGCACGATCCAGAGAACCTCCACGGGCCCTTTCGCGACCGCTATTTCGTGGAGAAGCTCATCGAGGTGATCCGGTCTGCTTTCGGTCTCCGCTCGTGCACCGAGCCGGCGCCATCGGCGCGCTGCGCCGATCACGAAGTCGGCCGCTGCGCCGGGCCGTGCAGGGAAAAGGTGTCGCACGCCGACTACGCCCTGATCGTGGGCGCGGTGCGGCAGTTCGTCGACGGCAGCGAGGACGAGGTCGTGGTCCGCCTGACGCGCGCAATGGATGGGTGCGCCGCCCGCTTCGACTTCGAGAAGGCCGCAGCCATCAGGGACAGGATCGCGTTCAGCAGGAACTTCTGCCGGCGCCAGCGCTTCGTGGAACGGTTCAAGACGGGTTTCCTCGTCATCCGCGAGGCGGAGGCCGACAGGGTCCACATCTTTATCCGGGGTGCGCATCAAGAAAGGACCGGCCGCGTCGACGCGAACGGGATCGAGAATCTCACGGCAGACGCTGTGCGCCAAGGCCGCCAACCAGCAGAGGATATCCGCTTCATCACGGACCGAGCCCACGTGGTTTACACCTGGCTCAGAAAGTCCCCTGCGGCGCGGTGGCGGTTCGTGTCTCGGCGAAGAGAAGACTCTCCCGCGGAGAACGCCAGGGGAGCCGGAGACGCGGAGTCTTCCGAGATTCCAAAATAAGAGTGGATTTACCCCCGCCAGCGCAAACCGGAAGATCCGTTGTTATATAACAGGAATTGATATATAATAATTCTTGAATCTGAACACGACTTTCAGATTTTCCATCTGCCTCGAGGACGCGCACACAGGGACACTGCCATTCTCATCGATTAGGAGATCTCAGATGGACCACTATCGCCACGTGAATTCACGGCACTCTTCTTCGCGGGCCTTCCGGATCATGGTAAGAACAATCCTATTGCTGTCTCTCCTGCTTCCGGCGCCGTGCGGGGCGCAGCAGCTCGAGACCGACAAGCTGCTCGCCTCCGATGGAGCGGAAAACGATAACTTCGGCGCCTCTGTCGCCATCTGTGGTGAAAGAATTCTCATTGGAGCTTCTTACGACGACGACAACGGAGACGGATCGGGCTCGGCCTACGTGTTTCGCTACGACAGCTCATCAGGGGCGTGGCAGGAAGAAGCCAAGCTGATCGCATCTGATGGAGAGACCGATGATTCGTTCGGTTGTGCGGTTGCCCTGTTCGACGACATAGCTCTCGTGGGCGCCCGTAATGACGACGATAACGGCTTCCTTTCCGGCTCGGCATATATATTCCGCTACGACAGTTCATCGGGCGCATGGCAGGAGGAGGCAAAACTGCTCGCTTCCGACGGAGGCAGTGGAGATCGTTTCGGTGGAACGGTCTCCCTAGTCGGCGACACAGCCCTTATCGGCGCGCCTTGCCATTTTTACTACTTCGGCTCAGCCTATGTTTTTCGTTACGACAGCTCGTCGGGCGCATGGCAGGAGGAGGCCGAGCTGCGCGCCTCGGATCCCGATCAGAACGATTATTTCGGTACTTCAGTGGCCCTCTCCGAGTCGAGAGCCCTCGTGGGTTCCTACGGAGATGACTACTTTACCGGTTCAGCCTTTGTGTTCTGCTACGACAGCTCATCGGGAACCTGGCAGGAGGAAGCCAAGCTGCTCGCCTCTGACAGCGACGGCGGTGAAGGTTTCGGTATTTCGGTGGCCCTCTCTGGAGACGTCGCCCTCGTCGGCGCCTATGATGACGATGATTTTGGTCCAACGACCGGCTCGGCTTACGTGTATCGTTACGACAGCTCCTCGGGGACATGGCACGAAGAGCAGAAGCTGCTCGCCTCCGATGCCAAAGCCTGGCAAAACTTCGGCGACGCGGTTTCCGTCTCTGGAGACAGAGCCCTCATCGGTGCCTGGGGTGACTATATTTTTGGACCGTGTACCGGTGCGGCCTACGTGTTCGGTTACGACAACACGGCGGGATCGTGGCTCGAGGAAACCAAGCTGCTCGCTTCCGACGGCGCGGACAACGCTTTTTTCGGCCGGTCTGTTGCGATATTCGGCGACACGGCCCTCGTCGCAGCTGACAGCGACGACAACATCAATGGCGTTTACGCGGGTGCGGCTTACGAGTTTGACTTCACCAGCGTTCTCGAACTGGATGTCAAATGCAACGGCCAGGATCAGAACGTGATCGTGGATTCGAGCGAGAACGTCACCCTCACCATCGATATCGATAATGGCTACCACCCCAGTCTAAAGGGCGACTTCTGGGTCGTGGCGATCCTGCCGATCTCCGGCTGGAACACCTGGACCTTCGGTCCGTGGATGAACCCGGTCTGGCGCCCGGGCGCGGGCAACGAGTACTACACCGGACCGCCTCTCAACCACGCGGCCACGGTCTGCGATCAGCCCCTGCCCCCGGGGAGCTACAAGCTCTATCTCGCAATGGACGCTATCCCGAACGGCGTCCTCAACCTGACCGCGCTCTGGGACTTCGACGTCGTCGATTTCGTGGTGCGGTAAGAAACCGCACCGAACAGTGAGGTAGAAATGCTCAAGCGCCGCATCAAAAGGAGGTATCAGTTGAGTGATCTTAACCGAGCGAAGCCAGGGTGCCCGTCTTCGCGTCGATTTCGACACAGGGCGATCGCAGTCATTTTCCCGCTCTTCCTCATCGCAGTTCCCTGCTGGGCGCAGCAGCTCGAGACCGACAAGCTGCTCGCCTCGGACGGCGCGTACGCTGATTCTTTCGGCGATTCAGTCGCCCTCTTCGGGGACAGAGCTCTTGTCGGCTCCTTCAGAGATGACGACAACGGCACTGATTCCGGCTCGGCCTATGTCTTCCGCTACGACAGCCTGTCTGGAACCTGGCAGGAGGAGGCCAAACTGGTCGCCTCCGATGGTGACGTGGAGGACCATTTCGGCGGTGATGTCGCCCTCTTCGGGGATAGAGCTCTCATCAGCGCCGCCGCCGACGACGACAACGGTTACGATTCCGGCTCAGCCTATGTGTTCCGCTACGACAGCGTGTCGGGATCATGGCACGAAGAGGCCAAGCTACTCGCCTCCGATAGCGACTCAGGTGATCATTTCGGTGGGTCGGTCGCCCTCTCCGGGTCAAAGGCTCTCATAAGCGCTTCTGGCGACAACGATTTTGCCGGCTCGGCCTATGTGTTTGGCTACGACAGCGTGTCGGGAACCTGGCAGGAGGATGCCAAGCTGCTCGCCTCCGATGGTGCCTGGGGTGACTATTTCGGCGTATGCGCGCTTTCCGGCGACAGAGCTCTCATCGGGGCCCAAAATGACGAAGACAATGGTATAGCCTCTGGTTCGGCCTATGTATTCGCCTACGACAGCGTGTCGGGACTATGGCATGAGGAAGCCAAGCTGCTCGCATCCGATGGTGCGGCATATGATGTTTTCGGCTGCTCGGTCGCCCTCTCCGGGACAAGTGCCCTCATTGGTGCAAAACAGGATGACGACAATGGTTTCGCATCCGGCTCGGTCTATCTGTTCTGCTACGACAGTGCGTCGGGAGTGTGGTACGAAGATGCCAAGCTGCTTGCATCCGATGGCGCGTCCCCGGACCGGTTCGGCTGCTCTGTGGCTCTTCATGGTGACAGGGCTCTCGTCGGTGCCTGGTCGGACTACAATCTCGGCGACATGACTGGCTCGGCCTATCTGTTCGGCTATGACAACATCTCGGGAGCGTGGTACGAGGAAGCCAAGCTACTTGCATCCGACGGCGAGCACTTCGACTGTTACGGCAATGAGGTCGCCCTCTCCGGGACAGGAGCCCTCATAGGTGCAGACTGCGATGACGATAATGACACTGATTCCGGCTCGGTCTATGCCTTTGATTTCACCAGCACCCTCGCCCTCGACGTCAAGTGCAACGGCCAGGACC
>CAZUHB010000005.1:0-55923 GCA_964620445.1 uncultured Phycisphaerales bacterium
CGATCCGGATCGATCCATTCTCGGGAATGAGGCTGCTCGGAATGGGCGCCATGCATCTCGGCGTCTTCACCCAGTCCTTCGAGATCCCCTTCGATCCGGCCCTGATCGGGTCCACTTTTTTCATCCAGGGCGTGGAAAAGGGGCCCTTCGCCACGACCTTCACCGTCAACTCCGTGAAGATGGAGATCGAGGCTCCCTGACCGGCTCCGCCCTCTCGTATCCTACCGACGCCGGGAGTGGCCGCTCCCGGCGTCGATTTAATCCCGCCCGGTCGCCTTGAATCGGCTCCCCCGATATTATATGGTTATGAGAGGCGAAAAAGGTTGGGCAACGTACCTCGCGCCAATGCGGGAAGAACCGAACAGGAGCGATCATGAAAGTCAGCAAATACATGACCACGAAGCTGATCAAGGTCACCCAGGAAATGAGCGTGAAAGATGCCTTTCTGCTCATGCGCTCCCACAGGGTGCGCCACCTGCCCGTGGTCGAAGGCGATTCGCTCATGGGCATCATCAGCGATCGCGACTTGCGGCGGCCGAAGTGGGTCGACGCTCTCGACGACTGGACCACCTACTACCAGATCAACGACGACACCCGGGTCAAGGACGTGATGACCGTCAATCCGGAAGTGGTGCGCACCTACGACACGATCCGCAAGGCGGTGGTCCTGTTGCGTGAACGGCGGTACGGTGCCCTGCCCGTGCTCGATAAAAAGAACGACCTCGTGGGAATCCTGTCGGCCCAGGACCTGCTCACGGCGCTCGAAGAACTTCTGGTCAAACCGAAAGCGTCGAAGAAATCGAAAGAGTAAGGAGTAATACCATGTTTCGCGGACTCTACGTTGCACTTGTCACGCCCTTCCATCAGGACGGATCTCTCAACGAGGACAAACTACGCGAACTGGTCGACTTCCACATCGATAACGGAACGGACGGGCTCGTTCCCTGCGGCACCACCGGTGAGAATCCCTCTTTCCGGTCGTGGGACGAGCACTTTTGCGTGATCGAGACCGTGGTGAAGCAGGCGGGCGGGCGCGTCAAGGTCGTGGCCGGCGCCGGAACCAACTCAACCACGCGATCCCTCGAAAACGTGCGCCGCGCCCAGGAGATCGGCGCTGACGGCGCTCTCGTGATCACGCCCTACTACAACAAGCCGAGCCAGATCGGCCTCTACAACCATTTCAGCACGATCGCCGAAAACTCTTCGCTCCCCTTGATGCTTTACAACGTGCCGGGCCGGACAGCGGTCGACATGCAGCCCGAGACCGTGGCGCGCCTCGCGGAATTCAAGAACGTGGTGGCTGTGAAGGAAGCCACTGGGTGCGTGGAACGGGCCTCCACCCTGGTGAAGCTCTGCGGCGCCAAGATCGATGTCATCTCCGGCGACGACGCCAATACATTGCCGATCCTTGCGATCGGCGGCCGCGGTATCGTTTCCGTGGCGGGCAACATCATCCCCAAGGACCTGAAGGCGATGGTCACCGCTTTCGGCGACGGAGACCTGGAAACGGCCAGGCGGCGCCACCTCGACATGCTCCCACTCTTTCAGGCGATGTTTCTCGACACCAACCCGGTCCCTGTCAAGGCGGCGATGAACATCCTCGGCTGGGACGTGGGCGAGGTGCGCCAGCCCCTCGCGCCCATGGCGCCGGGCAGCACGGCCCGCCTCAAAGAGGTGATGAAGGAGTACGGCCTGATCGAGTCGTGATCTGCGGGCGGCGTGATCCCGACAAAAATCCAGACAAAAAAAGCCACCAGCCTCGGCTGATGGCTTTTTTTCGAGATACGGGGAACGAGGGCGCGGTCTAGGCCTCGTTGCGTTTGATCGTCACGAAAGTGATGTTCGAGGCCTTCACCTCGCCGCCCGCGAAGCTGTCCAGGTTGTTCACCACCTTGCGAACGAAACTGGCGCTGTCGTCGGGAGCGTGTTTCACCACGCACTTTGCAAAACCCTTGGTGCCGAGTTCCGAACCCTCGGGGCTCTTGATCTTGAAAAGCCCTCCCGTGGCGAGAACGAGCCGGTCGCCGGGCAGGATCTCGACCTCGGCCTCCTTGAGAGTCTTGTCGAAGACGGGGCCCTTGTCGAAGCCCATGGCGATGCCGTCGGCCTGAATGGCCATCAGCTTCTTGTTCGGGCCATCGTACCGCAAGAGCATGGTCGGTCCGGCGCTCACGATGCGGGCCTTGTTATTCTCGGCGTCGATGAGCACCATGAGAATTTCCACATACATGCCGGCGCGCAGATCGGGCGAGAGGAGCCGGTTGCACTCGCGCACCATGCCGCCCAGGTCGTCGCCCATGTGGGTCTGGGCGCGCATGAAACTCCGGGCCATGGTCATGACCATCGCGGCCGGAATCCCCTTGCCCGACGCCGACGCCACGAGAGCGCCCACCTTGCCGCCAGGGAACTGGATCACGTCGTAGTAGTTGCCGCCCATGTCCTTGGACGAGCGGTGGTAGGCCTGGATCTCGTAGCCCTTCAGCTGGGGAATCACCTCGGGAAGGAGCTTGTCCTGGACCTCTTGCGCCACGGCGAGCTGATGCTTCTGCGCGGCCAGTTCCACCTCGCGATCGCGCGCCTCGGCCATGTTCTTCGTCATCTTGTCGAAGGTCCTGGCGAGCAGACCGATCTCGTCCTGCGACCGCGGCACGGTGTGGTGTTCGAGGTCGCCGCCGGCCACGATCGACACGTCCTCGATCAGCTTCTGCACGGGAACGGCGATCTTCTTCCCCATGAAGAAGGAGACGCCGATACCCACACCGATGAAAACAACGATGAGGACCAGCATGGTGAGGAGCAGGTTGAACCGGCTCGTGTCGATCTGGTCCTCGGAGAGCACCAGGTCGGCGAAGCCCTGCCGCTTGCCCGCGGCATCCACGATCGGTGCGCGGAAGAGGCGGGCGTTGTAGACGTTCTTGTCGAGAAAGCACGTTCCGTACGCGATGCGCACCTCTCCCATCTCGCGGGTCTTCGTCTGCTTGAACTCGAAGCTCTTGCTCTGGGGGCTCGAGGTCCTGATGATCTCGAGCTTCTTGCCTGATGGCAGGGAGATCTGGGCCATGAGAATCTGGGTCTCGCCCCCAACCAGTTTGACGAGCCGGTTGCGGTTGGCGTCCATCCGGGTTTTTTCCTCGTCGGTCATGTCGGCCTTGAGCGTACCGCCCGTGGCCTCGCTCTCGCGGCCCTGGGCGCTCGTACCGTGCAGCAGGCGCCAGCAGTCGAGGTCGGCGCGCGCCAGGATCCGCACCGCTTCCACACCGCCCGAGTCGATCTGCTCGTCGAGGGAGCTCGACTGGAGGATCGAAGAGACGATCCCGAAAATGATGAGGATCAGCGCCAGCGCCAGGCTGATCGCCATGGCGAGTCTGAAAGCCACGCCTTTCCCGTGAAGGCGCGGCATCTCGCCATCCCTGTAGATCACCGACGAGTCCTTGCCCGGCTGGGATTTCCGGCCCTTTTTCGGAGCCTTCTCCGTTTTTGCGGCCTTGCCCTTTTTCTTGCCCCGTCGGGATGGTTTCTCTTCCACCTCTTCGAGCTCTTCGATTTCTTCCTTCTGCCTCGAGCGCTTCTTCCGTTGAGCCATTTTTTCACCCATCATAGATTTGTCAGGAAAGTATCAGTGAACGTTGAAAGCCCGTATTATAAGACGCGAATCTTGATTCCACCACTTTTACACTCTCCGGGAAGCGAAAAAAGCGCGCAGGCGATGTCAAAGGGGAAGGCCGAGAAAATGCTGCCTGTAGACGATCACGCCGAGGAGGGCGTAGATGCCGGCGAAAATGTCGTCGAGCATGATGCCCCACCCGCCGGGGATGCTCTCCATGCGCCTGGCCGGATAGGGTTTGACCACGTCGAAGAGGCGGAAGAGGAAAAACGCGACGAGGAGCTCGCCCATCGCGGGTTTGGCCCCGTCCAGGCGGAGGAGGGCCACGAAGTACCCGGCCACCTCGTCGATCACGAACGGGCCGGGATCCTTCTTGCCGTACCGCTTCTCGGCCCACGTTCCGAGCGGCACACCGACAGCGAAGACAAGAAGCGCCAGCGCGGCGCAGATCAGACCGTAGTGGATCGACGCAGGCAGAATCCAGGCCAGAACGAGCGCCCCTGCCGTTCCGGCCGTTCCCGAGGCGACCGGAGAATACCCTGTGTAGAAGAAAGTGGCGACCAGTTCCTTGAGTCGGTCCAAAGGATCACTCCTCCTCGGCGCCCAGAATCCTGGCCGCGCGGATCACGTAGACAACACCCGAGTAGAAGGTGAGCGCCACCGACACGATGATCCACCCGATGGCAAGATAGCGCGTCGCAAGCTCGAGCCACTCCACATCGGGAAAACCGGCGACCATGACCTGTCTGAAAAAGATGGCGGGGATGGCGATCGATTGAGCGATCATCTTGGACTTTCCCGACCACGTCGCCGGGTACTGGTGGCCGCGCGCCTCGATGAAACCGCGGATGCCGGTCACCAGGAATTCGCGGGCCACGATGATCACCACGACCCAGGCGGGGAGCAGGAAACCGCCCCACTCGGTTGCGCAGAGCAGAATGAAGGTGCCGCAGACGAGGATCTTGTCCGCCACGGGATCGGCGATGCGGCCGAAATCGGTGACCTGCCTGTACTTCCTGGCGAGATAGCCGTCGAGGGCGTCGGTGGCCACGACGAGGATGAAGAGGACCATCCCCACGAGCGGATAGAGCCAGCCCGGATCGCGACTGTCCATGAATGCCAGGATGGCAAAAAGAACGAGAGACGCCAGAAAGCGCCCGATGGTGATCATGTTGGGGATATTCATCAGCGGTGACAGTGCTCAACCTCTCACATAATTCAGCCGAGATTTTCGGCGATCAGGTCATATCCTGAATGGCCGGTGAAGCGGACCTCGATGATCTCGCCCGCCTCGATCCCTCTGCCCGCGATCTCCACGCCGCAATCGATGTCGGGCGCATCGGCCGCGGTCCGGCCGCGGGCGCGGTCGCCGGCGACGACGTCCACTATAGCGTCTGCGCTTTGCCCCACAAGTGATATGTTCCGTTCCTCGATGACACGCCGCTGAAATTCCATGATCTTGCCGATACGCTCGTCCACGACCTCCCGCGGCAGGCGCGGCTCGAGCTTGCAGGCCGCCGTGCCGCTCTCCGGCGAGAAGCCGAACGCGCCGAGGCGCTCGAAACGAACGTGCTCGAGAAAATCGTAGAGCTCCTCGAAGAGCGCCGCGCTCTCCCCCGGGTAGCCCACGATCACCGACGTTCTCAGAACGATACCGGGGATCGCCGCCCGGAGCCGGTCGATCAGTTTGACGATCGAAGCCGGAGTGGTGCCCCGCCGCATGCTGCGCAGGATCGGGCCCGAGATGTGCTGGATCGGAACGTCGACATAGTTCACGATCTTTTCGTTCCCCGCGATCGTATCGATCAGCTCATCGGTGATGCGCGACGGGAAGGCATAGAGGATCCTGATCCACTCGATCCCCCGAACCGTGCAGAGGCGGTTCAGAAGACTGGCCAGTGTGCTGCCTCCGCCAAGGTCGCGGCCGTAATCGGTCGTGTCCTCGGCCACGAGATTGAGCTCCTTCACGCCGAGGCGTGCGAGCTGACGGACCTCGTCGAGCAGGATCTCCTCGGGCTTCGATCGGAGGCGTCCCCTGATCGACGGGATGGCGCAGAACGAACACTGGTGATTGCATCCCTCGGCGATCCTCAGGTAGGCGGTATGGGACGGCGTGAGAAGCGCCCGCGCGAGGTCGGTGTCTGCCGAGCGGCGCCTCCCTCCACGGGGCCGACGGCCGCCGCGGGTCGACCTCGGGCCGCGGCCGGCGGGCTCTCGTCCGCCCGCGGCGGCATCCTCGATCGCCCGGCCCAGGCCGGAGTAGTCCGAAATGGTCAGGAACGCGTCGACCCCCGGTATCTGCGCGGTCAGCTCGCTCTGGAACCGCTCCACGAGGCAGCCGGCCACCACGATCCCCTTGAGGAGCCCCGCCTCCTTGAGCCGGCACAGGTCGAGAATCGTTTCCGTCGACTCGTCCACCGCCGCCTGGATGAAGCCGCAGGTGTTCACCACGGCCACGTCGGCATCCTCGGGATCGTAGACCAACTCCATCGCCGCCGTGTTGATCCGGCCGGCCATGACTTCCGAGTCGATCAGATTCTTCGGACAACCGAGAGAAATGAGGCAAACCTTCATCGATCCTCTGCCGCTCCACTGGCGAGAACACGGGCCCTGTCTGGTTCACGAAGGGCACAAGTGTAGCCCTGGAACGAAACCGTTGAAAGGCCAAATATGGAACCGATTTTTCTTTCAGGCTGCCCGGGGGGAGACTAAACTTCTGACTGTTTTGCAGAACCGCCGATGGAGTCACAGAATGTCCGAGCCCAGAAAAGACCTCCTTTTCTACAATTCGCTCACGCGCCGGAAAGAAGCTTTTGAACCGCTCAATCCGCCCTTCGTGGGAATCTACGTCTGCGGACCCACCGTTTACGGCGATTCCCATCTCGGCCACGCCAAGAGCTACATCAGCTTCGACGTGGTCGTGCGCCATCTGCGTTTTCTGGGTTACCGGGTCCGGTACGTTCAGAATATCACCGATGTGGGACATCTCACCGACGACACGGAAGAGGACAAGATCCTCAAGCAATCGCGGCTGGAGCAGATCGAGCCGATGGAGGTCGTGGAGAAGTATACCCGCTCCTACTTCGAGGACATGGACGCCCTCAACGTCGAGCGGCCCGACATCTCGCCGCGCGCCTCGGGTCATATCCCCGAGCAGATCGCCATGATCGAGCGGCTCTTCGAAAAAGGCGCCGCCTACGAGAAGGGCGGCAATGTCTACTTCTCGGTGGAGACCTTTCCCGGCTACGGCAAGCTTTCGGGCCGCAAGCACGAGGACCAGCAGGCGGGCGCGCGCGTCGGCGTGGACGAGGAAAAGATCAACCCCGCCGATTTCCTGCTCTGGCGCAAGGCGTCTGCAGATCACATTCTCAAGTGGAAATCCCCCTGGGGGGACGGATATCCCGGCTGGCACCTCGAGTGCTCGGTCATGGCGCAGCGCTACCTGGGCGACACGATCGACATCCACGGCGGCGGCCTGGAGAACCAGTTTCCCCATCACGACTGCGAGATCGCCCAGTCCGAGACGGCCACGGGCAAGCCTTTCGTGCGCTACTGGCTGCACAACAACATGGTCACGCGCGACGGCCAGAAGATGGGCAAGTCGCTGGGCAACTTCATCACCTTGAAGGACGCCTTCAGCCGGCACCCGCCCTCGCTGGTCCGCTTCTTTCTGCTGCGCGGCCATTACCGGAGCCCGATCGACTATTCGGCCGACGCGATCCATGCGGCCGAGAGCGGGCTCGAACGGCTGCGCAACAGCCGCGCGCTGGCCATCGAAAAGGCAGCCGCGAGCGGCGCCGAATCGGCCTCTGACCGGTTGAAGGAGGCGACGCAGAAGGGAACCCGCGAATTCGTGGCCGCCATGAACGACGACATCAACACGCCGAACGCGCTGGCAGCGGCTTTCGACTTCGTGTCCGAGCTCAACAAGATCGCGGACTCGGCCGAGGCTCACAGTGCCGCCGACTGGAACGCGGCAGCCCTCTTCTTCGACAGCCATCTCGGCGCCGACGGCGTTCTCGGCATCGACCTCGAGGGCGATACCCGAACGGACGGCGGCCTCGACGAGAAGCTCGTCGAACTGCTTCTGGCCACACGGCGCGATCTGCGCGACGAGAAGAACTTCGCCCTCTCCGACAAGATCCGCGACGGCCTGCTCGCCGCGGGCATCGAGATCAAGGACGGGAAGGACAAAACGACTTGGAAGCGCAAATAGGAGGGACGCCATGCGTTTTCCCTTCGAAAAGGACAAGTCTCTGATCGGAACGGTTCATCTCGCCCCCCTTCCGGGGAGCCGGGGCTCGAAGCACGATCCCGACACGATCATCGAGGCGGCGCTTGCCGATGCGATTGCCTATGCGCGCGGCGGCGTCGACGGGTTGATCGTGGAGAATTTCGGCGACGCCCCCTTCCTGCCCGACAGGGTCGAACCGCACACCGTGGCCTACATGACGCTGATCGTGCGCGCGATCAGGAAACAGGTTGCCGAGCAGGGCATTCCGGTGGGCGTCAATGTGCTCCGCAACGACGGCCTGGCCGCGCTCGGCATCGCGCGCGCCGCGGGCGCGTCCTTCGTGAGGATCAATGTACTGACCGGGGTCGTGGCCACCGACCAGGGGATCGTCGAAGGGCGCGCCCACGAGGTGGTGCGCTACCGGGAGCTGATCGGCGGCCGGATGGCGATCCTGGCCGATGTCCACGTCAAGCACGGCCGCACCCTTCATTCCGACGATATCGCCCAGGCGGCTCATGACACCTTTCATCGCGGCGGCGCCGATGGGCTCATCATCACGGGCGCCGCCTCGGGCGCGCCGCCCGATCGGGCCGAGCTGCAGGCGGTGAACAACGTTCTTCCCGACGCGCCTCTCATCGCCGGCAGCGGCCTCACCCCTTACAATGCGCCGGAGATCTTTGCCCACGCCAGGGGCGCCATCGTGGGAACGTGGTGCAAGCAAGACGGGGAGATCACCGCACCGGTCGACCGGGCCCGGGTCGAGAAGCTCGTCGCGGCGGTCGGCTCACTCTAGAGGAGATTTTCCCCATGTATGATCAGCGCCTCCCGTGCCTCGGAACGGAAACACCGTGGCTCAAGAAAGCGGACAAGAAAAAGAAACGCGCCCTCCTCTCGGGTCCGCGCATCCTGCCGCAACCGATCACCGGCCGTGAATCGCTCGCCACGCTGCTCGACAAGGCTTTTCTCGCCTTCAACGGACGCAAGCTCAGGGAGGCGTGCCGGCTCTTCGCGGACAAGATGCTCGGCGATGACGTGACCGTGGCGCTGAGCCTGTCGGGCGCGCTCACGCCGGCCGGACTGGGAGCGTCCTGCATCGTTCCCCTCATCCGCGCGGGATTCGTCGACTGGATCGTGTCCACCGGCGCCAACATCTACCACGATCTTCACTTCGCCTTCAACTGCCCCCTCCACGTGGGCAGCCACGAGACCGACGACGTGGCGCTCCGCGACAACGACATCGTGCGCATCTACGATATCTTTCTCGGCTACACCGATTGTCTCCTCGAAACGGACAACATCTTCCAGAGGATCGTGGAGCAGCCCGAGTTCGACCGCGAGATGGGAACAGCCGAGTTTCACTACCTTCTCGGCAAATACGCGGCGGCGAGCGAGAGGCGCGCCGGGCAGAAAAACGTCTCCTTCCTGGCGGCCGCATACAGGGCCGGCGTGCCGGTGTATACCAGCTCGCCCGGCGATTCGACGGTGGGTATGAACATCGCCATGCTCGAACTCGCCGGCCACGGCCTGCGCATCAACCCTTCCTTGGACGTGAACGAGAGCACGGCGCTCGTCCTGCACGGCAAGCGGCGCAAGGGGAAGACGGCGGTCGTCATCCTCGGCGGCGGAAGCCCCAAGAACTTCCTCCTCCAGACGGAGCCCCACCTGCAGGAGATCCTCGGCATCGACGACATGGGCCACGACTACTTCATCCAGGTGACCGACGCGCGGCCCGATACGGGAGGCCTGTCGGGCGCCACCCCGAGCGAAGCGGTTTCCTGGGGCAAGGTCAATCCGGGCGAACTCCCCAACGCGATCGTCGCCTATACGGACAGCACGGTGGCACTTCCGGTGATGGCCCACTACGCGCTGTCGAAAAAACGGAAGCGGCCGCTGAAGAAGCTTTACCATCGCCGCGCCGAGATGCTCGAATACCTCACGGCGGAGTTCAAGCGCGTTCAGGGGATTTGACGGCTGGGCATCGCGCGGAAGAAGCTGAGGAGTTTACCCTTACGGCGGGATGGGAAGGGGATTTTTTGGCCTTGCAGACTCCGCTCGGCGAGCCCCTCCAGGGGAAGACGATGGAGATGGGTGGGGAGCATAGCCCGGTTGTATGATCTGCTAGAGCTTGAGTCTTCCCCTGAACGGTCTCTCGGTCGCTTCGCTGACCATAGGCCAAAAAATCCCCTTCCCATCCCGCCGGCTAGTGACCTCAGGTCTGCCGGGGTTCATGCCACAGCTAGTCACCGCTGAACGCACGAAATGCTGTGTGTGCTTACGACCCTCGCGGACAGCTACCAGAAAAGGCGTATTGTGACTCATCCGCGGCCGTGAGCATTCCGGCCGCGCGGGCGGGCAACTTTCGAAAGGCCCGATCCGGACGCGTTGACGATTCGGGAGGCCACGGCTGTGTCGATGACGTCAGCCACACAGTTCTCGGAGAGACCATGCGAGTGGGGCCGGAGCCTCGTGTCGGCGGTCAAAGAGTTCCGAAAGCGGTGAGCTCTTAAAAGCGCGGGCAGACCTGAAGTCGCTGGCCGGCGGGGTTGGGCGGTGTTTTTTTGGTCTATGGTCAGCGCAGCGACCGAGAGACCGTTTGGGGGGAGACCTGTTCTCGGGGGATCAATCTAACCAGATAAAGTCATCGTTCAGCATCGTTGTCTCCCCCCGGATGGGCTCGCCGAGCGAAGTCTGCAAGACCAAAAAAACACCGCCCAACCCCGCCGTAAGGGCAACCTCCTCAGCTCTTCCGCGCACGAAAAAGCCAACCCCCTACCGCAACCCGATCACCGCCAGGCAGCGCGCCGCCGTTTCCTGCCAGTTGAGATTCTCGAGGGCATAGTTGCGGGCCACGTCGGCCATCTTCGCGGCATTTTCGCGGTTGTCGAAGATACGGTCGATCGCTGCCACGATCTGATGGGGATCTCCCGGATCGACGAGAAGGCCCGTTTTGCCATGCTGGACCATCTCGGGAGCGGGGCCGCACCGTGACGCCACGACCGGCAGTCCCGAAGACATCGCCTCGGCCAGGGTCAGGCCGCTCGCCGTATCGGTCAGCGCGGGTTGGACCAGTACCGACGCCGTGGCATAGAGGTTGGGCATATCTTCATGGGTCACCTCGTCGGCGAGAACGAGACCGGCACGATCGTGGATCATCGACATGATCCGGCGCTTGTATCCGAACCGGCTTCCCATGAACGATCCCATCCCCGAAAAAGCCGTGCCCAGAAGCGACTCCCGCGGGCTCCGCTCGCCCTTTCCCACGAGAATGCAATCCGCATCGGGATAGCGTTCCCTGAGGGAGAAAAAGGCATCCACCAGATAGTGCACGCCCCTCTCTGGCGAGATCCGGCCCACGTAGAGGATCCGGTGGCGCGACCGGAGCTGATTGGGTCTGAAGACCGCGGTATCGACACCGTCGTGCACAACGTGGAGCCGCTCCCTGAGAATCGGAAACCGCGCGGCGATTCTCTGCGCCAGGATCCGGTGAGGGCAGATCACCGCATCGATGAGCTGAAGATACTTGGTGAAACGGAGCGGGGCGACAGAGAGCCAGTCGGTCCGCTCGAACATGACGAGACGCGCTTTCGGATTGTGTTCCTTGAAGAGCGGCGCCCACTGGGGGCACGATCCGAAAGCGATGCACGCCGCTTTCTGGTCCGCGCAACAGAGCGCCGCCTTCCGGGCATAGGATCGATCCCTGTAAAACCCGAAGTAGGGGCCGGTCGACGACGGAATCAGGGAGTGCAATCTGGAAAGGGGGCCCAGCACGTACCTGTCGAAGGGCGAATCGATCCGAACCACACGGACGCTCTGATCCGTTTCCGAGCGTTCCTGCTCCTCCGGTCCGTCCCTCCCCCCGCAGATCATGACGACCTGAAAGCCGCCCGGCACATTGCTGGAGAGGTTGTCGAGAACGGTGTCCCGCGACCCGCTGTGAAAGAGAGATGAAGGTCTGGACGGGATTCCGACGACGACTATTCTATTTCTTTCGTCCCGGCCGATCACCCACCAACCTCCGGAAGATCAAGCGCAATGTGGCCTCGAGCACTTTCGAGACCCTGAGCTTGGTTCTCTGGCCCCTCTTGAGATCGTATCTGAGAATCAAGGGGATCTCGTAAAAACTCAGTCCCCGACCCTTCATGCAGATCAGGATTTCGGGAACGACGGTAAAGCCCTTCTCCTTGAGATTGTCCACTCCGCCCTCGCCCAGGCCCCGGCGCAGCGCCGACACCCTGAACCCCCGGAACGAGCCGGTGTAGTCCGAGACCTCCTCGATCGGAAAGCAGATGTGCAGCAGCCAGTTGCAGATTCCGGCAAGGTACCTGCGCCAGCGCGGTGCGCCCCACTCCCCCCCGCCACGGCGGTAGCGCGAGGCGATCACCACATCCTGTCCATCGAGAAGCTTGTCGTAGATTCCGAGAATGTTCTGGGGCTGATGGGCCGAATCAGCGTCGAGGGTCACCACGAAATGGTCGTCCGCGGCCTCGTCCAGTATCCGGCCCAGCCCGGAGCGCAGGGCGGCTCCCTGGCCCAGGTTCTTCTCGTGGGTCACCACCTCGAGGGGCATCTTGTCGCCGAATTCCTCGAGGATCTCGCCGGTCCTGTCCACGGAGGCGTCGTTGACCACGATGATCCGGTAATCGAGTTCGGCGCCGGCGAGGACGTTGCGTGTTTCCTCGAGCAGCGCGCCGATATTCTTTTCCTCGTTGAATGCTGGAATCGAAATATAAATCATCAAAGGATCCCCTCTTTTCGGGGTTCGGCTCTTCGGTAATTATCAAGAAATCATTGAGGATTCGCCTGGTTTAGTCAACGTCTTTATTGACTTCTCCCACCCCGTTCGTTCGTTGCCGAATTGCGCGACGCTCGAGCGGTGTATCGAGGGGCCCGGAACGCGCTGATTCGAATGGGCGACGAAAATAGTGCTTGCCAAATACTTATAATCCCCTAATATTCACCCAACTTCATAAGGAGGTTGAACACCATGCGGGTGAGGGACTTCTTTCAAGGCCCTGGCCTTGAGCGAAATCGAGGACGTGCCCGGCGGTTCTTCCAGAAAGGCTTTTTCCGCCCCAAAAACGATCGTGTTCATGGCTGGGGTTGGCTCATGAACCGCGAATTTCTCAAGCGGTCCTTTCAATTTCCGTGGAGCACTCAGAACGACAAGAGAGAACATCCTCCCGTTATGGACAAAAAGACGGTTACCCCCAAGGATCTCTTCGAGAAATGCCGCAAATTCACCCGCGCCACAGAGGTCAAGAAATCGGGCGTCTACCCCTACTTTTGCCCGATCGAGTCTTCCCAGGAGCCTGAGATCACGCTCGAAGGACGGAAGATGCTCATGCTCGGGTCGAACAGCTATCTCGGCCTCACCACCCACCCGAAGGTCAAGGAGGCGGCCCTGTCCGCTGTCAGGCGCTACGGCTCGAGCTGCGCGGGGTCCCGTTTTCTCAACGGAACCCTCGTCATTCACGAGCAGCTCGAAGAAAAGCTCGCCGAGTTCGTGGGCAAGGAACAGGCGATCGTTTTCACCACCGGCTTCCAGACCAACCTGGGAACGATCGCCACCCTCGTGGGCAAGGGCGACCGGGTCATCACCGACAAGGTGGATCACGCCAGCATCATCGACGGCGCCCGCCTCTCCTACGGCCGCATGCTGCGTTTCAACCACAACAGCGCCGAAGACCTGGAACGCGTCCTCGCCCATTGCGACGGCAGAGGCGGCCGGCTCGTCGTGGTCGACGGTGTCTTCAGCATGGACGGCGACATCGTGGAACTGCCCTCGATCGTGGAGGTCGCCGAACGCTGGGGGGCGCAGGTCATGGTCGACGACGCCCACGGTCTCGGCGTGATGGGGCCGATGGGCCGGGGAACGACGGAGCACTTCGGGCTCACCGATCGCGTGGCGCTGATCATGGGGACCTTTTCCAAATCCTTCGCCTCGATCGGCGGCTTCGTGGCCGGCGACAACGAGGTCATGGAGTACGTGCGCCACCATTCGCGGTCTCTCATCTTCTCAGCCAGCCTGCCGCCCGCGCAGGTCGCTTCGGTTCTGGCCGTGCTCGATATCATCAAGGAGGAGCCCGATCGTCTCGACCGCCTCTGGGACAACACGCACTATCTGCGAAACGGTCTCGATAGCCTCGGATTCGACACCGGTTGCAGCGAGACTCCGATCATCCCCGTCATGATCGGCAAGGACATGCTCTGCTTCCAGACCTGGCAGGCGCTGAGGGATGAAGGAATCTTCGTCAACCCGATCATCACACCGGCGGTCCTTCCCGGTCAGGCATTGATCCGGGTGAGCATCATGGCCACACACGAACGCCACCACCTCGATCGAGGCCTCGCAGTTTTCGAAAAGGTCGGCAAGAAGCTGGGACTCATCGAGTGACGCCATCCATCACCGTTCAGCCTGTCCGCGAAAGGCGTGAACGAAAGGCCTTCGTCAACCTTGCTTATCGCCTCTACGCCGATGATCCGCTCTGGGTCGCTCCCCTCGTGGGAGACGTTCTCGAAAAGATCGATCGCAGGAAGCATCCCTTTTATACGCACAGCAGGGCGCAAGCCTTTCTCGCTCGAAAGCAGAACCGGGTGGTCGGCCGCGTCGTGGCGCTCGCCAACGAGCAGCACAACAGGTTCCACGAAGAGAAAGCCGCCGGCTTCGGCCTGATCGAGTTCGAGCGGGACGCGGCTGTCGCCCGAAGCCTCATCGCGGCGTGCGCCCGCTGGGCGCGCGAGCAGGGTATGGAGATTCTGCGCGGTCCCTTCAGCCTCTCCACCAATGAGGAATGCGGAACGCTGATCGAGGGATTCCACGTCCCTCCCGCCGTGATGATGCCCTACAATCCGGAGTGGCACGCCGAGCTGCTGGAAGCCGCCGGCCTGCGACAGGCGAAGATTCTGCTGAGCTACGACATCGACAGGGAGATGGGCAGCTTCACCCGCCTCAAGAGGCTGAACGACCGTCTCCTCGAACGGCGCGGCCTGTCGATCCGGCCCTTCGATACCCGCCGATTCGACGAGGAGGTCGCCCGCACGCGCCAGATCTACAACGATGCCTGGGAGGCCAACTGGGGATTCGTTCCCATGACCGACGAGGAGTTCGAATGGCAGGCGCGCAAGCTGAAGCCGGTGCTCGTCCCCGACCTGGCCCTGTTCGCCGAAAAGGAAGGCGAGGACCTGCCCGTCGGTTTCAGCCTGAGCCTTCCCGATCTGAACCAGGTGCTGATCTCCTTGCGCGGAAGGCTCTTTCCTTTCGGGATCTTCAAGTTCCTCCTGAACCGGCGGAAGATCGACTCGATCCGCGTGATCACGCTCGGAGTGCGCCATCGATTCCGGGGGCTCGGCATTGAGGGACTCCTGATCAACAAGACCGTCGAAAACGGTCTGGCCAGCGGTTACAGTAGCGCTGAGCTCTCGTGGATTCTCGAGGAGAATGAACTGGCCCGACGCATGGTCGAGAGCATAGGCGCCAAGCCGTACAAGAGGTACGCCATCTGGGAGGCGCCGGTGGAGGAACTGGCCCTGTGAGAGCATTCGTCACTGGAGCCACCGGTTTCGTGGGCAGCCATCTGGCCGAGCGCCTTCTGGCCGAGGGGTGGGAGGTGGATGCTCTCGTACGCGCTCCCGATCGCCCGAGCTGGCTCGACCTTCTCCCTGCCGTGCGCAAGATCCCCGGAAGCCTCGCCGAAAAGGACCGGATCGAACGGGCCGTGTCCGGCGCCGACGTGATCTTTCACTCGGCCGGGCTCGTCAAGGCCCGCAACGAAGCCGAGTATTTCAGGGCCAACGTCGACGGAACGCGCAACGTGCTCGAGGCGGTGATCGATGCGGGCGGAGAGGTGAAAAGATTCGTCCAGATCTCGAGCCAGGCGGCTGCCGGGCCGTCGCCGAACGGCAGTCCGGTGACCGAGGACGACAGGCCCCGGCCGATCACGCCCTACGGCCGGAGCAAGCTCGCCGGCGAAAGGATCGTTCTCGACAGAAAGGGCGATCTCCCGGTCACCGTGATCCGCCCGCCGGCCGTCTACGGGCCGCGGGACAGGGACATTTATATCTACTTCAAACTCGCGTCGCGCGGGATCGTGCCCGTGGTCGGTTCCCTGAAAAGACGGGTTTCGCTCGTCTATGTGGAAGACCTGGTGAAGGGCATCGTCGACGCGGCTCACGAGGAGAAGGCTGCCGGTCGAACCTATTTCATCACGAGCGGCAACTACGACTGGGACGAGCTGTCGAAAGGGGTCGCCCGCGCCGTGGGCCGCGGCCGGCGCATCCCGATCCCCGCGGCGCTCCTCGTCTGTGTCGCGGCGATTTGCGACGCCGCCGGTTTCGTGACGCGCCGCGCGACGACACTCAACCGCCACAAGGCGCGCGAGATCCTTCAGGACGCCTGGAACTGTTCCCACGAGCGTGCGCGGGAGGATTTCGGCTACGAACCCGCGTGGGATCTCGACCGGGGCATGGCGCACACCGCCGAATGGTACAGAAAGGAAGGTTGGATCTGATGCGATCAGCGCCTGATCCTGCCCGCGCCATGCCTGCCGATCGAACCGTCCCGGCGGGCTGGGCGGACGTTGTGGGCACGGCGTACCGCGTCGAACCCGCCACCGCTCTCAGGCCTGTTGACACGGCCACGCTCTTCTACCTTCTCCTCTCCGGATGTCTGGCTGCGATTTTCCTTTACCCCTCGCCGGCCGGCGGAGTGCTCGCCCTTTGTCATGGCGCGGCGGCGATGGCCATACCCTTCGTACTGCGGTTCGTCCAGAGGAACGGGAGCCGCTGGATGAGATTTCTCCGGGACTGGTACCCCACGCTCATTTTTTTCGTCCTCTACGAGGAAACAGCCATGATCAACAAGGGGAGTTTCGTTCCCTCCCTCGATCCCTGGCTCTCGCGGATGGACGATCTGATCTTCGGCGCACAGCTCTCCGAGGCATTGCCCGAACTTCTGTCACCGGTCTGGTTCCAGGAGTGGATGGCGGCTTCCTACTTCTCCTACTACCTCATCATACCGGGCGCGGGCCTCTATCTCTGGTTTCGAAACCGGGAGCGATTCACCGGCTACATCTTCACCCTGGCGGCCTGTTTCTACTTTTGCTACCTCCTCTTCATTCTGCTTCCCGCCGGGGGGCCGCAGCAGTATCTGGCCGACGGCCGCATCCACTGGGATGGAGTCCTTTTCGGCCCGTTGCTCACCGGGATGCTCGGCACCCTCGAGGTGGATACGGGGGCTTTCCCAAGCTCCCACGTGGCGATCGCCCTGATCACGGTCGTCTTCGTCTGGAGAGAAAAGGGCTACGCCGGGTGGATCTTTTCCATCCTCTTCGCCGGGCTCTTCCTGGCCACGGTCTACGGCGGCCCCCACTACGCCCTCGATCTTCCGGCCGGACTCCTCGTGGGATCCCTGTTTCTGGTGCTGTCCGAGCGTCTCTACAAAGCCCTCGACCGCACCACGGAGAACGGCGCATGAAACGTAAAAAGGAGATCGACCTCGAAACCGCCCGGCTGGACATGGTCAGGTATCAGATCGCGCGCCGCGGCATCGTCGACAAAAGACTGCTCGCCGCCCTGGGCCGGGTTCCCCGGCACGCGTACGTCCCTCCGGCGGAGCAGGAGCGCGCATACCAGGACGGCCCCCTCTCGATCGGGTCCGGGCAGACCATCTCGCAGCCCTACATCGTGGCGTACATGACGAACGAGCTGGCGCTGAACGGCACGGAGCGGATCCTGGAAATCGGGACCGGATCGGGTTACCAGACGGCGATACTGGCCGAACTCGCCGCCGAGGTCTTCACCGTCGAGGTGATCGACGAACTGGGGCGCACGGCGCGCGACCGGCTCGAGAGGGCCGGGTACGGGAACATTTCCTTTCAGATCGGCGACGGCCGTCTCGGCTGGCCGGAGGAGGCTCCCTTCGACGGCATCATCGTCACGGCCGGGGCCGAGAGGAGACCGGTCGAACTGCCGTTCCAGCTGAGGGACGGCGCTTCGATGATCATCCCCGTGGGCGGGGGCATTCAGAACCTCGAGCGCGTCACCCGGCGCGGCGAGACGTTCAAGACGAAAACGCTCATTTCGGTACGGTTCGTGCCGCTCGTCTGAACCTGCCGGCAGGCGGCCGGCCGGCGTCGGAGGAGAGAAGGGACGACCTGCTAGAGGTTGTCGAGAAGGTATGTGGTCCGGTCCTCGAAGGGTGTTCCCGCGGCAATGTCCATCGTCTCCGCGCAGAGCCGGCGCGCCTCGGTCAGCCGCTGTCCGGCCGCATACTCTTCGATCGTCTCGACGGTGGCGCGCATCTGCCTGAGAAATCTCAACTCCCGGGCCATTTCGGCCCCGTTCTGGCCGCTCCTTCCAGCGAGCCAGTCGAGGATCAGCTGGTACTCGAGGGCGCGAACACCCGCCCTGTCGTCCGCAACGACCCCCTCGAGCCGTTCGCGGACGCGGCCGAGGAGCTTCTTGAAGCGATCCGGTTCATCGTCGTCGATCGCCTCGAAGGCGGAACCGATCCTGTGCTCGATCCAGAGGCAATCCTTGTAGCCCTTTTCCTTCTCCATGAGGGTTATCAGCCGCCCCGCATCGTTCGATTCGGCGCAGGCGGTGAACTCGGAACGCACGATATCGAGAATGTGGTGGGCGCCGAGAAGATTTCCGGCCGCCTCTCTTTTTTCGGCGAGGCCGAGCAGGCACGACGCCGCGTTGCGGATCCTCTCCAGCTCCTTCTGGGCGAAGCGCACGTCGGGGTGGGATGGATCCATCTCCATGAAAGGCTTGTAGATCTCGAACGCCTCGCCGTACCCACCGGCCGCAATCGCTTGCTCCGCGCGCGGGAACTCCTTGCGGTAGACGGCGATCTCCGCGAGCCGCCGCTTCTTGATCAGTTCCTCCAGAGGCTGATCGAGGTAGGAACCGTGTGTCTGGCTCCACTCCGGATTGCCTTCCCACACCACCTTGCCAGTCATGTCGATGAGCTTGATATGGGGAAGGCCGACATCGGGTATGGCGTAGTCGTTGATCGTCTTGTGGCGGAAATCGATCGCTACCGGATAGGGCATGCCCTGCTCCTTGGCGTAGTTCACGAAATCAGCCGGTTTGTCATTGGAAACGATGAGCAGTTCCACGTCGAGATCGGCCGTGGTTTCGGCGATCTTCTCGAAGAGGGGCAGCGTGGGCAGCACCCGCTCCTGATAGGTCGTCCAGAAGGCGAGGATCACCACCTTGCCGACCAGATCGTCGAGGGTGACCTCCTCCCGGTTGTGCCACATGAGAACGGTCAGCGGCGGCGGGAACTCGCCGCGATAGTAGACCTCTCCCGGCTGCGCCCGTTCGATGCTGCTCACGTCGACGAAGTCGGAGGTGAACCGCCGCTTCACACGGCGATAGGGAAGGCGCCAGTTCCGTTCGAGGTAGCGGATGTTGCGGTACTCGGCGCGGCCCCGTCCGACGAGGATGCCCACCTCTCCCCGCAGATCGGCCGGATTCTCGAATTCGAGTTCTTCAAGGAGTTCGCCGTTGATGGCGACCTTGAGAACGTTCCCCCTGACATCGACGCGCAGGCCGGTCCAGTCCTCGGGCGCTATGTGGACCGGCAGGTGGCGCCGGATGAACCAGCCCCCGTCGAAATTGGAGATATCGAGATTTCCGTCATGCTTGAGCAGGATCGCCTGGAACTTGTCCTTCGAGCGCGCGCCGAAACAGATCCCGTAGAGGTCGCACCCCTCGGGGGCGCTCACCTCGGCCTCGAGGGAGAAGTCGCCCGGTACCTGCTTGTCGATAAAGAAGATCTTGTAGGGGATCGTCTTTTCCTTCTTCTCGTTCCCCGTTGTCGCCACGCTGCGCGGGGCGGCCACGTCGGCGTCGGTCACCGTCCCCACCAGTTTTTCATCTTCCACCGTGAACTGGTTCGTGATCTCCTCGCCGTGCCATCCGATAAGATTGACCTCGTTGAAAACGACCTGCCACTGTTCGAGCGACTTGCCGCTCTCCTCCTCCACGTCGAGATAGAAATCGCGCGCCGCGATGGAGGGATTGTCGGCGACGGCCAGCTCGCGCGCTGTTTCGAGCGCCTTGAGATAGAGACCGCTGTCGCGGTATCCCCGGGCCACGCTCAAGAGATCGGCCTCGAACTGCGCCCTGATCTTGTTGAACCGATTGGCCAGCGGATCGAGCTCCTCGATCCGCTTGGCGGCTTCCTGAAGCCGCGGGTCCGCGCCGATTCCGTGGAACTCGGAATTGCGAAGGAAATCTCTCAACGTGCCCACGGCGCGGTCGTCCTCGCCGAGCTCCTCGAGAACACCTGCCAGCTTCCAGAGGATCTCCGGATCGTTTTCGATCTTCTTCAGCGCCTTCTCGTAGAAGAGCTTGGCCTTTTCGAGATCGCCGCTCTCGACGAGCTCATCGGCGCGCTTCTCGTACTGGCGGCCCACCTCGGCCCGGCCCATGTACTCCTCGTAAATCCTGAGGATGAACGCGTTGAAGACCTTCTCGAAATCATCGAAGGTCTCGATGCCCTCGACCTTGGGACGCTCGATGAGAAACTTCACGAAGCGCTCCAGATGATCCACGCCGCCCACGTACATGGCGCGGTAGTCGTTGAGCGCCTTGCGGAAGACATACTTGCCCTCGTCGTTTTCGTAGTTGTAGAGAAAATAGACCACTCCCCATCCATAGGGATAGTAGATCCTATAGTCGTCGACCTTGCAGGCGATGATGTTCGCCAGGTTCGGGGGCTTGGGGCTCTTGAGATAATCGACGAGCGGTCTCAGTCTGTGGGAAGCCACGAGATTCCATACGACCCGGTTGTTCGACTTGAGCTCGATCCCCTCGAAGAAGGAAGCGAGTCCCTCGTTGAGCCAGGGCGGAACACCCGAACCGGGGGCGATGTTGACGAAGTGGTGGCTCACCTCGTGGGCGATCGTCTGGATCAGTCCCTGGAGGGTGCGGGACGGTTCCTGCGCGGACCGGGGATCGTCGGCGGCCTGCTCGCCGCGCGGATCATAGGTCACCACCTCGCTGCCATTGTAGTAGCCGCCCGCCCACTCCACGTGCGGCCTGCCGATCTCCATGAACTCGGCCCGATCCTTGAAGATCTTGACCTGGATGTGGGGCGTATCGCCGCCCTGTGTCTTGTACTGGTAGAAGGTGCGGAAGAAGCCGTCGAGCTGTTCGAGGGCGAGGGCGGTGACCTTGAGCAGAGTGTAGCCCCCGTCGGTGATGACCGTGTAGTTGTCGAGCTTCTCCTTCCACGCCGTGTCCCACGTGGAGTGACGGGCGTTCAGCTTCTCGATCTGCTCGCTCGTCATACCGTCGTAGATATCCTCCTCGCCGAAGAGCCGGTCGGCGGCCAGCTCGTTCCCCCCCTCCGTCTCGATCCGGCGGAAGGCGGTGCGCGCCTCCCCGCTGTCCGGCTGGAGATGGATCACCTCCTCGAAGATCATCTTGGCCTCGTGGAAGCGGCCCTTCTTGAGGTGTTCCATTCCGAGCTGGATCAGACGGCGCAGGTGGGCGCGCTTGTAGCTGTCCACCTTTCCGAAATAGGGATCCTTTTCGCCGAGTGTTTTCTCGAAGGCACGCTGCGTCTTTCGCACCTCGACGGGAAGGTCCTTGACCTTCGACGCCCGGGTCAGATAGCGGCCGAGATAATAGACTTCCTCGTCGCTATCCCCACTCGAGGCGGCGACCTCGGCGAGCCCGGCCAGGGCGCGCAGATTCCGCGGATCACGTTCGAGCACGCTCTTGAATGCGTCGCGCGCCTCGGCGAAGCGGCCCGACGCCTGATGTTCGAGCCCCGCTTTCAATCGGCGCTCGACGTTGGACCGTTCCTGGGAGCCCGCATCGGCGACCGCCGCAACAACGAGGAGTGCGAGCAAAAGACTCAACAGGCGGGCGTTCTTCGATCGGGATTGTTCTGCCAAGATATTCCTCATCTGCCGAAATTATTCTTAGAGCCCGGGGTGCGCGGGCCGGGAAGGTTCTGCTCTGTCAATTCTCATTTTTCGCTGACCTGCAGCTCGATCTCTTTCTTGAATTCTCTTCCATCTTTCACTGTTAGCGCCTGCGACCAGGATTTGTAACCTTTCGCCTTGATTTTCAGCGCGTATTTGCCGGAGAGGAGATTGGGGAAGGACGCGATGCCGAGATTACCGGTGACCTTGCGCATCGAGAGGCGGCCCGGACCGCCCTTGATCTCGACCTCGGCCCTGCACGAAATACCGCCCTGGCCACGCACCCGTATCTCCACCTCGCCGAGGTCGCGAAGGGTGATGTTCTTCGATGCGTTGGCACCCTGCGCCAGCTTGACCCTCACCGGATCGACGACCGGTTTTTGCGCATCGCCCACGAGAATCTCGTAGACGCCTTCATCGACATCGGTGAAAAGAAATCGTCCCTTGCTGTCGGAGTGGCGGGACAGGGTGCGGACTCGGGATTTTTTCCTACCCTTGCGCTCCCGCTCCTTGACCCACTTTCTCAGGTAGACCGGAACGCGTTCCACGATCGAGCCGTCGCTTGCCAGGATCCTGCCCTGGACCGATCCGCCCCTGTCGAGGCTGAACGCCAGGGAGGTCACGCCGTAGCCCGGAAGCATCACGAAACGGCGCGGTGCGCTCGCGCGGTATCCGCGGGCGGTGGCGCGCATGATGATCTCCCCCGGCTCCATTCCGTCGATGTGGAACGTGCCGTCAGCGGAACCAAAGTTCCGCGAAGAGCCCCTGAAGCCGCGGGCCTTGACGATCTCGTCGGTCGACCTATAGTCGTTCTTCACGTAAAACCACTCGACGCGAAACCGCTGCACCGGCGCTGATGTGGCGTAGTCGATCACCTGCCCCATGAGCGCGACCCGGGGCGAGAGCACCGCCGAAACCGGACCGTCCGACGGGGAGAGATTGGACAGCACCTCGCTGTCGTAACCATAACGCTTGAAGCTGACGATGAGACAGTCGTCGGGCCTGAGTCCCGTGAGACAAAAAGCGCCCGATTCGTCGGTCCGCGCATTGCCCCTGAAGCGCGAGTATCCGAGCTTGCGAACGATCTCGAATTCGAGCGGGATCGGGCGATCGGCGCGGCTGTTCAGCGCCCGCTTGATCCGTTGGTCGAGTCCGTCGGTCCGCGAGCGGGCCGATCCTCTTGCAGGCCCTTTCGGATCGGGTTTCCTGTTCGCTTTTTTCTGGGAGGGTGTCCGCTCTTTCTTGCGCGTCGTCTTTTTATCGTCGCCCGCCGTTTTGGCCTTCCTGCGCGACGGCTTCATGGTGCCATCGGGCGAGGCGGAGGGTTCCTCCAGGGTGAAATCGATCGCCGTGACGAGCACGTCGTCGACCGGCGCGCCGCCAAGGTCGACCACCGTTCCTCGAAGAGTCAGGCCCTCGGCCAGATCGAGGACTCTTTCCTGTTCTTCGCCTTCCTGCAAAAAGATCTCGTCCGCGTCGCTCCTCAAGGCGCCCTTGCTGGCCGAGAGCGTGTACGTGCCGCCAGCCAGGCCGGTGAAGCCGAAACGCCCCTCGCTGTCGGTCATGGTCAGGGGAGCGGCGTCATTGTATCGCATCAGGAAGCCCTTGATTCCGTCGAGGGTCACCCGCACCCCCGGGAGAGGATTTCCGTCGGGGCCGAGAGCCTGGCCGCTGATCGCCGCCGGACGCTGCAGCCGAACCTCGAGGTCCTCCACGATGGCGCCTTCGGCGACCATGAGCCTGTCGAGCAGGCCGGGCGCGCTCTGCTTGCCGCAAGCGATCAGCGAAAAAGGAACGCCTCCCTCGATCCCGGAGACCCGAAAGAGACCTGCGCCATCGGTTTCGGTCTCGAGGGTCCGCTCCCCGTATTTGGTTCCTTTCAGCACGACCACTCTGGCGCCGGCCGCGGGACGGCCCTCCGGATCGATCACCCTGCCCGATGCGGCGCTCTCCTCCTTGAGGTAGATCTCGAAGACTTTTTCAGATTCGCCAGTGAGGTCGAGAGGCTCGGGAATTCCCACGGTGTAGCCCTCCGCCTCCGCCTCGAGCCGATAACCTCGGCGGGAGACCGATTCGAAGAGGAACCGGCCTTTTTTGTCGGTGCCGGTTTCGCGCGACATCAGATCGTTTCGTCTCTCGCGATCCCATGTCCTCATGGAGTAGCGCACCGAGGCTCCGGCCAGGGGCTCGCCCGTGGAGAGAGCCAGCACGCGGCCCTCGACATCCCCGCCCGGACGGAGCTCGAGAGAGACGAAATTCTCCGAATCCTTGTAGACCCGGATCCCGTCGCGGCGCTCCAGGTCGTACTCTTCGTGGAAACACTCGAGCGCCACCGGCCCCTCGGGCAGATCGGCGACCCGGAACCTGCCCGTGTCGTCGGTGCGTGCCTCGATCACCTGAAAGTCGCGCCGCGCCCGAACGAGCACACCGTCCACGGGACGGCCCGTCTCCTCGTCGACCACCTCGCCGTCGAGAATGGCGCCTCTTGCGAGTGTGATCGTGAGATCATCGCCCGGCAACACGAGGCTCACGGCAAAAGCCGCGTAGCTCTCCTTGCTCACGTTCAGCCGGAAAGCGCCCTCGGCGGGCAGGGGAATCGAGAAAGTGCCGTCCCCGTTGCTTTCGGCGCTGCGCTGGTAGCGGCCTCCGGGCAGGATCGATCGCAGCACTCCCGGCAGGGTCGACTCGATGCGAACCAGCGCGCCCGAAAGAGCCTCGCCCGATTCATCCTCGACAGATCCTCTCACGAAAGAGGTGAGGAAGGAGGGATCGATCGACTCGGTGCGGCCCGATTCCCCTGCGATCGTGATTTGACCCGGCTCGGTCGGCTCGGAATCCTCGCCATGAAGGGACTCCGGGCGATCCCGGCCGGATAGTGCGGTCAACCTGGATGGTGCGAGATCGTTGTCGTCCGGAAGGCGGGAATCGTCGAAAAGCGCGGTCCAGTCGTTCAAAACGAACACCGCAACCAGGACCGCACCGAGGCCGAAGAGGAAAATGAGTGCCGTTGCGATCTTGGTTCGAGATGTATCCATAAGACCTGCAATCATACCAGAAAGGAAAATCAGGTTCTGTTCTTAACCGGTTGTCGGGGCGGTTTGTTGTGCAACAAGATCTTCTTGTGCCCAAATGGCACAACGATAATGAGCCGGCCCGGACCGGCTCTTGTAATTGATTCTTTGTCAAGAGATTACATACGCGTTAATCATGCTGTTCGGAACGAAATTTGTGTTTATTCCCACCATGGCGATTCGCGTTATAATTGCGTGGGTCGAGTCTCGTGACAGGTTGGAAAATAGACATGGAGTCTTCCTGATCCCCCCGAACCGATGGCAAACCAACAAAGAACAGTTCTGACACTTTTTCTGATTGCGGTCACAATCCTTCTCGGTACCTTTCTCTGGGTCCTGTTCGACAGGCCGCCGGCCGACGGCGTCGACTTGGGCGAACGGCTCGATACGATCCCGTCCCGGCAGGAAGGATCGGCTGGGGGAGGCGCGCGAACCGGTTCGGACGACGGACGCGACGCTGATCCCGATCGGCAGACCGATCCGGGAGGAGACAGAATCCCCGTCGTTCCCCCGATGGGCGGAAACCGTCTTCTGAGAGGGTCCGCCGCGATGTCGGACGGCACGCCCCTGCCCGGCCCTCTGACCGTCGCTGTGTCGACCAAGAGGCCTCCCTTCTCATTTCTCAATTTCCTCGATCTGGGCAAGATGAAAAACCTGGTCATCACCGGCAGGAACGAGCTCGCCGAGGTGCGCCAGGGGATCGAGGCGCGGACAGACCGGTCGGGAAATTTTGCGCTGACCGGGCTCGGTTCGGAAGCGATCTACCTCGTCCCGCTCGATCCCTTTCTCCATGCGGTTCGGTCGGAGAGGATCGAACCGGCGCAGGTCGATGATTCCGACCGGATCCGCCTTTTCGTGGAACAGGGTGCCGCGATAGAAGGTATCGTCAGGGATCGTTCCGGCGAACCGGTCGCCGGTGTCTCGGTGACGATCAGGGAAAAATTCAATCCCATGGTGGCCTTATCGGACCGCCGCGGCATGGTCGCCTCGTTTACCACGAAAACGGATGGGGATGGAACCTTTCACGTTCAAGGCATCCCCTGCAACAACGCGATGGTGCTCGATACAACGTCCGAGAACCATGCTCGCACGATCGCCCACACACTGAATTTCTCCAAGGGACACACCCTGTCGCTCGAGCTCGTGTTGGCCGAAAGCTCGTCGCTCAGCGGCGTTGTCAATGACAAGAGCGGGCGCCCTCTGCCGGGTAAGAAGGTGCTGATCGCCAAAACCGACAAGATCCTCGAATCCGTGATGAACGAGCAGGACGACGGCGAAATCAAGGTCCGCACCGAACGGGATGGGACATTCCTGTGCGACAATCTCGCGGCTGGGACCTACAGGATCACCCTCGATGAGCCGGGTTTCGTTCGCTCCAGCCACAAGGGTATTCAGCTCGCGGCGGGGGAAGATCGCACCGGCTTCGTCCTCATCATGGACGAAGGGCTTGCCATCAGCGGACGCATCGTCGATTCCTCGCAGCAGCCGGTGAAGGCCGCTCTCGTGAAGACCGTCCCCGAATTCGATTTGAGCAAGATCATGGACATGGTGGAGAGCCAGAAACACCGCAACATCGTCCATACAGACGAGGAGGGCTTTTTTCACTGTTCGGGCCTGATCGCCGGGAAATACAACCTGGAGATCAAGCGGTCGGGTATCACCGACAGTTCGCACAAGGGCTTCGATGCGGGCAGCGAGGATCTCCTGATCGTTCTCGAATCGGGCGGCATCACCGGAATCGTGGTCTCCATCGAAGACGGCGAGCCGGTTCGTAAATACCGTCTCGACCTGACGCCCGCGGGCAAGACCGATCTTCTCGATCCCTTCGGGCTGAAATCGAACATCAAGCGCACCATCAAAGATGACCAGGGGAAATTCGAAGTCCCTTTCCTCCTGCCGGGCAGTTACACCATGACCGTGAGGGCCGACGATCTCGAAACGCGTGTGATGAAGAATATCATTGTGAGAGACGGTGACGTGACCCGCGGACTGCTTGTCATGCTCGCTCCCGATGCGAGTGTTTCGGGCTTGATTCTGGACAAGCGAACAGGGGAACCGATCGAGGGAGCGCGCGTCTCGATGAAAGGCGGCCTGGAGGGGATGCTGGAGGAGTTCAAAGGGAGCGACATCGTCTTTTCCAACGAGAGGGGTGAGTACCGATTCGGGCGTCTTTCGGCCGGTCCGACCCGGCTGATCGTGTCCCACGGGCGCTACGAAAGCCAGAACCTCCCGGAGATCGTCCTCGCCGAAGGGGAAGAGGTCGAGAATTTCGACGTCTTCCTGTCGCGAGGGGGGACGATCCACGGCTCCGTTCTCGGGCCGGGCAACAAACCCGTGGCGGGCGCGACAATCATGGCGTCCACTCCGATGGCGTCGGTCATGAAATCGACCCGCACCGACGCGAACGGCATCTACGAGATGACCGGGTTCCCGCCGGGGACGTATACGGTCATCCATATGGCGTCGAGCTTCAGTTTCGGCGAAGACTTCATGGAGTCGGTCACGGGCGGCATGAGCATGCAGTACGTGTCTTTGAAAAAGGACGAGGTTTTAGAATGCAATTTCTCTCTCGAAGCCGACGCCTTCTCCGGTGTGGTCGAGGGGCGCGTCACTGAATCGGGCCGGCCCGTGGGCAGGGCCATGGTCACGGCGCTTCCGCTCGACGGAGAGGGTGCGGGCGGGTCGGCGACGACCACCACATCGGCCGACGGCCATTACACTCTCAAGAAGATCAAACCGGGCGAGTACACCTTTCGCGTCGTGAGAACGGAAAACCTGACCGTCGGAGGCGGCACGGAGGTTGTCTTCAAAACAAAGATCCCCGACGTCTCCGTCCACGAGTTCAACATGGAACTGCCGGGCGGCTCGATCGAAGGCCGGGTCATCGACGAGGACACGCTCGAACCGATCCAGGCGGCGCGCGTTCTGGTGAGGCGCAGCGCAAAGGAGCGGGGAGACGATCCCGTCTCGGACGCGATGGGCGGCCGGGTTGGAGAGGTCTACTCCGACAAGGCCGGAACCTTCCGAATCTTCAACCTGAAGCGGGGTTCTTACGACCTCCTCGCGGGGGGATCCAACATTCTGGGTATGAACTCGGGCGGGTATGCCCGGCGATCGATCGACGGAATCGAGGTTCACAAGAATCGCGCCGTTCGCGGCGTGCGCATCGAACTCGAGAAAGGCGGCACCATCGACGGGCTCGTGACCGACCGCAAGGGGAAAGGGATCTCCGGCGCGTCGATCTTTTTCCAGCCGGTGGGTGCCACCTCGTTCGAGCCCTTTTCCGAATGCTACAGCGATCCCGCGGGCCGCTTCTCGTATGCGGGGCTTGCCAAAGGCCGGTACACGCTCGCGATCAAGCATTCCGAATTCGCGACGATCCTCGTGTACGACATCTCCGTCAGAAAAGAAAAAACCGCTTCGGTCACGATCAAACTGAGTACGGGCACGGCTCTCTACATCAGGTTCGAGAGCGGATTGACAGAAGAGTCATTGGCCAGCGCCGTTGTTGATCTTCTGGACAACTCCGGGAACCGCCTCACCGATCTGATTGGTCTAACGGACATCATGCAAACATTTTACGCAAACAACGACACCCCCACCGGCAGCCGGTATCTCGGCCGATACGCGCCGGGCACCTACTATGTACAGGTGGTCCATCCCGATCTCGGCACGAAAAATCTCGAGATTCTGGTGGACGGGAAGAAATCGGAGCAAACGCTCACCATCCCCTTCTGACCATTCGAAATCGAGATCCCGCCGGCAGGCCGGGGAGGATCCTCCTTGCAGCCGGAAGCTCCCGTTGATCCACGCCTTTGCGCCTCCATCAGCCCGAAGGGAAGGGGAATGACGAGGCAATAAACAATCCTGAAAATCTTGCGCGCCCCCCTTCTTTTTGCTTTGATCACGGAACATTTCCTTTTAACAAAGAGGCAGGTAAAAACCGGGCTCAGAGGTGGATTCCATAAGGATTGGGCATCTGGGCGCCGGGATCGGTCACGTAGATGAAATATCCGGAAAGGAGGCTATCCGTGTCGGAGGATACCAGAAGGTACTTGGAAAGCCATGAATGGGCTCTACTCGAGGGTGATGTGGTGACTCTGGGACTGTCGGAATTTGCAGTGAAACACCTTTCCGACCTCGTGTTCATCCAGCTTCCCGAGGTGGGCGACACTGTCGATGCGGGTGAGACCTTCGGTGAAATCGAATCGGTCAAGGCAGTTTCCGACCTCACCTCGCCCGTCACCGGCGAGGTGGTCGAAATCAACGAGGCCGTGGTCGAAAACCTCGAACTGATCTCGAGCGATTCTCTTGGAGACGGATGGCTCATCAAGGTCCGCATCTCGGACAACACCGATTACGAAAGTCTCCTCGACTTTGAAGAGTATTCCCGACTTCTCGAGGACGAGGAGGACGAGGACGATCTCACCGATGGAGACGACGACAGTTCAGACGATTAGAGATATAGCGCGCGCAGACATCTTCTGCGCCTAGATTGGAACAGCGCGCGGACATCGACGGCATCCGGAAGATGTCGGCGCGATCGATTCTGAAAGGGTCCGCACCGTGCCGAGCGCCGGAGTGGCCCTTTTCCTACCAGGTTTGAAAAAAGAGGACGTCATGACTTATATCCAGAACACCGACGAGGATCGTGCGCTCATGCTGAATACGATCGGCGCTCGATCGGTGGAGGAACTCTTCGAGGATATCCCGGCGTCGATCCGGTGGACGGGCGACTTCGATATCCCCGAGGCTCTTTCGGAGATCGAACTCTCCGACGAGATCAATCGCCTCGTCTTGAAGAACATCACCTCGAGCTGCAGACCCTCGTTCCTCGGCGCCGGTATCTACCGGCATTTCGTCCCCGAACTGGTCAACCATCTGGCCGGGCGCTCCGAGTTCGTCACTGCCTATACGCCCTACCAGCCCGAGGCGAGCCAGGGCGCGTTGCAGGCCTTTTTCGAGTACCAGACCATGGTCTGCATGCTCACCGGACTCGACATCTCGAACGCCTCCATGTATGACGGGGCAACAGCCCTCGCCGAATCGGCTCTCATGGCGATCGACCTGAAACGGAAGAAGAAGATCGTTGTCTCCGCCGCGGTCCATCCCGAGTACAGACAGGTCCTCGCCACCTACCTGCGGCATACGGGTGTGGAGATCGTGGAGATCCCGGCCGAGAAAGGGATCACTCCCGTCGGCGCGGTTCTGGACGCTCTCGAAGGTCAGGGAGCCGCGGCGCTCCTCATTCAATCGCCCAACTTCTTCGGCTGCATCGAGGACGTGAAATCCCTCACCACAGCGGCGGAGGCGGCAGGCGCGTTTTCAGCCGTTTCCGTCGATCCGATCTCTCTCAGCGTCCTCGAGGCGCCGGGCAAGCAGGGCGCCCACATCGTCACCGGCGAGGGCCAGGCGCTCGGCACACCGATGAGCTTCGGAGGTCCCGGGTTCGGATTCATGACGGCGCGGTCCGAGTTCATCCGCCGCTTGCCCGGCAGGATCGTGGGGCAGACCGAGGACAAGGCGGGACGCCAGGCCTACGTGCTCACCTTCCAGACGCGCGAACAGCATATCCGCCGCGCGCGGGCCACATCGAACATCTGCACGAATCACGCCCTCGTCGCCCTGAGGGCCGTGGTCTACCTCTCCGCGCTCGGCCGCACCGGTTTCGCGAAGCTGGGTCGGCTGGTCGCCGCAAAATCCCACCGAGCCGCGGAGGCGATCATCGCGCTCCCCGGCTACGAAGCGGCTTTCGCGGCACCTTTTTTCAAGGAATTCACGATCCGCTGCCCCAGACCGGCGGCTGAGGTGAACCGCATCCTGCTCGAGAAGGGAATCGTCGGCGGCTACGAGGCGGGCCGAGACTACCAGGGCTGCGAGCACGACATGATCGTGGCCGTCACCGAGATGACGACCGATCACGAGCTGAACCTCCTCATCGACGCTCTCAAAGGAATTGCCTGATGCACGATCCGAGACTGATATTCGAAAAAGACCACCCCGGGCGGCGCATCGTGCGCTTCCCCGGCGAAGAAGCACTCCCCGAGATCGAGACCCTGATTCCAGAGGACTATCTGCGCGAGGACGACGCCCCTCTGCCCGAGGTGGGCGAACTCGATCTGGTCCGCCACTTCACACACCTCTCGAAACGGAACAAGGGGGTGAACGACAGCTTCTACCCGCTCGGCTCGTGCACCATGAAGTACAATCCCCTTTTCAACGAGTCGGCGTCGGCCCGGCCGGGATTCACCGATCTCCATCCCTACCAGCCGCCCGAGTCGGTTCAGGGCCTTCTGGAGGCCTTTCATCTCACCGAGAAGTATCTCGCCGAGATATCGGGGCTGCCCCACGTCTCTCTTCATCCTGCCGCGGGTGCTCACGGCGAGCTCACCGCCCTGCTTGTCATCAGGAGATATATAGACAGCCTCGGCCAGGACGGTCGGCGCACCGTGCTGATCCCAGACTCGGCCCATGGCACGAATCCCGCGTCGTGCACTTTTTCCGGTTTCAAGACCCGGGAGATCAAGTCGTCGAAGAAGACCGGTCTCATCGACGTGGACAGCCTCAAAAAAGCGGTAGGCGACGACACGGCCGCGATCATGATCACCAATCCGAACACGCTCGGTCTCTTCGAAAGGGATATCGAAGAGATCTGTGCCATCGTCCACGAGGCGGGCGGCCAGGTCTACATGGACGGAGCCAACCTCAACGCGATCATGGGCGTGACGCGGCCAGGCGATTCGGGCGTGGACGTGATGCATTTCAATCTGCACAAGACATTCTCCACCCCCCACGGCTGCGGCGGTCCCGGCTCGGGCCCGATCGGCGTGGCATCCCATCTGGAGCCCTTCTTGCCCGTGCCGCGCGTGGAAAAGGAGGGGGATCTCTACACCCTCTCCACGGAATTCCCCAAGTCGATCGGCAGGACGCGTTCATTTTTCGGCAACACGACGGTGATCGTGCGCGCCCTGTGCTACATTCTCGCGGTGGGCGGGGAGGGGATCGGCGAGGTGGCGCGCAACGCTGTTCTCAACGCCAACTATCTCCGCGTCAAACTGGGCAAGGTGTTCCCGGTTGCGTTCGATCGGACATGCATGCACGAATTCGTGGCCACCCCGAAGGGTCTCGGCAAAACGCGCGCCGTGGACGTGGCGAAACGCCTCATCGACCTCGGCGCCCATCCGCCCACCGTCTACTTTCCCCTCATCGTTCCGGAAGCGATCATGGTCGAACCGACCGAAACGGAATCGGTCGACACCCTCGATCGGTTCGTGGACGCCATGATGCAGATCGCGCGCGAGGCGCGGGAGGATATCGACCTGCTCCGCGAGGCGCCCCACGAAACGCCGGTGGGCCGGCCCGACGAAGTGCGCGCCGTGAAAGAGCCTGTCCTCATCTGGTCGCCGCGTTAGCAGTTCGAGCGGTTCGCCCCGCCTGGCGATCCCGGCGAAAGAATCGGTCCGATCGGCGCACGCCGCTTCTTGATTCAACGCCTTCTGAGCCAGGCGTCGGTGGCGTACTTCTCCCGCCTGATGCGGATTGCGTCGTTCTCCAGCTCGAGGGGGGGGCGCCATTCGTCGAGGTGTTTTGCGAAGTGCCGTTCCAGACCCTGCTTCAAGGCTTCGTACGCGTGCTCTCGCAAGACCGATCTGCCGCAGAGCGCGTTCACGAATGCCGACTCGGGCGTCATGAGATTCCGTTCGAGCGGAATCGAACCGTGGTGGAGCACCCGCCCCCCTTTTCGCCGCTGGGCCGATCCGACCAGCTTGCGCCCCCCGGCAACGAGGTCGTAACTGGTGACAGCGTAAAAACAGCGTCCGTCGTCGTCCTCTTCCTCCTGTTCGATCGAACGGTCGTGCCTCGGTCCGGCATCCACGCCCAGCGTGTCCAGGCCCGCGGCGATCGCCGAATGTATGGCGTGGTACGAGTCCTCGACGGAACCCGCGAAGGGGATCTCCCCCTCATCGCCGGTAATGGAAAAGGTGATCTCATCCTTGTGAAGGATCGCTCCCCCGCCGGTGGTCCGGCGCGTGATCAGCGCCCCCAGCTCGCGCACCCTCTTTGGCGGAAACTCCTCGTACTTTTGGAAGTATCCGAGCGAGAGACCTGGAGGATCCCAATCGTAAACCCTGACAACGACGGGATGTCCCTGCCGCAGGCCGAGCAGGGCTTCGTCGATCGCCATGTTTTCATGGGGATGGCGCGCGCCGGAGTCGAAAAACAACCAGGTATTGTCCATGTCCGCCATGATGTCTCGCTTCGAAAAACAGGAGCCGGTGGCAGCCGCTTCTTGCAGCCGCCGCCGGCCCCTGGAACAGTCTCGGACCTTTACTCCCCCTTGCGGGTGAACGCGATGTCGGCCTTGGACAGAACTTTGGAAGAAAGGTGTATCATGGAAAGATCGAGGTAATCCTCTTCGATCGTGGGCTTGCTCTTGTCGTAGGGATTGAGTTCGAGCATGCTGCGGTATTCGATTACCTTGACCAGATAGATCCCCCTGTGCACGGGGTTGCCGAAGTCACTGTAATGATACGTGTAAGGACCGATGACCTTGCCCGGTTCGGCCCTGTAGAAGATATCGTCGGTGATGCTGTAGCCGCACGTGAGAATCGATTTCGATTTCTCGCCGAAATAGGAACGCATGTCGTTGCGGGTCATGAAATCAGTCTCGGCAGGACGATTGAAACCGTTGATGTCCTCGTATTTCTTCGCCACCTCGAGAAAGTCGGCGCCCCCCTCGAGTTCCTTGAGTATGCCGGCCATCTTCTCGTCGGCCCACTCCAAGCCGCCTTCCCGCTCCCTGAGCTCCTTGTGGTCGAACAAGCCGAGAAAGATCGACTGAATCTTCACTCCTCCGTTCTGGTAAAAGAGGCGCGCGCTCGTCTCGAAGAATTTCTTCAGCACCTCGTCTGTCATGAGGTTCTGCGATTCGAGCATCCTTTTCAGGCCCAGTCTGCGGCGGTACATTTTCCTGTAATCTTCGGCCTGGTAGTAACCGTGGAGTCCCATGATGAACTCGATGGGAAAGATCGATCCCTCGTACATTTTCTCGTGCTCGGCGTAGGCGGTTTCGAACTCCTCTTCGGTGAGTTGCCATCCGCCCTCCGCAAGGAGCCTGTCTGTTGCCGCTGTCGCGAGGATTTCACGGAGGATCTGGTTCTTCATCGGAACGGTGAGTTTGCCCACCATGAGCGGGTAGAGATCTTTGATCTTGATATCGGTCCCCGCCACACGCATGTAGACGTCCCCGGGCAGCCCGCCGCTCGTGTGGTAGAGGATTTCGGTCCGCGCAATGAGAGCGCTCTTGATCATACGGATATATTGCGGGCGGATAAAACCGCTGATCTCCCTGCCCTCCTTGTAACTTCTGTTCAGGCCGTCACGCATCGCCTTGTCGTTATCCGAGCCGGAAAGGAGCTCCCATGTGTGCAGGGGCATGAAGATGTTGACCTCCTGTCCCTCGACGTCCTTGCCGATCGGCAGGGTGGGATCGACGGGATCCGGCGCCTCCTCCTTGTCGCCGGGTTCGAAACCGGGCAAGGGAGCCTGCGAATCCTCGGCACTGGGCAAGGTCTGTTTGACGTCGGGCAGGAACACCTTGCCGAAGGCCAGATTGGAGCGCTGAAGCTCGTAGTAGTTATCCCATCCGCAAGCCTTTTCGATCATCTCCTTCCAGGCCTTCTCGGTGAAAGTGCCCGATTTGTCCTGCTGCTTTGTCATCAGCATCTGGTTCTCGATTTCATTGTCGATGTCCTCCTTGGGAACATCGAACTGGCTCGGGTCCTCTCCCGCATCGGTCAATTTCTTCTTCTCCACCTTCGTGAGAACGGCGGTCAGGAAGCGATCGACCTCGAGCGCGCCAAGAGAATCGACGGCACAGAGCATGAAATCGTTTTTGGTGATCTTCTTTCCATCGATCACCGCGATCACCTCGGCGTCGAAGTCCACGTTTTCCAGATTCAGATCCGCCTTCTCCTCGAAGAGCGTGACCATACCGAGAGGCTCGTGGCGATAGGCGTGAATGTCTTCGAGGATGGTCGGCTTGGGCGTGCGTCGTTTGCTGCCGGACTGGGAGACCTCGATCGTCGGCTTCATCACCTTGGGAGCGGTTTTCCGACCGACCGGACCTCCTTGGGACTTTTTCCCCCGACCGTCCTGGGGTAGTTTTCCCCGACTACCGTCTTTCTGTTTCGACTTTTTCAGCAGCTGGAGCTTGTGCCCTTCCTTCTTGTCCTCTTTGTCCTCTTTGCCCTCTTTGTCCTCTTCGCCCTCTCCGTCATCCTCTTTTTTTGGATCGTCAGGATCGTCCTGGCCTTTCTTTTCAGGAGTTTCCTGGCCCACGCGATCCGAAACAGGGACCTCGAGATCTTTATCGGTATCGACTTGAGAAGAGCACTCTGCCCCCGCGACGATAACGACGCTGAGCGTGGCCACCATGATAAATAGGGTGAACTCTTTGACTAAACTGCTCATTTTTCCGACCTTTCACGTTTCGTTTTATTCAGAATCAGGCATATCTGGCGGGATATAGAACCGTTTCGATACGCCTATTACGTATTAATCAGATAATTTGTTTGAATCTCCTTTGTCAACCAGAATAGTCCGCGACCGACCTTGTTCTTTGGTCGAATTTCACTGGATGGTAACCAGAGGATCATTCGAGTTGACTGTTTTACCCTCGGCGACGTGCACCTTCTTGACCGTGCCCTCACCCTCGGCGCAGATCTCGTTTTCCATCTTCATCGCCTCGAGGATCAGGAGCGGCGCACCTGCGTCTACACTGTCGCCCTCATCGACGAAAACCTTGAGCACGATCCCGGGCATGACGCTCTTCACCACTCCGCCGCCAGACCGGCGGTCCTTTTCGAGCTCGAGGGCGCCTCTCTCCCGTTCGTCGAGGACGCGCGCCCGGTAAGGGTGGCCGCCCACGATCAGGTCGAGATCGGATCTGCCCGGACTGACCGTGACATTGAGGGATTCCTGCCCGATTAGGACCGAATACTTGGAACCTGCCTCGATGACGGAATAATCGATCGGATAGGTCGTGCCGTTGATCTCGCCATAAATCCGCCCCTTGTCCTCGCGGATCGCGACCTCGATCTCCTTGTCGTCCAACGTCACGTAGTATTTCATAAGCTCTGTCTTCTCCTGCTGGGAGGATCTTCTCTCACGATCCGGGTCTGAACGACCGGGCCCAGGCCGAAACCGGGGGGGTATCCTTCCCCTGAAGCTGACGGGAGCGCCGCTTCCGCTCGGCGTGAGCCAGGATCGCGGCGGCCAGGGCGATGTACTCCTGCTTTTCGGGGCCCGCCTTTTTCAGGATTTCCTGCAAGGACTGCTCCACGTAACCGGTGTGGTAGTTGCCGCTCTTGAAATTCTCCGTCTCGAGGATGGCCAGCAAGAAGGGCACATTCGTCTTGACGCCGCTGATGTGGAGCTCGCCGAGACAGCGCTTCAAACGCTGAATGGCGCTCTGTCTGTTGCGCCCGCGCACCACGAGCTTGGCCAGCATGGGATCGTAATACACGGAAATTTCCATGCCCTTGAAGAGAGCCGAATCCATGCGAACACCCGATCCGCCCGGAATATCGAGACTCCTCACGCGGCCCGTTGACGGCAGGAATCCGGAATCGGGATCCTCTGCGTAGATGCGGGCCTCGATCGAGTGGCCCCTCTGCTTCACCTCGTCCTGGCTGATAGGGAGCGGCTTGCCGGCCGCAATGTCGAGCTGCATGCGCACCAGGTCCAAAGCCAGCACCTGCTCGGTGATCGGATGCTCCACCTGAAGGCGGGTGTTCATCTCGAGAAAGTAGAATTTGCGATCCTCGTCCACGAGAAACTCCACGGTGCCCGCGTTGCGGTACCCGATCGCCGCGCAGGCCCGGACCGCCACCTCGCCCATGCGGTTGCGCATGTCGTCGGTGACCAGCGGCGAGGGTGTCTCCTCGATGATCTTCTGATGGCGGCGCTGGATCGAACACTCCCGCTCGCAGAGGTGGACCACCTGGCCGTGATTGTCGGCCATCACCTGAAACTCGATGTGGCGGGGATTCTTCAGATACCGCTCCACGTAGACCGCCGGATTGCCGAAGGCTTTCTGCGCCTCCGACCGGGCCATATCGAAGGCCTTGACCATCTCCGAGGCATCGTGAACGATGCGGATACCCTTGCCGCCGCCGCCGCCAGACGCCTTGATCATCATGGGAGAGCCGACCGTTTCGGCAACATTCTCCAGTTCGGCCGTCGTGCTGATTTCTCCCTCCGTGCCGGGCATGACGGGCACGTCGGCGGCGATCATCAGCTTGCGCGCCTCGATCTTGTCGCCCATGGCACGGATCACCCTCCCCGTGGGCCCGACAAACACGATACCCGCCGCATCGCACGCCTCGGAAAAGGCGGCGTTCTCCGCGAGGAAACCGTAACCGGGGTGAATCGCCTCTGCACCGGACGCCTTGGCCGCATCGAGGATCGCGTCGATATTCAGGTAGGACTCGGTCGACGGTGCGGGGCCGATGCAGTAGGCTTCATCCGCCCAGCGCACGTGGAGGCTGTCCCGGTCGGCGTCGGAATAGACCGCCACCGACTTGATCCCCATCTCGCGGCAGGTCCGGATGATCCTGAGCGCGATCTCCCCCCTGTTCGCCACGAGGAGTTTCCCGAACATCTTCCCCTTGCGGCTCGATGGCTCGCGGCTCTTTTTCTTGGACGTTTTCTTTGACGTCATTGTCTCTCAGCCTCTCAGAGCGGGATGTTTCCATGTTTGCGCGGCGGATTGCTGTCCCTCTTCGTGGCCAGCAAGCGGAGGGCGGACACCAGTTTCCAGCGCGTCTCCGACGGCACGATCACCTCGTCGACATAACCCTTTTCGGCGGCGGTGTAGGGATTGGCGAATTTCTCCCGGTATTCGGCCACCAGCTTCTCCTCGACCGCTTTCGGGTCGTCCGCCTTTTCGAGCTCCTTCTTGAAGATGATCCGCACGGCCCCCTCGGGACCCATGACGGCGATCTCGGCCGACGGCCAGGCGAAGTTCATATCGCCGCGGATATGCTTCGACGAGAGAACGTCGTAAGCGCCGCCGTAAGCTTTGCGCGTAATCACCGTGATCTTGGGAACGGTCGCTTCGCAGTAAGCGTAGAGGAGCTTGGCCCCGTGCTTGATGATGCCGCCATACTCCTGCGTCGTGCCCGGAAGAAAGCCGGGAACGTCCTCGAAGGTGATCAACGGAATGTTGAAGCAATCGCAGAAGCGCACGAATCGCGCCCCCTTGATGGAAGCGTCGATATCGAGCGTCCCGGCAAGCACGGCGGGCTGATTGGCCAGAATGCCCACGGTACGGCCGTCGATCCGGCCGAACCCGATCACCAGGTTGCGGGCATAGTTCTCGTGAACCTCCATGAAGTCGCCGCTGTCGAGAACGGAGAGGATCACCTCGGTTATGTCGTAGGGCTTGTTCGGATTCCGGGGTACGATCGAATCGAGTTTCTCGTCGCGCCGCTCCGGATCGTCACCCATATCGACGATCGGCGGATCTTCCGCGTTGTTCAACGGAATGAACGAAACGAGCCGCCGCACCTTGGCAAGACATTCGAGATCGGATCCCGCTTCGAAGTGGGCCACGCCCGATTTGGTCGAATGCGTCGTTGCCCCGCCCAGTTCGTCGTGCGTGACATCCTCGTGGGTCACGGTCTTGACCACCTGCGGACCGGTCACGTACATGTAGGAGGTCCCGTCCACCATGAAGATGAAATCGGTGATGGCCGGCGAGTAGACCGCCCCGCCCGCGCAGGGCCCCATGATGGCCGAGATCTGGGGCACAACACCGGACGCCAGGGTGTTGCGAAGGAAGATGTCGGCATAGGCGCCGAGCGACCGAACACCTTCCTGGATGCGCGCCCCGCCCGAGTCATTGAGGCCGATCACCGGGACGCCGACCTTCATGGCCATGTCCATGATCTTGCAGATCTTCTGGGAATGGGCTTCGCCCAGCGATCCGCCGAAGACGGTGAAATCCTGCGAGAAAACATACACCCTGCGGCCGTCGATCGTGCCGTGGCCGGTGACCACGCCGTCGCCGTAGATCTGCTTGTCGCCCATACCGAAATCTGTTGTCCTGTGGATCAGGAAGCGGTCGATCTCGTTGAACGACCCCTCGTCGAGAAGCAGGTCGATCCGCTCACGCGCCGTGAGCTTGCCTTTGGCGTGCTGGGCTTCGATCCGCGCCGCACCGCCTCCGAGCTGGGCTTGCTGGTTCTTTTTCTCGAGTAATTCGCGTTTCGATGTCATCTTGTCTTTCCGATTTCTGCGCATGCTTCATGCCACGCGTTTTTTCCCATCCAGGTCAGAGCGGAAACAGGGATGTTACCCGCTGCGCGAGTCAAATTCAATGGATTCGACAAGGACGATTCTCTCGGCCGCGGCGCGGCCGATCAGCGCTCCACCAGTTCGACCAGGACCCCGCCCGACGTGGCGGGGTGGATGAACGCGATCCGTGCACCCTCGGCGCCGGTGCGGGGCTTCCTGTCGATCAGTTTGGTACCCCCGGCGGCGAGGCGGGCCAGTTCGTCATCGATCTTTTCGACGCGAAAAGCGATATGGTGGAGCCCCTCGCCCGACCTGTCGATGAACCTCCCCACCGGGCTGTCCGGGGCTGTGGGCTCGAGCAGTTCGACACGCGTTTCGCCGGCGCGCAGAACAGCCACCCTGACCCGTTGCTCCGCGACCTCCTCGTCGCCGACATGTTCGAGGCCGAGGAGATCCCTGTAAAACCCCAGGGAATCCTCGATCGACCGTACAGCCACGGCCACGTGGTCTACTCTCTTCGCCATTGCGATTGCTCCAGAATCAATTCCGCTCCTCGCGCAGCCAGGAAACGAGTTCGGTGATATCGGCCGGGAGGGGCGCCTCGTAGCTCACCCTCTCCTTCGAGATCGGATGGGTGAAAGAAAGGCGCCGCGCGTGAAGGGCTTGACGGGCGATCGTCGGAACAGCCTTGCCCGCGGCGGCATACTCTTCCACGATCGCGTTGTAAAATTGCCTGCGCCCCCGGCCGTACATGGGATCGCCCACGAGCGGAAATCCGATATGGCTCATGTGAACGCGGATCTGGTGGGTGCGGCCCGTGTGAATGTTGATCTTGACCGCGCAGAATCCGTCGAAGTGTTCGACGACCTCGTAGAACGAGGAGGCCGGTTTGCCGCGCTGCCTGTCCACCTTCACCTTCTCGGGATTCTTCGGATCCTTGCCGAGAGGCAGATCGATGTAGTCCGAGTGGAAGGGAATGTTGCCGATCGCCACGGCGAAATATTCCTTCTCGACGCGGCGGTTCTTGAACTCCTCCACCAGGTGATAACGGGCGAGGTTGGAGCGCGCCGCGAGGAGGATACCCGTCGTCTCCCGATCGAGGCGGTGCACCACGCCGGGGCGATGAACAACGCCCACGCGTGCAATCTCGGGGTAGCGGAAGAGCAGGGCGTTGACAAGGGTTCCGTCCCGTTCGCCCGTGCCCGGATGGACCACGAGGCCGGTCGACTTGTTGATCACCACGAAATGTTCCTCTTCCGCGATGAGGTCGATCGGGATATCCTCGGCCCGCGGCGTGCTCGGATTGCGCACCCCCTTCTCGATCGTGATCTTTTCCCCCTCGGCAACGCGGTAGCTCTTGCGCACACGTTTTCCGTCCACCTTGATCTGGCCGCAGGAGATCATCCCGGTCAGATAGCTGCGCGAATAGTCGGGGTAGAGTGTCTCTCCCAGGAAACGGTCGATCCTCCTTCCCGCGGCCCCGGATGGGGTGACGATCTCGATAAACTCTTTCTTGCCCTTGGCCATCGGCTCAAACCTCGATCCGGTTTTTTCGAGGAATAATGGTAACACTCCTGCACCACTCCGGAAAGAGGAACCCTAAGTTGCTCCTATTAAGTATCTTCGTTCATCGGCGGCCCCCGATCCGGGGCGAGCGCCCGCCAAACGGGCCGGCAAGGGGCAAAAGAAACCGGTACAGAGCGGCATTCCGGAACTTGACATGGCTTCGCATCCTGTTACTCTGTTTTGCTTTGCCTCTAATATTATAGTTGCTGCTCTTCGATCGGCAGCCCGAACCGCCCCCCCCCATTCCGGTGGAGACGGCCATGAAGCAAGATTTAGTTATCAGATCAGGATCTCGAACGATGAAAAAACAGATTGCCCTTTCTCTTCTTTCCGCCCTCCTGTTGACTTTCTGCTTTGCCCACCTTCCGCTGGCGTCCGAGGCGCCCCCCCAGGATCGCTCTACAAACGTGGAGAAGTTCGTCCGCGGCACCCACGGAACAGCCAAGGCCGGAAACAGCCGGGTGCCGTTCAACATGGTGAAAGTTCCGAGAGGCGACGTGGTTCTCGGCATGAACAAGGAACTGGTCGAGAAGATGGGCGAGGATCAGCCAACGACCCTCGGATTCCTGTCCGGATCGATCCCGCGGCACAACCAGAGAAGCGTGGGCGAGTTCTACTGCGACAAGTTCGAGATCACCAATGCGCAGTGGAAAGCTTTCCTCGACGCCACGAGACGGTCGCCGAATCAGCTTCTCCGGGAGCTCGCCTGGAAGAAGGGGCCCGACGAAGGAATGAGCTTCCCCGAGGGCGAAGACAGGTTCCCCATTCGCAACGTCGATTTCACCGAAGCCAAGGCGTTTGCCCGCTGGTGCGGAAAACGGATTCCCACCGAGCAGGAGTGGATGCGGGCGGCGTCGGACAACAAGGGAACGCTCTACGCGTGGGGAGACGACTACGATCCGAAGAAGTGCTCCACCAAGGACAGGCGCACGCGGCGTGAAAAGCTGATGCCCGTCGGCTCCCACACGGCCGGCGCATCGCCCTTCGGTATCCAGGACATGACCGGCAGCGTGTGGGAATGGACCAGTACTCCATTCGAAGCGTACAAGAACTTCAAACCGATCACCTACAAGTTGGGACGGAAAAAGGAAACGCTGAGTCCCGGTTTCGATTCGCGCCAGTACGTGGTCAAGGGTGGCGTGTACAACGGCAACGACCTCGTGAACCTTCTCCCCGTGAGGCAGCCCTGCCTCTCGAACACGAACCTCGACTCTCTCGGCTTCCGTTGCGTCAAGAATCCCAAGGTGGGCCGCGACATCTTCGAGACCGCCCTGAAGGAGCTGAATTCCGCCTATCTGAAAGAGAACAGGTGGGACGACCGCAACTTCTACGCCATCGAGGCCTCACACGTCGACACCGACCGGGAGATCATTGTCGGGTTCGATTACCTGGTCTTCGCGCCGATGGCGGGCCTTCTCACGAGTATCAGCAAGATCAACAAGAACAACAATCCCACGCCTGACGGTTACCTCCCCCTCGGCGTGCTGAGCGTCTCGCGTCCGCTCGAGTCGCCGCTCCTGCCTCCTGGTCCGTACACTCTCGTCTACAGGAACAAGGGTGCGGGCGCGGAAGAAGAAACCGCGGCGGTGGAGCCGGTGAAGCCCAAGGAGGAGAAGAAGCCCGAAGAGCCCAAGAAGGACGAGCCCAAGAAAGAGGGTGAAGAAGGAGAGCCTCAGGAGAAAACGGAAGAGGAAAAACAGAAGGAAGAAGAAGAGAAGCGCATCGCCGAGGAGAACGCCAAGGCGAAGGCGGCTGCTGATGCCGAGAACGCGCGCGCGCTGGCCGACCTCGAAAAGATCGGCGCCGTCAGCGCGTCGAAGAACGACATCCCCTTCCCGAAGGACAAGAATCTCATTCTTTTCCTCAATCCCTCAGACACCGTTGTCGGTTTCGTGGAAGTCGAAAAGTTCATCGAGGGTGGCGAAGAGCCGATCCGGATGATCCATATCCAATCGTCGGGTAACACGGAGATGGAATTCTCGGTCAGGATCCTCGGGTCGAAACATCCCCGTTTCAAGCTCCCGATCAGAATCCTGGAGAATCCTTTCTAAACGGCCGTTCAACCGCGGCGCCGAGTCTTGACGCGTCAAAAGTGGACACCCATAGGGCGGAGACCCGCCGTTTGGGTGTCCACTTCCGTTTCTTCGGCGGATAAGTCCGGCAGGTACCTGGAAAGGCCGATCTATTGCCGGTTCTGTCGTGGGATGCCCAGGAAGAATTCCATCAGGTTGTAGCCCCTGTCGATCTGGAGATCGGATTTGGCCGCGTTCGACTCGGTGAAGGAGTAGCGCCGGATCCCTTCCACCCCGCAGCCGCAGAATGCAACAGGCACCGGCCCGCGCGCCTGGGCGGTCTCGACGGTCGAGGTGATGTGGTCGGTGGCCACCATCAGCCGCCAGTTGTCCAGGGCGTCGAGTTTATTCAGAAGCGGACCGATCAGGCGGCTGTCGACCGCCTCGATGGCCGCGACCTTGGACGATGGATTCGCCTCGTGGCAGGCTTCATTCACCGCTCCAACGTGAAGCACGACCAGATCGAGGCGTTTGAGCGCCTCGAGGCAGGCATCGGCCTTTGCCTGGTAGTCCGTGTCGATGCCACCCGTGACGCCCGGTACGTCGACCAGTTGAAAACCGATCTTTCGCGCAAGGCCGCGCGCCAGTGGAACAGCGCCCACAAGCCCGCCGCGTAGATCGAACATCGAGTCGAAGGCGGGCAGATCGAAATCCCGCCCCTGTCCCCAGAGCCAGAGCATGTTGGCCGGGTTTTCACCGAGGTCGACCCGAACGCTGTTGATATCGTGTTTGTCGAGCTCGGTCCGCGCCCTCTCGAGGAGATCGCACAGAACCTGCGCGTCCGGGCCGTAGGGGTAAAAATCGCGAACCGGCTGCTGAAGGATCTCGTGCGGCGGTACGGTCTCGAACGCAAGGGGCGCGCACCCTTTCATGACGAGAAGGTTCCTGTAGCCGAGGCCGGCATGAAAGCTGAGTTTCTCACTCCCCAGTCTCGCGTTCAGCATCTTGATGAGGGCGATCGATTCGGATTCGGAGATCTGCCCGGCGTTGTGATCCACCAGAATCCCGTTGAAGGTGGTCACGAAGTTCATTCGAAGGGCCAGATCGTCCTTCTCGAGCGAGATGTTTATGCCGGCAGCCTCGAGCGGACCACGGCTCACTTTGATCTCTCTCGTGTCGAAGCCGAGGAGCGACAGGAGCGCCCTTTCCGATCCGCACCGGTCATGGGCATCGATCGTGTCGACGAGACCGAGCCGGCCCTCGGACGAGATGCGGTCGAAGTGGGGAGTCATTGCCACCTCGAGAGGCGTTTTCCCGTCCAGCGCCTTGAGCGGCTCATCCCCCAGGCCGGTAACAATGACGATGATGTACTTCAGACCGCTCACCTCTTTTCTCGATGTGAAGTTCAGAGACCGTTTTCCAACCGCGGATTGAGACTCAACATAGAAACAAACATAACCTGCCGAGAGATTCAAGCCTTCAGAGATCTGGAAGCTCCCTCAGGCCCTCCTCGACCGACCTGATTCGAAAGGGCAGGGTCCGCGACGCCAGATCGATGCCGAGAGAGAGATCGAGCGGACGCGGGGGAGACGCTTTCAGGCCTTCCGAGAGAGCGGATTCGATCAGATCGCTCCTCAGTCCGAACCGCGACGCCAGGGCACAGCCGAATTCGAACCTGCTCAGCCGATCCGGCCCGGCAAGGTGGATCAGTCCCGAGAAGTCGCTATCCGCCAGGAAGAGAACGGCCCTGACCAGATCGTCGACCAGCACCGGCGTTCGATACTCGTTGGTGAACAGCCGCAGAGTCCGACCCTGACCGAATGCGTTGATCAGGCCCTCGGAAGCGGAGCGGCGTCCGCTCGGCGAGACGCCATAGATCAGGGAGAGGCGGGCCACGACAGAGTCCGGATTCGCATCAAGCACCGAGCTCTCTCCGGCGGCTTTCGTGATGCCGTAGCGATGCACGGGAGCGGGAGGATCATTCTCCCCGTAGAAACTCCCTGTGCCGTCGAAAACCTGATCGGTCGAGAAGTGCACGAACCGCGCGCCGCGCGCACGGCACCAGGCAGCCATGAGAGCGGGCGCGGCGCTGTTCACGGCCCGGGCACCCCCTGGATCGGCCTCACAGGGGACGATATCAGGCATGGCGGCGCAGTTGACAAGGAGCGATGGAACGGTCTGGTCGAGGATTCGGGTGAGCCGCGCCGCGTCGGCCAGGTCGACTCCGCCCCCTGCGATACCCTCCGGTGCGGGCGAGGACGATCGGCCGAAAAGCCCGGTTACATCGGCGTCCCCGGCAGATAGAGCTCTGAAGAGCGCGCCCCCGAGAAGGCCGCTCGCGCCCGTGATAAGGATCGTTCGCTTGATTTTTGATCTCACAGAATCCGCCACTTCTTTCCGGCTTACCGAAAGCATCCGGAATTGAGTTTACCAAACGGGGAGCAAGGTTAAAATGACCGCGGCGGATCGGGTTGACGTCCGCCTCGAGTATTACCGGGAATCATTGAGCTGCGAGGATCTGCTGCCATGAAGCTAGGCCGATTCGATTTCGATCCGATGACCGAATTCTTTGTCATTGCCGGGCACTGCGTCATCGAATCGGAGGAGAGCACCGCTGCTCTCGCACGGAAGCTGGCCGACATTTCGGATAAATTGTCGATTCCCATCGTATTCAAGGCGTCCTTCGACAAGGCGAATCGGAGCTCAATATCTTCTTTCCGCGGGCCAGGCATGAACAAAGGGCTCGAAATCCTGGCGACGATCAGAGAAGACTCCGGATTGCCGGTCATGGCCGATATCCATGAGCCATCCCAGGCAACGGCCGCGGCCGCGGTGCTCGACATGATTCAGATTCCGGCATTTCTTTGCCGCCAGACCGACCTTTTGACAGCGGCCGCATCGACCCGCAAGCCGATCAACATCAAGAAAGGGCAGTTTCTGGCTCCCTGGGACATGGCCAACGTTGTCGAGAAGGTGCGCACCGTGGGAGCCAAGGAGATCTTCCTCACCGAAAGAGGAAGTTGTTTCGGATACAACACCCTGGTCAACGACATACGTGCTATTCCCTATCTACAGGAACTGGGCTGTCCAGTGGTTTTCGATGCGACCCATTCGGTCCAGATGCCGGGCGGACTGGGGCACGCCACGGGCGGCGACGCCGCGATGATACCGATCCTGGCGCGGGCCGCTGTCGCGGCCGGATGCAACGGTGCATTTTTCGAGACGCACGAGAATCCGGAAGAGGCTCTTTGTGACGGCCCTAATATGATACAAATTAAAGAGTTGAAAAAACTGCTCGAACAGTTACTTAGTATTCGTCGCGCCAGCAGCTGAGCGGGACAGCCTCTGTCAAAACGCGCATTAGGAAATGCAAATCGCGCATTATGCATTATGGAGTGCAAGACTTTACCGGGTCTCGCATCGAGTTTTTCTCCCCCGCTTCGGTGCGCGGGAGCGCCTGAGTGCATTCAAACGTCCGATCCTTCTTTACTGGATTCGTGATTTCCCGATCTGATGAACGATTCGATCAACGATCACCTCGAGCCTGATGACGACACAGCGTCGGTGGCTTTTCCAGGTATCGACACCTTGAAAGGCAAGCGGCTCGGCGAGTTCCGCATCGTGCGCGAGATCGGTCGCGGCTCGATGGGCGTTGTTTTCGAGGCTGTTCAGGAAAACCTCGACCGAATAGTGGCGATCAAGCTTCTCCCGCCGAGCATCAATCTTCCCGAAAGGTCGATCCGCCGATTCCTCCGCGAGGCCGAATCCGTGGCCAAGCTGCACCACGAGAACATCGTTCAGATCTACGCCATCGGTCAGAAGGACTCCCTCTACTACTACGCCATGCAATACGTGGACGGTATCCCGCTCGATGAGGTCTTGAGCGACGAACACCCGATCTCCTTCGAGAGGATCGCCCGGATCATTCTCCAGGCGGCGAAGGCGATCGACTATGCCCACGACAACGGAATCATTCATCGCGACATCAAGCCGGGCAATATTCTTCTCACCGAGAATGACAAGGTGGTGATCACCGACTTCGGGCTGGCGCGGCAGGAGCGGGGCGCGACCCTCACCGAGTCGGGCGCGCTCGTGGGAACGCCGATCTACATGAGTCCCGAACAGGTTCTCGGCAAGAAAGGCGCCGTGGGAAAGAAATCGGACATCTACTCGCTCGGCGTCACCCTCTTCGAACTCCTCACCGGAAAGCCGCCCTTCATCGGAACGAGCACCCAGGAAATCCTCAACCTCATCCTCGAGGAGGAACCGAAGGCGCCCCGCAAGATCCGCCCCGACGTGCCCTGGGAACTCGACGTGATCGCGATGAAGGCGATGGAAAAGGAGCCGCGCCAGCGTTTCGCCACGGCGAGCGACCTCGCGGCCGACCTCCGCCGCTACATCGACGGGGAGCCGATCCTGGCGCGCCCCTCGGGAACGGTGATCAAGCTGGCCAAGAAGGTGCGCAAGAACAAGTGGGCCTCGGCCATCGCCGCGGCTGCGGCGATCCTGCTCATCGTCGTTCTGGTGATCACCTTCCAGTCTCAGGGGATGAAGAAAAACCTGGAGGACTACGAGTCCGCCCTGCAGCAGGGCCAGCTTCTGCTCAGCGACATGGACAACGAAAACGACCACCAGGCGGAGGAACATTTCAGAACGGCGATCGCCCTCTTTCCAAAGAAACCCGATGCCTATTCCGGTCTGGGCCAGCTGTTCCGACGTCTTGCCGATCAGAAAGATGACCCTGAATCGGACGGAGCGAAGGAGCTGCGCGCCCAGGCCATGAAACCGCTCAACATTGCCCTCAACTATGATCCCCAGCACACGGGCGCCCTCCTCGAACGGAGCCGGATTCTCAGGCAGAATGGCGACACCAGGGGAGGTCTGGAAGACCTGCTCAAACTGCGCACCATCGACAAGGAGAACTTCACTGCTGCCTACGAGTGCACTGAAACCCTCTACGACTACTATCACCAGCTCATGAAGGAGAAGCCTGAAGAAGATCACATGGAGGTGCTCAATTCATCCATGCTCTACGGCGAGGAAGCGTTGAAGTACGGCAACAACGTGGAAATGCGTTGTCTCATGGCCATGATCTACTACGAGAGGGCCAAATGCAGCAGCAATGGCGATGAGCAGAATTATTACCTCGAGAAAGCGCGCTACGAGATCGACATCGCCACCGAGCTCGACAAGAACAGCCGTAAGGCTTACATGATCAGGGATCAGATCGCCCGCGCCTTCGATGGCAGGCGCAGCATGTTCAATCTCTACCAGTGGGCCAAGGAACAGGGTTTCGTCGATTCGGCCATATCCCAGGGTTCGGAGATTCTCGAGTTCGTGACCGGCAGTTTCCTGCCCAACATCATGCCCATCAACCCGGACGCCGAACCGGAGCGGACCGACGGAGAACCCGATGCCTGATCGGCAGGCGATCAGCGCTCCTCGTTCAGGCCGATGGCGTACTTCTTGAGCCGGTTGTAGAGAGTGCGCCGCGGTATGCAAAGCTCCTTGGCGGCGCGCGCCTTGTTCCCCCCCGCCCGTTTGAGCGCGGCGCGGATCGCTTCCTTCTCGATCTCTTCCAGGGTCTTGCCCTCGTAAAGATCGCTCCCCGAAAGGCCCCGCGGTCCGGTCGATGCCAAGAGTGCGCCCACATCGTCGACACTGATCGTTTTCCCGCCGACAGCGTGCATCCGTCGGACCTCGTTCTCGAGCTCTCGCACGTTGCCCGGCCAGTTGTGGGCCATGAGCCTGCGCATCGCGTCGACCTGGATCACTTTCTTTTCCTCGCCCGCTTCGCCCGCGAGCTTGGCCAGAAAGCTGTCCACGAGGAGCGGGATATCCTCGCGCCGCTCGCGCAGGGGCGGCACGCGGATCGCCATGACCTTGAGACGGTAGTAGAGATCTTCGCGGAACCTGCTCTCGCGGATCAACTCCGGTATGTCGGCGTTGGTCGCGGAGATGATCCTTACCTTGACCTTGATCGGCTCGCGGCCTCCAACGCGCCTGAATTCCCCCTCCTGCAGGACGCGGAGCAGCTTTTTCTGCATCGAGAGCCCCATGTCGCCGATCTCGTCGAGAAAGAGCGTTCCTTCATGTGCGGCTTCGAAGAGACCGATCTTGCGCCTGTCGGCCCCGGTGAAGGCGCCCTTCTCGTAGCCGAAGAACTCGCTCTCAAGCAGGCTCTCCGAAATGGCCGCGCAGTTCTCGGAAACGAAGTGCCTGTCCCGGAGAGGTCCGTTGTAGTGAATGGCGCGCGCCACCAGTTCCTTGCCCGTGCCGCTCTCACCGTAGATGAGCACGGGATAGTTCGTGTCGGTCACGATGTCGAGAAGCCGGAACACCTCGGCGATGGCCGCGCTGCGGCCCACGATGTTCGAGTAGTCGTACTTGAGCTTGTACGTCTCGCGCTGCGTTTCGAGCGCCTTCTTGATGACCTGGATCTCGTCGGCCTGGTATGCGACGCGCTCCTTCAAAGTCGCATTGAGCTTTTCCAGCTCGATCCTCTTCTCCTCGTTCTCCTCGTAGAGGCGGGCGTTTTCGAGAGCGATGGCCGCCTGGTCGGAGAAGAGATCGAGAAAGACGCGGTCGTCTTCCGAAAAGGTTCCCTTCTGAAAACGGTTGTCGATGTAGACGCAGCCGATCACGGCGTCCTTGATCTTGAGCGGCGTGCACAGGATCGATCGGAGCTTCATGTCGGCCACTGAAGTGAAGGCCGCAAGGTTCTTGTCATCCATGGCGCTGTCGGTGAGCAACACGCATCCCTCTTCCATCACCTTCTGCACCACCCCCCAACTCACCTTGGCATCGGCCTTGCGGATCTCCTCGCGATCGATGTTTCGGGCCACTTCGACCTGAAAGTTATCGCCCTTCGCCAGGATGAGGAAACCGCGTTCCGCGCCCATCAGGCTCACCACGGAATCGAGGATCAGGCTCAGGAGCCTCTTCAGAACCAGCTCGGAGTTGAGAGCGGTGTTGATCTCGATCAGCTTGACGAAGTGGTCCTCGGGCAGTCCCCTGTCTTTCCTCCGAAAGAGAAGGTCTTTCAGTGCGCTCGCGAAGCTCTTCTTTTTTGTCATGGCCTTTCTACTCTCGGTGGACTCTGAATCCAGCGGGGGCCAGTTCTTCAAGGGTATCGCTCGACGAACTATCATCATACAGGAGGAAGGGGATGAAGCAACCGGCGTGGAGAGGAATATGGAATCGATCCGAGCCGACGATCAATACTCGGCCGCGAACTTCTCCTTGAGGCGCATGAGCATCCGCGTGATGATCTGGCAGACGCGCGACTCCGAGATATCGATGATCTCACCGATCTCTTTCATGGTCATGCCCTCGTGGTAGTAGAGCATGATGATCATCTTTTCGAGCTGAGTGAGGCTTCCGTAAATGAGCTTGGTGATCTCCTGTCTCTGCACGATTTCGGAAGGTTCCTCCTCCACCATGGGCATACTGTTGCGGCCGTTGTTTCCCGGACGCGTGCAGTTTTCGATCTCCTCGGAGTTGAGCGAGATGATGTTGGAGAAGGTCAGCTTGAGAATCGTCGCACGAAGCTCGTCCACCGAAAGACTGAGCGCGAAAGCCAGTTCCCCATCGGACGGATCGCGGCCGAGTGTTTCCTTGAGTCCTGCCAAGGTGCGGCTCAATTCGGCTTCACGGTTTCGCGCTTCGCGCGGAATCCAGTCCTGGTTCCGCAATTCGTCGAGCATCGATCCCTTCACCCGCATGCGGCAGTAGCTCTCGAATCGCGTCCCGCGGGAGGGATCGTAATTGTCGATCGCCTTGATGAGGCCGCAGACGCCGGCGCTCGCGAGATCATCTTTATCCACCGTGTTCGGGAGGCGCGAGGAGATTTTCTTGGCAACGCCCTTCACCAGGGGCAGGTAGGTTTCGACGAGCCGCGATCTGAGGCGCGGACTGTTGGTCCTCTTGAATCTGACCCAGAGTTGGGAGTGGGAAATCGATTCTTCTTTCAAAACAGATGGTCCTCCGAAGATTCGATCAGAAGGACCTCTCGTGTGACCTATCGGCTCATAGCGGCCGTAATCGTTTTTTTGATCCTTCTGACGTTTTCTCTTCTCGAACCTCGGCGGCGCACTCGGTCAGCCGAAAAGGAGGAAGGCAACGATTCAAAGCACACCGCTGTTCGTCTCGACTCTTGAGTAAGAGGGTGGTTCCCCAACCGCCGTCTCTAACTCTGCTTTCCTTTTTGAATCTGAACGGTATTTTTACTACATCTAGTCGTTCGAATCAAATAGAATCCAGTTGTCGTACCAAGATTATAGGACAGGGTACTTCGTGATTTTGTTCTTCGAGAATCGACATCAGTTCGAAGGACCTTTTTTTACGTAACATTACTTTACTGGTCCTGCTTTGGTATTATTATGTTCGGAAGGTGAAAGAAGAACGTGGATTCCCCTGCCGGGGCTCAGGATTGGATAGCTGGCAACGAGTCGCTTGGTGAAGATCCACAGAGGTTTCTACGTTTCGCTCAGAATCGATCAGGAGGTCAAGAGGTGACCGAGAAATTTACGGTTTGTATCATCGATGACGATGACGACTTCAGGAAATCCTTGGCTTGGCTCCTTGAGCGCCACAAATTCAGCGTCCAGCAGTACTCGAGCGCGTCGAGTTTCCTCGACCAGACCCCTCCCGAAACGGGTTGCATCGTCACCGATGTCAGGATGCCCGGCATGGACGGCCTCGAGCTTCAGGCAAGACTGATCGAGCGCCAGATCAATCTACCCGTTATTGTCATCACCGGATATGGCGATATTGAAATGGCGGTCAAGGCGATGCAGAACGGCGCGCTCGATTTCATCGAGAAGCCTTTCGACGACAAGGAGTTCATCGAGATCATCAACAAGGCTCAGAAACGGGAATCGGAGGAACATAAAGAACGCCAGCTCGCCAATGATATCATGACACGGGTCTCCACCTTGTCCGCGCGGGAAAAGGAAGTGATGGAGCGCGTCGTGCGAGGTAAACCGAACAAGGTGATCGCGGCGGAATTCTTCCTCAGTCCTCGAACAGTGGAAATTCACCGGGCCAACATGATGCGGAAGATGAAGGTGGGATCAGTGGCCGAACTCGTTCGGATGACCTGCCTTGCCGAGAGATACGAAAAGTAGCGGCCTCGCTGTTGCTCACTCCTGCCATTCGATCCAGATGGGCGATACCCACGCCATCTGTCCATCCCTCTGCTCCACCCTCAGGTAGTAGGAGTGCGTTCCGGCGACAGGTTCGGCCGTCAGTCTGAAGTCGTCGGCAAAATCGAGCGTACGGGGACGCCTCTCGGCAACGAGAAGCGCTCCGTCACGGAGCAACCGTATCGAGTCGATCGCGTCCGTTCCGTGAACGGCAAGCCGCACACGGGGCTGCCCATCGCCCGTGACCGTGTCGCCGGGGAAAGCACCATCGATGCGGAGGGCGATCACGATGCGGGCGCCCGTGGTGCCGTAGCAGCGGCCCCGTTCCAGGGCATTGAATACTCCCTCGCGGTCGAAGGTCTCGGCGTACACGGCAGTCACTCCCGAGAAACCGTAGCGCAGACCTTTCTTCCTGCGGATCGCGAGCGGAACGCCGGGCAGCCCTGCATGTCCGTCCGAGTCGGCAGTGACGAAGAATCGCCCGCCCGCGGCCAGGACATCGCGAAAACTCGAACCGGGCCGCCTCTCCTTGGCGGGATCGCCATGGACCGGAAAGGGAGACCTGTTGTACTCGGCCAAACCGTGCCAGGAGTAGACCTCGAAGAGGCGTTGCCTCTCCATGGGCAGGCCGAGTCCGAAGTCGTAGTCGGGAACGGCCGGGTCGCGCAGCCATGTGGTGTGGTGGACCGCGATCAGCACATTCGGATCGGAGCCGATTTTCTCGGCCAGGGCCGCGAGGGTGGGTGCGTATCCCGATCCAGGATCGTTCCTGGGCAGTTCGCTCCAGGCCTTGGCGCGGCGTGCGTCCTTCAAGATCACATGGCGATGTCCGTGAACCTCGGACGTCCATTCATATCCGGCAAAGGCCACGAACATGCCCGGTTCATCGAAACGGTCGGGCAAGGTGCGCAACTCTTCCCAGCGGAAAGAACCGTTCGAGCTGTGATCCGAGATCGAGCAGAAATCGAGGCATGCCGGTCCGCGGGCGAAGGCGTAGGCCTCATCCTGCAACGCGGCCGCATGGCCGCCCACGGCCGTGTGACTCTGAAGGCTCCCCCACCTCAACGAACATCTCCCGGGCATTCCATGATGCGCCCCATCGAGGACGAGCACAGGATTGCTCCTTCCGCGCACCTCCCCGTCGGCAGAGTGCGCGCTCAGCCTGTACACTCCCGGTTCATCGAGAACGACCTCCACGTCGCAAAAGGACTGTCCGAGGCGGTAATCGATCCGTCCGAGCCGCGGCGCGTCCTCTTCGCCGGAAAGACGGACGATCACGTCCCCGGCGAAATCATCGACGGGCAGACTCGAGGCGGTTCGGCCGCCGCCGCCCCTGACCGGGACGATCCGCACCCGCGCCTTCCCCGGGGAGATGATCGACGGGACAACCACCCGAAGCCGGTCCGCGTCGACAGCGTGGCTTTCGAGAAGCGGGTGCGGTCCGTTGGCGAGCAGGTACTCGCCGCCGCCCTCGCGGTCCGCGAAACAGAGCAGGCGGATTTTCATCGGAATCGACGGAACCCTCATTCCCGGACCGCCCCCGCGCCTGTCGCCGAAAACGACTGTCACCCTCTCGCCCGCCAAAAGCCCCTCGGGAAAGACGATCTCGGGCGAATGACGGCCAAGACCGGTGTGACGCAGGGAGACCTCGAAGGGGCTCGACTCGGAACTCACGGTGAGCAGGTTGGCCGCCCCGTCCTGATCCAGGACCGGATCGGCCAGTGTATAACGCATGTCCGGTCCGATCAGCGGCCGGCCGTTGAAAAGGCGGCCCTGCTCGATGCGCAGTCCGCCTCCCGGCTGGAGTTCTTCGGTCGCGCGGATCGTCATCGAGATCGTGACGAAAGATTCCCTGCCCGGAAGCCGTTCGGTGGTTCCCGCGGCCTCGGTCGAAACGGCGAAACGGGTGGGGCCGTCGAGAGCGATCTCCACGGTGACGGCGCCTTCGGGTCCGCACGAGAGAGGTGCCGCGAGGAGGACGGCTGCCAGCGCCGCCGGAATCGCAGATCGGATAGAAATCTTCATCGAATGCGCCTCTCTTTCTGATCGACCATTGAAAAGCATGGAAGGGGAATTATCAAGCGCGCCAGGATCGGTCGGGGACGGCCTCGAGAGACGCGTCTTGAATGCCTTTCTCGCCACCGTTAGAGTAGACGCTGCATCCTGCTTCCGGCCTCTTGCCGTTCCGACCGGCTGCCGCGCTCGTGATACTGGCTGAACCTTTATTTTTTTGGAATAGGGCCCCCATGAAATCGAAGAGCATCGCGTTGTTGTTCTCTGCCGCCGTCTGCCTCGCGGCCGGCCTCGTTCTTGGCGGTTGCCTGTCGCCCGTGGTCGTGGACCGAACCGTCGCGTCGACGGAAGGAGTCGTGGTGTGCGTGGACGATCTGGCCGCCGAAGTGGGCGCACGCGTTCTGGCCGCCGGAGGCAACGCTGTCGATGCCGCGGTGGCCATGGGTTTCACCCTTGCCGTGACCCATCCGCAAGCGGGCAATCTCGGCGGCGGAGGTTTCATGGTGATCCGCCTCCGCGACGGTACGCTGACGTCCATCGATTACCGGGAGAAGGCGCCCGGGGCGTCCACTGCCGGGATGTTCCTCGACGAGAAGGGCAACGTGGACAAAACGAAACGCGATCTCGGCCTGCTGAGCTCGGGTGTCCCGGGCACGCCTGCAGGTCTGGAGCTGGCCCATCGACGTTACGGACGGCTTCCATGGCGGCTGCTGGTCGATCCGGCCAGGAGACTCGCCGAGAACGGTTTCGAGGTCGACGACGATCTGGCATCGGCCTTCGAGAGGCATGAAAAGAACCTGCGCCTCTTCGAGAGCACGCAGGCCTGTTATTTCGGCGACAACGGAGAACGTCTGCAGCCGGGCGACATTCTCGCGCAGCCCTGCCTCGCCGAGACCCTCCGCCGGATTCAGAACGGAGGCGCGGCCGGGTTTTATCTGGGCCCTGTCGCGAAGGAGCTGATCGCCGCGATCGCCGAAGGCGGCGGCATCATGACCCTCGACGATCTCGCTTCCTATGACGCGATCGAACGCAAACCGGTCACCGGCACCTACCGCGGGATCACCGTTGTCGGCATGCCTCTCCCTTCGTCGGGCGGCACGGTGCTGATCGAACTTCTCAACATCCTCTCCGGATTCGATCTCGGCGCTCAGAACGAGGCCGACCGGCGCCACGCCATGGCCGAGGGGATGCGTCTAGCTTTCAGAGATCGCGCCCTTTATCTGGGCGATGCCGACTTCGTCGACGTTCCGTCCGAACGGCTGCTCTCCCGGGAACACGCACACGCGCTGCGCGCCGGAATCGATCTTGGCCGCGCGGCTGACAGCCGTTCGCTGTCCGAAGATCTCGTCATCCACCAGGCGCGGTCCGAGGCGGTCAGCGGGAAGAAAGCAGCACCGAAAGCCCGCGACGAAGGACGGAAGCAGACCACCCATTTCTCGATAATGGATCGCGACGGAAACATGGTGGCCAACACATACACGCTGGAACAGACCTTCGGGTGCAAGGCGGTGGCCGGTTCGACCGGCGTTCTCATGAACAACGAGATGCACGATTTCAACGTGCGCCCCGGGTGGACCGATGACGGCGGGACGATCGGCACGGCGCCGAACCTGATCGCACCGGGGAAGAGGATGCTCAGCAGCATGTGTCCCGTCATTCTCCTGCGCCAGGGCCGGCCCTTTGCCGTGATCGGCAGTCCGGGCGGCCGCACGATCATCAACACCGTTCTCCAGGTCCTGGTAAACCTCGTCGATCTCGGCCTGTCTCCCGAGGAAGCCGTGGCTGCCCCGCGTATCCACCATCAGTGGTTTCCCGACCGTCTCTACGTGGAAAAGGATCTCTCTCGGGCTATAAAAGGAGAACTCGAAGCGCGAGGCCACACGATAAAGCAGAGAGACGCACAGGGCGACTGCCACATCATCGTTTTCGATCCGCGGTCGGGTGAAATGTCAGGAGTGGCCGACCGGCGCATCGACGGCTGGGCGGCCGCGCCGCGCTAGGCGCGTTGAGTCGCACAAGGTGCGTTGAGTCGC
>CAZUHB010000005.1:56023-103739 GCA_964620445.1 uncultured Phycisphaerales bacterium
GCGTTGAGTCGCACAAGGTGCGTTGAGTCGCGCTAGGCGCGTTGAGTCGCCCGTCATCGGAATCGAACGGAGGGACACGGGTTGTGACCGGGAAAAAAGACAAGAGGACTCTCGACGACAAGGTCGCGGCCCTTCACCGCAGGCTCGTTTCCTACGGAAAGGTGCTCGTCGCCTTTTCGGGAGGGGTGGATTCGACTTTCCTCCTCAACGAGGCGGTGCGCGTTCTGGACGGCCGCAACGTGGTGGCTGCCACCGCGGTATCGGAAACATTCACCGACGAGGAGCGGAAACGGGCTGACAGGATCTGCCGCCGTTTGGGTGTCCGCCACGAGGTCCTTCGTTCCTGCGAACTCGAGGATCCTTCCTTCGTTCGCAACGATCCGGAAAGATGCTACCACTGCAAAAAGATCCGCTTTGGGGAATTGATCCAACTCGCGGGAAGGCTCGAGATCGACAAGGTCGCCGAGGCCTCGCAGGCTGACGATAGCGGCGACTACAGGCCGGGGAAGAAGGCTGTTGCCGAATTGAACGTCGAGAGCCCCCTTCTCGAGGAAGGCTTTACCAAGGCCGAGGTCCGCCTCTGCTCGCGGCGCCGCGGTCTCGAGACGGCCGACCTTCCGGCGGCCGCCTGCCTTGCGTCGCGCATTCCCTATGGAACGCCGATCGAGAGGGATCTCCTGAACCGGCTGGCCCGGGCGGAGAAGAACGTGCGCCGGTTGGGTTTCAGGAATTTCCGGCTTCGCCACCATGGTCAGGTGGCACGTCTCGAATTCGAACCTGCCGAGATGGAGCGCGCCTTCCGTTTCCGGCGCTCGCTGCATGGACGGATCACCGCCGAGGGCTGGTCCTATGTGGCGATCGATCTCATCGGCTATCGCACGGGCAGCCTGAACGAAATCCTGAACCGGGAAGGCTCCAGCGCGCGGCGCGCGGCCCGTTCAGCGCGGAAGAAAAGAAAGAACCGATCATGACAGCGGCAGAAAAGGTGCTCGTGGCCATGAGCGGCGGCGTCGACTCGACCATGACTGCCGTCCGCCTGCTCGAACAGGGCCACGAGGTGATCGGCGCGACCATGCGGCTCTGGGAGACCGGCAGCGATGCGGCGTGCGCGGACGCGCGCAAGGCAGCGCGGACTCTCGGTATCGCCCACCACGTCGTCGATTTTCGCGCCGAGTTCAGAGAGCAGATCGTCGATCCGTTCATCGAAGTCTACTGCGCGGGCCGAACCCCGAACCCTTGCGTCCAGTGCAATCGTGAAGTCAAATTCGGCTGGCTGGCCGAGTTCGGCCGCTCGCTGGGCGCTGACAGAATTGCCACGGGGCACTACGCCCGGATCGAACCGGATCGCGAGCAGGGTCGATTCGTTCTGAAGCGGGGCGTGGACGGTCAGAAAGACCAGTCCTATTTCCTCTTCAGGATCCCCGCTGCCCAGCTCTCGCGGATCTCCTTTCCCCTCGGCGGATTGACGAAGGACGCCGTGCGCGCAATGGCTGCCCGGAAAGGATTGAGTGTGGCGCAAAGACCTGAAAGCCAGGATATTTGCTTCATCCCCGAGGGGGGGTATGAATCCTTGATCCGCCGGGAGCGACCGGACGCCTTCGAGCCGGGCCCGATTCGCGACCGCGGCGGCAGCCTCCTCGGCCGGCACCGCGGATTGCCCGCGTACACCGTGGGACAGCGCAAGGGGCTGGGTATCGCCTCGTCCGAGCCGTACTATGTGCTCGCCCTCGACAGGGAGGACAATTCGCTCATCGTGGGCCGAAAAGACGAACTGCGGGAGAAAGCGTTCGCACTCGACCGGCTCAACTGGTGTTCGATCCCCCCACCGGAAGAGAGCTTCGACGCCATGGTGCAGATCCGTTACAGGTCGACTCCGGCCGGGGCGCGAATCTTTCCTCGGACGGGAGGAGGTATCCACGTCGAATTCACGGGTGAGCAGCCGGCGATCACACCGGGGCAGTCGGCCGTGTTTTACGATGGCGACACTGTTTTGGGCGGCGGCAGGATCACGGACGCCCTTTGACGCGCCCCGCGAGTCGAAATCCCGATGGCGTAACGGAGCGTTTCAATCGATCCTCTTGAAGATCCGATATCGACCCACGACTCCGTGCGGCCGATAGCGAAGAGAGATGTAGTGTTCGAGTATGGGCGCATCGCGCGCCAAGGTCTGCCCCCCCACCGATTGAACCGGTCCCCCGAGAACGACGAGAGCGGGGCGTTTTCGTTCGAGCGCCTCGATCATTTCCATCTGGCCCCGCGGAGCGTCGAAATAGTAGAAGGGCTCCAGAAAAGGCACTGCCGGCATGCGCCGCGAAAGGAAATGGAGCGCCGGCGAGTAGGGACCGGTCATGATCGTGTCGCTCGGATCGGTCTCGGCGAGGATCGCGGCAACGACGCGTTTCAATTCGGAAGCGTTCTCCGCCTTCTCGTAGAGACCGGCGCCCTCGAGCGGGATGGCCGTGTCGAAGGCTTCCCTGATCCGGATCGAGCCCGGAACGCGGGCGTCCGGTTTGGTCAAGGCCAGGCTGTAGAAAACGAGAATCGCCGCCGGGACGATCGCGACGACCTTGACGGCCGCTCTTGCCAAAGAGGTTGCCCTCGCGACGCGGACGCTTTTTGCGGCAGGCTCCGGCGGGCCATCCGATCTCGCCCGACCGGCCAGCCGACAGACGATGACCGTGGCCGCGAGAAGAGCAAGCGGCACACTCTGGAGCAGGTGGTTGAAGGTCGGCGTGATCCGCAGCTGATTCATGACGGGCAGTCCGAATACAGCCACGGCCAGAACTTCGAGAGTCCCGGCGCCGGAGTCTCCCCGAATCCGGAAGAGTAGAGCCATCAGACCGAGAGCGATCAGCGCCACGGGCGCCGCTGGGATCATTAGTGACAGGAGAATCCTCTTCAGCGAATGACTCTCCAGGGCCTGGCCGAGGCCGGGCACGGTCACGGCGTCTGCGAAACGGACGAGGTTCACCGTCCGCTGGATCTCGGAGCGCAACACCATCTCCAGGTCGCCGGCCAGCAGAACAGCAAGCGCCACCGGAACGAGCGGCAGCGCCGCGCCCACCAGAAAGCCGCCCGCCTTTCGTCCGAACGCGCCGATCGATGCCGCGGGCTTGTCCCATACGAGTTCCAGGGCGAGTAGAGTGACACAGGAGACCGCCGCGAAGATGCCGGCGTCGACGCGGAAAAGGGTCGTCACGCCGCAAACCATGCCGGCGGCGAAACAGGCACGGGCCGTTCGAGAGCGGCGGTAGGCGAACCAGGCCGCGATGTTGGCCAGGACGACGAACTGGAAGAAACTCTTGTGCAAGGCCCCATGGGCGAGGGTGACGGCCGCGGCCATGACGAGTGACATTCCCCGCGGGAGAACGCGGCGCGACACGATGTAGAAGAGCGCGGCCACGAATCCGCGAAGAACGAGAAACAGGCCGGCCTGCACCTTGAGCGATGCACCGAAGAGAGCGAAGAGACCCGCGATCAGGTAATACCGTCCCGGCCCGTAGGGTGCGAGAAAGTCGTTCCCGTAGGCGCCTCCTTCGAGCACGCGCCATGCCTCGGTCGCGTAGAGTCCCTCGTCAAAGAGGTCGAGGCCGCGGTCGAAGAAAAAACAGGTGTAGATGATTGCGCCGATGCAAGCGAGTGCGGCGGCAACGATGTCGCTCCTCTTGAACACTCAATTCCTCCACGCCGAACCGATCGACGCCGATGGCGGTCTTCGACAGGACAGTTAACTTATCAGCAGGTGGGACGGCGCGCATTCTAAAAAACGGCGGGGCGGCCGCCTTCGCCGGCCGGATCCTCACGTGGACGGCGCTTCTTGGGTCCGAAACCGCCCGGAGGCTTGTCGTTCGGTTTCCTGTGATTTCCGCGCCCGGCTCCGTTGGGTCTTCTCGCGCCGGGGCCCGGCCGGTCCGTTCCGTCGGGCGGAGGCGGTTTTCTGAGCAGGCCGCGCAGATGGGGCAAAATCCTGTCGGGAGGAATCTGGCGGAGCACTTTCATGATGCTTTCCAGGCGCCGCGGTATGGGGAGCGAGAGGATCTCGTCGATCTTTTCGTCCGAGATCCCCATTGCCCTGAAGTGATGCCGGAAATTCTCATCGAAGAAGAGGCGTTTCTTTTTTTCCCGCTCCGATCGGTCGCCGATCTCCTTGAGCATCTTCCGCTGCTCGGGCGTCAACTCGCAGATCTTGGCAAAATTTCCGGGGAGGCCCTTCTCTCTCCTCTGGCGATCGACCTCATCACGGAACGGACGCCAGGGCATACGTTCGAATCGGTGGAATTCCTCGGGAGGGAGACCTTCTTCCACTGCACGGAGGACCTGTTTCTTGCGCAGGTTGAGGACCGCCGCAACCTTCTCTTCATGGCTGAGCGCTTCGATCCGACGGTGCTCCTCTTCGGTGATCACTCCTCCCGTGCGCAGTTTCCTGAGGATCCGGGACGCGAGATCCTTGTTTTTCTTCTCCAGTTCCCGCCGCAAAACTCTCGAACGGTGTCTCTCGGAATCTCTCGGCGGCTCGCGTTCGAAGATCTTCTTCTTCTTGACCGCCCTTTCGAGGGAGCGGAGTTCTGCCCGCACCCGTTTTTCGATCATCGACTTTCTCTCTCTTGCCGAGAGGCCGGTCAACTCGTCCTTCAAATCCTCCATGACCTTCCGTTCCAGCCGGAGAAATTCCTCGTGCCTTCGCCTGAAACGTTCCTGCTCCTCGGGTGGAAGGTTCTTGAATGCCTCGAATTTTCTCTTGAGCCTCTTTTGCGACTCGGCCGAGAGCGAGTCCCAACCTTTCTTCCTGTCCGGTGAAGGGTCATCCTGCGCAAAACCAACGGCCGCGAAAATGAGCAACAGGGCCAGAACGAGAAGCTGCGCCGAAGTTTTCATCAGAGCGCCTCCTCCTCGCTGAGAGCGAGGTAGAATTCGTACTCCATGACCATATCGAGGTCGTCTCCGAACTGTTCGAGGAACTCGAGGTCCTCCACGAGATCGAGGTTCTCGATCACGTCCTCGTCAGCCACCGCCGAGCCGCTGCCAGTTTCGGCAACCGGTCCACTGTCGAACAGAACAACGGACAGGACGAGGATCAACCCTGCCGCGACCGCGAGAACCGCGCGCCTGAGGGCAACAGCCTTGCGCTCGCGTGACCTGATTTTCTGAAACGATGCCATGGTACGCTGCACGAAATCGCCCGACGGTGTCGGGTCGGGAAATTCATCGAGAATATCCCATGCCGCCCTGAGTTCGGTCACCTCTTGCCGGCAGCGCGTACAGGTGAGCAGATGCTCGTCCAGTGCATCGTGCGTCGCTCCGGGAAGAACATTGTCGAGAAACTCGAGTTTCTTCTCTCTGACTTCTTCACACTTCATCGGAAGCCTCAACTTTCAGATATGCGACCAGTTTGCTCCGGACGTTTTCGCGCGCCCGGAACAGCATCGACTTCACCGCCTCGAGACTCATGTTCATGACCTCGGCGATCTCCTGGTAGGAGAGATCCTCATACTTGTTCAGAACGAGAGCCATCCGCTGCTTCTCGGGTAGGTTGAAAACCGTTTCGCGGACCTTGCGGTGCAGCTCCTTGTCCTCCATCTCCTCGATCGGCGTGGTGGCTTTCTGGTCGCTGATGAAGAACTCGCTCCTGTCCCTTCCGCGCAGACTCTCCAGCGAGAAGGCAAAACGCTTCTTGCGGGCCTGAACCTCGTTGACGACCAGATTGTAGAGAATCCGGAAAACCCATGTCTTGAACGCGGCCAGAGGCTTGTACCTCGCCCGGGCCCTGTAAACCCTGAGAAAGACCTCCTGCGCCAGGTCCTCGGCCAGGGACGAATCCCCGACGTAACGATAGGCGGTCTGGATGATCGACTGTTTGTAGATTTCGACCAGGCTCTCGAATGCGGATTCATCGCCCCTCTGCACCTTCATCATGAGTTCCTGGCCTTTATCGCGCCAGCCTTCTGGGGTCATGGTCGAGCCTGTCTCAGTGGTGATCACACTGTTTATGAACCGCTCATCGGCACAAAGAGTTGCGGAGAAATATCGTCGTCTGCGATTGCATGTTAGCCTTTTATTCCTGGGGGGATAGGGATTTTGCTCTTCTGTCAGATCAAAAAAATCTCATCCTTGAAAACGGGTAAAAGATCAAGAAGGGTCTTCCCATGATCCTCTCCCCGTTCACGGCGCCGATCATTCTGCTGTCCTCGCTCTTGGAACTGTTGTCGCCGAGAAAGAAATAGTGGTCCTCCGGCACGATGTAAGGCTCCCTGTCGTGGCGCGCGTAGCGGCCGATCGACGAATAGTGGACATCGCGATCGATCTTCACCGAATGGAACAGGACATCGAGGCCCTGCACACCGAAAGAGGGCTGGTTGTGGAGAGCCGTCGACTCGACGACTTCGTTGTCGTCGTACCGGTGCAAGCAAAGCAACCGGTCGTCGCAGTAGAGTGCGACCTGGTTATCGATGTTCATGAAGCGGAACGTGTAGCAGCGGTTGTATTCCAGACAGGGAACCACGCCGGCATCGGGCAGATCCAGTTCGACCTGAACGCGATTCCGGATCAACCGCACGAGACTATCCCGTCCCTCCTTCCAATGGAGCTCGAACTTGAAGCGGTCCCCTCCCTCGCGCAACCGCCAGGTGATGCAGCCCTGCGAGCCTTTCAAGACGGTGCATTCCGTGGTGAGGCAGAGATCGTTGACCGGAAAGGTACCCGGAACCGAATTCTCCTCTTCGTCGAGGTAGCTGTCGGAGACCTCCGGTCCGTAGGTGAGGCTGATCTCGCGCCCCTGGAAAACATCGTCCGACGCGCGACAAAGCAGGCTGTCCTTCTCGACCGTCCAGCCTTTCTCGCGCGCAACGTTGTCGACCCTGGGCGAGCGATCGAGATCACGGTACGCGTGCCAGTCATCGAGGAAGGATTCATCGAACCGCGACCGGTACACGGGGATCAAGAGGGACTCTATCTGGGACGGAGTCTTTCTGATCCGCTTCTGCGGATCGCCGACGAAAATGTCACCGTCCTTTCCGATTCGGACTCTTTCACCCGGAAGACCGATGAGCCGTTTGACCATCAGAACGGTACCGGCGCCCCCGTGCGCGCTCAGGGCGCTATCGCCCAGGCGATCGGTGTCGACCTCGAAAACGACCAGATCGAACCTCTCGGGCTGGAAGAGGCTGTAGTAGGGTTTGAAAACAGCGACCCTGTCGCCCTTCAACTCGTCGCCCCGTAGAAGGGGTTCCATCGACTCGGTCGGGATCGTGTACCCGGCGATCACGAAGATCTTGATCAGCAGCGCAATCACCACGCAGAAGAAGAGGAACGACCACCAGCTTTTCAACCATGGTGAAAGTCGTCCGAGAAGACCCACTGGAAACACCTCGATTGCGGTCAATGCAGAAGGGGAAGTGCGATGGTGAAATAGATGGCGAAGCCGAAGAGATCGTTCAACGTCGTCAGGATCGGACCCGATGCGTAGGCAGGGTCGACCTTGATCAGGAGGCAGGCGAAGGGCATCATCGTTCCAAGAAACGCCGCACACACGATCGATCCGAAGAGAGCCAGGCTGACGACATATCCGAGATTGCCGGCGTCGTAGTGACCGGAGTCGGGAGGAAACAGGATCAGAACGCCGCCGATGATCGTGCCGCTGATCAGACCGATGATGGAGGCGATAAAAACCTCCTTGGTCAGAACCTTCCAGAATATCGACGGGTAGACTTCGCCCGTTGCCAATCCGCGGACCATGACCGTGGACGACTGGATTCCCACGTTGCCTGCCATTCCGCCGATCATGGGGATGAAGCAGAGCAGGAGGGTCCAGAGATTCTCCACGTGGGCGTCATTGAGGCCCGAGGAGGTCTCGAACCACTTGATGAGCATGGCAGCGAGGTAGGTCCCGCCAAGGGTCACGAGCAGCCACGGCATGCGTGCGGAGACACGGCGTACGAAGTGCTGCTGTGTGGGGTGCATCGTGACTTCGCCCGCCATGCGGTACATGTCCTCGGAAGACTCCTCTTCCATGACATCCATCACGTCATCGAAGGTGACGATCCCCATGAGGATTCCCACCTCGTTCACGACGGGCACGGCGGTGAAATCGTAACGGTTGACGATTCGGGAGACCTCTTCCTGGTCCATGTCGAGCGGCACGGAGATGACGTCTCTCTCCATGATCTCGTCGACCTTCTGGTTCAGATCGGCTTGTAGCAGATCTCTGAGGGATGCGACTCCGACCAGTTCGTCCTTGTTGTCCTGGACATAGACATTCTGGATCGCTTCCTCCATTTCGGAGGTCTTGACCCTGAGGAGGATGGAGCGCACCGACTTGTCGTTGCGGACAGCCATGAACTCGCTGGTCATGACACCGCCGGCGGTCTCCGGGGAGTAGGTCGCGAGGGACTGGATCTTGTCGGCCAGATCCTGGTCCATCTGCTCGAGGATCTCGGGCTGATCTTCCTCGTCGGAAAAACCGATGACGTCGGCGCCTTCGTCCGGGGGAAGGTAGTTGCAGATCGAGGCGATCCTGTCAGGGTCCAGATCCTTCAAGATCTGGATCACGGCGATCTCGTCCAGTTCGGCGAGCAGTTCGGCGGCGTCTTCTTCACCGAGCGAGTCGAAAAGGTGGCTCTTGACCGGCTCTCTCAAATGGGGAAAGATTTCGGCAATGTCCTCGATTCGGATATCGCCGATGAGATCTTCGATGACCTGGGTGCTCAGATCGTCGGAAGAGTTGAGCCGTTCGATCAGCTCTCCGAAACGTTCCTGTTCGCCTGGCACTGGCTGTTGCCCCACGGATAATTGCGTTAACTCTATGACAATTAAGACACAATGTCGAATGACGAATTATAGGCGATCGAATTCTAGGTGGACATGAAAAAATTCGGTAGATGAAAAAATATCGAATAATTCGTTTTTTCCTCACTGGTCTGAGACTAAATTCGATTATGTACTAGCAAGAAGAAGGACAGAACATTAGGAAACAACGATGACCTTGCGTGAAGAACAGGCTCTGCTCAAGCACCTTTTGTCTCGATATGATCAGATCGAGAAGCTTCTCCGTCGGCTCGATGAAGTCGATCTCGCCACCGCGGAGGAAGAAACGGTCAGACGCACCATTCGCAGGAAGATCAACGAAATCGGGCGGGAGTTGAAAAAGAACCGAAGCCGTTCGCGACTCTTCGAGATGATCGAAAAGTACGATCTCAACAGGTTTCAGATCGTCATCATGCTCGCTCTTCTGCGACGGAGGCTCTCCTCGGACAATCCATTCTTGAGCGGCCGCGATCTTCTGCAGATCCCTTTCGACGACAGTTTCGATCTCCTCAAGGCTATCCCCTACATCGGCGAGACATCGGTGCTCGTTTCGGCTGGAATCATTGCGCCCGATCAGGGCGCCAAGCCCGCTGGTGACGCTCTCGACACACGGTACCGTCTGACGGAGCGCATCTACAATCTGATCGTGGGCATGTTCACGGAAGAGGAGGGGATCGCGCCGATCAAACTGAAGAAGGAGACGACCGCCTATCGGAACAATCTCTCCTATCTGATCGATCTACGAAAGCTCTCCCTCCTTTTCAGAAAGAGAGCCACCAAGGTTTTCAACATGGATTACTGGGATGAGATCGGCGTCGGAGTTGCGGAATCGGTAAGCACCATCAACCGCCAGGTGCAGGCGCTCCGGGAAAACATCGACAAGAAGCTCGACCAGACGACGAACAAGAAAATGCTCCATACCCTGATGTTCTCCGAGAGCTACAGCCTCGGCGAAGATGAGCTCGTCATTCTCGTCACACTCTTTTTCCAGGAGCTCACCGAGGGAAGTGCCTACGTCAACGCGGTCGACCTCCTGAAACTGGTCGCGCAGAACGAAGAGGATCTCGTGAAAAAACGCCGGTTCTTTTCGAAGAGGAACACGCTGATCAAAAACCAGCTCATCGTTCTGGAGGATACGGTCAACGGGAAAGAACTGACCGGTGAGGTTTTCATGCCCAACTGGGCCGTCGATCTCATGCTGACCGGACGGTCGACCGGTGACGGCATGATCGACACCGACGCCCGCCTCGACTTCCACAACTACCTGAAAAACCTCGATTCGTCCGAAGATTTCTTCGACAATCTCGATTCGTGACCGCCTTGACAGGCAATGAGGCTCTCGGGGAATCCGCCGAGGAGACTATCCGAACGCATATCCCTGGAGGCGGATCGTCTTGAGCATCATGTCGGGGTGATCGCTGATCAAGGTGATGACGGTCCCGCGGAGGTAACCCTTGGGAACGCCTGGCTTGACGTGCACCTCCAATCGATATCGGGCCCCCTCGGCAATCGTCTCGAGATTGACTTCGATGAGATCTTTCGTGCGCTCTTCGGTCGACAGGTCGAGAATGTTGTAAGGGATGGCGGGCGCGAGATTCTCGATGTCGATGAAGAGGGACTTGCCCTTGGAGCGGGCAAAGACGCCCAGATCGAGGCTCGAATCGATCTCCTTCCCGCTCGACCGGAAAACCACCTTGGGTTGCACGAACATCTTGACGGGGATGCGGAGTCTCTTCAATCGTTCGTGCCGCAGGATCGCCATGGGCAACTCCAAGGTCTTGCCGAGCGGGAAATCGCCCCTGATGGTCAGGGTCAGCTTGACGGTGCAAACTCCTTCCTCTCGTCCCGGATCATTCGGTAGGCGTTCCGTCCTGTAGGTCATCCAGCCCTTCATGTTTTCCATGCCGACGACTTCGAAGGGACCGACCTTTTCCGAGAGGAGCAGGACAGATTTTTCCGACTGAGCTCCCCTGACGACGTTGCCGAAATCGAGGACAGCGGGTTCCATCTTGATGGCGTGGACGATCCGGGCATCGATGCAGACCTTGAACGATGGACGCTCCGGATGATCGGTGTACACCTTGACGTGTTTGTGGAGTTCGCCCTCATATCCGTGAGTGACGAAACGCACCTCGATACGCGCTTCCTGCCCGGGCGCGATGACACCGACTTTTTCACGCCGGTTCAGGCTCGATATCTCTTCCTCTCGGCCGTCCGAAAAGATCACCCGCGGAATCGCGCAGCCGCACTCTGAATAGACATCCTTGAGAGTGAGCGGCTCCTGCCCCGTGTTGCCGATCACCAGATACAGGACCGGTTCCTCACCCACATAGACCTCGCCAAAATCGAGCGTGCCGGGAGTGATGGTCATGCCGGGAATCTTGGGAGGCTCATGCTTGTGCTTGTGAGATTGATCCTCCTGAGCCTCGAGGAATGCAATAGAAAGCAAGAATATCGCGAGAAGACCAGCGTAACGACGTATGGAGAAACCTCTCATCGCTCTGATTTAAAATCCTCCGCCATGACATAAATATCTTGCAAATTTATATATAAACTGTTTAATTTTATAAAGTAACGTATTTATTTCCGGTACGCTCACGTACTTGACGAGGTTGTGCTATACGATTGATACGTTACTATCAACTCCGAGTCATTGCTCATAAAAAATACTTCTCATAGCAGGGAGGTTATCATGTTCAAGAAACCGATGTTTGCTGCGGTGGTTTGCATAATGGCCACCATTCTGTTCATCCTCGGCGAAGCCGCATATTCCCAGTGATGCGGTAGCCGCAGGGCCTCAGGGGCAGGCCGAACTGCAGGTGGTCTTTCACGCGGAGCGAGAGCCGGGGGCACTCGCGCAGCACCTCCCAGCTGGAAGACCCGCCTGGGCGCGACAGGAGATTCGCGCCAAGCGTTCAAAGATCTCACCGACATGGATAGCGAGAGCGGAAAGCCAATTCTCCTTTATCTGACCTCTTCGGACGAAAAGATGGAGCGGAAGGTGGCGAACTACGAGAATTCGGTTCTCATCAACGAGAAATTCTGCATCTCGGCCAAGTTCTTCGATTGCTACCAGGTGGATGTGACTGAAATCGATAAGGAGCATCCGCTACTCAATCTAATCAAGAGGCCCAAGCCATTGACCTTCTTCACCCTGCACAAAGGGAAAATCCTTTACGGGACCAAGGAGAAACCATCGGTTTCAAGCCTCTTCACGACCTGCTCGAAAACGTTGAAAAAGACGCACAACGCGCCACTCGACAAGATCGTCAAGCAAGAGAGCAAGATCCTCGACCAGCTGGACAAGATCATTGTCGAAAAGAAAAAGATCGACAAACTGCGCCTCAAGAAGGGTCGAACCCTTTCCAAGCGCGAAGACGAATCTCTCAGGAAAAGAGAGCAGGAACTCTTCGATCTGGAAGCCCAGCTCAAGGAGGAAGAAAAGAAGCTACTTGAGCTGGAGCAGTACACGAAGAAGTCCGACAAGACTGCCAAAGCCTGAGACCGAGAAACGCTGCTCAATATCAATAAAAAAAGACCGAGCTGTTGGCAGCTCGGTCTTTTTTGCTTTCCGACCTTCCCGATCTTACCGGTTCCCCGGCAACCGCCGGGAATAGCGTATCCTCAATTGTCACCAAGAAAGAGAGTTACAACATATCATTCGATATTGTTTACTTCCTCTTTTTCCACAGACCGGATGGCCGAGGGGCGATTTTCACAATCATAAAAACATGGACATGCACCACTTATAAATGGCTTTCGATAAAACGTGCGATTTTCCACAAGTTATCCACATCGCTTGTGCGAGATTTTCCGAGGTGGCAGAGCTCATTCAGCCCCCTGATTCCTGCCTCAGGGGGGCTCAAAACACGGTTCTCTTACTACCTGAAAATACAGGGATTACAATCGTGCCAATATTTCTGAAATATTTTCGATTCTGCCTGTTGCCAGATCGGACGCGGCATATATAATCCCTCACTTCGTATCACTTTGAAAAATAAAGGAATAAGAGAGCCGGGCGATTGGAATATCACCTGCCGTTCGCCGTCAAAAAGCCGCTTGTCCTTTTTTTGATTGATTTTTACCCTCTCGGTGAGGTATAGTGAATCCCAGTTTTCGGGGTTTCTGCAACTGGTGATGCCTCTCGCTGAGAATGTTTCCTCGGAAACTAGACGTTCTTTTATAGATAAAACTGATCGCCCAAAAGGCGATTTTATGGGTTTAAGGTTTGGACCTCATACTTTATTAGGCTTATTTTCTTCTGACCTCCCCTCAGGTATTTCCCACCTTTATGTGCCAAGCCTTAAACCTTTTTTTATTACCCTGCCTGCCACACAACACAATCAGATCGGACCGACACGGACCGGGATCGATCCCGGTCGCCTAACGACCCGAAGACAGTACAAATTTGGATGAATTTATTTCAGGCGCTTGACCACGAGAAAAGACACGTGGGTGCCCGAGCCGAAGGACACGAGCACGGCCAGCTGGCCATTCTCGAGTTTGGGTGTTTCGATGTCTTTCCGGTCGCCTCGAATCGTGCGATAACGGGTTGGCTTTCGGATCGCCTCGTAGAGGGCGATTCCTGTCGCTCCTCCCGAGGTATTCGCGTAGTCGGCGATATTGGAATAGAGCTTGTTCATCGGCACGCGCAGGGCGGCAGAAAGATTTTGATGCCCCCGCATGTTGGCCTGGTGGGGAATGAGCAGAGCGTAGCGTTCTGAAAGCTGTTCGAGGAATTCTCTCTTGATAGACGATGGGATTTCCGAAACCCTGTTTGTCTCGAGAAGGCCATATTTCTCGAAGAGATCCATGCCCACTCCCGCCTTGCGAAGGACCGGAAGATAACCGCAGTCAGGCACGATACGCCTGATCTTCTCGAGCACTTCGGCTCCGAGCATCACGAAATAGGGATTCCGGTCCTGCCTGTAAGGCCCCCCCCCTCCCGGCGGGAAAGCGATCTTTCGAAGATCTGCGACCTTTTTCTCCAGCTCGGCTTCGTATTCCTTGGCCGTATCAGGATCGAGCTTGTCCTTTCCAGTCACATCGCGCACCGCTTCCTTGGCAGCCTCGCGCGTTCGCTCCGAAATGCTGAATGGAGAATAATCGCTCGTGCCCGACTCCATGACCATGATATCCGAACTGTCGAAATCGGTCTCTTCCCAGTGGGAGAGAACCTCGAGGGACACTCCGCCGTTGGAGGAGTTCTTCTCGCCGGAGAGGACAAAGGCCGACGCCGCGTCCCCGAGGAGCAGGCTCGTATTTCTGTTGAACCAGTCGACCATGCGCGACGTCTGGTCGCCGCCCAGGGCAAGCACGTTTTCAGCCTGGCCGAGGCGAACGGCATCGACGGCAAGCGAGATCGCCACGAGACCGCCCGGACAGCCGTTCTGGATGTCGAGACACCAGCACGATGTGAGATCGACTTTATCCTTCAACCTCTGTGCCACCCTGCTGGCCGTGGCAGGATAGTGTTGGGCTTGCGTGTTCGAGCCCACGATCAAGCGGTCGATCTTTTTTACGCCCGATTCCTTGATCGCCTCGATCGCGGCATCGGTCAAGAAATCGACGAGGCTCTCGTTTTCGTCCGAGAGAAACCTCCGCCGGATTCCCACATTTCTTCTCAGCCACTCGTCCGATGTGGCGAGCAAGGGAAACATCTCGCACAGGTCGTCGTTGGACACCTCGTTTCTGGCCACCGCCATGCCGGTGCCGATGATATATGCTTTCTGCATCGAACTCTCCTGCTGTTCGGCTATCCGTTATTTCGAATACACTCGGCAACTGCCTGCCGCCCGGCTTAACATACCCAGGACGGGTATCACCACCATTTCTAATTCCGTTCGGTATTCAAACGGAAAAGTGTATGAAAGCCGGTGATTTCGTTCCAGATCCTTTTCCAAAAAAGGAGCTAGGGAGTTCTCCTGATCCCCTCTCCCGCGCTATTCGCGCTGGACGCCCCACGATTCGAGGATCTCGGCCTCCTCGGCGCTGTCGAAGCACTTCTTGAATCGCGCCCGGCTTCGGCCCTTGACGCATGCTTCGCACTCGGCCCAGGTTGCATGCCTGGTCAGAACGCCGTCGACAAGGCTGAGATAGTATTGACCGGCTTTTTTCGACCGCCCCTTGCGCTTCTTTTTTGCCCGGGCCCGGCTGAAGACCCTCCGTCCCGGCGGTTCACCGAGACGCGAACCGTCAGCCAGATCGATGTACCGCCCCTCGGCAAAAGCCACGGCGATCCGGTCGCATCGTTCATTGTCCGGATCCCCGGAATGACCGGCCACGTACTCCCACGTCACATTCGGCCGGAGGCAGTCGGACAGTTTCTCCCAGAGATCTCGATTCAGGACCCGATCGCCCTTGACCGTCTTCCAGCCGCGCGTTTTCCAGCGCTCGAGCCAGCTCGTGATCCCCTGGCGTACATACTCGCTGTCGGTCACGACCACGACGTTGGGTTCCTTGGCAGTGAGCTCGAGTGCCTGCACCGCGGCAAGAAGCTCCATTCTGTTGTTCGTGGTGTGCCGTGCGGCCCCACCCTCTTCGAGCACACGGCCGTCCTGGTAGAGTATTCGCAGACCCCATCCGCCCGGCCCGGGATTTCCTCGGCACGCCCCATCGGTGTAGACATAAACGGGAAGATCGTCCCGCTGCTCATCGTTTTTTTTCACTCCAGCCAAGGATCCTCCATCCCCAATTCACTGCAGATCTCTTTCTCGCGGGCCCGCATCCGTTCACGGTCTTGGGGCCGATGGTCATCGAATCCCTTCAGATGCAGCGTTCCGTGTATGATGTAGAGAAGGAGTTCTCCAAACGGATCGCGCCCCATGGTGCCGGCCGCGATCACGGCCTGTTCGGCGGAAGCGATGACTTCGCCGTCCACATCGTCGATCGAGATATCCGGTCCAAAAGAGAATGACCGTTCCCCTTTGTAGTCGAAGGCGATCACGTCGGTCGCGCGGTCATGGCCGAGATGGCGCCGGTTCAGTGCGCGAATCGTCTCGTTGTCCACGATCGAAACGCTGATCGCGGGATCCTGTTCTCTCGAGGCCGCGATCACGGCGCGCTCGATCCTTTCCGGATCCACGATAACATGCTCCTGAAAATCATGTATCTCCATCGACACCGCCCAGATTCAAACAGAATCGGGACTGACGATCGCGCCCGTCAGCCCGCTCAAGACATGATCTTTTTTCCTGACCGCTCCTCGGAGCCGCTCTCTCCGAATTTCGTTCCCACATCGCCCTTTTGCGGCTTGTTGTTCGGTATGATCGGCCTCCTGTGGAAAATACCGACAGCCACCTGAAAGAATGCCTCTTCCAACCGGTGGAGCTCGCGCAACGTCAGAAGACAATCGTCGAGCTGGCCGTCGGTCAGCTTTTTCATCACCACCTCGTGAACCATCGCCTTGAGCCGCGGAGTGCTCGGCTCGGTCATCGACCGCAGGGCCGCCTCGACCGAATCGGCGAGCATGACAATGGCCGTTTCCCGGCTCCTCGGACGGGGTCCCGGATAGCGGAACGTGTCGCGTCTGACCTTTGTGTCGTCATCGCTGCGAGCCAGGGCTTCCTGGTAGAAATACTCGACAGCCGACGTCCCGTGGTGCTCGGTTATGAAACTCCTGATCGCCTGCGGCAAGCCATAATAGTCGGCCAGTTCCAGACCGTCCTTGGTGTGCGCCGTGATGATCAGCTTCGACATTTCGGGATTGAGCTGGCGGTGTTTCATCGGCGCGTCGTTCGAGTTCTCGATGAAATACTCCGGCTTGTTCATCTTGCCGATGTCGTGGAAATAGGCGCCCACGCGACAAAGCAGCGCGTTGGCGCCGATCGCCTCCGCGGCCCTCTCCGACATGATCCCGACCACGAAGGAATGGTGGTGGGTTCCGGGCGCCTCGATGAGCAGCTTGCGCAGCAACGGCTGTTCGTTCTGGTTCGAGAGTTCGAGAAGGCTGATCTCGGTCACCGTCTCGAGTACGTACTCGATCACCGGCAGCAGTCCCGTCAGCAGAAAACCGACCACGGCGCCATGGATGAATCCGCGGATCAGATCGAGGACCACGGCGCTCACCGAGTAGGTCTCTCCCAGAAGAAGGCTGAGCGCGGCAAGAACGACCACATGGACGATGCCGATATAAAGCCCCACGGAAACCATCTTCGATCGTTTCCTGATCCCCGTCGTGGCCAGGATACCGGTCATGGCGCCCGCGAAGAGAGTGACCATCACCTTGAGAAGGTCGTCGTGCCCGTAAAGGATGGCACCGGTGTAGAGAAGGATGATCCCCGTCGCCTCCACGGCAAAGCGTTGGTTGAAAACGATGGCGAGGATCACGCCGGCGAAGGAGACCGGTATCAGGAGCGGCGACCACCATGCACCGAGCTGGGTCAGCCCGGCGAGGCACAGGATGATGAGCATGAGAAGCAGAACCGCCACGTAGCGCCGCATGTTCATGAACACTTCGCGCTCGAACCTGAGCAGGTACGCGCCGAAGAGGTAGTGCAAGGTGAGAACGAGCGCCACACCGCCGGCCAGCGCGCCCCACCCTCCGCCCTTGAGCGGCCGTGAGAGCAGGAGCAGGATCACCACCGCCGAGAAGACGCCTGCAAGAAGGAGTTTTTCGATCGGGTTGGGAACGGGATCAACGACCGGACCGGCAGCCCTGACAGGCCTCGCCTTGTCGGCGCTGATTCTCCTGGGTGCTTTGCGACTTCTGAACATCGCTTTGATCCCGAGAACTACCGGTCTCTATCCCCGTTGCCCGTTCTTCTTTTCCGCGCGCTCGTAGGCGCTCACGATCTTCTGCACCAGACGGTGCCTGACGATATCCTTCTTGGTGAGGACGACACGGCCGATTCCGCGCACGCCCTTGAGGACCTCGAGAGAGTGATTCAATCCCGATATCTTGTCCGGAGGCAGGTCGATCTGGGTCACGTCACCCGTGATCACGATCTTCGATTTCGTCCCCATCCTGGTGAGAAACATCTTCATCTGCTTGCGCGTCGTGTTCTGCGCCTCGTCGAGAATGATGAAGGCGTTCTCGAGCGAGCGGCCGCGCATGTAGGCGAGGGGCAGAACCTCGATCACGTCGTTCTCGATGTACTTTCGCGCCTTCTGAATCGACATGAACGATTCGATCGCATCGTAGAGGGGACGCATCAGGGGATCGACCTTCGCCTGATAGTCTCCCGGTAGAAAACCGAGTTTTTCTCCGGCTTCGACGGCGGGCCGCGCCAGGACCATCTTCGAGTAGAGCCCGGCCTTGAGGGCCGAGATCGCCATGGCCACCGCGAGATAGGTTTTGCCTGTGCCGGCCGGTCCGATACAGAAGCTGATCTCGTTGTCGGCGATGCTGCGAAGGTACTGTTCCTGCCCGACGGAGCGGGGCCAGACATGGGGCGGCAGATCGATCGGCCCTGTACGGCCCTCGAGTTTTCCCTCGGGTCCCGCCTTCTGCTTGGCTCCCGACTCGATGATCTCGCCCACGCGAACCTCGGTCACCCCCCCGCGGTTCCGGTGTTCGTCCAGAATACGCAGCACGGTTTTTCGGGCTTTCTGAACAGCCTCGTCATCGCCGATCATCTTCAGGTGCCCGTCGCGGATGACGAAAACGACGCCGAAGAGCTTGCGTATTTCGCGAGCGTTTCTATCGCGGCTTCCGCAGAGGATCCTCTGTTCATCGAGGCCCTTGAGTTTGATATATGTTTCCATCGGTTATTCAGTATAGCACGGAACGCTCAAAAGAGTATGAGAAGTACGTATCCCGCGGGCGCCGCCAGGATCAGGCTGTCGATCAGATCGAGGATTCCGCCCGAGCCGGGCAGGAGATTGCTCGAGTCCTTGACGCCCACACAGCGTTTGACCACCGATTCGGCCAGATCTCCGAACATGGTGGCCAGGCCGATAACGAATCCGAAGACGGCTCCGAAGGCGATCCCCCGCCCCACGAGCCACATGGCCAGGATCCCCACCCCGGTCGAAAGCAAGATCCCGCCCACGCCGCCCGCAACGGTTTTGCCCGGGCTGACCCGCGGGATCAGCTTGCGCTTCCCGAAAAAACTGCCCGCGAAGTAGGCTCCGATATCGCACGATTTGGCGGTGAACACGAGGCCGTAGACCGCGCCCAGTCCACCTCCCTCGTCATCGAGAAGAAGGATCGGCACGAGACGGTAGAAGAGAAAAACCGTCATGAAGCCGAGCAGGGTCCGCGCCACCCGATCGAGTCCGTCCTCGACATGGCCGGCCAGTATGGCGCGCACGTAGAGGACGATCAGAAAAGCGGACAGGACGAGCCACTCGAGCCAGGGCGCTGACCAGTCGAAGAGGATCCGCCCCCCCTCGAGCAGGGGACAGATGAATCCGGCCGCCAGGAGCAAGCCCGAATAGACCGCTCCATCTTGCGCGAAGAAGCGGTTCCACTCGACGAGCGCGGCCAGACCGATGAGGACGATGAGAGCCGACGAGACATAGGCGCGCCCGATTGTGAGATCGACCCAGCACGAGATGGCCAGGGCTGCAAGAAGCGACGATCCGACGATAATGCGTGTTCTCAATTGGATTGGTCCCGACTCAAGGGCTGCCTGTCTTCAAACCGCCGAATTTCCTGATCCTTCGATCGTACGCCTCGAGAGCCTTGTGAAACTCCTCGGTCGTGAATTCGGGCCAGCACTTTTCCGTCACGTAAAACTCGGAATAGGACGCCTGCCAGAGGAGAAAGTTGGAGAGCCGCATCTCGCCCGCCGTCCTGATCATGAGATCGGGATCGACGCCGGGCTGGTAGAGCTCCCGGCTGAACATCTCCTCATCGATCGTTTCCGGATCGATCTCGCCCCGCACAGCCTTTTGCGCCAGGGCGCGCGCGGCGTCGACAACTTCTGCGCGGCCGCCGTAGCTAAGGGCGAGGCAGAGGTTCAGGCCGTCGTTGTCCTCCGTGGAGCCGATCGTCTTGTCCAGTTCGCGGCGCGTATCGGCGGGCAGCATGTGGAGCCGGCCGATCGCGCTGAATCGGATATTCTCCTCCTTCATCTCGGCGCGTTTCTCTTTGAGAAACTTCTTGAGCAGCTTCATCAAGGTGGTCACCTCGGCCCGGGGACGTTTCCAGTTCTCGAGAGAAAAGGCGTATAGCGTGAGCCTCTCGATACCCAGCCTGGTGCATTCCTCGGAAACCTCACGCGCCGTCTCGGCGCCGTGGCGATGCCCCTCCACCCGTTTCAGACCGCGGCGTTCGGCCCAGCGGCCGTTTCCGTCCATGATGATCGCCACGTGGCGGGGCAGCTTTTGAAAGGTTTTGGAAGTGGCGTCTGAGTTGGTCATCGGCTTTCTTTCAGAAGGTGTTCTTTTTTCGGATCGCGTCCTCTTTCCGTATTTCAGCGAACGATCGTCTCCTCGCGGCCGGGCCCCACCGAGATGATACTCGCCCGGGCATCGGCAATCTTCTCCACGAACGCGACGTACTCCTTCGCCGCGGCCGGGAACTCATCAAAGCTCTCGCAGCGTGAAATATCCTCTTCCCAACCGGCCATCGACTCGTAGATCGGTTCCACCCGGTCGAGGAGGGCCGTGTCCGCCGGAAACTCCTCCGACCTCACGCCGTCGATCCTGTACGCGGTGCAGACCTTTATCGGATTCATGCCGGTCAGGACGTCGAGCTTGGTCAGAGCGAGCGCGCTCAGCCCGTTGAGCTCGGACACATAGCGGAGCGCCACACCGTCGAGCCACCCGCACCGCCGCGGCCGGCCCGTGGTGGCGCCGAATTCGTCGCCCGCTTTTCTGAGCGCCTCATCGAGTTCCGCGTCGCCCTCGGTGGGGAACGGGCCCTCGCCCACACGTGTCGTGTACGCCTTGGCCACACCGATGATGCGTCCCGCGGACTGCGGCGGGATCCCCGCGCCCGCGGGCAGACCGAGAGCGCACGAGTTGGAAGAGGTCACGAAGGGATAGGTGCCGTGATCGATGTCGAGAAGCGTTCCCTGGGCGCCCTCGAAGAAGACGTTCTTGTCTTCCTTGAGCGCCTTGCGCACCATGCCGCCCGTGTCCGCCACATAAGGTGCGAGTCGCGCGCTGAACTCCTCGAACTGCGTCAGGATCTCCTCCTCGCCGATCGGCTCGGCATCGTAGGCTCCCTGGAGGATCTTGTTCTTGACCGGCAGGACGGAGGCCAGCTTCGCGCGGAACCGGCCGAAGTCGACAACGTCGTAGAGCCTGAATCCGTTCCGCGCCATCTTGTCGGTATAGCACGGTCCGATCCCGCGGCTGGTCGTGCCGATCTTGACGGTCCGCGCCGCCTCGCGCGCCTGATCGAACCGCTTGTGATAGGGCATGACCACATGGGCGCGGCCGCTCACGAAGAGCCGGCCTTCGAGTGCGTAACCCGCGCCGGCCAATCCATCGATCTCGTTCAGCAAAGTCTCGGGATCGAGCACGACACCGTTGCCGATCAGGTTCAGCTTGTTCCTGTGAAGCACACCGGACGGAAGGAGGTGAAAGATAAACTGCTCGCCGCCGACCTTCACGGTGTGGCCCGCGTTTGCACCACCCTGGTAGCGGACGACGAGGTCCGCATCGTCGGCAACGAGATCGAGAATCTTACCCTTGCCTTCATCTCCCCACTGTGTGCCGATGACGGTTGTTACAGGCATCGCGGTCTCCCTCCAGGCGTTGTTTTCCGGATGAAATCACAGGTTGGAATGTTGCCTGTCCCTTCGGTGAAAATCAAGGAGAGTTTGACTCCCCCTGGCTACACCAAAGGACTCCCGAGCAAGAGGCCGACAGGGCGCTCCCCTTAGGCTTTAATTTTCAAGACGTTACAACCGACACCCAAACGCCTTATTCATTTTCCCTTTCGGGAATCTGACCCACGGGCGCGCGGATCCACTTGATGATCTCCGACGGTTTCGGCGCCTTGCCGGTGAGAAGGATACCGATCCTGAACACCTTTGCCGCGGCCCAGAGCGCGATCACGATCGAGACGATGAGAAGAATCGACGTGATCACGTACTCCATCACGGACGGCGGTCCGGCGGCGCGGTTCATCATCACGAAGGGGGTGAAGGGCGGAATATAGGAGAGCACCTTGGCGATCGTACCGTTCGGATCCTTGCCGATCGGCACCATGGCCACGAGAGGCACGATCAAGAGGATCGTGACCGGCGTCATCAGGTTCTGCGCCTCTTTCAGACTGTTGCACACCGAGCCGATTCCCACGAGGATCGCCGAGAGAAGAAGATATCCCAGGATGAAGTAGGCCACGAAAGAGCTGAGGTAGATCGGATCCCGGGCGATCACCGCGAAATCGATCTCGGGCGCCCTGTCCATGAAAACCGGAATGAGCTTGACCCCGGCGAAGAAGAATATGATCCACGAGACCACCATGGTCAAACCGGTTCCGGCGATGCCGACGATCTTGCCGGCCATGAGCTGGATCGGCGAAACCGAGGAGAGCAGGACCTCCATGATCTTGTTCGACTTCTCCTCGATCGTGTTGGTGAGCAACATCTGGGTGATGGTGAACACCGAGATCCAGAGCAGGTAGACGAAAGCCACGGGCGCCCATTCGCGTACCGTGTCCTGCGTTTCGACCTCCTCCTCCTCGCCCGTCTCGGAGATCTGCTTCGACTCGAAGGGGACGTTGCGCTGGATCCACTTGGCGTCGGTTTCGTTGATCTTGGCGGCCGTGATGCGCCGCGAGCTCACCTCGGCATTGGCGTGCCGCTTGAACCAGTTGAGGAGATCTTCGTCGGTGAGGTTGTTGGACACGTATTTGCACGCATCGAGTTCGGGCGTTCCATCGGAGCCGGACTCGCCGGTCAGCTCCGGCTCGTCACCGGAGTTCCGGGCGAGTTCGGACGCCGGCTTTCCCACCGGATCCGATCCGATCACGAAGTAGGCGAAGATCTCGTTCTCGTTCAGCATCCCTTTCAGCGTCTCTTCCGGCTCCGGATCGTACTGATCGATGTCGACGCGCTGATAGCGGCTCTTGGAAATCCCCGAACCGAATTTTTCCGCATTCTCGGCCGGGAGATTCTGCCACCAGGTCTTGATCTCCGCGAGACCGTCGAGAAGCCCCCTGATCTTCTCCACCGTGATCTCTTTATATCCGAAGGCCGCGAACTGCGCGTCGATCTGCTCGTCGGGGATCTGCTTCAGAAGCTGGCTGATCTGTTCGCCCTCGGGCCCGTAGAGCCTGGCGATGAGAGAAGAGAGCTCCCCGATCCCCTTGTCGCTCAGTTCGGACAATATGGGCGCGCTCTCCTTGAGGAGAGCGGGGAGAGTCTCGAAATCCTCGTCCTCTTCCTCGAACTTCTCCTTTGTCCAGAGAAAGACCTTTTTCAGGTCGGGCAGCGCGGCTCGCGACTCCACGGCCTCGAGCAGAAAACCGGACTTGTCGTACACGGCGTAGTAGCGGACATCCTTTTCCTTCTCGAGCAGGATCGGCACGACGATCATCAGGGTGAGGATCACCGGAAAAGCGAGGATCCCGATCCAGAAAGCCTTGGTCTTCAGGTTCTCCATGTATTCGCGCAGGGCGACGAGAATCGCTTTATTCATCGGACTGCCCTCCAACGGTGCGGATGAAGATCTCGTGGAGAGAGGGATCCCTCAGGTCGAAACGGCGGACCTCGATCTTGCCCACGAGCGCGGCCAGGATCTGCTGCGGGTCGGCGCCGTCCTGCATGAAGAGCTCGGCCTGCTTGCCCGAGTCGTTGACGCGGCGCACACCGGGCAGGTCGCGCAGGAACGATCCGTCGCCGTCGTAGTCGATGAGGATCCCCTTGTCGCCCACTGCCTTCACCTTGGCCAGCGTGCCGTCGAGCACCACCTTTCCCTTGTTGATCATGAGGATGTAGTCGCAGATCTGCTCGGCCTGCTCCATCACGTGGGTGGAGAAGATCACTGTCCGGCCGTCCTGCTTCATCTTCAGGATCACGTCGCGCATGAGTTCCCGGTTCACCGGGTCGAGACCGGAGAAGGGTTCGTCGAGGATCACCAGCTCCGGACCGTGGATCAGCGTGGCCAGGAGCTGCACCTTCTGGCCCATCCCCTTGGACAGGGTCTCGCAGCGCTTGTCGACCCACTCGCCGAGGCCGTAGCGGGTGAGCAGATCGGCCGCCTTCTGCTTCGCCTCACTACCGTTCATCCCTTTGAGCCGGCCGAAGTAGGCCACGATCTCGCCGGCCTTCATTTTTTTGTACAGGCCCTTTTCCTCGGGCAGGTAACCGAGGCGATCCTTGACCGCCTCGCTGTTCGTGTTGCCCAGAACGGTGATACGGCCCGCGTCGGGGTAGATGATGCTCATGATCATCCGGATCGTGGTGGTCTTGCCCGCGCCGTTCGGACCGATCAGGCCGCAGATGGTGCCTGCCCTGACGCGAAAGGAGATATCGTTCACTGCCAGGACATCTCCGAAACGCTTGATCACGTTTTCGAGGATCAACGATTCAGACATACAAGGAATTCCTCCAGGACAAGGGGCGCCTCTTCATACGGGTGCCTTCGGCAGATAGTGTCGCGGGTGCCGCACAGCTTTGGCGCTGCTCGAAGCCGCAAGTGCGGATAGGCACATCGTTGCACCCGGATCGCGCAAGGTCAATCATTTATCCCGAAACCCGCCCCGGTTCTTCGGGCCGTATCCGCCGCCGCCGGGTGTGTTGATCGAGATCACACTCCCTTCATCGAGCAGGGCCGTGAACTTGCCTCCCAGGGATCGCGATCGCCCCCCCCGTTTCACGCGCACGCTGAGGCGCTTCCCCGGTTCGCCGCCATCGAGGCCGTAGGGCCCCGTGTCCGTGCGGTCCGCCAGGAGGGAAACCTCGGCCTCCTCGAGAAGCCGCAGTTCGCGCACGATTCCGTCGCCGCCGGGCCACGCGCCCCTGCCGCCCGAGGAGCGGCGCAAGGAGAGGCTCTCCACCCTGATCGGACAGGACGGCTCGAGCGCCTCCACCGGCGTGTTCATCGTGTTCGTCATGTGGCACTGGACACCCGATGCGCCCCTCTGCCCGCGTGCGGCCCCCGCGCCGCCGGCCACCGTCTCGTAGTAGGCGAACGGTTCGCCCCCCGCGGTCCGCCCGCCGAGGGAAAGGTTGCACATGGTGCCCGACGAGGCCGCCGGAATCCGGCCCGGAAGGGCCCTGGCCAGAGCGCCGAGAAGCACGTCGACGATCCGCTGCGACGTTTCCACGTTTCCTCCGGCCACGGCTGCCGGAAAGAGGGCGTTCACGAGCGATCCCTCGGGCGCGATCACCTTCACCGGCTCCATGGCGCCCCAGTTGGCGGGCGACTCTCCCGGGGCCAGGGTGCGCAGCACGTAGAACACGGCGGAGAGGGTCACGGCCAGGTTGGCGTTGAGCGGTCCCCGTGTCTGCGGTGACGTGCCGCTGAAGTCGACCGTCATGCGCGTGGCGCGGACAGAGACGCGCACGCGGATCCGGAGCGGGCCCGACCCGAAACCATCGTCGTCGATCCGGTCCTCGAACGAGTAGGCGCCGTCGGGAATGGCGCGGATCGTTTCCTTCATGACAGCGGCCGCATGACGTCTGAGCCCGGCCGCGGCGGTCTGAAGGCGCGCCGAACCGTAACGTTCGGCCAGGGCCTCGAGGCGGCGGCTCCCGAGGGCGCCGGCGGCGAGCTGAGCCTTGAAATCGCCGCGCCTTTCGTCAGGGGTGCGCACCTGATTGAGGATGAGGCGAAGCAGATCTTCCTGGAGCACGCCCTTCTTCATGATCTTGAGCGGCGGGATGCGCACACCCTCCTGAAAGATATCGGAAGCGGGCGCCATCGATCCGGGCGCGCTGCCGCCCACGTCGGCGTGATGAGCGCGGCTGGCCGTGTAGAAGTCGGGTGCGCGCCGTCCCGATCCGGCGCGCTCTCCGAGGTAGACGGCCGCCACCATGGTCACGTCGGGCAAGTGAGTGCCCCCGGCGAAGGGGTCGTTCAAGATCGCCACGTCGCCCGGTTCGAGATCGAGCGTCCCCAGGACAGCCTTGACCGAGAGAGGGGTGGAGCCGAGATGCACCGGGATGTGCGCCGCCAGGGCCACCATCGACTGCGACCGGTCGAAGAGCGCGCAAGAAAAATCGCGCCGCTCCTTGATGTTGGGCGAGAACGAGGAGCGCATGAGGGCCACCCCCATCTCCTCGGCCACGGACGAGAAGAGGCTGTCGAAGACCATCATGTCGAGATGGGCGCTCGCGGATTTCTTCATGGCGACGCGCTCCTCGTCGGCGCCGACGCGAGGTACTCCACGGCGTTGCGGAACAACTTCAAGCCCGCCCCCTCGGCGGGCAGCGTGCCGTCGATCTCCTGCCGCGGCCACTGCGGATGGTTGAGTGGGCACGCATAGGCCTCGGGGTGCGGCATGAGCCCGAAGATCCGGCCCGACGGATCGCACACTCCCGCCACGGCGCGCAGGGATCCGTTCGGATTGTGGGGATAGTCCATGGTCGGTTCACCCGTCGCCGGATGCACGTAGCGCAGGGCGAGGAGCCCCTCGCTCTCCATGCGGTCGACAAGAGCCTCGTCGCGCAGAAAGAACTTCCCCTCACCGTGGCGGATCGGAAGATCGAGTGCCGCGATGCCGCGGGTCCACACGCAAGGCGAGCGCTCATCGGCCCGCACGCGCACCCAGTCGTCGCGGAAGATACCGGAATCGTTCCGGGTGATCGTGAATTTCTGCGCATCGAAATCGTTGTCGAGGCCGGGCAGGATCCCGAGCTTGGCCATGGTCTGGAATCCGTTGCAGATACCGATCATCAGGCCCTGATTCGCGATGAATTCCTTGAGAGGACCGGCCAGCTTGTACTTCAACCGGTTGGCATAGGCTTTACCTGCCGCGATGTGGTCGCCGAAGGAAAAACCGCCGATGAGCGCGATGAGCCCGTATTCGGAGAGCGACCGCTTGCCGGCGATGATGTCGTTCAGGTGAACCTGGTCCACGATCGCGCCCGCTGTCTCGAGAGCAAAAGTCGTCTCCGCCTCGCAGTTGAGACCGTACCCGGTGATCACGAGCGCCCTCGGCCTGTTCGCCTCGACCAGGTCCGCCCCGCCCGCTTTTTCCTCCCGCGCGGCGTGGCTGTGCGGTTTGGCCGTGGCCGGAATCCGGCCCGCCTCATCCCCGCTGAGCACCGACTTCCACTGTCTCTTCATCGCGGCCAGATCGAGGTTGGCCACGCTTTCACCCCCGGACCGGCGCAGTACGAGACGGGCGCTGTCGGTCACCGTCCCCACGCGCCCGAAGGCGCAACCAGCCATGATCTCCTCGAACCGCGCTGTCTGCCCGAGGGCGACAGTCACCACGAAGCGTCCGTTCGATTCGGAGAAGAGGATGGCTCGTTCGGCGCCGCCCCCCTCCGGCTCCGAGCCGGGCTCCGCGGGGATCCGGCCGATGTCGATGTCGAGACCGAGTTCGCCGCCCATCGCGGTCATCGCGAACGCCGCTGCCAGACCGCCCAGCGAAGGGGTGTGGGCCGAGTGGAGGATCTTTTCCTTCGCGGCGCGATGGAGCGCCTCGTAGAGAGGGAGCGTTTCGGCGGAGTCCACGCGTGGCACCCCCCCGCCGAGCCGGGGCCGGCCGCGCTCCGCGTCGCTTTTCATGGCCAGGTACTCGCTCCCGCCCAGTTCGTTGCGCGTCATGCCGAGAACGTAGACGGCGTCGCCCGCGCACTTCGCGTCGGGCGTCACGGCCCGGCTCACATCGGCGATCCGTCCCACCGCCGAGAAGAGGAGGGTGGGCGGAATCGATATCTTGACCCCGCCGCGCACCGAATCGTTCTTCATCGAGTCCTTGCCCGAGATGCACGGAACGCCGTAGGCGCGCGTGAATTCGTGGAGCGCCTTGTTGGCGCGTACGAGCTGAGCGAGCTTGTATTTGCCGTCCGGAGTCTTGTCGGACACGACCGGATCGGGCCAGCAAAAGTTGTCCAGTCCCGCGATCGCGGCCGGATCTCCGCCGGCTGCCACGATGCGGCGCACGGCGAGATCGATCACCGACGCCGCCATCCAGTATGTGTCGAGGTCGGAAAACCGCGGATTGATCCCCTCGGCGAGTACCACGCCCTCGTCGCGGTCCGCGTCGACGCGCAGGACAGTGGCATCGGAGGGAACGTCGCGACAGAGTCCGGTAAAGGGTTTGACCACCGAAAGGCCCTTCACCTCGTGGTCGTACTGGCGCGACTTGAATTCCTTGGAGCAGATGTTCAGCCGGCCGAGCAGCCGGAGAAGTTCCTCGCCGGGATCGCCCGCTTCATCGCGGCCGGGCTCGTCCCACTCCGGCGGGGTCCACTCCGCCTCGAGCTCCAGAACGGGGCATCCGTCGTGGAAGAAATCCATGTCGATGTAGGCGGCCGTCTTTTCCCCGTAGCGCACGTGGAACCGTCCCGAATCGGTGAACGTTCCCAGGATCGTGGCTTCCACGTCGCGCTGCCGGGCCAGTTCGAGAAAGGCCTCTTTCTTGCCGGGCGGAATCGCCACGGTCATGCGCTCCTGCGCCTCGGAAAGGAGGATTTCCCAGGGCTGGAGCCCCGCGTACTTGCAGGGCGCCTTCTTGATATCGATCTCGCAACCCCCGGTCATCTGGGCCATCTCGCCCACGCTCGACGACAGGCCGCCCGCGCCATTGTCGGTGATCGCCGTGTAGAGCCCCTGATCGCGCGCCTCGAGCAGGAAATCGGTCATCGTCTTCTGCGTGAAGGCGTCGCCGATCTGAACCGCCTGCACCGGCGACTCCTTGCGCAGCTCCTCGCTCGAGAATGTGGCGCCATGAATACCGTCCTTGCCCACGCGGCCGCCCACCATCGCGATGAGATGGCCCGGCTCCATCACCTTCACGTGGGCGGGCGCTCCGCATACCTCGTGCGGCATGAGGCCGAGGGTGCCGCAGTAGACGAGAGGCTTGCCCACGTAACGCTCGTCGAACCATTCGAAACCGCGCGCGTAGGGAATGCCGCTCTGATTGCCGCCATCGATCACGCCGAGATGCACGCCGTCGCGGATGCGGCGCGGGTGCATGAGACCTTCCGGAATGGTCCTGTCGTAAAAGGGCGATCCGAGGCAATATCCCCAGACATTGGTAAGAAGCAGCGCGCCCCGCCCCGTTCCGAAGGGATCGCGGTTCACCCCGACGATTCCCGTGATCGCACCGCCGTAGGGATCGAGAGCCGACGGGGAATTGTGGGTCTCCACCTTGTAGACCAGGTTCCACCGATCATTGAAACGCACGACCCCGGCATTGTCGTGAAAGACGGAAACGAGAAAGTCCTTTTTTTCGCCGATCTCCTCGGTGGCGCTCTGGATGTAGGTCTTGAAGAGCGATCGGATCGTCTCCTCCGGACGACCCGGCTCACGGTAGCGGATCGTGGCGTTGAAGATCTTGTGCTTGCAGTGCTCCGACCAGGTCTGGGCCAGAGCTTCCAGTTCGGCATCGGTCGGTTCCGGACCGAGGCCGAGCGCCCGGCGTTCGTCGAGGTAGCCGGCGCTGGCGAAGTGGTCGCGGATCGCTTTCATTTCGACGACGCTGAGCGAGAGGATCCCGTCGCTGCTGATGCGCTCGAGCTCCGCGTCGTCGCCGTCGAGTGAGACCGTCTTGATCTCGATCCGGCTGTCCCCTTCGACCTCGGGGACCGTCAGATCGACCCCCTTTTCGCGCCACTCGTCGTACGAATCGGTCCGCACGGTCTGGATCACGGGGTTGGCCAGGATTCCGAGGGCGATCCGTTCCGCTTGATCGCGCGGAAGGCCCGGCGCCCTGAAAATCCACGTCGTCTCGGTGTAAACGGCCTCGCCCTCGGCCATCACCCTGCCCAGCACGTCGCCCGCCAGAACGCGCGCGGTGCGGCCAACGTTATCGGTCACGCCCGGCCGAAAGCCGACGGTGACCGCCCAGTCGAAAGCCCCGGGATCCCAGCGCCCCACCGCGGCCCCCTCGGTCACCGGATCGGCGAGCGCGGCGCGCACGCGGTCCGCCTCGTCGGGAGTCATGGCGAAGGCGAACTTGTAAACCGCAATGGCCCGAACCTCTTCGAGTTCGATCCCGAAGATTTCGGCGGCCGATTCCCTGAGGGAATTCCCCCTGGGATCGGGCACTCCCGGCAGAACGCCGATCTCGATGCGTGTGATCACTCTTCAAGTTCTCCCATTCCGAGGCCATGAGGAAAAATTCGACAGGGCAACAGTGAAAGCGGCATTATGGCCGATCGGAGCGGCTTCGGCAAGCCGGGGCCGGGAGAGGAAACGAAAAGTGCGCCTTCGGCGACTCGCCGCTTCCAAGAGGGCTCCCCGTTTATCATACTGAGAGCCATCATGGCAGAACCGAAGGAGAGAGCAGCCGGTCCGATCATCGCCCAGCGGCGAAAGCTGCTCACCCCTTTCGTGCTCGTCGTTCTCGTTGCCCTGGTTCTGCGCCTCGTCTATCTCGACCAGCTCTCGGCGAGTCCTCTTTTCGAGGATCCGATCATGGATGCCCGGGTGCACCACGAGTGGGCGCAAGATTTCGCCGCGGGAGAGGAGTGGTCGGTCGATCCTGAAACGGGCGCACCGATCGCCTACTTCCGTGCGCCCCTCTATGTCTGGTTTCTCGGAACGGTCTACAAATTTCTCGGCGTCGACGCGGGTTTCACACCCCGGTTGATCCAGAGCCTTCTGGGGTCGCTCTCGTGCGGTCTCATCTTCCTCCTCGGGGCGCGGTTCTTCTCGAGACGGGTGGGGATCACGGCGGGACTCGGCGCGGCCGCGTGCTGGACACTCGTCTACTTCGACAACGAGCTTCTGATCGTGCCGGTCATCGTCTTCCTCGATCTTGTTCTGCTGCTCCTCCTCGAGGCCGTCTCTCGAAATCCTCGCTGGTGGCGCTTTTGCGCGGCCGGAGCCGTTCTCGGGCTGTCGGCCATCGCGCGACCGAACATTCTGGCCGTGGCGCCCGTGGCGCTCATCTGGATCGTCCTCATTCAGCGCCGGGCGGGCGCCGGCTGGCGCGGGGGCGCGGCCTCGTCCCTTCTATTCCTTTTCGCTCTGCTTCTTCCCATACTGCCTGTCACGGCGCGCAACATGGTCACCGGCGATGACCGCGTGCTCATCTCCTCACAGGGAGGCGTGAATTTCTACATCGGGAACAACCCGGACTCCGACGGGATCACCGCGGTCGTGCCGGGCACCCCGTCCGACTGGTGGGGCGGATACCGGGCGACGCGCGCCAGGGCGGAACGCGCCCTCGGCCACGAGCCGAAACCGTCGGAGGTTTCGGAGTACTTCTTCGCGGAAGGCATCCGTTTCTGGAAGAGCTCGCCGGGGCCGGCGCTGAAGATCTTGGCTGCAAAAGTCCGCTATTTCTTCTGCCGCCAGGAATTTGCCAACAACAAATGTCTCTACACATTCACCGGCGAATTCACGCCGATCGCACGATGGCTGCCGGTCGGATTCGGGCTCGTGGCCCCTCTCGGATTGTTCGGACTCATCGTCAGTCTCCTCGGCGGACGCTCGAGGGGCGAGAGGAAGCGGTGCGGCCTTTTGCCTCTCTCCGGTTTCGTGCTCTTCTATACGCTTTCGGTTGTGGTCTTCTTCGTGACCGCCCGTTATCGAATGCCGGTCGCCGCGGTTATGATCATCTACGCCGCCTCCGGACTCTGGTGGCTGATCGACCGGATCGCGGAGCGGTCCTTTCCGGTCGCTGCCGGCGCGCTCTGCGTCCTCCTTCTCCTTTTCGTTCCCGTACTCCACGTGCCGGGTGTCGGATTCGGTCAGGTCTACGTCAACGAGGGAGAATCGTTCATGACGCTCGGTCGAGCCTACGTCAGGCAGGGACGCGCGGCGGAGGCGCTCGACTCCCTCGACAGGGCCGCCCGCTGGGCGCGCACCAGGCTCAACAGCCGCCCGACCGGAGAGCAGGCATCCCACGCGGCCCGGATCGCGAGTACCGTGCTTTTCGAAAAAGGAACCCTCCTCTCCGGCGCCGACAGGCCGGCAGAAGCTTTCGACGCGTGGACAGAGGCGCTCCGCTGGACACCGACGCAGACGATCGAGCGCGCCGTGCTTCACCAGAGGATCGCTCTTCTGCTCGACAGGATGGGCCGGCCCCAGGAGGCCGCCCGCCACCGCGCGGAAGAAAGGAAGATCCTCGACAGATTGAACAGCCCCCGCCGGGGCGGACGGTGATCGGGTCGGGCCGGATTCCGGCACGGACGATCCGATCACTCGCACGCCGAATCCCAAAACTCATCTCCCCGCTTCCACCGGCCGGCGCACTGTGCCATACTGTGAGCCGAAATGGAAAACAAGCGGGACGAACAAGAGGCTTCATCAGAACGGATCGCCCCATGGTTTGTGGCTGTTGTCCTCATCGCCCTGGCGATCCGCGTCATCTATCTCGTTCAGCTCAGCCACAATCCTGTTTTCGAATACCCGATCCTCGACGAGAAGATCCACCACGAGTGGGCGAGCCTTTCGGCCGCTGGAAAAGAATGGTCCGTCGATCCGAGAACGGGCGAATCGATCGCCTATTTCCGCGCGCCCCTCTACATCTGGTTCCTGGCGGGCGTGTACAAGATCTTCGGGAGCGATCCCGGTTTCGCGCCTCGGTTGATCCAGAGCATTCTGGGCGCCCTTGGCTGCGGCCTGCTCCTGCTTCTCGGTGCGCGTCTCTTCAATCGGGCCGTGGGAATCCTGTCCGGTCTGGCAGCCGCCGTCTACTGGATCCTCGTCTATTTCGACAACGAACTCCTCATCGTACCACTCATCGTGTTCGTCGATATCGCTCTCGTCCTGCTCCTCGTGATCGCGGCCGAGAAACGGCGATGGCCCCTCTGGGCCGCGGCGGGCGCCCTGATGGGCCTGTCAGCCATTGCGCGGCCGAACATACTCCTTTTCGCGCCGCCCGTGGCCCTGTGGATCCTCTGGATCGCGCTGCGCGGGGGCACGGGGTGGAAGAGAGGCGTGGGCCATGCTCTCGCCTTCGGCCTCGCGCTGCTCGTGCCGATCGTGCCGATCACGGCACGCAATATGATCGTGGCCGACGACGCGGTCCTCATCGCCTCCCAGGGCGGCGTCAATTTTTTCATCGGAAACAATCGTGACACGGACGGCGTCACTGCCGTGGTGCCGGGCACGTCGAGCAACTGGTGGGAAGGGTATTTTGCCACGCACGCAATGGCTGAGCGCGCGCTCGGACACAAACCGAAGCCATCCGAGGTTTCACGGCACTTCTTCGAGAAGGGACTTTCGTTCTGGAAGGACGAACCCAAGCTCGCGGCCTACGCGCTGATGATGAAGCTGCGCTATTTCTTCTGCCGCCAGGAGTACGCGAATAACAAGTGCATCTATTCCTTCACCGAGGAATTCACGCCGATCATCGCGTGGTTGCCAGTGGGCTTCTGGATCATCGGCCCCCTGGGACTGCTCGGTCTCATCCTCAGCATCGCCGGAATCGGGGTGGGCCGATCGGGTGGCCGCCTCCGCCTCTTTCCTCTTTGGGGATTCATTCTGTTCTATACCCTGTCCGTGGCGATCTTCTTCATCACAGCCCGCTTCAGGGTTCCGGTCATCCCTTTCTTGATCATTTACGCCGCCTTCGGTGTCCACTGGCTCGTTCGTCGAATCGCGGTCCGCTCTTTCGTGGCGGCCGCGGGCGCGGCGGTGATTCTCGGCGCGCTCTTCTGTTTCGTACTTCACGTTCCCGGTCCCGGTTTCTGTCGGACCTACAAGGTCACCGAGGATTTCTTCTGCACCGTGACGGGCGAACTCTACCAGCAAGCCGAATGGGGAAAAACGATCGAATACGCCGACAAAACCCTGAAATCGGCTCGAATCAGCCTGGCCTCGAGAGACACACCGGAACCGTACAAGTTCCATCTGCGGTGGATCGTGGCAAGCGCGCTCCGACTCAAGGCGCTCGCTCTCAAAGAACTGAACCGGCCTGCCGAGGCTCTTTCGTCGTTGAGACAAGCTCTTCGCCACACCGTACCCTCATCGCCCCAGGCAGCCGACCTCCACCTCGAGATCGCCACGCTCCTGAGAGCCGAGGGGAACGACCGGGACGCCTTGCGCCATGAAAAGGAAGCAGCCAGGATCAGGAGGTTGCTGAACTCATCCCGATAGGAGTCGAATCTGTCGGACCTGGCCATCAGGAAAGGGCGCCCACCCCATGGGACGGAAGTAACGAGGCTTTTTGCGGTCTTCTACCCAGCAGCGCCTTGATGAAAGGAGATCGAGAAACAAGGTATCGATATTTCTCCGCCGCTTCGTCTCATCCCGCGATCCGGTAATAAGGGGAGAGAAAAAGAAACAGCCGGTCCGAAGACCGGCTGTTTCACTGTTTTTGTCTCTGGGAAAGCTCAGATGAGCTCTCTCAGAAAGGTTGTTGAGCTTGCTTACGGGGTCTCGAGCGCGTTCATAGAAACATCGATAGGCATGATGTTTCCATTGGTGACCCAGTTGGAGACCACGCCCTGGACGTACCACTTGATGCTGACGCCGGGGCTCTGGGGGTTGGTCACTCTGATGGTGTAGTCGCCAACATAGCTATAGGCGAAGGGGACCTTGATGCAGCCGTTGACGGTCGGGATGGTCGACTTCTGAGGGCCTGCATACCACTGGTAACCCTGGGTGTAGTTGAGGAACGCACCAGAATTGACGGGCATCTGGTTGACGCGGACAAAGAAGTTGTTGTAGCTGTTAAGGGCCCAGTTACCAACGCAGTAGAGGCCGGTGTTGTTACCCTGGAGAGGGATGCCACCGTAGGTGATGCCATTCGAAGGATCCTGGCCACCCATCAAGCGAGCGCAGAAGGATGCATAGGGGTTCGCCGGATAGCCACCGAACCAATACGTACCCAGCGTGTTGCCCAGGGAGTCGACGATGTTGAAAGCGTCTTCCGTCAGGGTGTTGCCGTTACCACCGGTCAGCGGAGGCTTCGTGAGGCGAGGTCCGCAGGTGATGCCAGGCGTCTGCAGCGAGTGGCCGATACCAATTTCGTAACCCATGAGGAACTCGTAGCCGGAGCCTTCGAGGTCGACATGAATGAGCCAGCCCCAGAAATATCCCGGAGGCAGGTTCGTGGCATCGGGAAGACCGGTGAACGCGAAGCCGGCTTCCTGGACGATCGAGTAGTCCGCCCATCCAGTGCAGCTGTCGTAGTAGTACATGTTCCAGCTGAGGCCGCCGATCATAGCGTCGGTCGCATAGGAGAAACCGATACCATCGACAACTTCATCGGGCATCAAGTTACCGGCGTCGATCAGCTTGCCCCAGTCCAGCCACATGTAGCCGGGGGTCATCGAGCTGAACCATCCGGAACCAGTAAAGTTTTCCCAGATCACGCCACCGTAACGCTGGGCACCAAGGCTCTTCACGCCATCAACCTTCTGGACGGGAAGAGTGTTCTGAGCGAAGGTCAAGCCAACGAGCAGAACCGCAAACAAAACAACCAAAGAAACTTTCTTCATGACAGGTGTCCTCCAAGAAAAAAACACGGTACGGGATTCACCATGGTGAGACCCACACACAGAGTCTCAGCAACAAAAAAACGTTATGGTGTAAAAGTCAGGATTACAGGCTTACAAGGTTAAACCGGTCAGCATATTGCTCAGATTCTTCGGGAATGAATTCCCAACACAATGAATGCCGACCTGGAATTCTACATTCTAATTAAATTCTGGACCTAAGGTACTAATAGCCTGAGGTCGCGAGTTTCTACTTGATAATCTAGTCCTTCTTTCTGTTCCGGAAGTTTACCTAAAGAATTGGCTCAATGCAATGTTTTATTCGATAAAATGTAATTTCATTTATAAGGCAATGAAGGGGTCCCTGTTTTTCTCAACCCTTTTTGGCAGCGGACTTAGCATAAATAAATAAAATACAATATGTTATTTCCGCCCCCTGTTCTTGACCTGGAGCGGTCTCAATAGCTGTGTTCGTCGCCTGGATAATCTCCGGACCGGACCTCGTCGACGAATAGCCCTAGCGCTTCGGCCGCTGCCGAACCGAGTTCCGCGTAACGCTTGACGAATTTTGGTGTCTCCCGCCCCGTCAACCCGAGAAGATCGTACAGAACGAGTACCTGGCCGTCGCAATGAACACCGGCACCGATACCGATCGTGGGGATTTTCAGTTTTGCCGCTATTCTGGCCGAGAGTTCGGCGGGCACGCACTCCAGGACCACGGCAAACGCTCCCGCACCCTGTACGGCGCACGCATCGCTGATCAAGCGCTCAGCAGCCTTTTCCTTCTTTCCCTGAACGCGATACCCCCCCAGCTGGTGGACCGATTGGGGTGTCAGTCCCACATGGCCCATCACCGGAATCCCCGCGGTCGTGAGTTTGCTGATCGTCTCAGCCATGGGGACGCCCCCCTCGAGTTTGACCGCTTGCGCATTGCTCTCCTTCATTACCCGTCCCGCATTGCGCAAAGCGTCCTCGGGAGAGACCTGGAACGACATGAAGGGCATATCGGCCACGACCATGGCGTTTTGCGTGCTCCGGGACACGATCGACGTATGGTAGATCATTTCGTCGAGAGTCACGGCCAGGGTCGTCTCACGACCCTGCACAACGTTTCCGAGGGAATCACCCACCAAGATGATGTCGACCCCGGCCTGGTCCACGATGCGCGCAAAAAGGTGGTCATAGGCTGTCATCATGGTGATTTTTTCGCCCTTGCGCTTTTTGGTTCGCAGCCCGCGAGTAGTGATACGGCTCATGATCTCCTCATCCTGTATCTACATATAAATAAATACGTCAACATCCCAATATTCGCTAAAAGCCGCACCAGAGTCAAGGCGCCGTGGGGAGAGAAAAATTGGGGGCGCCTTCTCGGTCGCGCCTGTTTATGCTAATCTTCCGTCCGAAAGGAGGGTTGAGCATGGACTTCGAAACAATTGGCTGCTGCGGACTCTTCTGCGAATCGTGCGACATCTATCAGAGCGTCCAGAAGGGCACTCTCAAGAAACTGGCTTCCAAATGGGACATGGCTCCCGAAGATCTCACCTGCGACGGATGCCGGTCAGGCCGCCACGCGGTTCAATCGTCCAAGTGCTACATCCGCAAGTGCTGCCAAGAAAAAGGCTTGGGCGTCTGCGGCGAATGCGATGACTTTCCCTGCGCCACCCTGAAAAAATTCAACGACCATGCCGCCCCCCACCGCTCCCTTGCGGTCGCCAACTGCGAGATGTTTCGCGAGGTGGGCCTCTTTGAAGGCTATCACATTCAAAAAGAGAAATGGTCGTGCACCTGCGGCGAGGTGTTCAGCTGGTACCAGTCGAAATGCTCGCGCTGTAACGGGGAGCTGGAAAACCTCCTCGACGACTGATTTTCGATTTTGCCACCTTTTTTGACTCCCGGGAGAAGACCAATGGAGTTCGGTCCGCCCAGAGGCATGCGAGACTTTTACCCCGAGGACTTTGCGGCGCGCAATGCTCTCTTCCGCATCTGGCGCCAAGCGGCGCGCCTTCACGGATTCGAGGAATACGATGCGCCGGTCGTGGAGACCGAGGAGCTCCTCATCCGCAAAGGCGGTGAAGATATCGTCCGCCAGATCTACAGCTTCGAGGACAAGAGCGGCCGGCGCCTCGCCCTGCGTCCCGAGATGACCCCCTCCCTCGCCCGCCTCGTGCTCACGCGGCAGAATTCCCTTTCCTTCCCGCTCAAATGGTTCTCCATTCCCCAGTGCTTCCGCTACGAGCGGATGACCAGGGGCCGCAAGAGGGAACATTTTCAGCTCAATCTCGACATCATCGGAGAGGAAAGTGTTTTTGCCGAGGCCGAGGTCCTGTCCGCCGCGATCAGATCGCTCATTCTGGCCGGACTCGAAGAGGGCGATTTTTACGTTCACATCGGCAGCCGCGCGCTCCTGGGCGACCTCTTCGACTGCTCCGGCATTCCGACCGAGCAGTTCGACGCGGTCTGCCTCGCCCTCGACAAACGCGACAAGCAGCCGCCGGAACAGATCGCCGAGCTCCTGCGTGCCGAGGGGCTCTCCGACGAGCACGTGGAAAAAGCGTTCCGGCTGCTCGAGATCAAGGAGCTATCCGAGGCGAAATCCTATCTTTCCGGGGATGTAGATCCTTTCGGGCCGGACAAAAGTGCCGCATATAAAGATGTGAAGCAGCTCTTCGCCGTCATGGACGACTATGGCCTGGGCGGTTTCGTCAAGTTCGACATTTCCATCGTACGCGGCCTCGCCTACTACACGGGGATCGTGTTCGAAGCCTTTGACGCGAAAAGGAAATTCCGGGCGATCTTCGGCGGCGGCCGCTACGACAACCTGCTCAGCTCTCTCGGCGGCAAGCAGGTACCCAGCGTGGGACTCGGATTCGGCGACGTGGTGGTCGCCGAGATTCTCGACAGCCTCGGCCGTAAGCTCGAGCTTCCGCCCCGGGTCGACGTCCAGATCGGATTTCTCTCCGACGATGAACGTCTCATGGCGCTCTCCGGCGCCCGTGTCCTGCGAGAAGAGGGGCGTTCGGTAAACGTCGAGCTCAAGGCGCAGAAGGCAAAAAAATTCTTCACGAAAGCGGCGCGATCAGGCGCACGCTACGCCATTTTCATCGGACCTTCGGAAAGGGATGCCGACCGCTACCTGGTCAAGAATATGGCCGAGTCGATCCAGGACACGGCGACCCTCGACGAGCTCGGTGCCAAGGTCCGGGAATGAGCACTCACTTGATCCGGGGATGAAGCCGCCCGTGGACGCGAAAACCGGTCTCCTCCAGGCAGTGAATATCACCGTGGAACGCAACGCGGAAACGGGCCGGCGGATCGTGCTGGACAGGATCAGCCTCGCCGCCGATCGAGGAGAGATCGTTCACGTCCAAGGCCCCTCCGGCACCGGCAAGAGCACCCTGCTCTGGGCGCTGGCCCGGATGTTGCCGCTCGACAGCGGGGAAATCTATCTCGAGGGCCGCGAAGCCGGCGCCTGGCCGGCTCCGTCGTGGCGCGCGCGCGTGGCGCTCGTGGTCCAGACCCATGCGATGGTGCCCGGAACGGTGGGCCGGAATCTTCTCCTTCCGTGGACGCTGAAGATCAGAAGCCGGTCCGACGGCGCCCCGCGCGCTCTGCCGCCCGACGAATCCCGGCTTCGGCGGGAGCTCGACGCGCTCTGCCAGGGCGACGTGTCCCTCGAAACCGACGCATCCCGGCTTTCCGTGGGTCAGACCGCGCGCGTCTCGCTCCTGCGCTCCCTTCTCACCGCGCCGGACTGCCTCCTTCTCGACGAGCCCTGTGCGGCGCTCGATCCTGACGCGGCGGACCGTGTCATGGCGCGTATCAGAGAGTTCGTTACCGATGGCCGGGCCGCCCTTGTCGTGGGCCACGGATCGGTCGATCCGCTCGGCCGGGTGGTGCGCCTCGAATCGGGAAGACTTTCGGAGGGCGACCGATGACCGGCGCGATCGAGATCGGAACATGGCAGCTCGTTCTCGCGACGGGATTCATCGTTGTCTCCGCAGGCCTCAGCCTGGCCCTCGGTCTCGGCTACTGCCGCTCCCTCGTCATCGCCACATTCCGCACCTATCTCCAGCTCTGGGCGCTCGGTTTCGTTCTCCGCTGGGTGTTCAGCATCGACTCGGCGCTGCTTGTTCTCGCCATTCTGGCGGTGATGATGATCATGGCGGTCTTCACCATCCAGGGCCGCCTGACGAACAGACCGAGCGGGTTATTCCCCTCCTTGCTCAACGCGGTGTTTCTTTCGGGCGTGACCGTCACCTTCGCGGTGACCGCCCTCATCGTGAACGTGGAACCCTGGTACGCGGCCCGCTACGTCATCCCCATCGGCGGCATGGTGATCGGCAATTCGATGACCGGACTCGCCCTCGCCCTGGAACGGGTCTTCGGCGACATGCTCAAGCGCAAGGACGAGATCAACACTCTCCTCTCTCTCGGCGCCACCCCCCTCGAGGCGGCCCTCCCCAGCATCCGCACGGCGCTCAAGGCCGGGCTCATTCCCACGATCAACGCCATGAGCGCCGTGGGCATCGTTTTCATCCCGGGCATGATGACCGGGCAGATTCTGGCAGGCGCCGATCCCCGGACCGCGGCCGGCTACCAGATCGTGGTCATGCTCATGATTTCGGCAGCCACCACGCTCGGATCGGTGATCGCTGTTCTGACCTCTTTCAGCCGCGCCTTCGACAAGGATTGCCGCTTCACCCTGGACGGAACGCGCTGAACCCTGTTAAAAGATACTCCGTCGCCATTTCGCCCCGGCACGCCGGCGGGCGGCAGGTCAACGATCCCGGGAGACGCCATGATCCGCCAGATGATTCTCGTGACCCTTGCAGCGGTCCTCGTGAGCTGCACTTTCTTTTCACCCACCCGGACGGGGCCGGAGGAACAGATTCCCGACATGGTGCTCGTCAACGGCCGGATCCACACCATGGATGGGCAGAAACCTCGCGCCACGGCGATAGCGATAAAGGGGGATCGGATTTTCGCTGTCGGCGAATCGGACGAGATCGCCCCGATGGCACGGAGCACCACGCGCGTCATCGACCTGCGGGGAAAGACTCTCGTGCCCGGGCTGATCGAATCCCACGCCCATCTTTTCGGCATGGGCCGCGCCAAGATGATCCTCGACCTCACCGCCGCATCGAGCGAGAAGGAGATCGCCGCACTGGTCCGCGCCCGGGCCGACGCAATCGGGCCGGGCCCGTGGATCGAGGGCCGTGGCTGGGATCAGAACGTCTGGGACGAAAAGAGATTTCCCTCGTACCACTCGATCTCCGAGGCCGCACCCGGGAACCCGGTCTGCCTCACCCGCGTGGACGGCCACGCGGTCTGGGTCAACCGCGCCGCCTTGGACGCGTGCGACATCTCGGCCGAAACCGTCGATCCCGAGGGGGGCCGTATCGAACGCGACAGCTCCGGCGCACCCACGGGCGTGCTCGTCGACAATGCCGCGGACCTCGTGGGCGCCAAGATTCCGCCGCTCAGCCGCGGGGACAAGAAGAAAGCCCTCCTCGCCGCGATCGAGGAGTGCAACGCCCACGGTTTCACCGGTTTCCACGACGCCGGGGCGGGAGAGGAGACGATCTCCCTCTACAGGGAGATTCTCGCCGAAGGCCGACTGACCCTCCGCCTGAACGTGATGCTCTCGGGGCGCGACGAGGATCTCGTCGACGAGTATTTTTCCGCGGGCCCCGTGCCGGACGAAGGCGGCCGCCTGCTCGCGATCCGGAGCGTCAAACTCTTTGCCGATGGCGCCCTCGGCTCGCGCGGCGCGGCGCTTCTGGAGGACTATGCCGACGAACCGGGCAACAGGGGGCTTCTCATCGAATCGGCGGAGCGGATCTTCGAGATTGCCGACCGGGCGCTCGCCGCGGGATTCCAGGTCTGCACTCACGCGATCGGCGACCGCGGCAACAGGATCTGCCTCGACGCCTACGAACGGGCCTTTCGTGCGCACCCCGAGGTCGACGATCCCCGCTTCCGCATCGAGCACGCCCAGATCCTCGACAGAGCCGACATCGCGCGCTTCGCCGAGCTCGGCGTGATCGCCGCCATGCAGGCGCAGCACTGCACGTCGGACATGGCCTGGGTTCCGGACCGGATCGGTGCGGCCCGTTCGGCAGAGGGCGCTTACGTCTGGAAGTCGCTCCTCGATCGCGGCGTGGTCGTGCCCAACGGATCGGACGCTCCCGTGGAGTCGGCCAATCCTTTCTACGGCCTCTATGCGGCGATCACCCGCCGCGACCGCGCCGGCCGCCCGGCCGGGGGCTGGTACCCGGAGCAGTGCATGACGCGGCAACAGGCGCTGGAGTCGTTCACCCTGAGCGGCGCCTACGCCTCCTTCGAAGAGGAGCTCAAGGGATCTCTCGAGGAGGGAAAGCTGGCCGACATGACCATCCTGTCGAAGGACATCATGTCCGTACCGGCCGAAGAGATCCTCGAAACGGAAGCGCTCCTGACCATCGTCGGAGGCCGCATCGTCTTCGAGAGGGACGGCGCCTTCTGATCAGGCGTGGATCGCCTGACCGCCCGCGTCGAGAGCGGCCTCCATGATCGCCTCGTGCAGGGTGGGATGGGAGTGGATCGCGTGGCCGATCTCCTTCCAGGTCAGGCCGGCAGCCACGGCCAGCTCGAGCTCGCCCACGAGTTCGGCCGCCTCCGGTCCCACGATGTGGCCCCCGATCAGCCTGTCGCTCGCCTTGTCGAAGATGAGTTTGACCATTCCGTCCCGTTCGCCCGCCGCCACCGCCTTGCCCACGCCCATGAACTGGAACCGCCCCACCCGGATATCGAAGCCCTTCTCCTTCGCGGCGTCCTCGGAAAAGCCCACGCTCCCCACCTGGGGATGGCAGAAGGTGCAGCCCGGGATCGCGTCGTAGTTCATCGGTTCGGGATCGAGCCCGGCGATCCGCTCCACGCAGAGGATCGCCTCGTGGGAAGCGACGTGGGCGAGCAGAGGCGGGCCGATCACATCGCCGATGGCGAAGACGCCGTCGACGTTGGTCTTGTAGTTCCCGTCGACCGTGATGAAGCTCCGGTCGCACGCCACGCCGATCTCCTCGAGACCGAGATCCTCGATGTTGCCCCGCACACCGATCGCCATGAGCGCTTTCCGGCCCGCGATCGTCTTCTCCGTTCCCTTCTTGTCGGTCACGGTGACCGCGACCCCTTCCGCGTCGGCCTCAACGCTCGACACCGAATGTTTGGTGAGGATCTTCATCTTTTTCTTCTTGTAGACGCGCGCCACGACCTTGGAGATTTCGGGATCCTCGATCGGCAGGACCCTGTCGAGCATCTCGATGATGGTGATCTGCGTGCCGAGGCTGTTGTAGAAGTAGGCGAACTCCATGCCGATCGCACCGGCGCCGATGACGACCAACGATTCCGGTTTCTCTTTCAGGGTCATGGCCTGGCGGTAGCCGATCACCTTGTCGCCGTCGATGTCGATCCCGGGGATGCTGCGCGCCCGGCCGCCCGTGGCCACGATCGTGTGCGCCGCCTCCACGCGGGCGGTCTCGACCCCCTCCTCGTCGAACACGCCCACCTCGTGGGCCGAGACGAATCGCGCCCGGCCGGCGATCAGGGGGATCTTGTTCTTCTTGAAGAGGTAGGACACTCCCATGGAGACGCGCTTCGCCACGTCGCGGCTGCGCGCGATGATGCCGTCGAAGTCAACGGTGAAGTCTGAGGCGGTCACACCGAAATCTTTGCCCTTGCAGATCGTGTCGATCACCTCGGCGCTCTTGAGCAACGCCTTCGTGGGGATGCAACCCCAGTTGAGGCAGACCCCGCCGAGCTCGGCTTTTTCCACGACAACGACCTTGATTCCGAGCTGTGCGGCCCTGATGGCGCCCACGTAACCGCCCGGACCGGATCCGACGATGAGCAGGTCGTACTTCGAAGACTCCATTGATCCCTCCCTCGGAGATAGAGATTCGCGTTCACCCGTCCCAAGGCCCGCCGCCCCCCGGGTCGCCCCGCGCCGCGCGCCGCGCGCCAGTGTCTTCGACTTTAAGGAGGGCACGGAAAAATGTCACCCCAATTCCCGAAGCGCGCCTTTTTCCGACGGGCGGGGAAGAAAAGGTTTGAACAGTCCGCTGCCGCAACCGGATAATGCGTCTTTCCCGGCGGTTCCTGGTCTTGCCTCGAAAAAGGCTCGGTTCGAGGAGATTCCGAATGCGTTTCTGGCTGATCGGCTGCGGTTCCCTGGCGATCATCGTTATCATCTTCGGTGTGGTGGGCTTCAAGTGCGTCAGGGACACCTTTCTCGATGTCCGGGACGACATCTCCTTCATCGTGAACGAGTACAAGGCGCTCGATCAGGAGTTTCCCTTCGAGAAGCCGGAGGACGGGATCCTCTCTTTTGACGAATACGCCCGGTTCACGCGATGCCGCACGATCCTGCTCGCAGACTTGGACGCCTATTTCGACAAGCTCGAGGGAGAGGAGACCTCGTGGAGGAAGAAGATCTCGCTCATGGTCGGAATGCCATCCGAGATCGGACGGTCTCATGTGGAAGCCCTGAGAGAGGCGTGCCTCTCGCCATCCGCTTACGAGTGGTTCGTCAATCACACCTTTCTCGTGCTCAGGTATGCCGATCACCGGGACGCTCCCGAGGACCTGAAGGCGCTGAAACGGGACCTCGAGGGCCTGTCGTGGAAAGACAATCCCTTTGCCGAGGAAAGAGGGGACACCTTTTCCGATGACACGGTCGGCCTCGACAATATCCTCCCGCCGATCGATCCCGTCTTCATCCGCCTGCCGAAGGAGAACGTGGAGGCCGTCCTCGCTCATGCCGACACGCTGCGGAAAACGGGACGCGTCATCTACTTCGACGCGACATTCCTCGAGATGTCGATCCACACCCAGGATCAGGAGAACGGAGCTGGTAGCAACAAATGAGAATCACACCATGACCGGGGCAGAACGCGACGCAAGGGAGAATACCGCCCTCGGGGCTCTTCTGACCGACGTGATCCTCCCCATCCTGTTTCCCGGTAGCGGGGTCGCCATGCCGCCCGACCTCCCCCGGCGCTCCATCGAGGTTCTCGATCGCGTGGGCGACCTGGAGGTCGGCTGGGAAGAAATCGCCCGGATACTCGGAGATTCTGAAATGCTCGCGGCGACGGGCCGCAATTTCCGCGCTGGAGACACCCTGGCCAAAACCGGCCGGACCGTGACGCTCCGCCTTTCGGGAGGAAGAACGTTCACTCCGCCCGCGCACGGCGCCGCGGCCGGCCTCGGAATCAGCCTGAGCGCCGAGGAGTCGCTGGTGCTCGAGTTCAGGAGCGGAGCCGAGGTGTTCGAGGATGGCGCCGTGCAGAAGAGGTTTCTCGCGGCGCGCAGGTCTCTCCCGGCGGCGGCGGCGGACGACATCCTGGCCGCGGCCGTCCTGCCCCAGACCAGTGCCCTGTTCGGAGTGAACACACCGCTCAAGGCCAATCTCTTTGGATTCTCCTTCAGCCTCAGGTTCGGAATCGTTCTGGCTGAGAGGGGACGGATCCGGCTCTTCGCCGCCGGGCCGATGGTCAAGGAAATCCCGTTGTGAAAGGACGCGGTCGATCATGAACAAGCAGACGATTCTCCGGAAGCTCAAGAACGAGAAAGTCCGTTTTCTGAGGCTGCAGTTCACCGATGTGATGGGTATCAACAAGAATGTGGAAGTTCCCGACCACCAGTTCAAGAAGGCCGTGGACGGCAACATCCTCTTCGACGGATCCTCGATCGAGGGATTCGTGCGCATCGAGGAGTCGGACATGAAGCTCTCGCCCGACCTCGACACGCTCGATATCCTCCCGTGGGAGGAGGCGAACGGGCAGGGCCGGGTGGCGCGCATGATCTGCGACATCCGCTACCCCGACGGATCGGAATTTCCCGGATGCCCGCGCACGGCGCTCAAGAGGCAGATCGCCCGGGCGCGCAAGATGGGTTACCGGCTGATGGTCGGACCGGAGGCGGAGTTCTTTCTCTTTCAGAGGGGCGCGAACGGCCAGGCCACGACGATCACCCATGACAGCGGTGGCTACTTCGACCTGGCACCGGTCGACCGCGGCGAGGTGGCGCGGCGCGCCATGGTGAACATCCTGGAGAAGATGGGTTTCGAGATCGAGGCGTCCCACCACGAGGTGGCGCCCGGCCAGCACGAGATCGACTTCAAGTACGCCGACGCGCTCAAGACCGCCGACAATCTCATCACCTTCCGCATGGTGGTGCGCAAGGCGGCTTTCGATTACAACCTGCATGCCACCTTCATGCCGAAGCCGGTCTTCGGCGAGAACGGTTCCGGCATGCACTGCAACCTTTCGCTCTTCAAGGGGAGCAAGAATGCCTTCGATGCGCCGGGCGGCCACCTGGGACTGAGCCAAACAGCCCACCATTTCATCGCCGGGATCATTGCGCACGCCAAGGCGATCACGGCGGTGACCAATCCGCTGGTCAACTCCTTCAAGCGGCTCGTGCCCGGCTACGAGGCACCCACCCACATCGCATGGTCCGAGAAGAACCGCTCGCCCCTCTGCCGCATTCCGGCGAGCCGCGGCGAGGGCGCCCGCATGGAGTTCCGCTCGCCCGATCCGTCGTGCAATCCCTACCTCGCCATCGCCGTCATGCTCGGCGCCGGCCTGCACGGTATCGAGAAGAAGCTCAAGCCGCCCGAGGCCGTGAACACCAATGTCTACTCCATGAGCGACAAAGAGCGAAAACGGCGCAAGATCCACTCCCTGCCCGGCGATCTCAAGGGCGCGCTCCTCTGTCTCAAGGATGACAAGGTCATCTGCGACGTCCTCGGCAAGCACCTCCTCGACTATTTCGTGAAGGCCAAGACCGCCGAGTGGGAGCATTACATCGCCAACGTGTCGCAGTGGGAACTCGACCAGTACCTCGACAAGTTCTGATTCAACGAGCCTGGCGACGCGCGCGGGGGCGACAGGGCGGCAAGATCTTCGAAATAACCGCGGACAGCCCGCGCTCGATAGGTTTTAATGACAATGGCCAACGCGCGGATCGACACGGCGCGTCCGCCGCGAGCACCCCGGAGCACCCGCCTGCAACTTCCCGGCACCCGCACACCATTACCGGAGAAGCGCCATGGGGCAGAAAAACATTTTCTGGTCTCTACTCGTCCCTCTACTTTTCAGCGCGGCGGTTGCTGGAACAGACTGCGTTGCGTCCGAGTCAGCCGAAGATTTCGTGGCTTGGGCGGAGCAATCGGCGATCCATCTGGACACGCTCGACTGGCGCGCGGCGGACAGGGAGAAGCTCGCCTCCCTCGACGCGGCGCTCCGCCGAAAGCGGATCGTCTATCTCGGCGAACCGGACCACTACATTCACGAAAAATACGCCTTCCGGCTCATCATGATCCAGTATCTGGTGAAGAAGGGATGGCGCCACATCGGCATGGAGATGGGACGGTCGGACGGGCTCAAGCTCGACAGGTACCTGCAGACCGGCGACGAGACCTTTCTCGACAAGATGGGCGCTTACGGGTGCGAGGACCACAAACGCGCTGACCGCGACGACGAGCCCTCCGGTCTCTTCAACAGGATGAAACACAATCTGGAAGCGAGCCGGCCCGCGTTCCGCGCCGAGGAGCGGCGGTTCGCGGCCCACCTTCTCGAGATCAATCGGTCCCGTCCGAAAGGGACGCCGCCGGTGCGTTTCTTCGGTTTCGACGTCGACCTCATTCCGGGGAGCGGGTACGGCGACCTCGACGCGATCCTGGCTGAAGCCGATCGCGAAGCGCCCTTCGCCCGACTCCTGCGCAAGGGATTGCAGAGGGTGTCCGGTGAAACGAGGACCGAGGAGCTCGAACGGATCAACCGGATCGTCGAAGAGGTTCGAAAAAACGAAGAGGCTCTCGTCGATCTCCTCGGCGAGGAGAGGGGCGAGATCTTCCGGCAAACACTGCTCACCCTGCGCGACAGCTTTGCGGTCACCTCCAGCGCGTTCCACACCCGCTCGCCGATCGAGCTGATGGATGCGCTCGCCCGGCGCGAAACTGTGATGTACCGGCACTTCGACGAGTACATGGAGCGGCTCGGTCCCGGGGAGAAGGTGATTCTCATGGGCCACAATCTTCACCTGAGCAAGGATTCCGCATCGTTGAGCGGCGGCCCCCTGGGTGCGCCGATCGCGCTCTGGCGGACGATCGGCACCCACGTGGCCCAGAGCCTGCCGGGCGAGGCCTACTCGATCTGGCTTCTTTACGACCGTAGCCAGAACAGCGGTTATCTCAGCCCTGAACCGGTGGTGGATATCCCGTCCAAGCCGGACGCGGTCGAACACCTTCTCGCCCGGGCCGGCACCCATTTCGTGCTCCCCCTCGAGGGCGCGCTCCGCGAGGGACGTTACCTGAGCGAGGCACGGAACTTTACCCAGAACGGCGAGTACGGCAGCGGCGTCATCCCCCGGCAGGCGGACGCGATCTTTTTCGTGGAGACTGTCAGCGCGCTCCGGCTGGAGTAGCCGGTGCGGGCGCTCCGACTCAATCAGCCGGTGCGGGCGCT
>CAZUHB010000005.1:103839-154102 GCA_964620445.1 uncultured Phycisphaerales bacterium
AGCCGGTGCGGGCGCTCCGACTCAATCAGCCGGTGCGGGCGCTTCGAAACGGTTTTCCATGAGCAGCCAGGTGTGCGGATCGAGCTGAACGGAATCGGGTTTCGATTCGAAATCGAAGGTGAAGATCTCCGACTTCTCATCGACACGAACCCTCTCGACCGACAGCGCCGCGCCGCCCGCTGACGCGATGCCCAGGTCGAGCGGAAAAACGAACACCCTCTCGCCGGGCTGCGCCTGGCGCAGCTCGACAAGGAGCGCGCCCTTTTCATATCTCCAGCCGCCCTCGAGAACGGGATGCCCCGGCTCGAATATCCACTGCCGGAAGAACCGGTCGAGCTCGGTCCCCGACTCCTCCTCCATGACACGCTCGAAATCGGCGGTTATCGCGTTGCGATCGCGGAATTCCTCGTAGTAGGCGCGGATCCCCTTCCAGAACGCCTCCTCCCCCACCTCGCGCCGCAGCATGTGGAGCACCCAGCCCGCCTTCTGGTAGGTGTTCGCGTTGAGAAGATCGTCGAGCCTCGTGATCGACCGATCGACCACCGGTGATTCGGGCCGGCGTCGATAGTAGGCGAGGACCCGATCCCTGTCCCTGACGAGACCCTTCTCGAGACGGTCCCGTCCATGGGTGGCCTCGTTGAAGAGGTGTGTGAAATAGGTGGCAAATCCCTCGCTGAGCCAGATATGGTGCCAGTCGGCCTCTGTCACCGAATCGCCGAACCACTGATGGGCGATCTCGTGCGTCACCAGGTCCGCGCGCTTCCCTGTCCCGGTGACCGAATTCTCGTTGTAGAAAATGACGCTCGCATTCTCGGTCCCGCCGTAACGCGTGCGCGACTGGACATTGGCGAGCTTCTCGTAGGGAAAGGGACCGATACGGTTGCTGAAAAAGGACACGACCCGCGGTGCGGGCGCGAAATCGAAAAATCCGGCGTCCCGGTTCTGCGGAAAGACCCAGGTTTCGATCGGGATTCCGTCCACGACTTCGACGTGTTGCACCGCGAACCGCCCCGCGGCGACCACCATGCAGTAGGTTGTGATCGGCACCGACTCGGACCAGTGGGTGAGGCATCGGCCCCCGGGCAGGTGGCTCTCCTCCACCTTGCGTCCATTGGACACGACCCGGTATCTCTCGGGCGCGGTGACGATGAACTCGCACGTGGCCTTGTCGCAAGGATGGTCGATCGTAGGAAGCCAGTGGCGCGCCCGGTCGGGCCAGTTGTCGCCGAAAAAGGTGCGGTCGCCGAATTTGTTGTTCGAGATGACCAGGCCGTCGGCAGGTCTTCCAGCGTAGGAGATGGTGAGGCGCTGCCGGGTGCGGCCCCCGGCCGGCTCGGGCAGGACGATGCGAAGACGGTCCTGCCCATGTTCGAAGGTCAGGGGCTGCATCCCGCGGCGGACGGACGACACGGTCATCCCCGTCCCCTCTCCGTCGGGCGGTCCAACGAGATCGAGGGTCAACTCGGTGAGCGCATCGTCGAGAAACTCCACATCGAGCGCGGCCGAGGCAGTCACGGCGTCGCTCCCGTCCGACAGCTCCAGCGAGAAAACGTAATGCTTCACGTCGATCGAGCCGTTCCGCGGATAGTCGTCGGCCGGTGTGAAGGCACAGAGAAAAGAAATGCCGAGAAGGAAAAAGGTCAACCGCTTCATCTCACCTTTCCAAATCGATTCACGAGGGGGCGGCTCCGGAAACAATCGGACCGAGACCGGATAGTCTGGCAGAATGGATGGAGCAGCGCAACCGGTTCAACAGTGGCCCGAATCGGGACGCGCTGCTAAAATCGGAGCTTCGATCTGCAAAAGGCATACGATGACACTGGAGAGGGATAAAAAATGGCCAAACACATCGGCATCGTCGCGTGCAGCGCCGAGGGCGCCGCTCTCTGTTACCGGACGATCTGCGGGGAAGCCCCCTCGAGGATGGGCGAGCACATGCATCCCGAGATCACCATGCACACCCATCCGCTCGCTGACTACATGGTCCACATCCGCTCGGGCGACTGGACCGCGGTCGCCGAGCTCATGCTCTCCTCGTGCCGCAAGGTGGCCGAGGCGGGCGCCCGGTTCGCGATCTGCCCGGACAACACGATTCATGAGGCTTACGAGGAGGTGATCCGAACATCGCCCATCGAATGGCTTCACATCGTGGACGCCGTGGCCGGCGAGGCGCGGGCGTGCGGTTTCGAACGTCTCGGCATCACGGGAACGCGCTACCTGATGACCGGGCCCGTCTACAGCCGGGGGCTGGAGGCCCTCGGAATCTCGAGCGCCATTCCCGAAGAGGAGGAGAGGAACGAAATCGACAGGATCATCTTCGACGAACTGGTCAACGGATTCTTCACCGAGAGCTCGAGGCTTTATTTCAACGAGGTGATCGGGAATCTCGAGGAGAAGGGCTGTGATGCGGTGGTTCTCGGCTGTACCGAGATCCCTCTCCTCGTCGATCGCGACGACTGTCCGCTGCCCGTGCTCGATTCGACGCGCCTTCTGGCGCGAGCAGCTCTCGACAAGGCTCTCGGGGAAGGCGATCGGGCCTGAAAAGGTGGGCGTCGTTGATAAGGGGAAAAAGAGGAACCTGCCAGGAGACCCAGTTTCTCAGGGTATTAGGAGGTGAAGAGCGGGTTTTACACCATGGGCGTGGCAACCTTGGCAAGTTCTTTTGCGATTTGTCGTTCTGTATTCCAGCGGTCCTTTATGCACCGGTGACTGTCCTCCCGGAAGGTCATTTCCACGAGCGGCCGAAGAGACTCACCAATTCTGAAAATTTTCCCTCCTTTTCCAAATAGTGCGAACGCAACCCTTCCGTAACACGCGATTTGGGGCAACGCTCCGCGGCCCACGATGCGGGCCGGCCGGGGTGAGACCGCTTCCGTTCCGGAACGGAATCGATTGCAACAATTACAACAAATGAGCCTGGAGTCAATCGACCCGAGGTGTGATCGGTATGGCCAGGTTGACCGATTCATCGCCCTTTCGGGCGGCAACGAAGAGCATCCGTGCCCGCCCCGCTTCGTCCGTATACACGAAGGGCCGCTCGAGTCGGTCAGGTTTGAAGACCGATTCATCGTCGAATTGCACTTCCTTGGCCATGATCGGATGGTGGCGCGCCGCGCGCCACGTGCGGCCGTCGGGCGACGTGATCAGCCCGATCTCGGTATGGGCGTGGTACACCGCGTAGAATCGGTGGCGGGTTTTGTCGTACCAGATGGAGCAATCCTCGCTGTCGAAGCTGTCGATCACCGGCCCGGGCTGGATTTCGAAAGGTCCCTCTGGTGTGCGCGCCACGGCGAGCGCCTGGTTGCGGATGAACCGTTTCTCCCGCGGCTTGTCCCCCTTGACGATCATGTAGAACAGGCCGTCCGGCCCTTCGCACACCGCGGGATTGACCGTGATCGTCGTGATCGGTCCCGCCGGTTCCACGATCGGCCCGCTCGATCTTTTCCACGGCCCGCCCGGTGATTCGGCCACGGCCACGCCCGTGCGCTGGTTGTTGCGCAGGACTTTCCAGTTCGGGTGGCCGTACCCGGCGCGAGCGGTCTCGATCAGTTCCTCCTCGGAGAAATCCCCGCGGGTGGCGCAGAAGTAGATGTAAAAGCGATCGCCATATTTTTTGATCTTGGGATTGTGTGCGGTCACGGCGTCCCAGCCGTCGTTCCCGCGGCAGCCGAGCGCCGTTTCCACGTAACGGTAAGGCCCCTCGATCCGGGACGCCACGGCGTGGGCCACTTCCGAATGGGTGAGCCAGGCGAGGAATCCGTATTCCTTCGGCCACCGGGAATAGAAGAGGTGGAACAGGCCATCGTCCCCTTCGATCACGCTCCCGCCCCAGGTGTACCATTCGGGATCGACCAGGATGTGGGCGCGCGGTTTCTTGTCGGCGAGCGACAGCCGCGCCGCCGCGGGCAGCGGCGCCACCCTCGGATCGAGATCGTCGAGCAGGGAGGCCACAACCGGCGCGAGAGCCTCTGCCCAAGCAGCGTAGCCAGCCTGGCGCAAATGGAGAAAATCCCCGCCGAACAGGTCTTCGCGCGCGGTGCGGTCTTCGCGCAGGAAGACGGGGCTCATCTCCTCGAAAGAGACCCTCTCCTCTTCGGAGAGAGGAGTGAGCAGCCTGTTCAGGGCATCGACCTTCTTCCGGAAGGGATCGTCAGCGGTTCGGCCCCGCGGCAGCACCCCGACGAGCACGATCTCCGACCGGGGCGTCTTGGCCCGCAGCCGGCCGAGGACCGCAACGATCCCCTCGGCGACCTGCTCGGGCGTGTGCCCGGCAGAGAGGTTGTTCGTGCCGATCATGAGGACGATCACCCTGGGCGCGATCCCGTCGAAGTTGCCGTGATCGATGCGCCAGAGCAGGTGCTCGGTGCGGTCGCCCGAGATGCCGAAATTGGCGTGCCTGTACCGGCCAAAGAACTTTTCGCGCGCCGCGCTCCCCGGCCCCCACACCGAACGGCCCGGCCCGCCCCATGACTGGGTGATCGAGTCGCCGAGCAGCACGAGATCGATCGGCTCGTTCTCCCCGGCGGTGTTGTTGATGTCGTTGTGCTGGTCGAGCCACGTCTTCCCCTCGCCCCACCCGGCGGCGCCGCCCCGCGTCTCGGCGCTCGCGATCGGTATGACGGCGGGATTCCGCCCGGTTTGCGAAACCTCCTCTTCGCAGGCCAGGCCCGGATCGAGGGGAAGAAGAACGAGAAGAGCAGCCAGCGCGATAATGACCTTCACAGAGCGGTCCTCCTGTCTGAACGTCGACCTTCAACAGCGATCAACAGGAAAGCACAGGCGCGGGCGGACTGTAAAGGATCAAGTAGAGGGCGCGGTCCGGAAAAAGTTTCCGAGCCGCGCCCATTGCAAAACCCACTCACCTCGTTCATTCCGCTGTCAAGGTCAACAGGTTCGTCGCCCTGGTCTTGGGGTATCCGATCTTTCCGATGAGAACCTGGAAGTAGTGCGGCTCGCCCGGGACCCAGGCCGTGGGGATCGTGACCGGAAGGATATAGACCCCCGTGGAGGGCATCGTTCCGAGCTGCCACTCGGCCCAGAGAGGAAGGGTCAGCCACAGCTCTCCGAAAGACAGGTTGAGGGGAGGATCCCGCAGGCCGCTCGTCGCCAGGAGCAGCTGGTTGGGAGCAAGGCCGGTAATTCTGGCCTCACCGGACGAACCGGGAATGAGGTTGCCCACGTAGTAGAGGTGAGCATGGAACTCATCGGCGCCCATGTCGACGACGTCATCTGCAATTCTGGGATCTCCTTCGAAATCTTCGGTCTCTGCAACAAGAGTGTTGTCACCGGCGTCCCGACAGGGCGAGGGCAAGGTTATGTGATAATCTCCATTTGTGGGTTCAACGAAGAGAGGATCTGCATCGATGTTACCTGTCCCTGGCCAACCACCCTTCACATCGCAATAGGTGACAGAAACATTTCCGGAAGAGACGTAAATCTCCTGCCCGGAAGCGCCGTTATCCCACAGGATTGTGTTGGAGACGGTTGCGGTGGAGCCGTCGCAATAGATCCCGTCACCGAAATCGCTGGCACTGTTTCTCGAAATCGTGTTGTTGGTTATGGTCAGGGTCGTGTTGCCTCCGTGGACACAAATTGCGCCGCCGCTCTCATGGGCATCGTTTTCAGAAATCGTATTGTTGGCAATGATCGCGGTGCAGCCGTTGGAACAGTAGATGCCACCACCGTCGCCATGGGCCGTGTTTTCCGAAATCGTGTTGTTGATGATGATCGGGGAGGAGTAGCTGTCGCAGTAGATCCCGCCGCCAATACCGCCGAACCAGGCGATATTGGCCGTGTTGTCCACGATCGTGTTGTTCGTGATCGTCGGCGCGCAGGAGCCGCCGCAGTAGATCCCGCCGCCTGGGCTGGTCAAACCGCCAGTCAGCGTGAATCCGTCTAGAATCGATTCCGAGGTTTCATAGTTCGCGAAAGTCACCGGACGCACTCCCGTGGGGGCATCGATGGTGGTAACCGCCGCTCCTTGCTCACTCTCGACCGTAATTGCTTTGCCAAGAAAGTCGATGTTTTCCTGGTAGATTCCGGGCCTGACAATAACGGTATCACCATTTGCGGCATGCTCTATGGCGGTTTGGATGGAGTAATAGTCATCGGGGACATAGATCGTAATATCTAACTTTGGATAGTGATAGCCCATATCGACAACACCATCGTCCTGGACACGGTCTGTACGCGTTGTGCCGGTGATCATTGCGCACAATGGGTCTCCAGCATCCAGGCACGGGCTGTCAGTTGCTTGACCTGCCGACAACTGGCTGAGGTAAAAAGGCCCATCGGGTCCTGAAAGGAAAAGAGGATCGGCGTCGATCATGGCGGCGCCCCAGTTGAGGGTGCAGCCCGTGTCCACGAATACCGACGCGAGGCCTCCTTTCACATCGGAGTAGCTGATCGTCAAGGTCGAAGGGTTGTATGATGTGCCCACGCAGATCTCCGGTCCGTTCGTGCCGCTGTTATCCCAGAGAATCGTGTTCGCAACGGTCAGGGTTGAGTCGCTGCAGTAGATTCCACCTCCTTCGAAACTGCTGTTGCCGGTGATCGTGTTGTTCACGAGGGCCGCCGGAGAATCGGCGCAATGGATCCCACCGCCCCGGGAGCTGCCTGAATTCCCTTCGATGAGGTTATTCGTGATGTCGACGGTCGCCGGAGCATAGTAAATGTAGATTCCACCGCCGTTGCTGCCGGCGCTGCCGATGTTTCCTGAGATCCTGTTGCTCGTGATCGTCGGGGACGAATTCCGGCAGGCGATGCCGCCGCCGCTTCCGCCGTGCATGGTGCTGTTTCCCGAAATGGTATTGCCGACGATCAACGGCTCGGCGTTGGACTCGCAGTAAATACCGCCGCCCTGTCCGTCCACGGTGACGTTATCCGATATGGTATTGTCCTGGATGATCGCCGCCGAGGAGCCGGAACAGTAGATTCCACCTCCTCCAGTTTGGGCTGAATTACTCGTGATGATGTTGTCGACGATGGTCGGGGCGACGGAGCCTGAATAGGATATCCCGCCGCCACTGTACCTGGCATAGTTTTCCCTGATGATATTGTTCCTGATCGTCACGGAAGAGCTGGAGCACTTGATTCCGCCGCGAAAACCGTTCGTGATCGTGAATCCCTCGATCTTCAAGTTCGAGCCTGTCGTGTTGCTGACGGTCACGGTCGGATTACCGTAATAGGATCCTCGGCCCTCGATCGTGGTGGTGTTCGGTCCCTGCTCGCTCACCAGCGCGATATCCTTGCCGTACATCGAAATGTCTTCACCGTACGTCCCCGATCTCACGATGATCGTGTCGCCGCCCACCGAGGCGTCGATCGCATCCTGAATCGTGGCATAGTCGTCGGGAACATAGATGGTGGCACCAAACAGGGCAGTGGTCAGAACCAGGACTCCCAATAAAAAAAGTGCTGTTTTCATGGTAGAAATTCCTCTCTCCGATTTTGTGTTGTGCCCATCGAAACAGATTCACAGTTCGTCGTTGTAGTAAGGAAAAGCAAAGGACCTGAAGTAGAACACCGTGGGGGGTTTTTTTTAAAAAAAGGATGCGGGGGACCTGATTCAGGCGGCCGAGGGCCGGCCGGCAGGTTTCTACAACACCTTGTCCATCTTCACGTTGCGCGATTCCCGAATCTTGCCGGTCAGTCGATAGGGTTCCCGATCGTGGCGTCCGCGGGCGGCGGTCGTCGAAAGGCCGGGCTAGCGGCGGATGACGATCGGCTGCGCGTCATTTTCCGGCAGGACCATGATCGCGCTGGCCAGCATCGCCCGATATCCCGAACCCACGCGGGAGATGACCTCCAGTTCGACCGGTGTCTCCACCCTGGGGATGAGCGGAAACCTGAAGGCGCCGTCAGGACCGACGGTCGTTCGGACCGATGATTTTTCGAACGCCTCGCCCGGTTGAAAAACCGCCTTCACCTCGAGCGGTGTCGACACACCGGCTATTTCTACACGGCCCTCGAGCGATCCTCTCGGAGCCGCATGGAGGTCGAGCACGACCGGCAGGGCCGGGGCGCCGCTGCCTTCGGCGATCGTCACGGCAAGGTCTTCGCGCCGATCGATCAGCAGGGGGCCCGTGTTGGCGATCGGACGCCTGTCGCGCCGCAGCACATAGCGTCCCTCGGGCAGGCCGGTAATGACGAAGGCGCCGTCGTCGCCGCACACGGCCTCGGCGCGGGCGCAGGTGTTCGAGAGGCTGCCGATGCGTGGTGCGTCGGTCAGATCCCAGAGCTGGACGCGTGCCCGCACGATCGGCCGGCCCGCCTGGTCCACGACGAGGCCCTCGATGCGTCCCATGCCCGCGGCGCCGGCAAAGACCGCGTCGATCACCTGCTCTTCGGGCGTCGGCCGAACGGCGAGCCGCAGCGGATCAGGCCGCGCCATGCCGTCGGGCACCCCCCAGAAGTAGGCCGTGTATTCGCCGGGAAAGAGGGTTTTGGCCGTCGTGTTCCCGCCCGTCTTGAGGGGAAAGGCATAGACCCGGGGCTCGCCCAACCGGGGTACGTCCCCGCCGCCCGCCGCCTCCCGCAGGAAGACCGTCCCCCCCTCGGAGAACTCCTCCGGCCCGGAAAGCGAAACCCTGAGGGAAACCTTGACCGGCTCGGCGAGTGTGAGATCGTGGCGCACGATCTCGTCGCCCGCGTCGACCCTCACCGCGGGCCACCGTTCGGCGCTCCGCTCCGGCGCCCTCGATTCGCGCCAGGGAAGAAGGATCTTGCCCGTCTGAGCCCCCCTCTCGACGAGGAAACGGTAGGTGCCCGGCGCCACGCCGTCGATGGAGTAGAAACCGGCACCGTCGGTCATGGCCCGTCGCAGGTGCTTGCCGGCCATGTTGCACAGCGCCACGCCGACGTCGAGAGGTCTGCCGAGGGTGGTGGTGATCGTGCCGCAGATCGTGCTTCGAGGCCGCACGAAGCGGATGTGGTGAACGAGTTCTTCGCCCTCGGCCAGGCTGACCGTCTCCGGCTCGAACCAGAGGTCGTGACTCCGGCTCTGGGTGGCCAGGTGGGCCGAGATCCTGTAATCGCCGGCCGGGAGTTCAAGCTGAAAGGAGCCGCCGACGTCGGTTTCGATCACGCCGCGGAGTTTGAATCGCTCCGCGCCGCCGGCGCCCGGGGCGACCTCGCTCTGCTCGACGGCGACGATAACCGATTCCATGGCCGATCCGTCCGGATCGTACGCAATCCCTCGAAGGATCGTTCTCGTTTCGCTGTCCGCCCAGAGGGGCGGAACCAGAACGCGCTCCGACGAGGCCGGATCGAGATCGCCTTCCCTTTCGGTGATCGGATCGGACCGGACGCTCTCCGCGGCCTGGTGAGCCGTCCTGTCGCCCGCGGTCGCCGAGCCCAGATCCTCTCCGTCCCGAAGGAGCAATATGGCTGCCGCAACGAGTGCGACCAGACCGATGGCAAGCAGAGCGGCATGGGAATACTTCATGAAACTCATCTTTCCATGACAAGACCGCCGCCCCCCGGGTTGGATCCGGGAGGCGGCGGATGAACGCTGAATCAGATCACGAACCGCTCGAACTAGAACATGCGGCCGTTGTAGAAGATGCCGTAGTAGGCGCCGTTCCGGTAGTCGCGGTAGGCCGTGTGCAGGCCGTTGCTCTGCGCCCAGATGGCCGTGTAGCCGACACCCGGATCGGCAGCGCCCGAATCGACCCTCTCCGAGTAGACGAAGGTGAATCCGCCGTTTGTCGAGTAGGAGCAATAGAAGCTGTCGTAGTAGTTGACGGGATCGTCCCGTTCATCGTTCCAGCAGCACCAGACGTAGGGCCAGCTCGCCTCGACGACGTTGTAGGAGCTGTCGACCGTTCCGGGCGTGGTTCCCTGGTCCATCCGGACCGGGCCGCTCCAGGAACCGGTCTTGCCGCCGTTGATCGAGGCCTGCAGGTAGACGTCGTCGATGTAGGGCGACACGTGCTCGGGGAGATCGTCCTTCTGGTCTTCCCAGACCACGTACACGCCGTTCTGGGAGCCGGCGACTTCCGGATAACCGCACCAGACAGAGCCTGGTGTGGCGTGGTGGGTGTTCATCCACTGATCGGCCGATCCCCAGGTGAGGCCGCCGTCGTGGGAATAGTTGAAGTAGATGTCGAGCTCGAAATCATCCTGCTCGTTCCGATAGTCGCGCCAGACGCAGTAGACCTTGGTGCCGCCGACGTTCGGATTCTGCTGATGGCCCGCGTGGTTCTGGTTTCCGCCCAAATTCTTTCCAGCATAGAAGGGAGGAATCCCGATCGAGAGGGGCGGATTGATGCCGCCGCCGCCACCCGTCGAGGCAGGGACGGCCGTCATCGTGAGGTAGATCGAGGCGCCCGGGTTCGGGATATCGGTGTCGACACGGCGCACCGTGCTCGAGGTCCAGGTCACACCGCCGTCGGTGGAGGAGTTCATGTAGATATCAGGAATCCCGTTGCGGCTGTCCTGCCAGGCCACGAAAACATTGTCGCCTTCGCAGGCCATCGACGGATAGGTGTGGCCGTAAAGGAAACCGTTGGGATCGACCGACTGCGGCGCGGTCCAGCTCCCGGCGACACCGTAAGAGGCCGACATGGAGAAGTAGACCTCGTCGGCGTTGCGCTTGTCTTCCCAGGAGACGTAGACATTGCTTCCCGACGCACCGATCGCGACGTAGCCCGCGAAAATGTCGTTGGCCGCGGCACCCACGTCGATGCGCTGGTCTTCTTCCCACGTGATGCCGTTGTCGATCGAACGGTTGAAGTAGACGTTGGCCTGCGAACCCCCGACCGGGTCCGGATCGTGTCGATGGTCTTCCCACACCGCGTAGACGCAGTTCTCCGAGGAGGCGATCGCGGGATAGACCGATTTGCTCGCGCCCTGAACCTTGGGATCGACGCTGTTGCCCAGGTCGACACGCTGATCGGACGAGGCCCAGGTCACACCGTAGTCGTGGGAGTAGGTGAAATAGATCGCACCGCAATCGTAGGTACCCGGCGCGCGGTGATCGCGCCAGAGGCAGTAGACATTGTTGTCGTTCGAGCAAAGGCCCGTGTTCAGCTTGTAGATCCCGTCGCCGCCCGTGTCGATCCGGGTGTCGGCGGTCCACTGAGCCTGTGCGGTCGTGCCGAGCACTACCACAACGGCCAGCGTCACCAATGAAATGAACACGCTTTTCTTTCCGATCATGTTTTCCTCCTCACTTCTCTAAAACGAAAGAGTGTCTGTTGCGGGAATTGACTCCAATACGACTTCCCTACAAATCCGAACATTTCGAAGCGAGACGCCCGTGAGCGGCGTCTTCTGATCATGTCAGGCCGCACCCCGATTCATTCGATCACCAGGTGAACGGCTGTGTCCTGTGCGTCGAGCACGATCGGTCCCGGTTCGAAGGCGACGAGGGCCGCGTAGAAATGCATGCCTGTCAGGGAAGGATTGGCGGGGATGTCGATCGCCGCCGCGCCCTTCCCGTTCTCGTCGAGATCGTCGAAAAGACCGGGATCGTTCTTTGCATACTTAAAAAGCCAGTCATAGTTCAGGGGGATATGGACCCCGTTGAAATTGAAGCCCGGCGAACCGCCGACGGCGAGCCCGGCGAATCCCCTCTTCAGCCCGTGCGAGTAGGCATGAAGGGTGAAGTTCAGAGTGGCGCCCGGATAGGGAACGCTCCTCGGGACGAGACGGGGTTCGAACTCGGTATCGTCGACGCTGTTCGCCGCCCGGGGTGTTCCGTAGTCGCCGCTGCCGAACTGCGTCAACGCGACGGCGAAATTCGATCCCTGGGACGGGCCGAGAATATCGATCCGCTCCACCGAACTTCCCGTCGGATCGGGATAGGTGGCGCCCCCGTCGTACCAGACGCTGTCCACCCCGGTCGCCCCGAGGGAGAGGACGATCTCATCGACCCCGTTGTCGAGTTCGAAGGCGAGATCGGGCCAGACCGCGCTCGGCGTGTGTCCGCCGTTCGCGTCGGGGTGGCCGTGGTTGCCGAAGAGGAGGCGCTCCCCGGCGGGGACGAGCAGATTCGCCGCGAACTGAAAGCTGTCGCTCCCGTTGTCGGCGACGGTCAATCCACGCAGGGAGAGGTCTTCGGTCGTGGGATTGAAGATCTCCACGTACTCGCCGGCGGTGTCGTCCACGGCGTCCGGATCGTGCATGTACTCGGCGATCACCAGATCGCCCGCACCGGGCTCCGCGGCCGCGGTCTCGTCGACGAGCAGTTCGAGAAACTCGTTGCCGCTCTCGAGGACGGTGTACGTCGATCCGTCGGTGCGGATCTCGATGGTGCCCTCCATGTCCACGCCGCCGACGCTCCCGGCGCCGTTCGTCGTCTGCAGAATGGGGATGGACGCGGAGGGGCTGTTCAGATTCGAAAGCGTCGCCGCTGTGGGATGGCCGTAGCCGTTGTTCCTGCCCGCCGAGATGATGGCCATATCGGGTGTGATGGCCTGGACGAAGGCGAGTTGCGACGATGTCGACGAACCGTGGTGGCTCACCCGGTGGACGTCGAGATCTCCCACGATGGCGCCCACGGGAAGCTCCACGTCGGGAGTGCTGTAGCCGCCTCCGGTGAGATCGCCCATGGTGAGATAGTCGAAGTCGCCGTACTCGATGAGCAGACCGATCGACGCGGAGTTCTCGAACTGGGAACTGCCGAGGATATCGACGAAGCCTCCACCCTGCAGCTCGCCGTTGACCACGACGCACGTCGCGGTTGCGCCGCCGCCAAGGGCGATCACGTCGCCCGGATCGATGGTGAAGCGCACGGCGCTCACGGCAGCCGCGTAGTCCTGGTACGCGTAAGTGCTGGGCGTTCCCCCCCACGTCCCGCGGTCGTAGGCCACGCCGGGCAGATAGCCCTCGGCGACCACCTCGTCGAGCCCGCCGACATGATCGGCATGGTAATGGCTCGCCACCATGAAATCGAGCGAGCCGATACCGAGGGAGACGAGCAGATCCTTGACCTCGTCGCGGCCGCAGCCCGTGTTCCCCCCGTCGATGAGCAGCGTGGTGCCGTCGGGACCCACGACGAGCGTCGCGTCTCCCTGCCCCACGTCGATACAGTAGATGGTCAACTCATCGGACGCCCCGGCCGCGCAGGCGAACAGAGCGACGAGAAGGGGAACAGAAAAAATCACGTTCAAAAATGGTCGGCTCATTTGTTTCTTTCGGCACCAGTAGATCGGGCCGTCGAATCCGGCTGGTTTCCGTCAAGGTCACTTGAGATAGGGAATGATGATCTCATCGATCACCGGGACCTCACCGGTGGAGAGATTTCCCTCGAAGGTGGCCTTGAACTGGAGAAAGGGGAGATCCTGGCCGTTCAGCTGGTCGATCTCCTCCGGAAGAACCCAATCTGTCGCATCGTCCTCACTATCCGAAGCGGACGCCCGAAACCACAAGGTTACGTTGGTGCCCGGCTCCACGTCCTCTATCCTTGGCTTGATGACCGGAGGCAGGTACTCCGGATTGTCGACATTACCGGGCTTGACCCGGATCCAGGGGCTCAAGATCGTCGAGACCCTCTTCGCGTAGTTGAAGATCATGAAATAGCGGGAGTTGTCCCCGTAGAGACTGGGATTGAACAGCATGTTGTCCCAGGCACGGTTCCACGATCGATCATCGTCCGGCTGACCTTGAGCGTCGACGGGCGGATTCATCTCGTCATAGGGATCGGTCGCCGCGTAGACGGCCAGTCTCATCGGCGGCATGAGGGGTGTGCTCGTCGTGTTCCCGCGCGCATAGCCCCTGAAACGGGGTAGGACGGACGACATGATCGCCGCGTGAAAGGTGTAGCCGTTCGTCAGCGGAACCGGCAGGTCGTCGTTGTGGTCGGTCCGGATCTCGATGAGCATACCGCGCGTCGAGTCGTATCCGTAACCGGGATTCTCCACGGGATTGTCGAAGGTCGGATAATCGATGTAGAAATTGAATTTGGTCCCCTGGTTCTTGGGCGCGTAGAGATTGTTCGAGTCGATGATGTAGGAGCGCCCGTCGGCGTAAACGGCCGGTGGATCGGCATTGAGTGCGTCCAGATTTATCGAATCGCCGACCACGACGACCCACTCGTCCCGCTTGGATCTGTCTCCGTCGGAATCGTGGACATTGCTGCTCTGGATCGGCGGGCTCTCTTCCTTGTATTCGCCCCAGGTCCCCCTGTAGGAATCGAACTTGCGTTTCAGTCCCGAGGCGCTGTTCTCGGGGATGCCTCCCGACTCCCGCGTGTCCGGATCGTCGTGAAGGCCGTTCAGGGTGCTGTCGATGGGGAGTTCCGACAGGCAGACGGCGATCGACATCTCCTCGAAATAGGCGTTCGTCACGTTTCCGCCGATCGGAGACCAGGCGAGTCCCACGAGATCGAGGATCGTTCCCTGGAAGAGGGGCACGTCGGGAGACGCTTCGCCGCGCCTGTAGATCTGCTGGAAGCGGACACCATCGGCCGAATTGATCGGCGTGCCCGTGCCGAAAGGCATCTTGGAGATAGGATCGGGATGGGACGGCGACGACTCGATCGGCGGGTTGTGATCATCGAAAACATGTTCGATGAACTCCACCGAATGGCCCCGCAGCACACCGCTCAGATCGATATGGATGTCCGCGATGTGCGGGCCGTAGATCTCGTTATCCGCGTGGGTTTCGTCCCCGTCGTCGTGGTCCCTGTACACGACGCCCGTGGCCCCGGTCGTAGGATCGCCCGTCGACTCGGGCAGCCCCATGAACCGGTGCACGATCACGTCCGTCTCTTCGAGGCCCGGATCGCCCGAGCAGCTGAGACTGACCGTGAAATCGACGGCCGGCGGAAAGGGCCCGCGGCCGGGGCTTCCCTCGTTGATGACGCAGTAGAGATCGCCCTTGTCGAAGAACTGGGCGGGCAGGCCGAGCGGCTGTCCGCCGAGATCGGTCAGGCCCAGAACGCCCTCGGCCTCGAGATCTTCCACGATTCCGGCCTCGGGCGGCCAGGTCTGCGGATCGCCGAGTGATTCGTAGAACGCCTCCGCCTGCAGGGGCGGAGGTACGGTTCTGAGCACGAGCCTCAGGTTCTTCGCCTCGCTGCCGAAACCGCGAAAGACATCCCCGCCCAGGAGACCGAACTGATCCTCGTGCACTCCCTCGAAGAGGATGACCGTCTGTTTCTCCGATGCGGTGACGCGGCCCAGCTGCATCTGGCCGAGCAGAGGATCGGTCACCGGACCGATATCCTGAGCCAGGTAAAAGGAGTCGTACGGTCTACACGCCGCGACATCCATCGGCTCGGAAAACCTAATCCCGATGCGCCAGTTGGCCTGGATCGGATGGTCCGGGTTGCCGTACTCGTCGAAATCGACCCGCTCCCAACCGCTTCCGGTCCACTCCTCGAAGAGGAGGAATCGGAAAAGATCCGAGTTCAGCTGGTCCTCGGGATCGTTCGGATCGCGGGGGCGGTTCTCCGGATCGATCGCTGTCTCCGGGCGGTCGAAATCGAAGATCGGTTCGAAGAACTCGGCCCGCTGCAGCAGGTAATCGTCGCCCACGGCGGGGGCGCCGTAAACGAGGCCCGCGTCGTTCGAGTCCACGACGAGAATGGTTCCGCCGTTGGTCTGGACCCTGAGCTTCGCCTCGGTTGCCATGCCCGGCCGGACGGTCAGAACAGCCTCGGCCCATTCGCCGTCGCCGTCGTTGGCGTTCACGTTGAAGGACGCCGTGCTGTCCCCGATCTCGATCGACGAGCCCGTGTATACGACCGAGTCCACCACGCCCTCGCCGCGCACCTCGCGGATGATCCTCGGAGCCACGAGGTCGGGGAGAAAACCATTGAAGGTCAGATCGCCGAAGGAAATGAAATCGAGAAAAGAATTACCCGGGTTGAAACCCGCCGGTTTCAGAAGCGTCCCCAATCTGTCGGCGCGCGCTCCGAGTTGCAGGCCGGCGCCCGATTCGAGAACGTTCGCGCTCGTTCCGATCGAATAGCAGACCACGCCGAGGTAGCCGTTCGGATCGCCGATCGGAATTCCCTGTGCGTCGAAGTTGAGCGGGGAAGGGGGAAAGCCGCTCCTGTCGTCGACGAGCGGATTCAGGATGAGCGCGTTTCCCTGGCAGGTGACGGCCAGAGGGACGGAGTCCCCCGAACGGTCGAGCACCTGGATCGGGCTGTTCGCCGTCAGGCGCGAGTCGGCGTCGAGAAGAAGCGAATTCGGATCGACGGGCTGAGAGAAAACAAGGTACAGACTCGCATTGCGCGGGACGATCTTCGGTCGATAGGGATGGCTCGAGTTGTCGACCAGGTTGAACGACATCAGGTTCCCGATTTCGTCGTTCTCGAAAAGAAGACGGGGGTAACCGGGCAGGATGATCCCCGTGATCGGATCGACCTCGACATGAGTCAGGGGGCTGATGACCTGGTAGGCCACCCCTTTTCGGTCCACGAGCGCTCTTCCGAAAAAGATGTCTTCCAGGTAGAAATCGCTCTCCCAGCTGCCTCCGTTGAAGCCGAGCGTGGTGTCGCCCTTGCTGCTGCTGCCGCTGCCGCCCCCACACCCAGTCGCGAGGACCGCCAAGAAAAGGGCCGCAATCGACATGACGGGAAGAAAAGCGCGGGATGATGTTGTCTTCATCAACATTTGATCTCTTCTGTCGAGCCGGGAATAATTCCAAAATACACAACGGGTGCCGTTCGCAGCCTTGTGACTCGAGAGACTCCAGGTGAGTACGGCACGCAGTAATGGTCAGTCGCGTCTGTGACCGGGTTGGTCCCGTCCTGTCTCGGGATCAATCCAATCAAAATATATTAAACCTCTATTGGACCCGAAATGCAAGTCCCACGCATTTCGGTCACGTTCCAGATGCTGTTCTGAAATACCGCTCTTCCGCGGCGAAGGAGTGCCGCCACGGCAAATTGTCTATTATTTCTAGAAAAAGAGGACTTTGTTCCTCTTATCCGCCTAGTTCTCAAAGTATCCACACGTCGTGGGGGAAGACATCGGCAGTGGTAAAAATCTCCCGGTGGTCCTTCAAGAAAGGTCCCCCAATGCAACGCCGTTTCGCCAGAAGAGAGGGCGTCTATGGCGAATCCGCTCGGTGCCCATGTCATACCGTACGCCCAAATGGCGCAACGGCTGACATGGGCGCCGAGCCGGAAATTAATTCAAATCGAGCCGTTGGTGAGCATTGGGCTCTCACCAACTCTCACTACTGAACAGTCACACCAACGGAATCGCTGCTCATTTCTCCCATGTCCAGAACACCGTTCATGTTCATGTCGACACCAAAGTAGAAGGTGTAGCTGCCGATCGGAAGGGTTGTCCCATTGTACACCGCCATCGGTCCGATCGCGTTCAGCGCGCCCTGGTAGGTGACGACGAGACCGGGAACCCAAGAACCGCTCCCCACGCTGTAGCGATACCACCCGAAGGGAGAATTCGCGACCACCCAATAATCGGCGTTGAGCCCGACGTCTTCGGCGGGGTCGAGAGTGATTTCGACGGTCAGGGTGTCTCCGTAAACAATGGTCACGGGATCGTCGGATCCATTCGCAGTGATGTCGGCCAAGCTTACCAGCGGATTCGGTTCGCCAGGAGTGCGAGGCCTGTCAAAATTGACTTCATCATCGTAATCAAGAAAAGCGTGGCTCCAGTCATTGGGATAATCGCGCCCTCTAAAAATCCCCGCCGGAAGATAAGTGCCATCCGGTCCACGATAGTCGGCGCCGTCATAGATGAAATCGGTCGCGGGGTAATCATCATCGACGATAGCGATGATGTCGATGATCGTTGCCATGGAGGGGATCAGCGTGACTCCGCCACCCACATCGATGTTCGTTCCGAGCAGGGCCGTGATCGCGTCGACTCCAGCCTGATCCGTGGCATCGACGAGATAGATCGTCTCGGTGCCGTTTTCAATATTGTTGTCTGAACCGAGATCGTAGTCCATATTGGCGACTGCCGTATCGCCCAATACGAAGTACCCGTCACTGGGCATGGCGTATCCGGTCAGGGCCCAGGCGCGGTCGAGCGTACCGGCAACGGTCGAATCCCCTTCGACCACGAGAACCATCAGGTAATCGAGTGACATGTCCGGGGTACCGATCAGCTCGATGAACTCCTGGTCGTCGGTGCTCGCATGGCTGGCATAGATTTCGTTCATGTGAATGTCCTGAGCCGTGGCTGTCACTGCCAGCGCGCAGACCGCCAGAGCTACAACGATACAATGAATGCTTCCCTTCATCTGTCTCTTCCTCCATCTTTTTCCACACATCCAAATCAATTATTTCCGGGAGACTACATCGCCTCCCGGGCAAGTTCTGATGATTGCCTCATGTGCACGGTGTTTTCCGTTAGCTTGTGACCTGTCGTCCTACAGCCTATCAAATTGACATCGATAAGCAAGATTCGATACCAAAACTCGATCTGCGAAATAAAGTTCAAACTCCGGTGAATTCGCTCTCGGGAGTCCCGTGGCGGTCCTCCAAGTTTATCGGGGCTTTCCTCGAAGAGCCTTTCTCGAGTGGACCCTCCATCTCTGAAATCCTCCCCGAGCACCTCACCTGAAACCGAGAAAACCATTGCGCTTGTAGGGAGTTATGCGGATCAAAACGCGTCGAGCGCCCTGGCGAGTGGATCGCGGTCCTATCGCACCGCTCCGCGATTTTCCGATCGCTTCGAGAAATGCCGGAACGACGCGCGTCCGCCACGGCCCATGTAACCATCCGAGAACTGGAAATCGGTTTTGGCGAGATCAACAAGGGAGTACAATCTTTCGCGAACAGGGGACTTGAGATTGCTTCTGATATCGATCAGCCGGTGATCCATCCGAGGCTCCTCGTTTCGAGGGACACGATTCACGTGAAGGGTAAATTGTCGACCGGCAGCCTCAGGCGTTTCTCAAAGCCACGTTCGGAAATGGTAAAAAATTGGAAACATCTCGAGATCGCCCGGCAACGGATGCAAGCGAGAAGTGCGCCCGCACCATCATCCACCGGCATCTCCGCCGCAAAATTGCAGACGGGTTTAATGATCGTCTCGATGGATCCAGAACCACTCGTGCCACTTGCCCCGGTCCCGGCCGAAGTCTTCACCGGTCATTTTCTGAAGCCCCGCTTTGGCGGCTGTCCACACCGGTTCGCACGGATCACGGAGGGCGTTGATGAAAGCGGGCGCAACGCGTCGGTCGCCAATCTCGGTCAGTGAAAGAATGGCTTGCTCCCTGACCCCGGCATCCTCGTCGCGCATGGTGTCGACGAGATCCTGAACAGCCTGTGGTTTTTTCATGGCGCCGAGAAGCTGAGCGCATTTGCGACGAATCTCAGGCGATGGGTTTTTCAGAGCAGCCATGGCGTCGTCGAAATCGTATCGCTTGTACTCGGAATCGCTCGCGTTTTCATAAAGCAAGCTGCCCTTCGGCAGACCGTCATCGTCAGCCAGATCGATCGTGGCGAAACCGAGAATCAGATCGACTATTTCGCCGAGGTTAAGATAGAGGCCAAAGTTCAATCCCGGGATGTAAATTTCTCCACCGAACCGGAACTGCGAAATCACGGGCGGGTAGCCCTCGGAATCCTCGACCGCTCCAAATCCCAGAAAATTTTGCACGCCCTCGTTGTCTAGATGGAAATTCTCCACTCCCCAGATCAGCAGATAAAGAAATCCACCGCCCCGGTCGTAATCTTCACGTCTCCCAAAATACTCTGTTGCACGACCAACAGCCCCGAAGCCGAGACCGGGGGTAAAATGAACCGTGGCTTCGGCTCTGGCGCCAAGCGCGACGGCACCGGAATATTTCAGATCAATGATATCGGTCAGGTCGAGCGCCCTGTCGCCCGCGTAGGTGAGCAGGGAGCCGCAACTCGAGAAGAGGATCGTCAAAAACAACGCGAGTAAAAGTATGGAGAGACCTCTATGGAGAGAAGGTCGATACTTCACGGTAGCTCCGTTCTCCGGTCACTGGTGTGAGCATTCCGTTTGAAAACTCCTGCTCTGTACTCTTCAAAACTCAACTCACGAAGGGCAGAAAATTCTCCCGAGTGATCACTTTGTAATCCGCCTCGGGATAGGTCCGCGACCACGCGCCAGGGGATTTGGTCTTTTTTGTGGATGAAAACTTGAACTCGTAACCGACCACCTCCCCGCCACGCTCCTCCACGTGGTCGATTTCCTGCCTGTCGTAAGTGCGCCAGAAGTAATTGTTCGTGCGGTCGCCGGTGTAGTGCTGCTTCTTCAGCCTCTCCATGAACAAAAAGTTCTCGAAGAGCTGGCCCGTATCGTTTCTGCGATTCAGCCGGTTGAAATTATTGACCACCGCGTTTCGCACGCCATTGTCGAGAAAGTAGTAGCGCGACATCTTGGTGACCTCCTTGCGGTGGTTTCGCGAATAGGCGCGCACGTTCCTGATGACGAAGGCCTTTTCGAGCAGGTCGAGGTAACGCGCCACGGTCTGCTGGCTCATACCGAGCGCAGTGGCGAGTTCGTTCAGTGAAACCTCCCGGCCGATCTGAAAGGCGAGCATCGTGAGCAGGTCGAGAATTTTGCGCGCGTTGCGCACGTTGTCGAGCTCGAGGATATCCCTGCAAAGGTAGGAGTCTCTCAGTTCATGAAGGTAATCGCTCTTGTCCTTCTCATTCTCGAACGAAAGGGTTTCGGGATAGGAACCGTAAACGAGGAGTTCCTCGAGTTTTTCCTGCGGCCACATCGGACCGAACTGGGATTTCGTCTCGAGGACGGAAAGCGGATAAAGAACAAGAGTCCGCTTTCGGCCGGTGAGGGGCTCGCCCACCTTGCCGGCCAGATCGAAAGACGAAGATCCCGTGGCGATCACGGCCGTATCCGGCAGATGATCCACAACGAGTTTGAGCCCTTCGCCCACGTCGCGGATTTTTTGCGCCTCGTCGATGACCACGAGATCGTAACCGGCAAAGGACGACTTGATCCTCTCCAGCGATGCTGACTCGAGGATCTCGCGAAGGAGCCGATCCTCCCCCACACCGCTGAAATACTTGCCCTTTTGTCTCTTGAGAAACCGGTCGAGCAGGAATGTTTTACCCACACGGCGCGGGCCATAGATCACCAGCACCTTGCGCGGCTTGATCAGAGATGCGAGTAAAGGATCGTAATGCCGAAAAAACATTATTTCCACTTAGTAAAATAATGATAATTTATAAAGTACATTTTAAATATTTATACTAATTTTTCAACTAACTTAATACTACCGAAACCTAACGGGAGAACTAAACCCCTACTACACATTATAATAAAAAAGTTATGTCCTCCTATACCGCTCTTCTTTTCTTGAGCGCTCATTTGAGATATTTCGGCCTAGAGTCGGAGAGGCGGGAGCGATAGAATGCGGTCACTTCCAAAGAAACGAGGACCGTGGAGGAGATCCTTCCAATGAACCGCCGAAAATTTCTGAAACTCGTCAGCCTGAGCGCGGCTGCCACTGCCTTGCCCCAGCACGCCATGCCGCGCATAATCAGCCCCGATCCGGGAAAACAGCCCAACATCCTCTGGATCATGGCCGAGGACATGTCGGCCGACCTCGCCTGTTATGGCACACCGGTTGTGCAAACCCCTTGCCTCGATGCGTTCGCGGCGGAGGGCGTGCGCTACACCAATGCCTTCACCACGGCACCGGTCTGTTCGGCGAGCCGGTCGGCCATGATGACCGGCATGTACCAGACCTCGATCGGCGCCCACCACCACCGCAGCCACCGCAAGGACGGGTACACACTCCCAGCGCCGGTGCGGCCGATCACCGCCTACCTGCGCGAGGCCGGGTACTTCACGGCCCGCGGATGCGGCTACTCCGGCAAAACCGACCTCAACTATAAATGCGCCGAGCGCCTTTTCGACGGCAAGGACTGGTCCGAGCGCGCCGAGGGCCAGCCCTTCTTTGCACAGGTCACGCTCCCGGTGACGCACAGGAGCTTCAAGCGGGACAAGGACCGGCCGGTCGATCCGGACAGGGTGAACCTTCCGCCCTATTACCCCGACCATCCTGTTGCGCGGCGCGACTGGGCCGATTACCTCGAGTCGATCCAGATCATGGACAGCCAGGTGGCCGCGCTCCTGGCCCGTCTCGAAAAAGAAGGCCTGGCGGACAGCACGGCGGTGATCTTCATCGGCGACCATGGCCGCTGCCACGTGCGCGGCAAGCAGTGGCTCTACGACGGCGGAATCCACATCCCTTTCATCCTGCGCTGGCCGGGCAAGGCCGAACCGGGCCGCGTGTGCGACCACATGGTGAGCGCCATCGACATCTCGGCCACGGTGCTCCAGATCGCCGGCATCGACGCACCCGGCCACATGGAAGGCCGCGTGCTGCTCGGCCCGGATGCCGAACGCCGGTCGCACATCATCGCCGCCCGCGACCGGTGCGACGAAACGGTCGACCGGATCCGGTGCGTGCGCGACGCGCGCTACAAGTACATCCGCAACTTCATGCCCGAGAAACCGTACACCCAGAAAAACGCCTACAAGGAACGCCAGTACCCCGTGCTCGCGCTCATGAAGGAGCTGCACGCCGGAGGAAAGCTCACTCCGGCCCAGGCCCTCTTCATGGCGCCGCAAAAACCGAAGGAGGAGCTCTACGACCTCGAAACGGATCCGCACGAGATCGACAACCTCCTGGCCGGCACCCTTTCGAAGGAACAGAGCGCCAAACTCGACGAGATGCGCGCGATCCTGGAGAAATGGATCGCACAGACCGATGATCAGGGCCGGCTCCCCGAGGACCCGGCCGCCCGGAGACTGAAATAACAAGGCCGCAAGATCACCCGGGCCCCCTGTCGACCGGGCCCGGTGGAAAGGAGGAATTTCATCATGAGTCCTGCTCCCTGGTTCGAACGCTCTTTCAGCCTCGATCAGCCACTCTCGCTCCTCGCCAACATCATCGAGCGCCTGCGCGGCACGCCGGCGCGCATCGAGGAGCGCACACTCTCTCTTCCGGTTTCCGTCCTCACGGGCAGGCCGGGCGATACCTGGTCGATCCAGGAACACGCGGGCCATCTGTTCGACCTCGAACAGCTCTGGCTCGACCGCTTCGACGACCTCATCGAAAAACGCGCCGAACTCCGGCCCGCTGATCTGACGAACCGCCGGACCCACGAGGCAAACCACAACGACGCATCGATCGGTGAGATCCTGAAATCGTTCAGGGAACTGCGCTCCCTGATCGTCGAGCGGCTCGACAATCTCGACGAGGACGCGGCCGGCCTCAGCGCCATCCACCCGCGCCTCGAGAAACCGATGCGCCTCGTGGACCTCGCCTACTTCATCGCCGAGCACGACGACCATCACCTTGCCCGCATCACCGAGCTGATCCCTGATGGAAAGAGAGACGTCTACTAGGGGCACCTGGGGAATGCGTCAAAGTTTTCCGGGTCACCGTCGGTCCGTCCACGCGGAAGCCCAGCCGAAAGCCCGTGGAAAACAACCCGGAAAATTCCCACGCATCCCCTCTTCCTAGCCCCCCCCACAGGAAGCGAGATCCAAATCCTCGCCCATTCAACGGTCGTCGAGCTAACATTCCGCGCTCACCTGCTCCAGGACATTCACCTCTCAAAGGGATCAAGTCCGCGGCGATCCCCCCCCAGCACTCGAAATGGCGCGGACGAACATTTGAGGGGCGTGCAGAAAATCTCTTCATCCGCATGCGGGGCGATCACCAAAATCTCTACCCTTCAAAAGGCGAGCATCCCTTGAACAACCGGCCCGGAATGAGCCTTGGCCCCGTCGAAGAGGAGATAGTCGAGCGCAGGTTTGGGGCGGATCGAAAGCTCCTTCAAATGCGAGAGAGAGGTGATCTTTCCCTTCCGCCGCGCGTCGAGTATCCGCTTCACCGAAACCGGGCCGAGACCGGGCACGCGCAGGAGCGCGCTGCGCGGCGCGGCGTTGATCTCGATGGGAAAATAGGCGGGGTGCTTCTGCGCCCACGCGGACTTGGGATCGGTTGCGAGGGACAGGCGGCCTTCGTCCTCGAGCGGAATCTCGTCGGCGCGGAATCCGTACTTGCGCAATAGAAAATCCGCCTGGTAGAGCCGGTGCTCGCGCAAGAGCGGGGCGCGCGGTGCGCCGAAATCGACGCGTCCCGGCTGCTGGAAGGCGCTGAAATAGATGCGCGCCAGATCCAGGTCGTCGTAGAGGTGGGACGACGCGGACAGGATCTCGGCATCGCTCTCGCCCGCGGCGCCCACCACGAACTGGGTGGTTTGACTCTTCTTCCGCGAACGCCCGCGCCGGCCGGCCGACCTTCCGGTTGCGGCCGGATCATCGAGCAGGGAGCTGATGAAGCGCACCCGTCCGTAGAGATCGGCATCATAATCCTTGGGCGCTCCGATCCTGTCCATGCGATCCCTGTTCGGCACCTCGAGATTGACCGACACCCTCGTTGCGAGGCGCACGATGCGCCGGATCACGTCATCCGACGCGCCGGGAAGGATCTTGGCATGGATGTAGGCAGGGAGCTTGTAGCGGAAGCGCACCAGCTCGAGCGCCTCGGCCATGCGCGACATGGTGTACTCGGTGGACACGTGCACGGCCGAACTCACGAAGAGCGACCACGCCTTTCCCTGCCGGAAGAGGTTGGCGAAATGCCCGGCCAGCTCGTCGGGAGAGAGGGACGCCTCCTGAAAATCGCGGCGCGACGCGTTCTCGCAATAGAAACAGTTGTTCTCGCACCGGTTCGACATGAGCGCGCGGAGCATGATCGAGGACCGCCCGTCAGGTACGAGCTCCGGATACTCCCAACGGTCCCCCTCCGCGCGAACACGGCCCGTCCCCTTCACGTCGCAATCGCCGCAGAGGTCGAAACGGGCGCTCCGCCCGAGTATTTTCAGCTTCTCGTCGAGATCCATCTAATCTTGTCCAACCGCGAGAGGGAAGATTGTACGCGGCCGCGCGGCAAGAGGCAAGAAAATGTTAGGTGAATTTTAGGGTGCCTGGTCCTCATCGAACAGCATCGGGCCGTATTTGAGGATCTCGATCCGCTTGGTCACCGGCGGGTGGGAATAATTGAAGAAGACGTACGCCGGGTGGGGCTTCAGGTTCGCCAGGTTGTCGGTGGAGAGCTGGATCAGGCTCTTGCAGAGCGCGTCGGCCAGGCCCATCTCGCGCGCGAAGCGATCCGCCTCGAACTCGAAACGGCGCGACACCCAGGAAAAGAGCGGCCCGAAAAAGAAGACCACCGGCCCGTAGATCAGGCACGCCAGAAGGAGTCCGGCGTAGGGCTGGATACTGCCGAATCCAAAGGAATCGTACAGGGGCGCCCACTCCACGATCCATCCGGTGAAGGCAAAAAAGGCGAGCGCCATTCCCTGGGTCAGAAAGAGGCTGCGGATCACGTGCCCCTTGCGCCAGTGGCCGGCCTCGTGGGCCAGGATCGCCAGTATCTCCTCATCGCTGTGTTTTTCGATGAGCGTATCGAAAAGCACGATCCGCTTGGCCTTGCCGATTCCGGTGAAATAGGCGTTGGTGTGTCGCGACCGCTTTCCGGCGTCCATGACAAAGATGCCTCGCGCCTCGATCCCGCACTTTTCCATGAGGGCGATCACCTTCTCCTTGAGGTCGTCATTTTCGATCGGTGAGAACTTGTTGAAGATCGGCGCGATCAGGACCGGATAGAGCTCGGTGAGCAAGAGGGAGAAGAAGGCCACGAAGCCCCAGCAGATGAGCCACCAGTAGTCGCCCCCCTCGTAGAGGATGAAGAAGACCGCTCCCATCAGCGCCCCGCCGATGACCGACGTGAGGACGAACTCCCGGATCAGATCGGCGATCCAGAGGCGCTTGGTGGAGATGTTGAAGCCGTACCGTTCTTCGAGGCTGAAGGTTTCGTACCACTCGAGCGGAATCGACACGATCCTGCCGAGAAGGATCAAGCCGCCGAAAAAGAGAAGACCGGTGACGATCGGCCCGAACTGAAACGACTCGAGCCAGCCCGAGTACCAGGCCAGCCCGCCGAGGAGCAAGACCGCCAGAAGGATCCCCTTGCTGAGAAGGAAATTGACCAGACCCAGTTCGAGACGTTCCCGCGTGTACCTCTCGGCGCGCGCCACCTTCTCGGGATCGAGCTTGTCCTCGAAAACGGAAGGCACCTCGCCCTGGTTCCGCTTGAGATTCCGCAAATTCAGATATTCGAGCCAGAGATGGCCGAGGCTGTGCAACACGATGAGGCAGACGATCAGCCAGAACATTATTTCACCCCGCGAGAATCCGATTCAGTCAGCCGCGGTCACACGCCGACCGAGCAATTTCGACTGCAACTTTTACTCAAACTATATAATCGGCAGGAATTAAAAAAAATTGAAGTTCATCCTCAACGCATCTTTAGATGCGCACCGCCACGGCTTATAGTAGCATCGGGCCTTTGAGAGATCAAAAAAAGGACAACAAATCATGAAAGAGAAATCGCAAGGCTTCAGCACTCAGTCGGTCCACGCGGGATGCCATCCAGACCCACTCTACGGCGCAGTATCCACGCCGATCTACCAGAGCTCGACCTTCGCCTTCGAGAGCGTGGAGCAGGGAGCGGCGCGTTTCAAGGGGGACGAAAAGGGCTTCATCTACACGCGCATGGGCAATCCCACGACCGCGGCTCTCGAGGACGCGGTGGCGTCGATGGAAGGGGGATGCGCCGGCCTTGCCGCGGCATCGGGTATGGCGGCGATCGTCAATGTCTTTTTCACCTATCTCGGCGCGGGGGCTCACATGGTGGGCACGAGCGCGGTCTACGGTCCGTCGCGGGTGGTGGTGGAAAAACACTTTTCCCGTTTCGGCGTCGAGTACGATTTCATCGACACGGGCGACCTCGACGCGGTGCGCGCCGCCATCCGGCCCGAGACCAAGATCCTCTACATCGAAACACCGGCAAATCCCACGATCGGTCTCACCGATATCGCGGGCTGCGCCGGGATCGCCGAGGAGCACGGCCTGCTCCTCGTCGTGGACAACACCTTTGCCACGCCCGTGCTGCAGCGCCCGATCGAACAGGGCGCCCACATCGTCGTTCACAGCATGACCAAGTTTCTCAACGGCCACGCCGACGTGGTGGGCGGCATGATCGTGGCCTCCACCGAGGCGCAGCGTGCCGCCATGCGCACCATGCTCAACCATCACGGCGGATGCATCGACCCGCACCAGGCGTGGCTCGTACACCGCGGTTTCAAGACCCTCGCCCTGCGTGTTCTCAAATCCCAGGAGAACGCCATGGCGATCGCCGACCTGCTCCAGTCCCACCCTGCGGTGGAATGGGTCCGCTACCCGGGGACCGACGACCATCCCCAGCGCGACCTGGTGGAGCGCCAGATGGACGGTCCGGGCTCGCTCCTCTGTTTCGGCGTTCGCAGCGGGATCGAGGGCGGCCGCATCGTGATGGAAAAGGTCGGGGTCGCCACCCTGGCCGTCTCCCTCGGCGGCATCGAAACGCTGATCCAGCACCCGGCGAGCATGACCCACGCCAGCATGACGCCCGCCGCGCGAACCGAGGCGGGAATCAGCGACAACCTGGTCCGTCTCTCCGTGGGTTGCGAAGACACGGACGACCTCGTCGACGACCTGAAGAATGCCCTGGACGCCATTCCGTGATAGGCCCTTGAAGACAATACCTCTGATCGTTCTGTTCCTTCTGCTCCTCACCGCTTCGCCCGAGGCGGCGGGGCAGGACGCGTCCGGTCACGGCCAGACGAAAGACGAGCTCGGTCTCATCCTCGAGGAGGCAGCCGGCGATCTCCTCCAGGCGGCCGACACCTTCTGCCGGGACGGCCATCTCGAATCTGCCGGGCGCGCGCTCGATGTGAGCGTTCGCATCGTGCCCGGGAGCCCCGGATCCGATTCCATTCGCGAAGCGATCGGCGGCCGCCGATCGGCCATGCCGCGACCGGTCAACCAGGTCTTCACCTCGCGGCACGCAAAAGAGCTCTTCAACGGCAAGACCCTGGCCGGATGGAAGAAATCGCGCGGCAAATGGAACGTGGCCCGATCGGGTATCGTGTGCGAGGCGAAAAAATCGGAGGGTTACCTGTTCCTTCTGCGCCCCGACAAGGAATGTCGGGGATTTCGCCTCTCCTTCTCCTTCGATTACGAGCCTGATGGCAGCGCGGGCGTTGTTCTGGGAAAAGCGGGCCGGAATCGTGTGGGCGTTCTGTTCGGCGGATCGGGCGCCGCGCTCTACGACTTCACCGCGTCGCGCCCCCTGGGAGACCTCTCGAGGCGCAAGTTTCCTCCGAAGCGTTCGGTGAACGTCGCCATCCGGATCGAGATGGAACAGACTACGGTGACGGTCAACGACAAGCCGGTCGTCGAGGGCGTTCTGTCCAGATGGGAACCGGGCACTCTCGGTCTGTATGCGGCCGAGGGCGCTCTCTTCAAGAACTTGCGACTCACTCCGCTCGAGATCGACCTCTGTCTCGACCAGGCCGCGGAGTGCTTGAAGAAGAGAAAACACGCGCGGGCCGCTTCGCTGCTTCTGCGCGGCCGGAATGTGGAGAAAGGATCCTTCCTTTCGGCCGGCCACCTGGCCGTGACGCTCGAGAGCCTCGGCTTCCGGGACGAGGCCGCGCGGAACGCGGAACTTTTCCTGTCCTGGTACGAGGGGCGTTCGGACCGTGGTTCGCGCATGAAACAGCTCGAGCGCGCGGCGAAAGCGATCGCCCTGCGCACCCGCGAATCGCGCGAAACGCTCGACAGCCGGCTCAGCGCGTGGGCCGACAGGATCCTCGTCGCCGGCGAGGCGGCCCTTTCGACTCCCGAGAGTCGGAAACTCGACGCCGTGGTGGAAGCCCTCGAGGCGGTCGACGTGCGCCTGGAGAGGGTCGAGGATTTCAGAACCCGCGTCTTTCTGTCGCGGTGCGGAAATCTGCCGGGCAAGGAACTCTTCAACGGGGACGACCTCGCCGGATGGACCGCCAGGGCGGGCGTCTGGGAAGTGGTGGAGCCGGCCGAGGGAGAACCGGTCGGCCCCCATGCGGGCGGCATCCTGACCGTGATGGGCGGCGAGGGCGCCAACCTGATCGAAAGCGATCCCTTGCCCCCGTTCGACAGGTACGTGGTCTCCCTGAAGATCCGCGGCACCGGCGCCTACATCAACCAGGGAGTCAGCTTCTTCGTGGAAGGCGAACCGTGGTCGCTCGAGTTCTCCCGGTTCATGACGAAGCAAGAGGTCACGATCTCGCACAAGGGCGCCACCGTCCTCTTCAGCCATGTGCCGGGCGCGGCGCTCACGTCGACCCGGTGGCACGACGTGGAGTGCATCGTACATATCAACCGGCTGACCGTCCTCCTCGACAAGAAGGTCCTCTTCACCAAGGTGCTCCCCGCCCCGCCCGAGGGCCGGATCGGGCTCTTCGTGGCCAACGACCGCCGGGGTCACTTCGATCAGATCCTGTACCGGCCGCTCGGACGTCTGGGCGAATACGAGGCGCTCCTCGATCGCATCGGCGTGACTGTCCGCGAGGTGCGCGAGTGCGAGACGCTGGGGCAGGGCGAAGTGGTGACAGCCGGCCGCGTGCACGAGCAACCCTTCGCCTACAACGGGCACTCCCTCACCGGTGTTTCCGATCCGAAAAAAACGGCGCGCCTCACTTTCCGGTTCAAGACGGTCGCCATCGACGATGCTCTTCTCAATCTGCGCTATGCGGCCTATCCCAGGGGGCAGCAGCGCAAGGAGCCGGCCGGCGGCGGGGACGGCGAAGAGTCGAACACCCTCTGCCGCATGGGCGTGGCAGTGGACGGCAGGTCGCTGATCGAACCGCTCGAACTGAAAGTCACGGGAAGCAGAAACGATTTCACCTACGCGAGGTTGCCCCTGGGGAATCTCTCCTTCGGCTGGCACGAGATCCGCCTCGAGCCCCCCCCGACGCGCAGCGCCCTCTTTCTCGACCGGATCGTGCTCTCCGACGCGCGAAGCGCACCGACCGAGGAGTCGAAGATCTTCGACTCCGCCGCCGCGCCCCACTTCAAGATCCGCCTCTCTCCCGGCGTGCGTCTGCCCGACGACAGCGAGGAGATTTTCGCCCTCCTCGAGGTGGTGCGCTCCTACATGGTCGCGCACTACGGATTCGCGCCGACCGTGACCCAGTACTACAACGTGATCGCACGCGAGTGCTGGGGCGATCCGCACAAGGGAGGCTACGCCACGGGCGACAACCTCTACATCCCCGAGGAGACGGCGGCGCGCAACCTGGCGGTGATCATGCACGAGCTGTCCCACAACTTCGATCGCGGCATGGGTTTCAATCCGCCCTGGTTCGGCGAAGGCAAGAGCTTTCCGATCTACGTGAAGTTCACGCGGGACACGAGGGGCCGTTACCGCGCCCACCAGAGCCCCCACACGAAGAGGGACATGGTCCAGGGGGGCGTCGCGTTCGACAATCTCGAGGTCGACGGCGACAACCTCCTTCAGTACTGGGGCACTCCCCGGTTTCCCTACTGGCAAAAACTGCCCGATGGCCGGGACCTCACCGCGCTCGGTTACCAGGCCGCGAACTGGCTCTGCTGGGAGCTCTCCCTCTTCCTCGGCGAGGGATGGCTGATCGACTACTTCACCCTCCTCAGGAAGGACCTCGACGACAAGACCTTCTTCCTGCCGAAGGAGAGGGAGGCGGCGAACTCGGTGGTGGTCGACTACTTCGCACGCTCGTCGGGCAAGGATGCGTGGTCTTTTTTCAAGGACCGCCGGTTCAAGCTTGTCGATCTCTACGACTGGACAACGGTCACCGCCGACTGCGGCGACGACGACGAGACATATCTCGCCGACGGAGGATCGTCTGTGGTGGAGCCCACGCCCGGGGAAGGGAGGCGCGACAAGAGCCGCGTCGTCAGGGAGGGAACGATCACCTATGCCTTCCCCGTGCCGCCCGACACGCGAACGCTGACGGTCGAGATCACGCGCAGCGGCTATGGCTCGTGCCACATCTGGGACAAGCGGATCTTCAGGGGCAAGACGCCGACGCGGGCCGAGACCAAAACGGTCACTCTCGACGATCCCTCCTTCTGGGCCGGATCACGGCTCAAGCTGACCTTCGCGCCCGACCGGTTCGGCGACCGCGCTCTCGAGGTGGCGAAGATCGTGATCAAGAAGAATTGACAGCCTCCCCCAGTCCCACGCACACGGTCCGGATACCGAGAGCTCCGTCGTTCGCGTATTGACGCAAACGACTTGGCATGCAATGATATATGTATATGGATCCAGAAGAAGAAGTCCGGGAATCGGACCATCGATGGCACACTCAGGACAGAAGGGCACTCGATGCTCTTCTCGACGAGCACCTCTCGTGGATTTCGGCGCGGGTGCACCACCGTCTCGGGGACAAACTCCGACGCAAGGACGAGACGTGCGACCTTGTTCAGGACGCGTTGGTTCAGTTCCTGAGGTACGGACCGGGCATCGTGCTCTCCGACGGGAGGCAGTTTCGGGCCCTTCTGGCCCGGATTGCCGAGAATGTCCTGCGGGACAGGCACGACTGGTTCAACGCCCAACGCCGTGCGATCGCGCGCGAACGGCCGCTTCCTTCCGACACGCTCCTGAATCTCGATCCCCCTCGGTCCGGCATCGAAACCCCGTCCAAGGCTGCTGCGCGCAACGAGCAGGAGGGTTGGGTGAGACTCGGTATCGAGCTCCTCGAACCGACGGACAGGATGCTGATCGTGCTGCGCGACTGGCAGAAACTTGAATTCGGACGGATCGGCGAACAGCTCGAAATCACCGGGGATGCTGCCCGCATGCGATATCGCAGCGCACTCTGCAGGCTTTCGGCCAAGGTCAGCTCACTCCGAAGAGGCAAGGTCGTCGACATCGTCGACGAGGATTGAATCAGGAAAAGAAAACCGGATGGGTACCAGGGAAACGAACAGCCAGCCAGATGTGGATTCTTCGGACAAGGCGCCGAGCATTCCCGAAAGAGACGGGATCGTCGAGGCGGCACTCGATGAATTCAGCGCGGCGTGGGTCAACGGCCGGAATCCCGATCCGGCGCGGTTCTGCGCGCGCTATGCAAAACACGCACCGGAGCTTCGCAAGCGGATCGACGATTTTCTCTTTGTCGTGGAAGGGCTCGGCAGCCGGTCGTGGAGCGAGGAGCCGGAAACACGCGCCGGCTCCCAGCATTCGGCGGCCCAGATCGTGGGGAGTGTGCTCGGTGATTTCCGCGTACTGGCCGAGATCGGCCGGGGCGGCATGGGAGTGGTCTACGAGGCGGAGCAACTCTCGCTCAACCGTCTTGTGGCACTCAAGGTCCTCTCCCCCCACCTCGGATTTTCCGAAGAGGCCGTGCTCAAGTTCCGGCGCGAGGCAGAGGCGGGCGGAAGGCAAAGCCACAGGGGTATCGTGTCGGTCTTCGCCGTGGGCGAGCACGAGGGCGTTCACTACATCGCCCAGGAACTCGTCCCCGGGGGACGAACCCTGGCGGATGGTCTCCGCGAGCACCACGACGGAAAGGAACTGCCGCTCGGATATTTCCGCCAGATCGCCAAACTCCTGATCGAGGCGGCCGATGCGCTGAGCCACGCTCACTCCGCCGGGGTCGTTCATCGCGATGTCAAACCGTCCAACATTCTCATCGATCCCGACGGAACGCCCAAGGTGACCGACTTCGGCCTCGCCAAGATCGAGAACGCCCTGAGCCTGTCGCGTACCGGCGATCTGACCGGCACGCCCTACTACATGTCGCCAGAACAGGCGATGAGCCGCCGCTCGATCATCGATCACAGGACCGATGTCTATTCCCTGGGAGTGACCCTCTACGAGGCCCTCACCTTGGAGGTCCCCTTCGAGGGCGAATCCTCCCAGGAGGTGCTGAAAAAAATTCTCGATCTGGAACCGCGCGATCCTCGGAAAAGCTCTGCGCGCGTTCCGCGCGATCTGGCCGTGATCGCCCTCAAGGCGATGGAAAAGGAACCGGGCCGCCGCTATGCGACCATGGCCGAATTCGGCGACGACCTGCGGCGGTACGTGGCGGGCGAACCGATCCTGGCAAGGCCGAACAGCGCTCTGACCAAGCTCGTCAAGAGGGTGAAGCGCAACCCGGCGAAGAGTGTGGCCGCGTTGGCCCTGGTGGCGTTAGTGATCGCCTTACCCGTTCTGTTCCTGTTCAAGAGCGCGTTCGAGGACGAGCAAGAGCGAGTGACCGGGCTTCAGCTGATCTCCAACTCGGTGAGCGTTCTTGATAGCAATCCGGGACTCGCCGCCTTGCTGGCGATCGAAGGCATGAAGAAGGATCCGGATGCGTACGACAAGAGCACACTGATTTCTGCGCTGCTCGCGCTGCACGAGAAAAAAGCCCTCTATCACGACGAACCGGTCGTATCGGCCATCTTCAGTCCCGATTCGAAACAGATCGCCACGGCATCGGGCCAAAGTGCGCGAATTCTCGATGCTCTGACTGGCAAAGAGATCCGAGTTTGGGATCGGCTTGGTGCAGATGTTGTCTATCTGCAATTCAGTCCGGATGGAAAATCTCTGCTTACCGCTTCGAAGGATCGGACCGCTCGAATCTTGGACGCGAAGACAGGCGGTGAGAGGATCGTCTTTGAAGGCCACGTCGACGCCCTGAGATCGGCCGAATTCAGCCATGACGGGCAGCGAGTGGTGACCGTTTCGAATGACATGACGATCCGCGTCTGGGACGCGACCTCGGGAAGAGAGCTCGCTTCCTTCATCGGGCACGGATGGTGGCCGTGCAGCGCCGTCTTCGACCGCGACGGTGGAAAAATCCTAACCGCTTCGGAAGATGGGACGGCGAGGGTCTGGCGCGAGAAAGAGGGCGGTTACACCGAAGAGTTTATTCTGAAACATGGGAATGCCGTGAACACGGCGAGATTCAGCCCTTGCGGCAAATTTATCGTCACGGCATCGGCCGACAAAACTGCAGTCATCTGGGATATCACGTCAACGCCGCCTTCGCAAACCACTGTCGTCACGGCCGAGGCCGGTGCGAATGACGCGGTTTTTGATCCGACGGGACTGAGGATCGCTGTCGCCTCGGAGGACAAGACTATCCGGATTTACGACGCGCGTTCAGGTCATGAGATCAGCGCACTCAGGGGGCACGGTGGCACTGTCCGAACGGTAAGGTTCAGCAGCGACGGCAGAACGCTGGTCAGCGCATCGTCCGATCGCACCGCCCGCCTCTGGAACGACACTTCCGGGCAGGCATTGATCCTGGCCGAAGGGGAAAAAGATCGGAATCACTTCAAAATCAGTCCGGACGGCACCAAGATCGCCAGGATATCCGAGGATGGCAAGACGATCCGGATTCGCGACTCCTCGCGATTTCAAAAATCCCGGGACCTTCCTCACGATAGAGTTGTGCGACCCAACGCCATCTTCAGCCCCGATGGAAAAAAAATCGTGACCGCCACATACTATAACACCGTGAGTGTCTGGGACCTCGAATCGGAGAAGGCTTACAAGTCGTGGCGCGAATTTAGCGGTGATGTCGTTTCGATCGATTATTTGCAGGATGGCGGTGACTGGATCCTGTGTTGCGCCGACACCGAAGCTCAAATCCTGGAAGTATCCGGCAAAGAAGGCCGCAAGGTTTTCAAGCACTCCGAAAAGCTTCATTCGGCCTATTTCTGTAAAGACGGTGAAACGATTCTGACCGTGGGGAAGAACGGCCTCGCTCAAATCTGGAGTATCGTGAAAGAACAATCGCTCAAGAATCTTTCCACATCGCTGTGTGTCAGATTCGTGGACTTCGATAAGGACGGCGAAAGGATACTGCTGGCCGATCAGGATGGAAACGTGGTGATCTGGGAATTCCAGTCAGAAAACGATTGGAAAAGAAAGATCGATTACGATGAGGAGATTTCCAGAATCGAACTCCGTCCCGACTGCGACGAGTTTCTCGTCAATGGACGTAGCCGGCGGGCTATGGTCCTTGATTTCTCCTCTGACGAGGGATCTATCCGGTGCAGTCATCGGGGAGAGATCCAGCCTCCTGTCTTTTCTCGAGATGGCAAATCGCTGTTGACCGTCCCCGACGAAAAAACGGTCGCCGTCAGAAAAATCATCGAGTCCTCTTTCGAGTTCAAGGTCACTCTGAAGAAATCCGTCAGGCAGGTCATGTTCAGCCGCGACGAGAAGGGTGTCGTCGTTGCGGTCGACGACGGGGATGTCATGCTTCTGCCCCTTGACCCGCTCCAGATCGCCTTGAAGGCCGTGCCGCGCGGCTTGACTCCTTTCGAGAAAGAAGAATATTACATCGCCGGAGAGGGTGGCACCGAGGATTCCGGCGGATCGTCCTCGGGAATCTTTAGAGTCAGATCAGGAAACCAACTGAGGGAAAGGCCGTCTCCGTCGAGAAGAATGCTCAGCCCTGACGAGTATTCCGAGGTGGGCGAGCTCGGAGATCTCCATTTAATGATTTTCGGTAAAGATGGTACATCCTTCATCAGGATCAATCCTGTGACCGGTGCGAGCGAGAAGGTTTCCGAATTTCTGAGTGATGACGAGAGAAGCAGCTTCTCCGTCAGGCCGGCTGGCGAGCGGATATTCTATTGTCGAAGAAAGCAGAACGAAAAATACGATCATATGGTCAGAGATCTCTTGAGCGGAAAAGACCACGTTCTATCCAACGATCAGGATCATTACGTCGGGGGATTGTCGTGGCATCCGACAAAAGATATCGCTTACCGCGTGAAGCATGAAAGCACTGATGGCCATGGCGGGAATCGGATCATGAGCCTCGATGTCTCGGCCGATTCGGACGGAAAGACGCACGCAATCCTCGTAAGGCCGCGGCAGCATTTCGGATCATTCGACGTCTCGCCCGATGGCGCGCAGGTGTGTTTTACCCATTTTCCGGGCCATTCTTGGGTTTTCGACCAGGAGGTCTGGGTAGCAGACCTGGACAGCTCGGGCCGCCGAGTATCCAATCCAAAGCGGCTGACCTTTGATTCATACGCCGACCGCTATTGCCGGTTCTCTCCCGACGGGAAATACATCTACTGGTCTCGTTATAAAGAGAACACGCCCGCCTGCATTTTCAGAATGAACCGTGACGGTAGTGAAAAGGTGATGATTCTCCCAGGTGAGGCTGATGCCTTAATCGGCTTTTTTACCGTGACCTCCAGCGGGCACATTGTTTATTTCACCACGAGTGGAGGCTACAGGAGCGTCGAGATCGCTGATATCAACGGCAAAAGGGTGACTTCGTTCGGCATCGATAATCAGATGCTGAGTCTTCCTGTTGAATAGAATCGACCTCGAGTCAGGAATGGTTCCCTTTATTCGAACATCAAAGCGCGAAGGGCGGAATTAGGATATTCCGCCCTTCGCGCGATTGCGATCGTTCGTCTAGCTAAACCTCGACATGGAGAGTCAGCAAATTCGTAAGAGTCGTTTCGGTCATGTACCACCAACCAACGAGTGCTTGCAGGTATTTGGAATCGCCCGGTAACCATGTCAAGGGAACGGTCGCGGAAAATATGCGAACTCCGGTAGGACCGATTTTTCCGATCGCACCCTCCCAGTCGAAAGGCACCTGCAGAAAGAGATCGCCGAAGTAGGTGCTCATGGGCGGATCCTGAAGCCCTGAACTGAGAAGCAGCTCGACCGGCCAAGTCGGGATGCCCACGACCCTGATATCGACAGTTCCGCCCGGACTGACTGCAAGACCAGGGAATCCGCTGTCAGTCGTGTGGTAGAGGTGAAAGTAGAACTCGTCGGCGCCGATATCGACGTTGGACAACGCGATACGCGGGTCGCCCTCGAAATCCGTGTCCGGCAGGCCCGGAGCAGAAGCGGTTCCGGTATCCCTGCAGGGTGAATTCCACTGCAGATGAAGATCGTTGATCGACTGGTCCACGAAAAGCGGATCAAGGTCGATGCACCCCGTTCCGAACCAAATCTCACCGGTGCCTCCCTTGATGTCGCAGAATTCGATCACCGGCGTGCCCGACGCGATGTAGATCTCTTGATGGCCATATGTCGACGTGTTGTCCCATACGATGTTGTCGTAGAGTTCGGCTGCAGTGTCTCCATCGAAGTAGACGCCTCCACCGTAACGAGCCTCATTCCCAACGATCGTGTTGCCGACCACGGTGGCGGCGCCCAGCCCGATTCGCATTCCGCCGCCAAATTTCCCAGCTTTGTTCCCGAATATCAGATTGCCGCGGACTACCGGGGAGGATCCGATCGAACCGGATACGATGCTGATACCTCCTCCGTCATAACTGAAGGATTCATTGTTGTAGACCACGTTCTTTTCAATTAATGGAGAGGAGTCCCAGATCCAGATCCCTGCTCCACCTCCCGTTATCTTGTTTCCTGTGATATAATTGTGCCGGACGGTCATATCGCCGCAAACAGAAAGCCCCTGCTGGCCGTTGCGAATGGTGAATCCCTCCAGTGATGAACCATTGCAGTTCACAAAATAAACGACGCCACCGCTAGCGCTCCCGTTTCCTTCGATCACGGTGAGGACCGGGCCTCTCTCACTGATCAAGTGAAGCTGCTTACCATCAACAGCTATGTTCTCCGGATAAACACCCGGTCCCACGATAATCGTGTCCCCAGAACTGGCCGCATTGATCGCTTCTTGAATCGTGGGATGGGTGGCAGGAACATGAATGGTCCCACCTTGCGCAACCAGGGCGAAGGCAAAAACAGAAACCAAAACGCAAACTATTGTACCGAGTCTCATGACGGAACCTCCTCTTGTTGCTGTGCGCGATTCGTTTTGAAGAACTTTCACGTTGCCAATAATTCCGACGCGTCCTTGAAACCCAGAGCGGTACACCGAAACGAACCGAAGCGGATTTGCGGCAGAAGGGATGATTTTCTTTTCCACCTCCAGCCCCTCGGCGAAACGCGAGACCTTTTTCAAGGTTTTTCGACAGACCATGGAATCGAAAAGTGCCGGCCCGTCCCGACAACCGCCCCCTCGGCAAGCCCAAGATCGTGATCAAGAAAGATTGACATCGCCCCCTTGTTCGAACAGAATTCGGGGCACGATTCGAGGCGCTGATTTGCAGCGCCCGCAGGCCGGTGGAAGCTTGCGTGAATCAGGCACCGAAGTCGGCGGTATTTGTCCCGGATCGACTCTGGCAACGGGAAGGAAAATTCATGGCAACGTCCCTCAAGTTCAACGTTCTCGATCAACCCCTCAGCTATCACGGCATGAAAAAGCCCTTCGTCTATTACGAGGAGAAGATCAACTCCTTCAACCAGCGACACCACGAGGTGCTCAACGACTATGACCTGCGCCTGCGGAACCTGACCGTCTACACCCTGAACGACAAGATTCTCAATGCCTCCAACCTGGGTGTCTTCCGGTCGAAGCAGATCCGCCAGGCCACGATCCTCGCCGCCGCCCTTCCGGCCGCCGCCGTGGCCCTCACCAGGCTCGGAGAGTTCGGACGCCTGCCCAAAGAGGAGCAGACCAAGGAGAACAAGAACCTGGTCAAGCGCGCCAATGACCGGACCTCGGCCCAGGTCATGTCCGAGATCCTGCAAGTGACCACGGACAACCTCGAGAAGGGCGAGGAGGTCGTGATCGAGTCGGCCATCACCGAGGGCGTGCGCGTCAAACCGGGCGTGGAGCTCGGCGGCAATCCGACGATCGCCGTGGGCGCCCTCTTCGGCAAGCCCGATCACCGCGAGGTCTACGGCCGCGGCATACCCTCCTACGTGACGCAGCTCAGCATGGGCAGCGACGTGATCGACGGCACCACAAAGTCGGCCCTCGGCACGCACTCGTCGCTCACGTCCCTCTTCGTCACCGAGTCGCACGTGAAGCGCCACTTGCCCGACGTCTACGTGCAGCGCTGGATGGCCGGCGTACCGTTCGAGGAATTCAATCCGCGCGACACCACCAACCGGGAGGCGGCCCAGGCGATCGCCCGCGCCTACGGGGTGGGCAGCATGCGCGAGATGTCGGCCTTCTTCATCGACCGGCCGCGGCACAAGGTCGCTTTCGAGGATCTCAACCGGCTCGGCGTGAGCACGCCCTATGACACGGACGGCGACCTCTTTCCCGGCCTGCTTCTCGGCGCCGAGGGGCTCGAGTTTCCCGACGGACGGGGACTCATGTCGATGATCGGCGAGATCGGCGGTTCGGCCGAGTGGGCCGTGGGAGTTCTGCCCCTTGTCTGGCGCGGGGGCCACGCCCTCGGAATCCTCACGAGCCAGGACTCGCTCACGCGCAAGGACCTCTCCCCCGAGGAGCTCTGGGCCGAGCGCTTCCACTACACCGACGACGAGTTCATGGCGATCCAGGACGCCCGTTTCGAACGGAAACCCTACTTCACGATCGACGACATCCTGTCCAAACCGTTCGCGCCGGGCGTGAGCGCTTTCGGCGCGATCACCGACAATGTCTACTACCCCGATCTCAAGGGCGTGCAGACAGGCAGCGACGGGAAGTCCTTCGCCGTGAATGTGCTCTACATCAACTGTCTTGGCATCACCCAGCACTGGGCCATGGAATTCGAGGCGCGCACCGATCTCGCCACCTCGATCAAGAAGATGAGCTCTCCCAAGGAGGAATTCGAAGGCCTCAGCGGCGACAAGCTCGAAAAGGCGATCGCCCGCATGCTGGAGAACAAGGACTCGCGCGAGCGGTACCGGATCTTCTTCGGCAACGAGTACTATCCGGCGTTCATTCCGGTGGGGAACAGGAAGATCGTGCTCGACCGCAGCTTGGAAGCCCTGATCCAGCGCGGCGCGTTCACGCCGCAGGACAGGGAGATCGTCGAAATCACCCGGAAACTCTACCCCATGTGGTTCTCGGCCTAGCCCTTCCTCGGCCGGAGCGCCGGTGAAGGGCCGCTAGATCCCAGGAAAAACACGATGCCCAAGAACTTGAAACTGACGACCCGCACGATGGCCACGATCTACTCCGGGCTGGTACGCCTGCTCGAGTCGGGCCACAAGCCGGTCGAAGCCCTGCGCCGCCTCGGTCTCGAGGAGGACGCCTGGACCGACTTCGCCACGACCGCGGCCGACGCTCTCGAGGAGGGATCGAGCCTGGCCGAGGCGCTCGAGAAAGGCGCGCCCAACGCTTTTCCCGAGAGGGACCTGGCCATGCTCGATGCGGCGGAGATGACCAACACCTATTCGGCCACGTTGCGGCGTCTCGTGGCCGACCACGAACGGCGCTCGGCAGTGATCGGCCGCTTCACGAAAGCGATCCTCTACCCGGCCGTGCTCGTCCATGTGGCGGCCCTGGTCTGCGTCTTCTACCTCGTCTACACCGAGGCGACTCTCTGGGGAGCGGGCGGCCTCGTCATCGCTCTCGTTCCCTTTTACGGGCTGCTCCTCTTCGGTTGGAACCTCTTCGGCCGTTACTGGACCGGTCCCGAATCGCGCGACACATTCCAGACTTTTCCGTTCATCATGGCGATCGTGCGGGAGAGCGAGCTGGGGAACTTTTTCCGCCTCCTCTACACGCTCTACGGTTCCGGCATCCGGCTCGACGAGGCCGCCCGGAAATCGGCGGAGCTGATACGGACCGGATCGATCCGGAACTCGGTGCTCAAGGCGCTCGCCCCTCTCGAGAAGGGCGAACCCCTGGCGGCGTGTCTCGACGAGCTCGGCCTCCCCGACCGGTCCTTCGTCACACGCTTGTCGATCGGCGAGGACACGGGCAACCTGGAGGAAGCACTCAAGGAGACAGGCGAGGAACTGGCGGAGCAGGCGCAGAATCGGGCGTCGGTCATACTGAAGAGGGTCACCGTGATCATCACGATCCTCGCCTACGTGGCTGCCGGCCTGGTGATCATCGGCCACTGGACCAACTATTTCAACGAGCTCAGCAGCACACTCGAGTCGATGCGATAAAAGAATCTCCACGATTGCGGCCCTCCGATCCCCGATTGCCGTTGCAGGCCTTCAGTGCCGCGATCGCCGTCCCCGGATCCCAATACCCGTGCCAAGCCTTCACCACCGCGGTCGGCGTCCTCGCCGACCGCTACGTCTTCCCGATCGCCGTCCCCGGCGATCGGGAAGACGCGAAAAGCCCCCCTTTTTGTTCATCGCGCCCTCGATTTTATGTATCATAAGCCCCTTCAAATTCGGGCAGATATATTGCAATCGATTGATATTACGGAGACCTCCCATGCAAGCCTTCAACGACCCCAAGATGATCCTCGACTCCACCTCGGCGGTGGATCGTTTCTTGAGATACGCCAAGATCCACACCCAGTCGGACGAGAAGAACGAAGCCTGCCCGAGCACCGAGTGCCAGAGGGACCTGGCCAATCTCCTCGCAACGGAGCTCAAGGAGCTCGGCCTCGAGGACGCCGCCGTTGACGAGAACGGCTACTGCATCGCCACCTTGCCGGGCAACGCCGGGGGAACGGTGGGGCTCTGCGCCCACCTCGACACGGCGCCCGCCTACTCGGGTGAGAATGTCGATCCCCAGATTCACGAAAACTACGACGGCGGCCCGATCAAGCTCAAGGAGGGCGTGGTGATCGATCCCGCCGAATCGCCCCAGCTCGCCGAGTGCATCGGCCACACGATCATCACCGCCGACGGAACCACCCTTCTCGGCGCCGACGACAAGGCCGGCATCGCGGCCATCATGGGCGCCATCGAGATGCTGAACAAGAACCCCGACGTGAAGCGGCCCACCTTGCGCATCTGCTTCAACCCGGACGAGGAGGTGGGACGCGGTGCGAACAAATTTCCCCTCGAGTCGTTCGGCGCGCTTGTGGCGTTCACCATGGACGGCGGTTTCACGGGCGAGGTCAACATGGAGACCTTCTCGGCCGACAAGGGGATCGTCAAGTTCAAGGGCGTGTCGGTCCACCCCGGCTACGCCAAGGGCAAACTGGTCAACGCTCTCACCTACATGGGCAAGCTCCTCGCCCGGCTCCCCCACCTCGAAAGCCCCGAGGGCACGGACGGGCGGGACGGGTTCTTCATGCCCACCGATCTCTCGGGCGACGCGTCGGAGTGCACGCTGAACCTGATCCTGCGCGCCTTCGACGTGGAGACCCTGAAGGAACGCGGCGAGCGCCTGAAACAGATGGGCGCGGCCCTCATGGCCGAGGAGCCGAACCTCACCGTGGAGGTCGAGATCCAGGAGCAGTACCGCAACATGTACGACGTGCTCTCCCAGCACCCCGAGATCGTGAAAAAGCTGGAGGAAGCGGTCAAGATGGCCGGCGTCGAGCCGAACCTCGAGCCGATCCGCGGCGGCACGGACGGATCGCGCCTCACCGCCATGGGCATGCCCACGCCGAACGTGTTCGCCGGCGGCGTGAATTTTCACGGTCCCACGGAGTGGATCTCCACCACCGCCTTCGGTTACTCGGTCTGCACGATCCTGAACCTGGTGCAGCTTTTCGCCAAGTAGCTGCCGCAGAAATACGTAATAAAATCGTTTCGTTTCCAGATGCCTTAACAAGGAAAGAGAGAACCGATGGAACCGAGTTCAAGCAAATCGAAGCTCTTGCCCGAGAATGCCTACCGGCCCCTCGAGAAGGGCGAAGTCTACACGCCGGTCGTTCCCGCTGATCAGTCCCCGCCAGAGACCACGGCACGGGCGATCATCATGGGGTGCATCGGCGTGGCGGTCTTTACCTTCGCGGCGGCCTACATCGGCCTCAAGGCGGGCAACGTGATCGAGACCGGCATCCCGATCGCGATCCTGGCCGTCTTCTTCGGCAAGATGTTCGCGCGCGGGAACCACCTGCTCGAGAACGTGATCGTCCAGTCGATCGGCGCAGCGGCCGGAGTGGTGGTGGCCGGGGCGGTCTTCACGATCCCGGCCATGTACATCCTCGGTCTCGAGGTGAGCTTCGTCGACATCTTCCTCGCCTGCTCGATCGGCGGTTTCCTCGGAGTGCTCCTCATCATTCCGCTGCGAAAATATTTCGTCCGCGACGAGCACGGTAAACTTCCTTTCCCCGAAGCCACGGCCACGACCGAGATCCTCTGTTCGGGCGAAGCTGGCGGCGGCGGTGGCAAGACGCTGCTCACCGCGTTCGGGCTCGGTTTCCTCTTCGACTTCTGTATCGAGGTCTTCCGTTTCTGGGAGGGCCGCCTCGAGACCGCCAAGCATCTGGCCGGCTCCCTGGGCGAGAAGATGAACGAGAAATACCGCATGGTGCTCGAGATGGAAGCCACGGCCGCCCTCTTCGGCCTCGGCTACATCATCGGCATCCGTTATGCGGCGGTGATCTGCGCCGGATCGGTCCTGGCCAATCTCGTGCTCGTTCCGATGGTGTTCTTCATCGGCGCCGGTTGCGAGGAGACCATCTTTCCGGGAACGAAGTTGATCAGCGAGAGCTCGGCGTCGGAGATCTTCACCTCCTACGTGAGACCGATCGGTATCGGCGCCATCGCCATGGCCGGAATGATCAGCATCTGCAAGATGGGCAAGATCATCGTCGGCTCCCTCTCCCTTGGATTCAAGGGGATCGCGGGCGGCAAGGCCGACACGGCCGATACGCCCCGCACCGATCTCGACATCCAGCCGCGCAACGTGATGCTCCTCGAGTTTCTCTTCGTCGTCGTCATGTTCTTCATCTTCTTCTACGTGGCGGACTGGCAGTTCGAGGTCGCCCTCATCGGCACGGTCGTCACGGCGGCCCTCGCCTTCCTCTTCACGCCGGTTGCGGCGCGCGCCATCGCCATCGTGGGCGTCAACCCCGTGTCGGGCATGACCATGATCACCCTGATCATCGCCTGCGCCATCCTGGCCACGACCGGCCTCTCCGGTCCGGCCGGACAGATGACGGTGCTCATCATCGGCTGCGCCGTGTGCACCGCGCTCTCCACCTCGGGCGCTTTCATCTCCGACCTGAAAATCGGTTACTGGCTCGGCGCCACACCGGTTCGCCAGCAGCGCTGGAAATTCCTCGGCATCATCGTTGCCTCGATCTGCGTCGGTCTGGTGATCCACGTGCTGGCCACCGGCTACGGTTTCGTTCCCGACGCCGACCATCCCAATCCGCTGCCGGCGCCCCAGGGCAACCTGATGAAGACGATCGTGGAGACGACCCTCGTCGAGGACGCCCAGATCCCCTGGCTCCTCTACGGCATGGGCGCGGCGATCGCCATCATGCTCGAGATGACCGCACTTCCTGCGCTCGCCTTCGCGCTGGGAATCTATCTCCCCATCTACATCAACCTGCCGGTGCTCGCCGGTGGATTCGCGGCCTGGCTCCTGTCGCGCAGGGGCCGCAACGACCGCGAGAAGAGTGCGCGCAAGAACCAGGGCATCCTGGTCGCCTCGGGCCTCGTGGCCGGCGCGGCGATCGCCGGCGTGGTGAGCGCGATCCTCAAGACCCTCGACCAGAAGGACCTCAAGCTCGGCATCTTCGAGACGACCGGTTTCAAGGGTGCCATCGACAAGACGCTCAACATCTCCCACGACTTCGCGCAGGATGCCGAGGGCGTATGGAAGGCGGTGGGCGGCAAGGAGTGGTTCGAGCACCACGGCATGACGATCGGACTGGTCATGATCATCGTCCTCGGCGCCATCTGCCATTTCGTGGCTGCCGGCGCGGCGCGCAAGCAGCTCGAGGCCGAAGACGCGGCCGGCGACAAGGAGTAGGACCTGCTTCAATAAACTGGACAACGTCTGATTGTAGAGGCACCCACATTGCAATCTGCGGATTATTCACCCGAATCGATCGCGCCCCGCCGGCCGGAGGCCGACACTCCGGCCGGTCGGGGCGCGACCGGCCTGTCAACCAAGGCCCCGGGCGCCATTCCCGAACGGGCCGACATCGACGACGCCTTCAAATGGAACATGGGCGACATCTTCGAGTCGACCGAGGCGTGGGAGAAGGCTTATGGCGAGGCGGAGACCGCGCTGGGACACGTCGAGTCCTTCAAGGGAACGCTCGGCAAGTCGGCCGAGAACCTGCTCGCCTGCTATCGTTTCCAGGACGAGATCTCGGAAAAGATCGAGCACCTCTTCGCCTTCGCCAGCCTGAACAGGGATACGGACACGCGCGTCACGGCCTACCAGGACATGTACAACCGGATCTACTCCCTCGCCGTCAGGTTCAGCGCGGCTGCGGCCTTTTTCACGCCCGAGCTCCTCTCGATCCCCGAGGAGACGGTCCGCGGCTTCATCGCCGCGAACAACGATCTCGAGGTCTACGAACACGCCATCGAGGACACCCTGAGGATGCGGCCCCACGTGCTCTCCGAGTCGGAGGAGTCGCTCATCGCCAAGGCCGGAAACGTGTTCCGCGGGCCGAGCGACGCTTTCAACATGCTCACCGACGCCGATATCGTCTTCCCCACGATCAAGGACGAGGACGGCAACGAGGTGGCCACGTCGAACGCGCTCTACTACAAGTATCGCGGTTCGCGTGTCCGTTCGGTGCGCAGGGAGAACGAGGAAGCCTTTCACGGCACCTACCGGAAATATCGCAACACCCTGGCGTCGCTCATGCGGTCGAACGTGGCCAAGGCCCAGTTCAACGCCGAGGTGCGCGGCTACGAGTCGACCCTTCACGCCGCGCTCGACGCATCGAACATCCCCGTACCCGTCTACCACAACCTGATCCGATCGGTGAACGACAACCTCGCCCCCCTCCACCGCTACGCCGCCCTGCGCAAGAAGATCCTCGGTCTCGACGAGCTGCGCGGCTACGACCTCTACAACACCCTCTTCCCCGATGCGGACATGACCATCACCTTCGACGAGACGAAGGAGCTCCTCGTCCGCGGGCTCGAGCCGCTCGGCGGTGAATACGTCGACGCCATGATGGGAGGGATCGACGCGGGCTGGATCGATATCTACGAGAACGAGGGCAAGCGGTCGGGCGCTTACTCGGCCGGCATCTACGGCATCCACCCCTACGTGCTGCTCAACTATCACGACCGGCTCGAGGATGCCTTCACCGCGGCCCACGAGCTGGGCCACTCGATGCACTCTTTCTTCTCCCAGAAGCGCCAGCCCAAGATCTATGCCGACTACACGATCTTCAACGCCGAGGTGGCGTCGACCACCAACGAGGCGCTCCTCGTGAAACATCTCCTCGACGTGACGAAGGACCGCGACGAGCGGCTCTTTCTGATCAACTTCTACATCGATTCGATCCGCGGCACTTTTTACCGCCAGACCCTCTTCGCCGAGTTCGAGCTCGACATCCATACGCGGGCGGCGCGGGGCGAGTCGCTCACCGCCGACCTCTTCGACGAGGTTTACGGAAGCCTCATGGAAAAGTACTACGGCGCCGCGTTCAGGCTCGACGAGTACAAGGCCGCCGAATGGAGCCGGGTGCCGCATTTCTACCGCAACTTCTATGTCTACACCTACGCCACGGGCTACTCGGCCGCGACGGCCTTCGCCAAGCGGATCCTCGAGCAGGGAGACGGGGCGCGCGGCATGTACATCGCTTCCTTCCTCAGCGGGGGATCGAGCGACTACTCGACAGCGCTTCTCGAAAAGGCGGGCGTGGACATGACCTCCCCCGAGCCGGTCGCGGCGGTGAGCGAACTCTTCGATGAGCTTCTCGACGAACTCGAGGCGCTCATGACAACCTGATCGTTCGGCTCTCTTTCCCGTACATTCCTGAACGGGCGTCGCTCGTGGCCTCGGCGCCGGAGAACGGAAAATTCCCGCCCGAACATTTAATATCAATATAAATTCATATTTAGCGACAGGTTAACGTGGGAACCGTTTATCTCCTTTTTATGCTTTTAATTTAATGGGTTATGACTTATGATATCGACCAGCCATAATCCATAAAATAACCAACCAGGTTTGCTAAGGAGGCTATCCGTGAGCCTGCAAAAACTAATGACATTGGCAGGAATCGTCGCAGCGTTTGTTTTTCTCGCTTCCGGGTCGCTTTCGGCCCAGTCGTTCAATTCCATCGGCGCAAACCGTCTCGTCGACCTTCAGGCGGACATCACCGAGGACAACGCGCGCAACGGCGATCCCGATCAGGATCTCGACGATGGCGGGTGGGATTGGCAGCTCGCACCCACGGCGACGGAACACTCGTCCGACCCGAGTCCCACCAATCTTTACGGGATCATCGGTTACGGCCTCCTCAATTCCCGCAGGGTCTCGAGCGGGTCCGCCTCGAACGATGATGTCTATCTGGGAGTGACAGGGCTCGACTTCTTTTTCACGAGCTACAATCCGTTTTCGCCGAATGTCGGCCCCTCGCGATCCACAACGGCGCTGCTCGATGCGGCGCAGGCGATGAGCGCCGACCCTGAAATCGACTCGGCCACCGATATCGTTTTTCTCGTCGCGCTCGATGCATCCTCGCCCGGTCTCGGCTTCGCCGACCTGGCCAGGACCAAGTACGACGACAAGATCACCGCTTACGGCTCGGCTCTGCTCCTCGGAGAGGCGATCCGCGACTTCAGGGGCGGTCTCGGACAGGACGGATTCATCGCCTATGACCTCGACTGGCTCGTTCAGGCCGCGCAGGCGCTGGACGCCGCTTTTCCCTCCCAGGGCTACGGCGATGACGCGACCACTTTTGCGCAGATCATCGCCGACGACATCAACAATCCGAGCGGATACTTCGATGCTGGAAGCGTCTGGGAGTATGCCTACACCATCGGCACGTCGTGCTCCGCGGCTGCCCTGAACCGGACCGGCATCGAGCCGACATTGATGGATTCCCTCTACACCAATCTGCTCACAATGCAGAAAGCGACCGGAGCGTTCAGATGGAACGGCGGCTCCAACCCGGGCAATCACCAGGCCACATCCTATGCCGTGTATGCTCTCGCCATCAACCAGCAGCCGGTCTACCAGACAGCCGCCCTGGAGGCCGCCGACTGGCTCGTCTCCCTGCAAAAGACCAACGGCGGATGGGTCTCGAGTTCGATCGAGACGCCCACGATCAATGCCGAAATCCTGACCGCCCTCTTCTTCGTGCCGCCGACGGTCAGATCGACAGGCGGCCAGGGCAACCTCGCCACGCCGCCGAGATGGCACCCGATCGCGCGGCCATTGAATTATTGACGGACCCGATCGTTCGAAACGAAATCGACCCCGAGCCTGTTGAATGTTCGGGGTCGGATCATTTTTGGGCCGATTGGGCCGGGGTGCTCGCGATCACCCGGTCAGCGCATCGCGGAGCGAGCCTTTCTGCACCTTGCCCATCGCGTTGCGCGGTAGATCCGGGGCGAAAACGATTTTCTTCGGACATTTGTAGGGAGCCAGGTGTTCACCGCAGTGGGCGATCAACGCCGCCTCGCCGTGAGTCGCGTCGCCTTTGGCGAGGGTGTCGGCCACGACCACGGCGGCCACACTCTCTCCCAGATCGGGATCGGGAAGACCCACGACAGCGGCCTCGCCGATGCCGGGATGGTTCTCGAGAACCTCTTCCACCTCGCGGGGGTAGACGTTGAAACCGCCCGAGATGATCAGTTCCTTCGACCGGCCGACCAGGTAGAGGCGGTCTCCGTCGGCAGCGTCGACATGGCCGAGGTCGCCCGTGCGGAACCAGTCGCCGTCGAAGGAGAGCGCGGTTTTTTCCGGCGCCTTCCAGTAGCCGTCAAAGACGTTCGGGCCGCGCACCTCGACCTCGCCGGTCCGGCCTGGCGGCGCCGGCCCGCCATCGGGACCGGCAACACGCACCTCCACGCCGTGAAGCGGATAACCCACGCTGCGCGGTTTGCGCTCTTCGGGCGGGTAGGGATTGGAGGCGATCATTCCCGTTTCGGTCATGCCGTACCGCTCGAGGATGGCGTGGCCCGTCTTCTCGCGGAAGCGGCGGAAGGTCGTCTCGGGCAAGGGGGCCGAACCGCAGACGAAAAGCCGCAGGCTGCCGAGATCGGGCACGCCCCCGGCGCTCCACAGTTCCACGAGTCGATGATACATGGTCGGAACGCCCATGAAGAGGGTGCAGCCCGAATTCTCGAGCGCCGCCGAGACGCGGGCCGTGTCGAAGGCTGGAAGCATGTGGACCGTCGAACCCGCGTTCAGCGCGCCCTGCAAAGCCACCACGAGCCCGTGAATGTGAAAGAGGGGGAGCGCGTGAAGGAGCGCGTCCCGATCGGTCCAGCGCCAGGCGCGGCGCAGGGCGTCCATGTTGTGGATCAGGTTCTCGTGGGAAATCAAGGCGCCCTTCGGCTTGCCGGTGGTGCCCGAAGTGTAGACGAGCAGCGCGGGGTGCGTTCCGCGCGGTGAGGAATCCTGCCGGCCGTGGGGAGGGATCTCTCTCATGACCTTCCGCCCGCCGATGATGCCCACGTCCGGCCGGGCGGCGAGGATCTCTTCGTTCGCGTCGAGTCCGTTCTTGTCGGCGATGAAAAGAACGGCGTCCGAATCATCGAGATAGTAGGCGATCTCGTCGGGTGTGAACCTGTCGTTCAACGGCAGCGACACCGCCCCCGCGCCGAGGATGGCGAGATGAAAAATGATCAGCTCCGGTGATTTGGGAAGTCGGATCGCCACGTGGTCGCCGGGGCGCACGCCGCGGCGAGTGATGAACTCGGTTCTCTTGCGCACCTCGTGGAAGAGCTCGCCGAAGGTGAGCGATCCGCCATCGAAGAGAAGAGCCTTCTTCGACGGACGGCGGTCAGCCTCGCGGGCGAGTTTCTCGGCGAGGTTCATCTCAGTGGTCATCCTCCCTGGCGCGGCAGGAGTTCCAGTAGATGAAGCCGCACAGGATCCCGAAAGCGAGCAGGCCGACCCAGTTGAGCGCAGGGCCCGAGTTCGGGCCGAAATCGATGTAGAGGGCATCCTCCTTCGCGCCGAAGGCCCACTGCGCCTGGGATACGTATTTCACGAGCGCGTCGACCACGCCGGCCAGGGCGCCGCCGGCGAGGAGTCCCGACGCCACGAGAAGTCCCCGGTTGTGGCGTGCCTTGGCGAGATTTTCGTTCTTCGAGCTCTTCTTGACGAGCCAGGCGACGATGGCGCCGAGCAGGATGGGCGAGTTGAGCTCGATCGGAAGGTACATGCCGAGGGCGAAGGCGAGGGACGACACGCCGAGCATCTCCACGAGGAGAGCGATCACGCCGCCGAGTGCGTAGAGGAGCCACGGCGTTTCCTGGCCGCCCATCAGGGAGGAGATCACGGCCGCCATCGCGTTCGGTTGCGGGGCCGGAAGGGGATTGGTGTGTGCGGCCGTCTCGCTGAATCCGTAGACGTCGTTGAGGAGGATCATCACGGCGGTGACGACCACCGCCGCCACCACGCTCGCCAGGATATTGGCCCACTGGATGCGCTTGGGCGTGGCGCCCATCCAGTAGCTGAGCTTGAACTCGGTCACCAGCGTGGCCGCCATGGAGAGCGCCGTGCACACCACGCCGCCGATGAGCAGGACGGCCAGCATGCCGGTCTTGCCCTCGAAACCGAGACCGACCATGATCACGGCCGACACGATGAGCGTCATGAGCGTCATGCCCGAGATCGGCGTGACACTGATCATGGCCACGGCCCAGG
>CAZUHB010000006.1:0-145953 GCA_964620445.1 uncultured Phycisphaerales bacterium
GTCGAAGAAGGGCGGCAAGCAGGCACCGCGGCCCAAGGGCGGTGGCGCAGGTCGGACGGGTCGAGCGCCGACGCGGCACGGTGGTGGGCGAGTGACCGACCCAGGGGCCCGGCAGAACAAGAACATCATGGTGGTGGAGGTGTAGATCGTCGAGGTCGCGTACTGCGAATCGATGATGCGTCCGCCGTCGGCCGGATTCCCGTAGGAGAAATCGAAGGCCCTGTTATCGATGAAAGGCTTCAGCCCGCTGGTGTCCTCGTCCCTCGGATCGGGATCGTGCCCGTCGAACCGAATCAGCGAGTAGAGCTCTTTGATGCCCGGCAGCCGCCAGTCATCGTGGCCGCCGGCACGGCACCTGGAGGCGTTTTTCATGGCATCGGCCCAGGTCATCTTCTTGCCGGGGCTCTTTGTCCACATCAGCCCGGTGACCAGGTCGGAGACTGTGCCGTCGCCGTTGTCCTCGTAGGCCGGTTCGTTGGCGCGGTACTGGGCGTCCTGACCGAAATAGTCTTCGCCCGGCTTCGGATAGGCGATGGCGTTCCGGTCGTCGTAGCAGTGGTTTTGTGCTGTATCGACGATCGGATAGGTGAGGTGTTGCGCACCGGCGCTGGAGACGAGCAGCAGCCCGCTGCAGCGGCGATCACGTGACCGACTGAGGTTCGCATGACGGTGGCTATCTTTCTTTCGGTGGAGAGCTGTCGAAGGCGAGCAGGATGATTCATGAGTAATTGAACCCGAGGCTGGCGATAGAGTTGTGCAGGCCGTCGTTTTCTTGGACCCTTTTTATCAGGGCTTGCTCCGGTTGGCCACGACATTGCCGATATGGGGCCGGGGCGAGAGGATTTGAACCTGTCAACCGGCTACCCAGGCTCGAGGTACCTCTGCGCGTCGACGCCGATCTTCCGGCACAGCTCGCCGAAGGCTACCGCGCGCGCCGTCGGATCCTGTGTATTGAAGGTGAGGAAGAACGGGCGCTGATCCCAATCGAAGGAGGTCTCGGCCTGGCCGTGGAGAAACATCAGCATCGCGGCGAAATGCACGGCAACGTCCCCCTCACGCCTGACGGTACAGCGGAGAAGGGTCTCGATCACCGGCACCGGTCGTAACACTGCTCCTACCGAGAAGCGGGAGCTGAGGATCTCCTCATCTTGAATTCAGGAGTGGTCGGCAGTTTTTCACGGGGACAGGCATGCGACTGAGGGCTCGGACCCGGTCTTTGCATGACGCTCGGCCTTTTCACCTTTGAACAGGATCATCCCTGTCTCATAAAGGTCGCGTCTGCCGGTCCGCTTTTCGCAGAGCCGGGCGTAAAGTCGATCGGGGAACGAGATCGAGACAGTTGCCTACCACGGCGCAAGGCCTTACTTCCGACCTGGCGTTTGTTTCTCTTATCCACCACCCGCTTCTCGCCAGGGGAGTCGTCGATCCGAACAGCCGGCGCTATTGTCACGAAAACCACGCCGAGCGGAGTATTGTCTAGGGGGAAAGCAGTCCCGCTTTAGCGACGATATCGAATCGCGGTGTCTCGAATTGTTCAAGGACCGTCCCTCGTGGAGACTCCCAGCCGCATCTGTGGACAATCTATAAGAAATTGTTGAATCTCATGCGCGCGATCACGAGAAGCGATCCGAGGGAGCGGGTGGCGGCATGATTCTCTGTCATCTGAATGCACCGGAAGGAGAAGGAGAGGACCAAAGCTCCTCTCCCTCTCCTCGTTTTGTGTTCGGTCTTTTCTCTTTTTGACGGCTCGGGATTTTACTGCCGTCAGCCGAACAGGCTATTGAATTTCTGTCGCAACCACGTTGGAAGTCTTGCCGGACTGCGCAGCCTGCAGCCAGACATCCCAACCGGCAGCGCCCATCGGGATCAACAGATTCCATTCCGCGGTCCCCTCCGAGTTGGCCCACTCGGGTCCGCCCGCCTGTTTGGGTTTGCGGAGATCGACATACACGGCGAGACCCGGAATGTAAGTCGATCCCAGGCCATGGAAGCTGTAACCCAGATAGGACCAGGTATCCGGATTGCCGTTGGTCAGAGTGAAGGTTGCGTACTCCCCCGCAATCATGGGATTCGGCTCGATTGCAAGAGTCGGTTCATCGACCAGGTAAAAAATGTACGCCTTTCCCTGGTCGGCGTATGTGAAGTCAGCAAGCGGTGCGCCCGCCAGGGCGGTCTCCCCGCTGAGAGACACGGAGTAACCGAGCGTATCATTCTGCGCATCTGCCGGCGGGAGTAGTCGTTTGTTCTCGTTCCATGCGTTGTTTCCATCAAATTGGAACTCGTAGGCTTGACCGGAATCAGTGGCTGTTTCGTCGGCACCATACGCCCCGATCAAAGCGATGTCATGGCAGAGGGAGACGGAAAAACCGAAATAGTCGTACGCTGACCCGTCTTCGGGGAGCAGTTTGTCCTCTTGGCCCCATCCTCCCATGCCGTCGTTGCGGTAAACGAATGCCGAGCCGGAATCGGTACCATTGTCGGTGTCGTTGGGTGCGCCGATCAGCGCGACCTCGTCCCATACCGAGACCGACCACCCGAATTGTTCGTTGCCATCGCTGTGGGAATCGGCGATCTTGGCTTCTTCGGACCAGGAGCCACTGCTTTTGGATTTTCCCTGATAGCGGAACAGATAGGCTGCGCCCGCGTACAATCCCTGCCAGTCGTCGTCAAAGGGCGCACCCACCAGAGCGACATCCCCGAAGACCGAGACCGACTGGCCGAAGTAATCGGATGTTGCACCATCGGCAGCGAGGAGCTCCGCTTCGTAATTCCAGACGGATGATCCGTCGTTGCGGAACACATGGGCCGCACCGGCTGAGTTGCCATTTTTGTCGTCTCCAGTGGCACCCACCACGATCACGTCGTTCGAAATGGCAACGCTCGTACCGAACCGATCACCATAATAAGGTTCCGAATCATAGAGCACATCTTCGGGCAACCAGGCTCCGTTGTCCCAGCGGAAAACATAGGCTGCTCCGGCGCGCGTTCCCGAAATCGATGAACCGCGTGCGCCCACCACGATCACGTCACCATCGATCGCCACGGAGGTACCGAACCACTCGATACTTTCGGGGGCATGGGAGAAGAGTTGTGTCTCGAAGTTCCAGGTTCCAGATTGCTCGCGAAAAACGTACACCGTCCCTGCGAACATAGTCACGTCGCAGTTTCTCTCCGACGCGACAACAGCCACGTCACCCGAAATCGCGACGGCGCTGCCGAACTGGTCATCATACTGTCCGTTAGGCGCCACGAGAGACCGGTCCGGATACTGCTGCCCCAGAGCAGCCTGCGAGAGCAGCAGGATTAAAAACAGAGCGGTGGTCATGAAGTAACGAATCGTTCTCAGCGTACAAACAGATCTGTTGGTCCCATAAATTGAAGTACTCATGGTTTTATCCTTTCTTGCCACGATCCTCGATTGACCTAATCACATTGTCCAGCCCTCAGGTTTTCGGGGCTCCGATCAGGCTGAATTCCTTGACCCAGCCTTGGGCAGTAGTCCACATCGATCGGCGATCCCGCAGCTTCGACCAGCGTAAAACCGTCGATTTGGGGATTGGAGTCCGTTCCGAGTTGCTGGAATCAAAGAGCTGTAGTTCTAAACGAGAAAAGGAGAGGGGCACTCTCATGGGCCGGCTTTTTTATGATCGTTATTTTGAGCAGAGGTATGCCTGTCCAAAACCCTGTCCACGCCTGACCGTGCGCTTGTTGAACAGTCCGAGGGGAATTCAGGTCGTTCGAAAGGAATATCCGGATAGCCACCATCGACGGAAAATATTCAGATCAGGTATTCAATCGAAGGCTGCAGTGATTCCCAGGACAGCAAGGCGGATGGATTTTTTCGGACCGACAGGAAGATCGTGGTTAGTAGATACCCAGCACCTCTTTTGCTTTGGTGCGGAATCTTCTGATAATGTCGATCGATTCAATGGGGAAGGATTTATGCAAATACAGTTTTTCCGCCTCATCAAAGCAGGCCCGGGCCTTTCGTTCGATGATCTTCGGTTCCTTCGATTCGAGGGAAAGCTTGAAGTACGTCATGGCCTTCAGGTATAGATCGCGGGCATCTTCGATCCAGTGGAATTCCCTGATTTCTCGAGGCCACCATTTTTCTCTTTCCTGGATGGCTTTCTCGAAGTTCTGGATGGCATCCTGATAATCACCGCTCAGATACATACAGACACCATCGGCGCTCAGAAGGATCGGAGGCGTTCTGAAATGATACCTCGTGTTGAAATGGGCTTCGAATTTCAGATTTTTTGCCAGTGATCCCAGTTCGGACTGTTTGCCATCCTCTTTGCAGAGCCGATCCTCTGGAAAGGTTGCAATGAGCAGGCAAGCCAGGCTGAAATCGCGGGAAGAGAAAATGGCCTTGGTATAAAGATCGTAAAGACAGTTTTCCGCTTCTGGATACTCTTTCCTTTCGAGGTGTATCCGGGTACGTATCAGAAACAGGGCTGGATGAAGCACACCCGATATTTTTACAGCCCTTATTTCTTTTCCGTGATCGACCAGGTATTGCACCTGTTTCTGTGCTCTGTCCAGGTCGCCCTCGAACAGAAAGAGCTCTGCCAAGGCCATCCGAACCGACGCATCACCGGGGTGGATTTTCAGAGCAAGCTCATATTGCTCGAGCGCCTCGTTAAACAGCCCCTGCCGGGCATATGCCTTGCCGATGCCGCTGTAGATGTTGTGCATATTCTGGTATCTATGATGTTGTACTATTTTCCGGGCTTCCTCATTGTATGCCAAGGCCTCGTCGTTCCGGCCCCTGAGCAGGGAGACAGCTCCGAGGGTGTTGTAGATCATATAGCTTGGTCGATCTCCCGCGAATCTGAGGGCCTGCACCAGGCACTCTTCGGCTTTCTCGGCCATGTCGAGAAAGTCGAAGAACCTTGCAAAGAAATAGTAGGTTCGGCCCAGATAGGTCCACGAGATCACATGATCGTGTCTGCAGCTCAAAACCGCTTCGAAACTGTTGATGGTCTTCTCAAAATCTTCAATCCCCCCTCCCAGGAACAAGCCGGGAAAGATTTGCAGGCCGCGATCAAGTTGAACCAGAAAGTGCTCTGAATTGATCTTGATATTGCTCAGGGCATCCCCGGCTCGGCCCGGGGCCATTTCCAACAGATCTCTTTCCTGCCATACGAATGTTTCTCCTGCAGCAGGATCAAAATCTCCGGTTTTGCGCAGATTGAACTCGGCATCGTCGCGAAGCTTTTCTTTTTCTTGACGAGTTGATTCGGGCCGTTCCGAGAGAGCAAGCCGGGTAATTCCCAGCAAGTAGTGTGCGTCCTTTTCAAGATTGTTTTCGCCGCATCCCTTGCACCTCTTGATGCATTCCTCGAGATCGCACACGGCCTGTTCCAGCTCGTTTGATTCGATTTCGAATATAGCCTTCAGCATGCAGGCGCCGGGATCGTGCGGGTCAATCTCAGAACACCAAGGCCATGGCAAGAATAGGGTCCATCTCGTGATGACCTTGTTAACAGGCTTGAATCGTTCTGCCGCGACTCTGAACTCCTTTTGCTTTTGCCTGGAGATTTCAAGGCCAAAGAAGGTTAAAGCCGAAAGCACGATCAATACCGTGGCTGCCGCAAACGTCAGGAAACGGTGCCGGCGCATCCATTTTGTTGACCCGCGGATCCACCCCGCGGGCCTGGCCCAGACCGCTTCACCCGCGAGGAGCCGGCCGAGATCCGCGGCAAACACCGCCATACTCGGGTACCGTTGATTCGGATCCTTCTCCATGGCGGTTGTGATCACGTTTTCCAGGTCGCGTGAAATCGCCGGATTCAAGCGCCGCGGCGAAACCGGATCGATCTCCAGGATCTGGTGGAAGACCTGTTCGGTGGTTTCTCCCCTGAAAGGCACCTTGCCGGTGACCGCTTCATAGAGGGTCACCCCCAGGGAATAGACATCGGTGCGCGCATCGATGGCCTGGCTTTTGGCTTTCACCTGTTCCGGCGAAGCGTAATGGGGCGTGCCGCGAAAATCTCCTGTCAGCGTCATGGTCGCCAGGTTCGTGTGCCGTGCCACACCATAGTCCATGAGCAAGGCCTGGCCCCCGGGTGTTATCCGGATGTTCGACGGCTTCACGTCGCGATGAATGATCCCCGTTTCGTGTCCGCTTCCAAGGGCCTGTGCGATCTCCCGGATCCAACCCAGCACCTTGGGCAGCGGCTTTGTTTCCCCTTTGGATGAAGCCTTGTGCAGCAGTTCTTCCAGACCTTTGCCCTCCACGAACTCCATGGCAAAGTAGTGGACACCTTTTTCCTTGCCGCCTCCGTACACCGTGACGATGTTGGGATGGCGCAGCCGGGAGACGGCTTTGGCCTCGCGCGAGAAACGGGTCTCCGCTTCCAAGGAGCCCATACGTTCAGGCCGGATGATCTTCAATGCCACCTTTCGCCCCAGGGGTTCCTGCACGGCAAGATAGACCATGCCCATGCCCCCTTCTCCCAGTTTCCGGATCAGCCTGAACTCCCCGAGCCGGTCAAAGGGCAGGCCCGGTTCAGGTTCTAGCGCCGCCGCATCGGTACCTTCTTCCTCATCGGGTCTATCAACGAACATTGACCAGGCGGGCTCGTCAGGGATGTCGAAAGCCTTGCCGTGCGCATTCAAAAGGGATCGGACCTCTTGTCCGAGCGAAGGATCGTTGGAACAGTTTCTTGTCAGGAATGCATCTCGTTCGGAGGGATCAAGTTCCAGGGCTGCAAAAAACAGTTCTTCAATTTTTTTGTTCCGGTCCATCATCCCCACAATCTTCCCCGGTCATCTCCCGATAAAGCCAGGCGCGGGTGAATTCCCAATCCCGGCAGACCGTGGCTTCGGAAACACCCAGGACTTCAGCGGTCTGCTTGAGCGACAGTCCGACAAAGTAGCGCAACTCGACCATGGAACATCTTCGCAGGTGCTCGCCCTGGGCCTCCAGTTTATCGAGGGCCTTGTCCAACGCCTCCAGATCGCGGAGAAAAACTTCCGGACCATCGGTCTTCAGATCCTGCTCCAGCATATGGTCAAGCGATAGAGGCCGCTGGCCTTTCCCCCGCCTGGCGGTTTTCATACTCCGGAACTTGTCCACCAGGATTTGACGCATGGCGCGCGCAGCCACGCGGAAAAAATGCCTTCGATCGTCCCAGGGTGTGTCCCGGTCCTTGACCAGACGCAGATAGGCCTCGTTCACCAGCGCGGTGGTCTGCAGGGTCTGGCCCGGCCGCCCCTTGAGCAGGGCCCCGTGCGCCAGGGCATGAAGCTGATTGAACACCAGGGAAAGCAGCCTGTTCCAGGCCTCTCGCTTTCCAGAAGAGATTTCGGAAAGCAGTGCGGTGACCTCTTCCGGGGGGGTGGACATGAACACCTCTGCTCAAAAAAGCGATCGAAAAGAATTCTGGCCCATGAGGGCGTCCTCTTCTTTTCTCGTTCAGATTAAAGCTCGCTGATTTCGAAAGCATCCAGGCAATGCCGAAGCCCCTGCTGGTGCACATCGCCTTGGTTCATCGTCCCACACGACCATTCTAAATCTTTTTGGGAGGTTCAGATTATGGAAAAAACAAGAGAAAGTGAAACGGTCGTTGATGTTCGTGGCCATACACAACGCCTTACGAGCTTGTTCCAGAGCCGATCCACCGGAACTGACGCCGGCCGGGTGGCCACCCTGAGCGGTTGATTTCGGCCAAGACCTTCCGGTAGGGGCCCAGATGGAACTCGATCGAACTGCCGCGAACGCGGTGGAGCAGCTCCTTGACGTTGCTCGAGCCTGGAGCCATGACCTTTCCCTCTCCCTTTCCGACAACGCGATTCTCGAGATTCATCGCGTCCGGAAGACGACCGGGGGGCCTCGCGCGGCCGGAACTGTTTTCAACCGGCCCCGGATTTCGTCGAGCAGAAGACCGCTGAAGGTCGTCTTACCAGCGAGAATGAGGATCCCGATTTTCATCGCAACAGGTTTCATCGTTACCTCCAATGCCGCTGTCCTCTCCTGCCCTCGCGGCAGTCGTCGCGGCTTTCACAGGGTTAACCGGGGTGGGGCCGGCCGTGGCTGAAAAAAATGGATTGCGAGACAGGTCGGGGAGTGCGGCCCGAGCCGGACCTCGCCGGGCCCGGGCGGGACGGTGAGCCGGTCCGGCTTCAAAGATCGGGCACGAGATCGCCCGGCTTTCGCCGGGAAGCCTTCTTCGGCGGTCTGTTCAGGGTGGCGGGATTATCCGGGGGAGCTGTCCTTGCCCGGAAGGAGAGTGAGCAGAGCCTGCTGGATGTTCTCCGTGGATCGGTTGACCGCATAGCGGCTGACACCGAGAGTCTCGGCGATCTGCCGCTGGCTGCGGGTCCCCGCAAGATAGGCGTCGAGAACAGCCACGTCGTCCTCGACGATCACGGAAGCGAGCCTGTCGTAGAGGTCGCCGGCGGCCGCCTCGGCCAGCGGATCGCCGGAAAGCGTCCGCGCGCTCACCTCTGTGCCGGCCGGGCCTTGCTGTTCTTTCCCCTTCCGGGTTCGTTCCTTGTTGAACTCGGTGATGAGGTTGTGCTTCGTCGCCGTCTGGAGGTACCGGACGACCTCGTCGTAGGGCTTCAAGAAGATCCGGGGCTGACCCTTCCAGATCTTGAGCATCGTCTCCTGGAAGGCGTCGTCGGCGAGGGAGGAGCGCGGGTAGACCGTGGCGGACCGCTCCAGGAAGAACTCGAGTAGGAGCTCGAAGAAGGGCTCCTTGCCGAGGGCCTCGCGCAACACATCGGGAGAGACCTCCTCGACGCCGACCTCGCTGATGATGCGGTGCCGGACCTCCTCGTGGAGCAGGGCGGGCGTGCTGGCCGACGCCGCGCCGGTGATGAGTCCGAGCCCGGCGACTGCCAGCGCGATCCGGTTCAGGATTTTCTGCATGACTTGACCTCCACAAGACGTTCTGCAACTTTGCGGCCATTACCGGTCTCTTCCCCTCTAACCGATCTCGCCGGAGCTTTGGCTGAGAAAAACGGGAACAGGGGAAATCTCATTACCACCTGTCAAGGTTCGAGTTCTGGCGGTTCTTGATCGCGGGGTATTTTTTTGATCGGCCCGTCCGGACGGTGAGTCCCGGCGACGCAACTCTTCCGAGAGCAGCCAATCTGGCAGAGCGGTTCGGAGCCGCCCCCCGGAATGGCAGGGTTCACGCCCCGGCGGTGTGCCGATGACGAAGGGAGGAACGTTTTTTTTCGGGGCACCCTGCCCCTTGCGGCGTCGATGGGAGGGGTGGACTTCACCCGTCCTCCAGAATCTTCGTTTCAACAATTTTTCGTCGGCAGCGCTCGATCGATCGAAGAATGGCCAGAATCTTTTGCACTCCGTCGCTTCAGATTTCGCTGTAACGAGTGGTGTTGATCATTTCACCTTCCATTCTCGATCGAGAGAGGCTCCTTTGAGGAGGACCGGCCATGTTCAGGGTCATCTTTTACATCTTCTCTGTTCTTTCCCTTCTCGGCACTGCTCACAGCGCCACCGTCACGGTTCCGGACGACTACAGCACGATTCAGGCCGCCATCAACGCGGCCGGCAATCACGACACGGTTCTGGTCAAACCGGGTACATACGTGGAGAACATCGACTTTTCAGGGAAAGCCATCACTGTTCGGAGTGAATCCGGACCGGAGGTGACAACGATCGATGGGAATCAGGCCGGGAGCGTGGTCCGCTTCATCAACAGCGAGGACGATGAATCGGTCCTGGAAGGTTTCACGATCACCAATGGAACGGGGACCTACAAGCCTTCCGAGGGCTACTTCGGCGGTGGAATTTATTGCGAACTGACGAGGCCAACGATCACCGGTAACATTGTCACCGCAAACGGGGCCGACAGTGGGGGTGGCATCTTCTGCAGGTATCCTTCCTCTCTTCCTGGATCGAATAACATCTCGAATAACACCATTTCGGGAAATACCGGAGAGGGTATCGTGGCCGGTTGCATTCATATTTCCAACAACACGATCGTGGGCAACGATACGGGAATCCTGTGCCTGGATGCCGACTCGACACTAATCGAAGGCAACATCATTACTGGAAACACCGCCTGCGGAATCAGCTCTGTCGATTCTGTTTTCGTGGAGATAGATGATAACGTCATCACTGACAATGGCAGCCACGGGATCGGCCTCGCTGATGACACCTACAGACCCATCATGACGAACAACCTCGTCGTTTCGAATTCGGGAGCCGGGATCTCCTGCGTAAATACGTTCAAATCGGTGATCACCAGCAACACTCTTCACGATAATTCGATGGCCGGTGTTTACGCCTCCTACGCGGAGGTGGACATCATCAACAGCATCATCTGGCAGAACAGCGTGCACACGCAGGCGGAGATCTGGCTGATGGATCAGGCTGTCGTGGATATCAGCTACTCCGACGTGGAAGAAGGATTGTCCGGCGTCTGGGTCGATTCCGGCTGCACCCTCAACTGGGGTTCGGGCATGATCGATGACGACCCCCTCTTCTATCGCCCGGAGAACGACTTCTTCTATCTGAGACAGGCGCCCTGTCAGCCATATACAACGAATCCCTGCGTCGATACGGGCGATCCCTCCTCGACAATGATCATCGGATCCACCAGAACGGATGGGGTTCAGGATTCAGGTGCCGTGGACATGGGCTTTCACTATCCGATCGGTACAGGCACCCTCATTTTCGTCCCTGACGATTACTCCACCATTCAAGATGCCATCGTTGCTGCTGCCGAGGACGCCGTGGTGATCGTCAGACCGGGGACCTATAACGAAAACATCGACTTCCTCGGTAAGGCGATCACGGTCCTGAGCGAAAAAGGTCCCTATTCCACGATCATCGACGGACAGGGAGCGGGCAGTGTCGTGGCCCTGGCCAACGGGGAGGGCGCGGACACGGTTCTGGACGGCTTCACGCTCACAAACGGCAATTCTTTCTACGGCGGCGGGATCTACTGCATGAACGCGACATCGGTGATCAGAAACAACGTGTTCAAGAACAACACCGCGACCTCCCGCGGCGGCGGGATCTACTGTCGCGGCAGCGACCTGACGCTCTTCAACAACCTCTTCTTCGGCAACCAGGCCGGGGACGAAGGGGGCGGTATTTGCTGCTGGGGGGGCTCGCCAGTCATCACGAACGGCACCTTCCACATGAACAGCGCCCACGAGGGCGGCGCGGTCTTTAACAGCATCTCCGCCTCCCCGGTGATCACGAGCTCGATCCTCTGGAACAACTTCGCTCCCGTGGGGCATGAAATGAGCGGAGGCAACCCCGTGGTCACCTACTGCGACATCGAGGAGGACTGGCCGGGCACAGGCAACATCGACGCGAATCCGCTCTTTGTCATTGGCCCGCGGGGGGACTACTATCTCGGTCAGATCGCGGCAGGCGATCCGGGGGAGAGCCCCTGCGTCAACGCGGGCGATCCTCTCTCCGGCCCGATAGACGGCACAACGAGACGGGACGGGGAGACCGATGCCGGTGTTGTCGACATGGGGTTTCACTATCCGGACGCGCTCTATGTCCCCGGTGGTTATTCCACGATTCAGAACGCCATCGACGCTGCACTCGACGGTGACATCGTGATCGTGAGGCCGGGGACCTATCTCGAAAACATCGATTTCGCCGGCAAGGATATCACCGTGCGGAGCGAGCAAGGGGCGGCCGTGACCATCATCGACGGCGCGCAAAATGGAAGCGTGGTCACATGCGTGGGCGGTGAAACGAACGTTGCCGTGCTCTCCGGATTCACCTTGACCAACGGCTCTGCCGACAGGGGCGGCGGGATCAACATTGATCAACAGTCTTCGCTGACGATCACCAACAATGTGGTCATCGGCAACCAGGCTGTCTGGGCAGGCGGAGGAATCCACTGCAGCGATTCCGTCGATCCGATGATCGCGAGCAACGTCATCTCCGACAATTCTGCCTATCAAGGCGCCGGTCTCCACGTCTGGCTCTCATCGAACGCGGTCATCGCCAACAATCTGATCTACCAGAACAGCGCCGGCCACGAAGGCGGGGGACTGTTTCAGTCGGAATCGGTGCTGACCATCGAGAACACCCTCATCGCCGCCAACTCTGCCGGTCATGGGGGCGGTGTGTCCGCGTGGAAGTCGAACGCGGACATTGTCAACACACTCATTGCTTATAACCAGGCCGATTATGGCGGGGGGATGCACTGCAATTACCTGTGCAGTCAGGATCTCGTCAACTGTACGATCAGCGCCAATACGGCCGTTATTGACGGCGGCGGGGTTCACTGTTCGCGTGGCAGCGCCTTGAGTGCGACCAATTCGATATTCTGGGGCGATACTGCCGCGGCAGGGCCCGAGATCTGGATCGGCACGGCGTCCGATCCATCCACGGTGAATATCGATTACACCGATCTGGAAGGCGGCCAAACCGCGGTTCATGTGGAGCCTGGCTGCACTCTCACCTGGGGCAGTGGAATGATCGACGCCGATCCCCTCTTTGTCGATCCCTCCAGTGGAGACTTGCACCTGACCTGGACTTCGCCCTGCCGCGAGGCTGGGAACAACGCGGCCGTGACCGCGGCCGTTGATTTCGAGGGCGATCCGCGCCTCCAGTGGGTCGTGGATCTGGGTTGGGACGAGTTCTACTATCATCTTTACCACACGGGCGCGGTGGTGCCGGGGCAACCGGTCGAGCTCAAGTTCGTGGGGCAGCCTTCGGCACCGGTGACGCTTTTTGTCGGCGAGGTTCTGGTCAATCCGCCGTACTCCACGCAACACGGTCTCTACTGGCTCGAATGGCCGCCCCTGTGGTACAGCACCGTGGGCACGGTTCCCGGTAATGGGGTGCTCGTGCTTCCCGTCAACGTACCAGCGAGCTGGAGTGCCGGCGAGGTGCACCCATTGCAGGCACTCATCGGATACTGGGGAGGGGCGTATACTCAACTGACCAATCCCGCCTTGCTGCTTGTCGAGTAAGGTTTCGGAGGGAGTGTCAAGGTTCTGTCACGCTTCAATTGATCGAGTGGCCCATCGCTGGTCAATCACCGGCGATGGACCGCTTGCGTGATCGAAGTACGAGAGGATCAGGACACGGCCATTTATTCGACCTGCAGGAACTCGACGAACTCATGCTCTCCTTGATCCCAAAACCCAGCTGACAAACACGGTTTTTCGCCGTATCATACGACCAATCGAGCCGCCTCCGGCATCGATCCGAGGGAGGGAGGCCCCGTGGCTGAAAAAGATGATAAAAGCGATCGGACGCCGGAAGAGATCGATTTGTTGAGCGAGTCATCGAGTCCCACCGCGGGCGGAACCCCCCAGGTCGTCGGCGATTTCCGAATCATCAGGGAAATTGGCAGAGGAGGGATGGGGACCGTCTACGAGGCCGAACAGGTCTCCCTCAAGCGTAAGGTGGCGCTCAAGCTCATGCCCCCTCATTTGAGTTTCTCCGATGACGCTGTGCAGAAGTTCCGCCGCGAGGCCGAGGCGGGCGGTCGGCAACATCATCCCTATATTGTCGCGGTCCATTCCGTTGGCGAGCACGAGGGGATTCACTACATCGCGCAGGAGCTCGTCGAAGAAGGCTATACACTGTCGGACAGACTCTCGGAAATCGACGAGAGAAAGACGCGGCGATTTGATTATTTCAAGGACGTGGCGAGACTGACGTCGAAAGTCGCCGATGCCTTGCACCATGCCCACACGGTCGGTGTGATCCACAGGGATATCAAGCCTTCCAATATCCTGTTGACAGCGGACGGAAATCCAAAGGTCACCGATTTCGGCCTGGCAAAAATCGAAGATGCCCTGGCTCTGTCGCGGACTGGTGATTTTGCGGGGACGCCCTTCTACATGTCTCCCGAGCAGGCTGCAAGCAAGCGGATAGGGATCGATCACAGAACGGATATTTTTTCTCTCGGCGTGACCCTCTATGAGATGATGACGTTGAAACGTCCCTTTGACGGACGGACCTCCCAGGAAGTACTCAAGAAGATCCTGCTTCAGGAACCGACCTTTCCCCGAAAGATCAACGATAGAATACCTCGCGATCTGGCGGTCATTTGCCTGGCCGCCATGGAGAAAGAACCGGAACGAAGATACGAGACCATGGCGGATTTCAGCGACGACCTGAATCGCTTCATCGCGGGAGAGGCGATCAGAGCACGTCCTTCGGGCCCATTCAGAAAGACCTGGATGCGCCTTCGACGTAATCCTGTCGTGAGCGTTGCGTGTTTCGTATGCTTCATCTCCATCATGGCGTTGATCGTTGTCTTGTCCCGCCCCGAGCCTGAAAACAAAGAGCTGGCCTTTTTCGAATCAGTGGAACAGAGAATTTCTCGTTGTAAAGGGAATGAGGAACTCCTTGGGAAGCTCCTCGACGATCTTCTTGCCGGCAGGAAGACCATGGCCGGACATTTGCAGCCCAAGTTGACCGAACTCGAGGATCGCATCAGGAAAGAATTGCGCTACGCGAAGCCGGCGGCCAGAAAGGCTCTGCGCGTTGTGGCGAAGATCGAATCGGAGCTTCCGCAAATCCTGTCTGACCATGGAAAGCTACAGGATTCTCTGATCGAACTTTCCGAGCACCATGAAAATCTACCGGCGGAAGAAGCGCTTCGAGCGGCCAATCTCGAAATGCGTTTGATAAACGGCCGGCAGGACGTTCCCCTCCGAAAATTTTTGAATGACGATAAGCGCCTCGAGGACGTGGACAACACGCTCATGAGACGTCTCACTCTCTGCAGGGACGGTGAACTGCGATTCGCAATATGCGAGTCCATCGAAACGCTCGCCCGGGATTTTGAAAACGGATCGAACATCGACGATGAAAAGCAGCGACTGGCGGATGAAGGCTTTTCGTTCCTGGGGGAGGAGGAATTCCTGTGCGAAGGTATATCGAACAAAACGCGAATCTACGTTCATGACAAGAGCGGTCTCGAATTCGTTCGTGTACCGGCCGGCATTTTCCTGATGGGTTCCTCGGATGATGAAAAAGGTCGCAGCGTTGACGAGAATCCTCGGCACCCCGTGCTGATAGAGCCTTTTCTACTTTGCAGAAAAGAAATCTCGATCGAGGATCATGAAGAGATCAAAAGGAAAGTCCTCTCGTCGCAATCAGAGGACCTGGCAAAAACGAACGCGGGCGATGGAACTGTTTTGAATTGGGAAGCAAGTTCCGAATTCTGCAAAGCTCTTGACCTTCGATTGCCGACCGAAGCGGAATGGGAATACGCGTGCAGAGCGGGCACCAAGACACCCTTCTTCTTTGGCGGAGTCGACTCGACCGCTGAGATTTATGCTCGTTACTGCAACGGGTATGGGGGCGATGGCTCTCAGGATATTCAGCATCGACAACCAAACGCGTTCGGCCTGTTCGACATGCACGGAAGCCTGTGGGAGTGGTGCCAGGATGATTACCACGACTCCTACTGGAGTGCGCCTTGGGATGGATCGGCGTGGATAGAATCGTTTTCGCTGGGTCGGGTCATCAGGGGAGGAGCGCGGAACAGCCGCCCTACCGATTGGCGTTCCGCGAATCGTGAGTATCATGCCGCCAAGGACGCAACCCGTTATCTCCGAAAATATCTCAGCGTTCGTCCAGCACACGATTTGCCGATAAAGGTCTTCAAATTACCTCGAAGGGATTCTCCGAAGTGGATCACGAAAGCGGGTGGCCTGTTCGGTACGGAAGATGGACAGAATGCCGTATTTGCGACCGGCATTGCTGATTTTTCTCCGAGTACCGAGTCCATGAGAAAGGAAGCGCGACTCAGTGCGACCGACGCGATAACGATGATCTCGCATGTGACGATGAGGAACATGTTCGTAACCCTGACCCGCGAAGTGATGACGTCCGAGAGTTTCTCCATGAATCCTACCCGCTTTGAAACACTCTCCTTTGACGACGCGAAAAACTTCGCCTCGAGATCGTACGAGATCGATAGTTTCAGGGATCCCCAATTTCAGACGGTTTTTCTTCTCCTTTGCTGTGACTTGGACAGCGCTTTTTACAGCCAATTTTCAGCGACCGCCTTGAAATCTCTCCAAGAACATCTTGGTGGTTACGAAGACGAAGAGAGAGAGAAGATTCTCGACAAAATCCGCTCCCACATCGCGGGCCTGAAAAAACAAGAGAATCCCCTGTTCGTCGTCGAGTAGTGATCCTTCCCCTGTCGGAACGGGAACCAATTTTCCTTCGGCCCCGAATCGTGGCTTCACATTCCGTGCCGGTATGAATCGCGGTTGTTTCTTTCCCTCGGTGTCATCGGAGGTCGATACTTCCACGATCCGTTCTGTTATTTTATGTGGATTCCGATTGTGAACGATCCCGCCGTTCGGGAAACAAATCTTCTGCTCCAGATCGGGAAGGAACCAAATGAAAACGCCCGCCTTGCTCGTACTGATGCTCGTCGTTCCATGTCTGTTCGCGGATCTCCGCGCCGATGACCCGATCATGCACTGGGATTTCGAGAAAACCGACGGCGCTTACACGATCGGAAAGGTCTCCGGCTGCGCCGACAGCCTGGAAGGTAATTACCTGCCGGCCGGAGGCGTGAGAGGCAAAGGTCTGAGACTCGACGGGTTCACCGCTTGCGTGAGACGGTCGCCGGAGAACGTCGTGTCGCCGAAGAGAGACTTCACCGTCGAAGCCTGGGTCGCGCTGGGCGGCTATCCCTGGAACTGGTGCCCCGTGCTCACCACAGAATCGGACGAGGTCACGGGGTTCCGCCTCCTGCTCGGACCGCTGGGACAGGCAGCCCTGCAGGTGGCGATCGGCGGTGAATGGGTGTCGTGCAGCAGCGAAGCGGAAGCGGTCCCGCTGAGACGGTGGACGCACATCGTCGGCGTCCACGAGGCGGGCAAGGAGATGAGACTCTACCTCGATGGGCGTCCTGTTGCCTCGGTACACGTCGAAGAACGCGCACCCTTTCCGGAAGAATCGGAATGCCTGATCGGGATGGTCGCATTCCCCGAAAAGCCGTCGGATATCCATCGCACGTGGGGAACCATCCCGACCTACTTCGGAATCGACGGCATTCTGGATGAGATCAAGGTCTACAAAACCGCGCTGAGCGCCGCGTCGATCGGTCATGGTTACGATTCCATCCCCCGGCAGTCACCCGATATCTCTCCCCGGAGACTGCCCGCGATCGACAAACACCCCGGGCGGTTCGGCGCATTCTACACGAAACTGAAATACTATCCCGGCTGGGACAACCTGTGGCCCGTGGAACAGGATCCCGACATCGTGGTCTGTTTCGAGCGGTCGCCGGTCAAGCTGATCTTCTGGCGCGGTATCAGGTACGGGGGATCATGGGTGTCGGAAAACGAGAACTGGATGACCGATCAGAGCGTCGAGGCGTGGGAACACGGCGTGGCCGACCGCGAGGGATGTTTCGAACACATGCAGGATCGCCACTGCAGGTTTTCGCACGTCCGGATCATCGAGAATAGCGATGCGCGGGTCGTGGTTCACTGGCGATACGCTCCTGTCAGCGCGTACGACAACACGTGGCACCCCGATCCGAAGACCGGCTGGGAATGCTGGATCGACGAGTACTACTACATCTATCCCGATGCGACCGGGATCCGGCGCGTGTCGTGGAAGAAGGGAACTCTCGGCCATCCGCGGCAGTTCCAGGAGTCGCTCGCGCTGCTGCATCCGGAGCAGGTGATTTCCGATCTGCTCGAGAAGGTCTTCGTCAGGATGGCCGATTACGAAAACAACCGGGCCGAAGGGCTCTTCGTGGATGACCCGAACAGTCCGCCTTACGGGCCGTTCAGCTGGGACAAGACCTATCCCTACACGATTCAGCAGTACAACTTCAAGTCGCTGCACAAGCCTTTCATCTGCTTCGAGGAGGGAAACAAGATGTACATCAGGCACAACAGCCTGAGATCCTATGACCGCGCGGGGGGATGCAACCACTTCCCGGTGGGGCAGGCGCGTTGCGACGGCAGAACAACGAGGACGGCTGACCGGCCGTCCCACTGTTCCGGTTTTCCCATCTCCGATCCGGTGATCAACGAGGACGTCGATCGCTACTTTTGGTGCGGCCTCTACGGGATGAACGACAGGTCGATCGACGAACTGGTGAAGATCGGCCGATCATGGGCCCATGCGCCCGAGCTGACCGGCCTCGGTCCCGGCTTCGAGTCGGAAGGTTTCGACAGGAGCCGTCGGTGCTACAGAGTGACGAACACCTCGAGCGCTCTCGGGCCCGTGAGTTTCACGCTGAAAGGAAGCAAGACGTCTCCCGTGGTCAACCCGGCCATACTCATCCAAGACTGGCCCGCCCGGAAAGTGCGTGTCCTGCTGAACGGAGGAGAATCGGCCGATCACGAGAGGGGCGTTCTGTTCCGGCTGGACGGAACGGACTTCATCCTCTTCTTGTGGCATGAGACCGAAGAAGAGGTGCATGTTACCGTGATTCCCGACTAGCCCATGACGGCTCCCGATCCCTCTCTTTTCGGGGTTGATGATCACAGCGCCCCTATCAAGGGGAGCCAGGATGGCTTTATTATTTTTTCGAAGGTTCCCCGTCTTTTTGCGGATTTCTCGAATCGAAGACGGCCAGATTCTTGATCAGCGGAGTCGAGACGGCCCGGTCGATGATCAGCCTCACACCGTCAGCCTGCCGAAGCGAAAAGCGATGGATCCGCTTGTGCCCGATGCAGGTGCCCTCGGCCAAGGGCTGCCACGTCCCGTCGCGGTCGATTTCCAGACGGTAGGCGCGCACACGTTCGCCCTGCGCGATCTCTTCCTGGATCACGGCCGTGTCGAATTGCATCGCCCCGTCGAAATTCAGGTCGATCCGGTCGCCGCTTCCGCTGGTGCTTGCCAGCGGAGCGCTGAAGATCCTGCGGATCTCCCTGCCGAACTCCCTCAGGCGGGCCACGTCAGGCTGTGGGAGCAGACCGTCGGTGCCGGGAGTGATCCCGAGGATCAGGGTGGAGTTGTGTCCCACCGAGCGGCAGTACATGTCCACCAGCTTGTCCAGGGGATAGATCCAGCGCTCGCCACCCGGCTCGAAGAACCAGTCGTGGCCGCCGTGGCCGCGCAGGGGAGCGTCCGACATGGCCGGCATCCAGTAGGATCCGTCCGGATCACCATGTTTCAACAGGGCGAAGCGGTTCTTGCGGATCTCCTTGCCGGCGCTTTCTCCCGCGCCGGTGCAGTGATAGGGAAAGGTCGCCCAGCAAGGGTAGGGAACGGTGCCGCTCTCGGAGCCGCCCCAGCGCGCGTCCGCCCGCTGCAGATTGTGGTAAAAAACAGCCCGGGGCTGAAGGCTCTCGACCAGGGAGAGCAGATCAGGGCCTCCCTGTTCGGGACCATGCGCCCCTCCGTCGAACCAGAATTCGAACCACTCGCCATAGCCGGTGCAGATTTCTTCAACCTCTTTTTCGATGAGCCGGTTGTAGTCGTCCTGGCTGATCGTGCTGCGCTCGGTGACCTTGAAGTCATAGACTCCGAGCCGGGCGTTCCAGCGCGTGCCCAGGTAGATTCCGGGCTTGATGCCCTGTTTCCTGCACGACGTCGCGAATTCCCTGACGATGTCCCTGCCGTGATCGCCCCATTCGACCGCTTTGAGGCAGTAGGGATTGACCTCCGACTGCCAGAGCCGGAAACCGGACTCGTGGGACGCCGTGAGGATCGCGAACCTTCCGCCGGCTTCCTTGACGGCCGTGATCCATTGATCGGTGTCCAGATTCGCCGGGTTGAACTGATCCACGTCGTCGATCGGCGTGATGCGCGCCTTTGACTGGACGTAAGGCTCCTTGTTGAAGGTGTGCAGCTCGAAGCTGATCAGGAAGCCGAGCTCGGCTTCCTGCCACGCACGCTGGGCCGCGCGGGGTCTGGGGATTTCGCGGGCCCTTCCGGCCGGCGCCTCGGCGGTTACGGTCGCTGCGGCCTTCAGGGGGATGTGCACGTTGAAGGAGTGCTCGAACCTGTTCACGGCGGCGGCGGCGTAGAGCATGATCGGTTCGCCCTCCTCATCGAACAGAAGCTGGGCGCGCTCCAGGTTCTGGAGCTCCGTCACGGTGCCGTCCTCCCAGGGAATCTGCAGTTCGAAGGCCAGCCGGTGAGCCGAGGGTTTCCACTCGATGCCGTCCGGCGATTCGAAGAGCGCCAGCGACTTGCTGCCCGTGATGCGGCCCGCATGGTCCTTCACGAGAGCATGGAAGATGGAGTGCCGTTCGCTGTACCACAGGTAGGGATCCTCGGCAGCCGCGAACTCTCCCCCGCCGACCGGAACTGCCAGCACCGGATCGGGCTGCACCTCGAAGGGCCCCCTGGGGCTCCGGCCGATGGCCACGCCGTGGACCGGCAGCCAGCGTCCGTCGCCGGATGCCCATCCCTTGAACATCATGAGATACGTGCCGTCCTCGCGCCGCTCCACCGAGGGATTCACCACGACGATATTGGCCGGCGAGACGCGATCCGGGTCGCCGTATCGTTCTTCTTGCGGTATGTCGGCGCGGATGCGCGAAACCGGTTCGAGGATGGGCGCGTCGAAACGCGTGAACCTGCCCATGCCCAGGTCGGCCAGGCTCCGGGCTTCGACGACGCCGATCGTCTGATGCTTGATCGCGGTCTGGCGGTTGCCGATCATCCCGTCCGAAGAGGGATCATGATTTCCGGTATAGTAGAGGTACACCTTGCCGTCGAAGCGCTTGACATGAGGATTGTATACCGATCCCCCGTCGAAGGCGTGGAATCGCCCCTCGTGCTTGCGTCCGCGCAGCATGGTGCGTCTGTGGCCGAATGGCCCGTCCGGCCTGTCGGCCACGGCATGACAAATTTCCGAGTCGAGAACCCAGCCGTCGGAGAAACGGTACTTCTTGGGCCATCGGCAGTAGAACATGTGATATCGGCCGTCCTCCCCCCGCAGGACCGATGCCCCCCAGATGAACCAGTCGTCCTGTTCGAGAACGGCGTGTTTCGGAACAGGCTGGATCATCCTGGGAAAATCGTAAGCCTCCGCGGCCCGCGGATCGGCCCCGCCCGCGCAGGCCGTGATGAAGCCGACGGTGAGACAGATTCTGACAAGGGCTGGCACTTTGCTCATGTCGTTCTCCCAGGTTGTCCGATTGCGTTCCGTTCTCTGTAGATCGAAGCACGACTCCGCTCGAAGGACGGGCGCAGCGATCGATGGGATAGCCATGGAGTCGACTATTTCGAGAATTCGCTAGAAAACAAACTGCACGCCCAATCCGAGGAAATTGCCGAGATCCTGCATGTTGTTGTCGTCCTGCCAGGTGTAGTGGAGGTTGACCTTGCACTTGTGCTTGTCGATGTACCAGTTGACGCCCACATCGGTGGCGCTCTGGCTCTGGGCGGAATTGATCGAGTCGGTGGCGCCGTGGAACCGGGAATACATCACGGCCGGCTCGACGTGCTGTCCATTGTCGAGCGGGATGTTCCAGCCGACCCGTCCGTGATAGACGGTGTCGGTATAGGAAAAAGCGCCCACGTTCCGTTTGAGCCAATCGACCTCGCCGCTCACGTTCAGGTTGTCGTAGTTGGTGAGCATGTCGACGCCGATCATGTTGTTCTTCCGGAACATCTCGGTCTCTTGCTGCTGCGTGACGTTCAACGCGAGTGTGGCGCCTCTCCGCCGGCCATAGTAGTTCGTGCCGTAGCCGATGGAGTAGGCGTTCATTTCAGGATCGCCCAGGGTGAACGCGAACCGGCCCGCGACGAGGGGTGACCACTTGGTGCCGCCCGGCGTGTTGACGCCCTGGATGTTCGCGTGATTGGTATCGAAGACGCCGACGTTGTAGTTGAAGCCCCAGTCGCTGTCGTGATAGAGACCGCCCACGTTGACGCCGGTCTCCCTGCCCGGACCGCGGCCCACGATGTGTCTGCGCACGAAACCGTTGGCCAGCGACTTGATGAAGGAGTTTACCTTGAAGGCAGTCGTGATACTTTCACGGCCGACCTGGGGGCGGAAATATCCGGCCGTGATATTCAACCACGTGGGATCGACCTTCCAGGTGAAGATGGTGTCCCAGATGTAGAACTCCCTGTTGTCCGAAGCGTTGGCCTGAGGCGTACCGGAGGACGCCGTGGAATCGTTCTTGCCCAGGTTGTCGTAGGCGAGGCAGATCTTGTAGGCCACGTCTTCCCTGATCGAACCCTTGACGCCGAAGCGTCCCCTTCGCACGTACAGATCGCCGCGGCTGTGAACGGTGTCGCCATTCCCATCCTCGACATCCGAACTGTAGACACCCCAGAGCTGGATCATTCCGAACCAGTCGAGACCGAGGTCGTCTTCCCGCGACTTTTCTCCGTCCGCGGAGGCGGGGATGACCGGGAAAACAAAAAGGGCTGACATGACAAAGAGAACAACCTTCCATCGATTCATGATGCGGATCACCTCAAAAAGGAAAAAAATCGTACCTCTGCCTGTCGCGGGTGAATACATTTTCCGGAGCAGTTTCCGTCTTCCTTTTGATCGCTGAATCTCAGATCGAGGAATATATCAAATATCCCAACCGCTCATGACCAAAATCGAAAATGACGCCTCTGGAAACGGGACCGGCATGAAACCCGGCGAGACGCGCCGCGCGAGCCTGCTTCTCTGTTTGCTTTTCTTGCTCGCGCTTCTGTCTTCCTGCGCCGCCGGGCGCTGGGTGCAGAGGGAGATCGAGACCGGTCGCGATCTCAAGATCGTGCTCGAGCATCGTGTCGCCGACGATGTCGCGATGAATCCGGAGTACAGCCACCCCGCGGTCCTCGCTGCCGCGGACCTGGCGGCGATCTTCCGGCGCCTGCACTACCGCAGGCCGAGGACTTTCAAGGACCCGCTCGTGGAACCGGTTTTCTATCCAGATCAGGCCGAAGAGCTTGCCCACGCCGTGGCCGCGGCGCTTGCCGCCGCCGAACGGTGGGAGCGGGTGCGATTCGCCTCGTACTGCAATCGGAAGAGCTTTTTCTTCAACTGCCGCTGCAAGACGGAAGGTGTGGTCTATCTAAAGGAGCGGAATCTGCTGCACATCGCATTCTGGGAGATCGACAGGGAGTCCGATTCGACGGAAATATTCGATCCCGGAATGGAGCTGACCAAAAACGATCCCTTGACGGTCCGGGCCACCCGGACGCCGCTCGAGCCCGCGTCCTGGTACGAGCCCGGAATCGGAGAGAGATCGTGCGAGACCATGCCCCTCTGGGCGGTCGTTGATCTGGCCGAGGCGAAACGGACCGGACCCGCCGAGCCGCCCGGCCGCGGACCCGGCGATCCTGTGCTCGAGGCGTTGCGGCGCCTCAAGCAGTATCACGACGAGGGTTTGATCGACGACGAGGAGTACAAGGCGAAGAAGAAAGTACTTCTCGAGAAGATGGACGATTCGGAGTAGGAGCGGGGCGGTCCGGTTCGGCAAGCACGATCCCGCGATCGCCCGGCGTTCCTTCCGCCTGTCAGGGGCCGATAACGGTCTCGAGCCCGTTCGATGCCTCGACCGGCCCTGAGCAGTAGGTGAGGCACTGCGCGTACACGGGGATCCCGACCAGGTTCGAGTTGTTGGGGATCGTCATGTTCAGGTCGACGGCGCCCGAGCCGTTCGTCCAGAGTGTGGTTTTCCAGAAGGGAGGAACGGTGATGAGCAAGACCGCTCCCGACGGAAAGGTCGAGTCGTTGTCGTTCCACGAGAGGCCGAAGACCACCCAGTTGCTCGTGGGGCCGTTCCGGATCTCGAAAGTGATTGGCGCGTTGAGGACCGGGGTGCCCGTCGCGGAGAGGCTCAACGTGTTGGCCGCCCCGTCGAGGGCCGAGAAGGTCCTGTAGCCCGTCGTTCCGGGCGCGTTGAGCGCGTCGGGCGACGGAACGGGGAAGGTCACCCACCTATCCTGCCCGTCGAAGAGACGGCCCGTCGCCGTGTCGGCTTCCTGGGCGCCGAAGACGAGAAAGTCGAGCACCGTCGCCCCGTCGTAATGGACCAGGGCGATCTCCTCGCCATCGGCGTCGAGCTTGAAGCTCGCGTGCAGCGGACCCTCGTCGACCTCGTCGTCGGCCCAGATGAGCAGCGTGTCGCCGGCAGCGATCGTGGTGCCGGTCGGGATCTGCCACTTCGCGAGGATATTCAGGTTGTCCGTGATGTAGGCGCCGCCCAGGTCGATCGTTGACGCGCTGCTGTTGTGGATCTCGACCCAGTCATCGAAGTCGCCATTCTCGTCCGTGTTGACCGTATCGTTCTTTGCCAGGAACTCGTTCAGCAAGACCGACGAATTGCTTCCCGCCGAGGAGACACGGTAATCGAGGGGAGCGAACTCGGCTTCGACAGGGGCGTGTTTCCTCACTCCCGTCGTGCGCGCGGCGACGAAGTACTCGACCAGGGTCGCCGTGGGCTGCGGCGGAATGACGGCGCCCCAGACCCCGTCGGAGGCGGCTCCGTCGCCGTGCATGCCGTCGTCGTACATGGTCGAGGCGATGAAGACCCCGGCCTCCCCGGCGCGGTACATCACGTCGGCGCTGCTGATACTGCCTGTCGAGACGGAAAGCGCGGCCGTGACAGTCACCGCGTCGGAAGAGGACGGCTCCGCCGGGGCGGCGTCGACCTGGTCGATCACGATCTCCGGTTTCGCGTATTCGGCGTGGCCGAGCAGATAGGCTCTCCGGTTGTCGACGAACGGTTGCAGGCCGGCGGAGAGGAAGACATCGTCTCCCGTGGTGGTCAGGTCCTGGTACACATTGTCGTAGAAGTTCTGCAGGGAGTAGAGCCGCTTGGGATCGCTGATCACGTCCTGCTCGATCAGGTTCTGCAGGTAGAGGATGCGGGGCTCCAGAAGGGCCCAGTCGAACTCCGCCGCGAAGAGGGCGCGGTGATGGGCCATGTATCTCTCGGGTCCTTCGGCCGAGTTGGAGCTGTACAGCTCGTTGATGAGCGGGTGCCGGCTGTTCATGCCGTAGAAGGGATCGAGCTCCTGGATCTCGGTGATCGTCAGGTCGCCGCCGCCCGATTGTTTCCTGAACTGGGCAAAGCACATGTTCCAGTCCCAGGGGAGGATATCGAACCTGCCGTAGCTCGTGTAGAGGTAGTAGTTGTGGCCCGGGCTCAGGTAGGAGTCGAGGTTGCCGAGCAGGTTGCACGCCGCGAGGTACCTCAGAGCCTGATCGATGGCGAGGACCGGCTCGAGGTTCACGTCGAACGACTGGGGATCGCCGTTGTTGAGTTCGTCGATCATGTCGATCAGGTCGGTCCACTCCTGTCCGTTGCCGTCGCTGTGCAGTTCGTACTCGGCCTGGTAGTCAACGGGATTGCTGCCGAGCCATTCGAGCGAGCCGTGCACGGCCTTGTAACGGTTCCCGTCCTCGTCGCTGTACCACTCGTCGATGAAATCGGCGTCGATCTGCTGGACGTTGATGTAGATGCCCCAGTACTGGCCGTTGAGCCAGAGCCGGACGTAGTTGGCTTTCGGCGCCGGCATGTACCGGCGGAGCAGTTCGTACACGGCCACCTCGCGGACGAAGGTCGGGTCGCGGTAGCTGTTGCCGAGGTTGATGTTGTCGTAGCCGTAGAGAACCTGATCGGCAACGTACTCGTCTGTGTGGATCTTGAAAGGCATCTTCTCCGCCGGCCACACGTGGGTCGCGCTCGAGTTGCCCTTGAAACGGATTCCCACCGAGGGATAGACCACGCCGTCCACCTCGAGGTCGGCCTCCATCATCGTCTCGGTCTGGTAGTTGATCCAGAGATCGTTCCACCAGTTCGGCTGGGAGAAGGTCAGCTTGAAATCGCGGACGGTGTCGACGTCGTAGAGGTCGGAAGTCTGGGCGGCTGCCGACGCGGCGAGGACGGCCAAGACGAGAGGCACAAGGATTATTTCGATCGGACGCATCGGAGATCTCCTCTAGAGGTAAAGAGCGATTCAGAACCGTACCTCGATCGCCTCGCCCGGTTTCAGATTCACCGTCTCCGGACAGGGTATGTGAACGGCGAGCCCCCAGCTGGGTGTCAGGGCACCCGGGGTGAGGCGCTCGGGAAGTTGCTCCACGCTGCAGGCCAGGGAAGCGACCCTGCTTCGAAAGGAATGTCCTCCATCGGCCAGCGTGCGGATGAGAACGTTCGCCCCCTTCTCGATATCGTGAATCCTGGATTCCGGCAGGTATGCCACGATCTCCGTCGCCTTCGGATCGACGATGGAGACCACGGGCTGTCCCGGCTCGACGAACTCCCCGGCGCGGCGGAAGACGGCCGCAACCATTCCGTGAGCCGGGGCCCTGAGAACGAGGTCGGTGATCGCGAGGTGGGCCTGCTCGATCCGCACCTCCTGGACCTTGACGGCGTACTCGAGCGGCTTGAGAAGGATCGCGGCCTCGGGAAGCTCCTCGACATGCTCGCTCGCGAATTTCCGGTAGCGCGAGTCGGCCTCCTCGTAGCGTTCCCGCATCCTTTCCACGCGCGGCTCCTGCTTGGCCACGCTCTCCTCTAGAGCGCCGTAGGTGTAGAGGTCCTGCTCCAGATCGGCAAGAGACTCGATTTCGCTGTCGTGGAGGAGGCGGCTCCGATTGGCCGTCAATTCGAGCCCCTGCAGCCTGATCCTGTCCTCGGCCAGACCGGCCAGGCTGTCGAGGTAGTCGATGTGGGCGTTCTCCGCATCCCGCGCGAAACGGCGCAGGTTGGTTTGCAGATCGGTCTGCTGTCCGGCGGCGCTCAGTTCCCAGAGCGCTTTCTCGCGGCCCAGCTCGAGGCGGAGCCGCTCCAGCTCCACCCGGGCCTCTTCCAGCTCGAAGAGGAGCGCGCTGTCATCGAGGCGGGCGATCATCTCTCCCCGGCGCACCTCCTGACCGAAACGGACCTCCAGAGTGGCCAGGCGGCCCGCGACTCCGGGCGCGACGGAGTAGCGTATCTCGTCGGCGAATCCCGTGAGTGTGAGGCCCTGTTCTTCCCTGAGGTAGAGCATCCCCGCGCCGGCGAGCGCCGCTAGCCAGATGAGAAAGGGCGGAAACCGCAGCAGGTGGCGTTTGACCCGGCACCAGAGCGGAATCCGGAATCGGGCCGGATTTCGGGTTTCGTTCCGGGCGGCGGATTTCGCGTCAGCGGCGGATTTCGCGTGAGCGACCATCAGGGTGTTGCCTCCCCGTCCTGCATGAGGAGAGAAATGTTCTCGACGCCCTCGATCCTTTCGATCTCGGCCACGAGCCGGGAGCTGTACCTCGGATCGATCAGCTTGACCTGGTAGGCGTGTTCCATCACCGGGCCCGGTCCCGCTTCTCTCATGTGCAGCAGCTTGATGGCGTCGCAATAGTGATTGAGCACGGCCTCCAGGTTCGCCTCCGCCTCTCCGCCGAGGGGCAGGCTGAGCCGGAAGAGACCGTCATGGCTGAGCCTGTTGCCGAACCGGACGAGCGAGAGATAGACGAAGATCAGGCAGATCACGGCGGTGCCGATCACGCCGGCCATGAGGTTGCCCGTGCCGGTGGCGATTCCGAGCGCCACGGCGAGAAAGAGGAAGACCGTGTCCTTCGAGTCTTTCACCGGGGTGCGGAAGCGGATCAAGGCCAGTGCGCCGAAGAGGCCGAAGGCGCGCGCGATGTTGTTGCCGATGACGAGCATCACCAGCGCCACGATGAGAGAGAGAACGATGAGCGACTGCGACATCGACGCCGAGTAGGAGACTCCCCGGTGCGTCCACACGTAGATCCAACCCACGGCCTGGCTGAGAACGAAGGTGGCGAGCAGACAGAGAAGGATCGATCCGGCGGTGAGCGCGCCGGCGCCCTCGTTGAAATCGAGCATGGTGTTGAAGAATTCGTTCATCATCTCTTTCTCACATCATCGGAAGTGACCAGGCCTCGTTGCCGGGCAGGCGCCAGGAGTCGAGCCCGCGGCGAACGGCATTTCCATATTTCGAATACGACCTCTGTCTCAGGCAGAAATGTTTCGCCAGGGAATCCATCCAGCCGGGAAAGGACTGGTTGAACTTGAGTTCGAGAACGACCTGGCGGTCTTCGATCGGCCGCCAGCAGGCCGGCGGCGCGCTCTCACTGGCGTTCGCCGCCGGTGCGCAGCGGATGTTGCGATCCATTGTGATCCGGATGCCGGGATTCATGGCGCCCACAAAGGCTTCCCTCCTGTACCGCACCCAGACCACGGGCTGGGCGAACCAGCGCGCGATCCACCCGACGAACTCGTCGTAGCACGCCCGCTCGTCGCCCTCGAGACGGGACGTGTCGGGCGCCCCGCCGGAGAGCATGACGGCCACGGCGCCCTGGTCGAGACGTGACCGTCCCTTGAGCACGAGACGGTTGTGACGCCTCTTGATCTCCATGAACAGGGGCGCGCTCTCGCGGTCGCAATAGCGCCTGATTCGGAGCTTGATGCGGTTCAAGATCCCCTCCTGGCTTTCCCAGAAGAGTTTCAGGTCGGGCGCATCGAGATAGAGGCTCGTGATGTCATAGCTCCGGTCGGCGCTGTCAGCCGCGTGAGGATCGACATCGACGAAAGGCCGAATGTACCTGCGGATCTCCACGGCCAGGCTCTCGGGGATGAGATACTTGCACTCGTAACGCCGGAAGCGTGCCTCGAACGGTTGCGGTTTTCGCACGTTGCTTTTCATGGCGATTTACCTGCTCGGCCTGTCAGGGGCCGATGACGGTCTCGAGCCCGTTCGATGCCTCGACCGGCCCTGAGTAGTAGGTGAGGCACTGCGCGTACACGGGGATCCCGACCAGGTTCGAGTTGTTGGGGATCGTCATGTTCAGGTCGACGGCGCCCGAGCCGTTCGTCCAGAGTGTGGTTTTCCAGAAGGGAGGAACGGTGATGAGCAAGACCGCTCCCGACGGAAAGGTCGAGTCGTTGTCGTTCCACGAGAGGCCGAAGACCACCCAGTTGCTCGTGGGGCCGTTCCGGATCTCGAAAGTGATCGGCGCGTTGAGGACCGGGGTGCCCGCGCCGCCGAGGTTCAAGGTGTTGACCGTGGAGTCGAGGGCCGAGAAGGTCCGGTAGCCGGTCGTTCCGGGCGCGTTGAGAGTATCGGGCGAGGGAACGGGATAGGTCACCCACCTCTCCCCGCCGTCGTAGAGCCGGCCCGTGGAGATGTCGATCTGCTGGGCGTCGAAGCTGTAGTAGTCGAGCACACTCGCACCGTCGCTGTCCACGAAGGCGATCTCCTCGCCATTACCGCTGAGTTTGAAAGTCGCGTGCAGTGGGCCCTCGTCGATCTCGTTGTCGGCCCAGATGAGCAGGGTGCCGCCGGCGGCGATCGACGTGCCAGCCGGGATCTGCCACTTGGTCAGATCGGTGATGTCGTCGGTGAGATAGAGGCCGCCGAGATCGACGGCGAATGCGTTTTCGTTGTAGAGCTCGATCCAGTCCTCGTACTCGCCTCCCTCGTCCTGGTTGACCGTGTTGTTCAGCGCGAGGAACTCGTTGATGATCACGCCGTTGTCGCCCGCTTCCGGCTCGACCTGGTAGTAGTAAGGATTGTTCTCGCCGTAAATCGGGTCGAGGGACACGGTCTGGGCCGTGGTCTGCGCCAGGATGAAATAGTCGACCCTGGTGCCTGCCGTTTGCGCGGGGATCCAGTTTCCGAAGAGATCGTCGTTCGCGGCGCCATCGCCGTGCTGGCCGTCGTCGTGGAGGGCGATCTTCGTGTAGAGGTTGTCCGCGCTGGCACGGCAGTAGAGGTCGACATCACCCAGGGTGGCGCTCGACACGGTGACCGTTGCCGTGACGAGGACGTTGTCGTTCGGTCCCGGCTGGGTCGGTGAGATCGCCGTTCCCGTGATCTGAGGAGCGGCGGCGGTGAGATAGGACTGGTTGAGCAGATAGGAGCGTCGGTTCTCGACGAAGGGCTGGAGGCCGCACGATGTGCGGTTGCCGATCTGCACGTTCTGCGTGACATTGTTGTAGAAATAGGTCAGCGAGTAGAGCTTCTTCGTGTCGTTGATCACATCCTGCTCGATCAGGTCCTGGTACTGCTGGACGAGTCCGCCGATGTTGGTCCAGTTCCACTCCTCGTTCAGCATGTCGCGGAAGTGGGCGAAGTAGACCTGCCTGCCCCGGATCCCGGCCGTGGGATCGAGAAGCTGGCTGATCAGAGGATAGTCGGCTTCCCCGTAGTTGAGCAGGGGCGAGAGCTGCTGGAGCTGGGTCGGATTGAGCGGCGGCCCGCCGGGGATCATGGGAAAGTTTCCGAAGGACTCGTTCGTGTCCCACGTGATCGGGCTGAAGCGCCCCTCGTAGGGATCGCTGTACATGTAGTAGTTGTGGCCGCTGCCGATGTAGGAATCGAGGTTGCAAAAGAGGTTGCACCCGGCCAGATACCAGAGGCACCGGTCCATGAAGAGAACGGGTGCGAGGTCGGTCCAGTGATTGCTCACGGGGTCGTTGTTCAGGATGTCGATCATGTCGACGAGATCGGTCCACTCGGAACCGGTGGGATCGCTTTTGAGTTCGTAGTAGTTGTAGTAGAGGGACGGATTCGAGCCGAGCCATTTCAGCGTCGACATCCCCTGGCCGGAGGGATCGCACTTGTAACGGTTCCCGTCGCTGTCCTCGAACCATTCGCCCAGGAACTCGCCGCTCACCTGCTCGGTGTTGACATAGATCCCCCAGTAGGTGCCGTTCAGCCAGAGCCGCACGTAGTTGGACATCGGCGCGGGCATGTATTTTCGCAGGATGTGGTAGGTGGTCACTTCCCTCGTGAAAGTGGGATCCATGAACGAGTTGCCCAGGTTGATCGTGTCGTAGCCGTAGAGCTTCTGGTCGGGGACGAACTCGTCGGTCTTGATCTTGAAGGGCATCTTTTCCGCCGGCCAGACCGACGCTGAAGAGTTGCCCTTGAAGCGTACCCCGACCTGCGCGTAGGTGATCCCGTCAACGACCATGTCGGCCTCGAGGTAGGTCTCGGACGACATGTTCTGGTAGAGCAGATTCCACCAGTTGCCCTGGCTGAAGGTCAGCTCGATATCGCGGACGATCGCCTCGTCGTAAAGGTCTTGCGATTGTGCGGTTACGGCCACAGTCAGCGCGAAGAGCAGAACAAGTGCGGTCAGTCGGGAAAAGGGGTTCATGACGGATCCTCCGTTGGTGGAAATGAAGTTTTTCGTCGGAGGCTCCCCCGAGCCGGGTAGGCGGTCGCGCATCGACGCCGCCGGAAGAGAGTCTCCAGTCATGGTCAGGAAACCAGCAATGCGCGGGCTCCATCTCCTTGAACGGATGGAGAGAGCGGATTTCTACTGGCTCAGGGCGTTTTTCCAGAGATTCTTGATCATTGATCACAGATTTGGGGATTTTTATCTGTCGTGGCGCAGTTCCTGGGCCTTGTCGAACATCGCTCGAGCCGCGTCTTCCTTGCCCATCCGGTGGAAAAGATCCCGTTTTTCCATGTAGCATTCTATGAGCAGCCCTCGGATCTGGCCCGGAAGCGGCTCCGTTTCCATGAGCGGATCCAGTATTCCGAGGGAGTCTTCCAGGAGCTGCTCGGCTTCGGTCAAACGGCCCAGGTCGCGCAAGAGCCTGGCCAGGGAATTCTGAATCACGACGGTCCACTGCGCATACGATGAATTGCCGGGGAATCGATGGGACAACGATTTCTGATAAACCAGGGCCTTTTCGATGGTCGTCTTTGCCAGACCGAGACGGTCGGACCTGCGCAGGATATCGGCCAGCTTGTGGAGAACGTGGATACGGGCCATGAGGTACGACGGGACATGCGGATGCTCGACGACGAGGTGCTCCAGGATTTCGAGCGCCTTGCCGAGATCCTTCTCCGCCGTCACGTGAAAATCGGACGGCAGAATGCGCACGTCCCAGAGCGCGTAAGTCTGGGCGAGATCGAAGCGAAAATCGGACACGTCCGGGTATTCGTCGACCAGTTCTTCGAGTATCCGCGCCGCGTCCTTCAACGGGTCGGCATTCTGATCGAGGGGAATCCCCGGCAAGCGGTCCCGATAGCAGAGCGCGAGGAGGCGGCGGCAAGCAGGATCGGACGGTGATTCGGCGATGAGTTTGTCGAGAAGGGCGATCGCTTTTTCGAGGTAATGTTGCCTGTTCGGTCTCTGGGCTCCCGGCGCCCGCGGGCGGCCGTCCCGCGCCTGTCCAGCCTGCCCGCCTGGACCGTGCCGCCGGGGCGGGGGACGAAGCGGCCCGTCGCCGGATCGGTTCGGCGGCGGCCGGAGTCTGCCCGGCCCCGGGCCTTGATGTCCGGCGGTCCCGCGAGGTGAGCCGGGGGGAGGTCCGGGCGGTACCATGTCCAGGTCCCGCCAGATCTCGGAGCCCAGATTGTAGTGCGTGCGCGCGAGTTCGAAGCGCGCTTCGAATGTCCCGGCTGATTCCGTCGCGGCTTCCTCGATCAGACTCAATGCCTTCATGTGGGCCGCGAAGCCCGTGTCGGGTCGGGCGGTCGTCCTGTACAGGCGACCGAGTTCGTTGTGAATCTTCGCCGTCTCTGTCACGAGATCCGCGTTCGGGCGATCCTGGCCTTTCAGATCCCCGTAGATGTCGAGCGCCCGCAGGTAGGCTGCTTCGGCCTGATCGAACTGTCCCAGGTATTGCTGAATCGACCCCACGCGATGGTTTGCGCTGGCTCTTTTCCGCCGGAGCTTCGCGTCGTCGCCCCCCTGTTCGGCGAGGCGATCATAGAACACGAGCAGGCTGTCGAGGAGAGCGGCCGTTTCCCTCGAGAGAGCGGGCTGGGCGGGAATATCGATTTCGTTGCCATCCGAGTCCTCGACCGTGAGGTTCATGCCGTTGTCGAACCGGGTCGGCGCGAACTGGTTGTAGATCCTGTCCAGAACATCGAGAGCGAGGCCCGATGTGGTCTCGGCTTTTTGCCGCTGCTCCTTCTCGCCATCGAGCGCCACCGTCACGAGCCGATTGGAGTTCTTCGTCTGGACGTAACCGATGGTGGCGACGGTGGCGACCAGGATCAGGAGAACCAGGACAGCCGAGGTCAGTCCCGCGGTCACCGGATTCCGGCGGCACCAGAACCAGAGCCGCTCGACAGGTGTGATCCGTCGTGCCTGGATCGGGTGGTCTTCGACGAATCGCTGCAGGTCGGCTGCGAGGTCTCCGGCCGTGAGATACCGGCGATCAGGCTCCCGGGCGGTCGCTTTCTGGACGATCGTTTCCAGGTCGCGCGGAATACGGGGATTGATCCTGCGCGGCGCGATCAGTTCGCGGTTAACGATCTGCATCGTCAACGCGTGCTGATCGGCCACATCGAAGGCCCATCGAAGGGTCGCCATCTCGTAGAGCGTCAGCCCAAGGCTGTAGATGTCGCTGCGGGCATCGGTTCTTCCATGGAACCGCTCCGGCGCGATGTATCGCAGCGTGCCCGTGATGTCGGTCGTTCGGGTCACGTTTTCCGATTGAATCGCCTTGGCCACTCCGAAATCGGTGATCCAGACGACACCCCGAGTATCGAGCAGCAGGTTGGCCGGCTTGACGTCGCGGTGCAAGGTCCCTTGCGAATGGCCGTAATGGAGCGCCTCGGCCGCCTGTAGCCCGATCCCCGCCACCGCTTTCCAATAGCGCGCCTCGGCACCGGCCGAGGAGCCGGGCTTGCCCTCTCGATTGCCGTCATCATTCAACAACCGGCTCAAGACCGCTTCGAGCTCTTCCTTGTCGGCAGCGGCCGTCTCCGGTTTCTCGTCGAGAGTCCTTTCCGGCGAGGCCGGTCCGAGCCGGTCCGAACGCATGAGGGCCTTGATGATCTGGTCGAGGCCCACTCCGCGGATGAATTGCATGACGATGTAATGAAAGCCCGATTGCTCGCCCACGCCGATCACGGGAACGATGTTCGTGTGATGCAATCTGGCGGCGAACTGAGCTTCCCGCTCGAAGCGTTTCAGATTCTCGGGATCGAGGATCGAATGGCCGGGCAGAACCTTGACCGCCACACGGCGCGCGAGCGATTCCTGCTCCGCCTCGAAGACGACCCCCATGCCGCCGCGGCCGATTTCGCGGATGATCCGGAAGTCTCCCAGCCGGTCGAGCTTGACGGGGCCGAGAGACGCGCGCCCGTCGGTGGAGTGCTCCTTGTGGATCTTGAGGCGTTCCACCGCCGCGATCGTGGGAAAGAGATCGTGGATCTCGTCCGCCAGTTCCGGGTGCTCGGCAGCGTATTCCGCGATCGAGGGGCGCTCCCCTTTCCGCTGCCGTTCGATGAATTCGGAGGCGAGTTCCTCGAGAGGAACGCGGTCTGATCCGTCTTCAGCCGTCATCGCGATCCTCCGAAAGAAAACCGGGCAGGTGCGACATGATATCCTTGAGTCGCTTGATGGCGCGAATGTATCGGATACTTGCCGTTTTCTGCCGAATACCCAGCACCTCGGCGACCTCGATGTTGGTCAACTCCTCGAAATGCCGCAGGGCGAGAACCTCCTGATCGAGCGGGTCCATCTCGGCGACCGCCTGCTCGACCTGTTCGATCATCTCGCCCCGGACTGCGGCCCGGCTCGGCGAAGTCAGGTTGCCGACCAGCTGAACCGCGAGGGAGGTGCAGGTCGTCTGAGAGTATGAGCCGCAATGAACGGCGATCTCGCGGTCGACGTCACGCATCTGGACGCCGAGGTGAAGCCGATGCACATCGATCATCGTTTGACTCACAATCAAGCGGAGCCAGAGAAAGGGCGACCTGGTATCGAGCGACCTGTAATGCTCGATGCGCTGCGCGGCGGCCAGATAGCCTTCCTGGAGCACATCGTCCGGGTCGACGCGACCGCGCAACCGGCGATCGAGCCGAAAGTTGACCGTGCGCCACAAGCGCTCCCGGTGCAGCGCGAAGAGCGCGGCAAGAGCCTGTTCATCGCCTTTCTCCAGGCGTTTGTCGAGTTCGTGGTGATCGCCCGACCTGGTGGTCATTGTTGGCGTTCCATAATGTGCTGAACGGAAGGAAGGATCGTTTTTCTACGGACTTTCTCGATATGTCGCTTTTTGCGGCTCTCCATTGAACCCGATTTTCCACCACGAGTTGCTCCTATCATTACAATATCTCGAAAAAACATCCCCCGATTTGTAGATTCCGTCCCCCTCGATACGTTCATGAACTGCAGTGATCATGAACGCGGGCCGGGAGAGACCGGAGAGGCAGGGCCGCGTTCCGTTCCGGAGTCGGATCGAAATCGATGGAGAAAAAAATGAACATTCAATCTACGATGAAATCAGTCGCGATCGCTCTGATCGCGGCCGCATGCCTCTGTCCATCCCCGCAGGCGAGCGATTCTCCTGTTGTCGATACTGCTCAGAAGAAAGCCTACGATGATGCCGGTGTCATCGCCTTTCCCGGCGAGGGGCAGGCATTTCACGGTCAGGATGCCCAGTACGTGGGTGATCTGCCGGCCTATCAAGACAACGGCGACGGCACGGTGACCGACCTGCAGACAGGGCTGATGTGGCAGCAGGATCCGGGAGACAAGATGTCTTTCGACGATGCTGTTGCCGGGGCCGCCGCTTTCAATCTCGGCGGGTATACCGATTGGCGTCTGCCGTCGATCAAGGAGCTCTACTCGCTGATCAGATACAACGGCTACACCGGGATGACCGCTGCCGCATCGAGGCCTTATATCGACACCAACTATTTCGTTTTCGAATACGGGGACGAGACCGCGGGCGAGCGCTTCATCGACGCGCAGTACTGTTCGTCCACGGAGTACGTCGGATATGTCATGCAAGGCGAGGAAGCGGTCTTCGGGGTCAACTTCGCAGACGGCCGCATCAAGGGCTACGGTAAAACCTTCATGGGCCAGCCGAAGACCTTCTTCGTCAGCTACGTGCGCGGCAACACCCAGTACGGCGAGAACAGCTATGTCGACAACGGCGACGGCACTGTCACCGACTTGGCGACCGGACTGACGTGGATGCAGGTCGACAGCGGCGCGTTCGGGGTCGGCCCTTACTCGGACGGAACGCTCAATTGGGAGCAGGCTCTCGACTGGGCCGAGAACCTCAGCTACGCCGGCCACGACGACTGGAGGCTCCCCAATGTGAAGGAGCTCCACAGCCTGGTCGACTACACGCGCGCCCCGGGTGTCACCGGCACAGCGGCGATCGACGTCAGTTACTTCGACGTGACCGAGACGGAATCCTATTTCTGGAGCAGCACCACCCACTGTGATGGTCCTGCATCGTCCTACGGTGAGTGGGGGTGTTATGTCGCCTTCGGCAGGGGGCTGGGCTGGATGGAGGAGCCGCCGAATTCTGGAAACTGGATTCTCATGGACGTTCACGGGGCAGGCGCGCAGAGGGGCGATCCCAAGTCGGGCGATCCGGCCAACTGGCCGCACGGCAACGGCCCGCAGGGCGATCACGTACGGATCTACAATTACGCCCGGTGCGTCCGCGGCGGGGTCGGCGATTCTCTCGCAGCTGATGCCTACACATTTTCGGCCGCCTCCGGGGGCACCATCGCCTTCACCCTCGATGCTGGATCATCCGGTGCCGGCAGGGAGTATCTGCTCTGCGCGAGCCTGAGCGGCACCGCACCCGGGACGCTTTTTCCGGGCGGACTGATCACGATTCCGCTCAACAGGGATTGGTTTTCCGATTTCGTGATCGCCCGGCTTGGACAGCCGGCGTTCCGCGAATTCTGGGGTACGCTCGATGCCACTGGACGGGCAACGGTCCATCTCTATGCGCCCTCGGTTTCTTCCACGTGGGTGGAGACCGAGATCTTCTTCGCCTTTGCAACGTTATCGCCTAGTGACTTTGCCTCGATACCTGTGGCAGTGGAGATAGAAAACTAGCTGTTCTCCAAGAACAAGGGGCGGTTCAGTTGACGAGTTCGACGCCCATCTCTCCCACGTGGGTGGTGTGACTCCCGGCGATACGGGACCACGCTGACGAACCTGGACGATGTCGGGTTGAACTAGAGTCATTCCACGAGCAAGATCTCGGCGTTTGTCAATCGCGTCAACGGCCCGTTCCACGGACCGACGAGCGCCTGAAGCGCAAACTCGTCGCCCGTCGACCAGTCGGCTGGCACGGTCGCCGGAAAGCTGAGCAGACCGTTCGGCTCGATCGAACCGATCTGACCCTGCCAGAGGGGCGGCCCGTTCAGCCAGAGGTCGCCGTGCTGCGTGCTGACCGGAGTGTTCGCCACACCCGAGCCGAGGGCGAGCAGAACGGGCGCATCAGGATACCCGATGAACCTCAGTGCGATCGACGAGCCGGGGATCACATCGCCCCGGTAGTAGAGGTGGTGGTAAAACTCATCCGCTCCCATGTCGACCCGGCCGAGCACGATGCGCGGATCGCCCTCGTTGTCGGACGCTGTTTGCACGGCCGCGTTGTCGCCCGCGTCACGGCAGGGCGAGTACCAGTTGAGATGAAAGTCGCCCGCGTCGAGATCGACGAAGGAGGGTGTCTCGTTGATGTTGCCCGTACCCGGCCAGCCGCCCATCACATCGCAGAAAGTGACCGTGGCGCCGCCGATCCCGATGTAGATCTGTTCCGGGGAGTTGTTCCACAAGATGCTGTTCGTCAGGACAGGGTAAGAGGGGAGGACAGCGCCGGCCGTGACCAGCCCGCCGCCGATGTAGGCGGCGTTGTCGACCATTGTGCAGTTCGTGACGACCGGATCGGCGGAACTGCAAAAGATCGCACCGCCGCCGAGGTAGGCCTCGTTGCCCTGGAAGACGCAGTTGGTGATCACCGGATAGGAGCCGCTGCAGTCGAGGCCTCCGCCCCATTGAGACTCGTTGCCGATGAACACGCAGTCGGTGACGATCGCATTGCTCAGGATGAAGCACGAGAGCCCACCGCCCTGGCTTCCCTCGTAGGCGCCCTCGGAAACATTGTTGATGAAGGTGCACCCCGTGATCTTGGCGTGGCTGAACCCGCGGCACGCGATACCGCCCCCGAGAGCGGCGGCCCTGTTGCCGGCGATCACGCAGTTGGTGATGGTGGGGCTGCTCTGAAGTGTGCAGTCGATGCCTCCGCCGTTGCCTCCCTGCGCATCGCCGTTGGTGATGGTGAATCCCTCGAGTACCGAGTTCCGGTCTTCGCCGCTCTGAAAGATGAAACACCGGTCGACGCTGTTGCCGTCCACAACAGTCAGGTCGGGCCCTTTCTCGCTGACCACGGTCACCGCCTTGCCGACAAAGTCGATGTTCTCCTCGTAAGTGCCGGGCCGGACGCAGATGGTGTCACCCTGCGCGGCCGCGTGGATCGCGCCCTGGATCGTGGCATGGTCGTCGGGAACGTACCACGTGGTCTGCGCCGCGGCCAGGCCGGCGCACAAGACTAAAACACTCGCAACGATCGAAACCTTCATGAAACACCTCCGCTCGCGCCTCTGTCAACGGTCCGCTCAATCCAGATTTCTCATCGATGCTCTCATAGTGGCATGGTGTTTTCAGGATTTCGCGGGCCCGGCGCCTGCTGAAAAAACGCAAAAGCCTGCTATACTTTTATAGAACATCGAGCCCCCGGTCTGACAGAGTTCTGGAAAAATTTCTCGAGCGATCAACGGTCGCTTGAGGGTAAAGTGTTGATTGTCATGGAGAACACGACCCACGCCACATTGCTGGCCCGACTCGCCGAGGGTGTGGACCCGACAGCCTGGCGCGAGTTCCACGAGAGGTACGCCGATCTGCTCCGGGGTTTTGCGCGGCGCCACGGCCTGCAACCGGCGGACTGCGACGACGCCACCCAGGAGATCCTGCTGGCGCTCGCGAAGGCGGTGGGCAAATTCCGGTACGATCCTGCCAAGGGCAAGTTCCGCTCCTACCTGAAAACAGTGGCGCTCAGGACGGTTTTTCGGATTCTCCGTCAGAAGAAAGGCGCAATGACCCTAGAACTCACCGGAGAAGAAGCCGAGACCGCCGCGGACGACCCTTCGACCGAAAGTTGGTGGGAGGAGGAGTGGCGCCAGTACCACGTGCGCCACGCCATGCGGCAGCTCGAGTCCGAGTTCAACGAACAGGACAGGATGGCTTTCTCCCAGTATGCGGTCAAAGGGCGGCCCGCCGCGGAAACAGCCGCCGAGCTTGGAATGTCGGTCGACCAGGTCTATCAGGCCAAATCGAGAATCCTCAGGCGCCTGAGCGCCTTGATCGCCCGGCAGATCGAAGAGGAGGGTTGACCTCGGGATCGAGGCATCGCGCTGATCATGGACAATGAGAAGGACTGGTTCGCGGATAGGGACGCGCTGCTGGAGAATCTCAAGGCGTCGGCGACGCACTGGGGCCAGGTTCCCGAGATTCCCGGCTTTGAGCAGCTCGTCGAGATCCGCCGCGGCGGACAGGGAGTGGTCTATCGCGCGGTCCAGACCTCGACGAAGCAGACCGTGGCGATCAAGGTGCTTCTCGACAGCGCTACCAGACCGGACGAGACGGAGCAGCGCTTCAACAGGGAGATCGAGCTCGCCGTCACACTGCGCCACCCGGGGATCGTGCGCACCTTCGACAGGGGGAAAACCGCTGACGGGCGGCTCTATTTCGTGATGGAGTTCGTCGAGGGTGTTCCGGTCGACGATGCCTCCTTTGGCGCGACTGGAGAGGATGACCTCCCTTTGACCCAGTTTGCGGCGATCTGCGAGGCCGTGCATCACGCCCATCAGCACGGCATCATCCACCGCGATCTCAAACCGAGCAACATCCTGATCGACGAGAAAGGGCAGCCCCACATCCTCGATTTCGGAATCGCCAAACTCACCGACGAGGTGCGCGCCGAGACCCACCCCGAATCCGCGGTGAGCCGCACAGGGGAGTTTCTCGGCTCCCTCGCCTGGGCCAGTCCGGAACAGATCGATCCTTCCACGGCCAGCCTCGACACGCGCACCGATGTCTATTCCCTCGGCGTGATACTCTATCAGCTTCTCCCCGGCCGTCTGCCCCATCCGATCTCGGGCAATCTGCGCCGGACATTGAACGAGATCGCCACTGCCCCGCCGCCCAGGCCGCGATCGATCAGTACCGGCATCGACGACGACCTGGAGACGATCGTGCTGCGCTGCCTGGCAAAGGATCCCGCGCGCCGCTATCAGACGGTTGCCGACCTCGAGCGGGACATCGAACGATTCGTCCGCGGCGAACCGATCGAGGCGAAACGGGACCGGCCCTGGTACGTGCTGCGAAAGACCGTGGCGCGCCACAAGACCGCGGCCTCTCTCGCGGTGCTGCTCTTTCTGTCCGCCCTCATTTCGGCAGTCGCCATGGGCATGCTCTACAATCGTGCGGTCAAGGCCGAGGACGAGGCGCGCTCGAGCCGTGACGAGGCGCTCGTCCAGGCACACAAGGCCGAATCGGTGAGCGCCTTCCTTCAGGAGATGATCGCTTCCTCCGACCCGATGCTGTCGCCCGATCCATCGGTCACGGTGCGGGAGGTGCTCGACTCGGCAGCGCGCAATATCGACGGGCGTTTCGTCGACCAGCCCGAGCAGGAAGCCGCGATCAGGCAGGTCCTCGGAGACGCCTACTATCACCTTGGCCATTTCGAGCTCGCCGAGAAGCAGAATCGCAGGGCGATCGAGGCGCTCCGGTCGGTTCAGGCCGATCAGGGCCCGGCGATCGCTGCGCTTCAGCGCGATCTGGCCGTGGTCTTGACCGATCTGCGTCGCTTCGACGAGGCCGAGGCCACGCTCGAGACGGCTCTCGCAACGAGCCGGGAACGATACGGCGACAACCATTCGAGGACAGCCGATTGCGTGCTCAGCCTGGCCGAGCTCCGCCAGGCGCAGTTCCGATTCCCGGAGGCCCACGACCTCTACGGGCAGGCCCATGACATCTACGCGCGGTACGTCGAGGCCGACCCCCGGCGCCTCCTCACCGCCCTGATCCAGTGGTCCGGTTTGCTGATCTCTTGCGGCGAGATGGAAAGGGGCGAGGAGCTGCTCGCGAGGGCGAAGGAGATCATCGACAGCGATCCCGAACGGCTCGGACTGTTCCGGAGCGGCGTCCTGCTCAACAGGGCGAACGCGAGGTTCAATCTGAGAGACTTCGAGGCTGCCGAGGCGATCGTGACCGAGGCGATCGCCGGCCACGAAAAGGTCTACGGCGACGAACACCCCAAGCTGGCCGAGCTCTACAATCTCATGGGGCACACCCAGCGCGAGCAACACCTCTTCGCCGAGGCCGAGACATGGTACGCGAAAGCGCTCGCTGTCAGCGATCGGCTCGTGGGCCGCCAATCGGCAGACGGGGCGAGCTGTCTCTGGAACGTGGCGCAGGCGCGCTGGCTCCAGGAGGACTTCGACGGCGCCGAGGCGTTGTTCCGGGAGGCGATCGACATCCGGCGCGCGGTGTACGACGCGGGCCACCACATGCTTCAGGCCAGCCACAGCCGGCTCGGAATGCTCCTGGCCGGCGCGGGCCGGTGGGAGAGCGCCGAGGAGTTTCTCGGAGAGGCGGCGCGCACCGCGGCGTCGTCGTACGGCGTCGATCACCCGGCCACGGCGCGGGCGCGCGCCCTCTGGGCGGAGTGTCTCGTCGAGCTCGGCCGCCGGGAGGAAGCGGAATAGGCGCTGCTGAGCGCCTATCACACGCTTGCCAATGCCGACAGCCCGAGGCAGGCCCACCTCCGGCATGTGGTCGCGAACCTGGTCAAGCTCTACAAGGCGATGGATCGTTCCGACGAGGCGGCCAGGTACAGCGATCTTCTCCCTGCAGAGGGCGAGGAGAAACCCGATCAGGGCAAGTGATTTGGCTTTCCCCGAGATGCGGGGCAGCCGATCAGGGCAGCGGACCGTCAAAGCGGGCATCAAGAGTCGCTCCCCGGCAGGAAAAGGCTTCCGGGAAAAATCTGTCAGAAGCCCCGGTCGAAACACCTATGAGCTATTAGAACAGTAACCCGATATTCGAATTTCGATCGCAATCCCACGGAGGTTTCCATGGCTTCCTTCAAGACCAAGTTTTTGTTCACGGTTGTTTTCTTGATGGCCCTACACACGACCTGCCTTGCTGGGGGATCCACGTCGACCCATCTTCAGTTCGCGGGCAGCTGGCCTTTTGGCTCCTCCAAAGCGATCGCCCTCGACAGCGAACGGGATCTGGTTTTTGTCGGATCGGGCGGGGCGGTGCTCGTGATCGACGCCGGCGATCCAACCGATCCCCTTCTCCTCTCGGACTCGATCCGGACCCGCGGATTCGTACAAGAGTTGGCCTACGATGCGGCGAGACAGCTCTTGTTCATCGCCGCCGATGCGGGCGGTTTCGAGATCTGGCATATCGAGTCGGGCGCGATTCCCGAACGCCTCAGCCAGATCGAGGTGCTCTACTTCGACGTGGAGACCCCCGTGACCAGCGTGGTGCTCTGGGACGACCACGCCTACGTGTGTTGCCAATGGGGCTACATACACTGGATCAATGTGCAGGATCCGACCAACCCGATCGACGAGGGATTCAACGGGGTGGGGGGGAATCCGTCGCGCGATGTCACGGTGGCCAACGGCAATGCCTACGCGGCCGGCCCGAACTTTCAGCATTTCGTCATCTATCCCGATGGCTCGCTCCGCTCGGGCGGCTCGCGCTACCTGTCGTGCAGCACGGTTTACGCTCATGGCAACGAGGTCTACGTGGGAGCCGGCGGAGGACTCTATATTCTCGATGCCACGAATTATTACTTTCCCACGTTGAGCACGGTCAGTCTCGGCAGCGTGATCGATACGCGGGTCGACGGAAACCTGGCTTTCGTGGGGACCACCTCCGGGCTGCATATTCTCGACGTCACTTCTCCGTCGTCGCCCCAGGAGTTGAGCTTGACCGACACGGGGGGCGGCGGTCACCAGATCGCCGTTTCCGGAGGCCTGGCCTATGTGGCTTGCGGGAGGAACGGTTTGAAGATCTACGATGTGGTCGATCCTGCCGCGCCGGTCGAACTCTCCTGGTTCGACACCTTCTCGGTCTCATGGGACGCGGTGATCCACGGCGACGTGGCCTATATCGCGGCGGACGACGACGGCCTCTTGATCGTGGATATGTCCGATCCCTTGGACACGGAGCTGATCGGCCGGTTCGATACACCCGACCAGGTGCGGGACCTGAAGGTGGCGCGCAACATCGCCTACCTCGCCGACTGGACAGGCGGTTTGCGCATCGTCGATGTTCACGATCCTGCCGCGCCCTTCGAACTCGGCGCGCTCGAGACCTTCGACGCCTGGCGCATCGAGCTCTCCGAGGACGGACACTACGCCTACGTGGTCGAGGGTGTGGTCAATCAACTCGACCGGCTCAAGGTGATCGATGTGAGCGATCTTTCCGCTCCTGTCGAGGTGTCGACGATCCAGTTGTGGGACATGGCTTGGGAAGTGGTTGTTTCGGGCAACCATGTTTTCGTGGCGAACCACGACGGCGGGGTGAGAATCATCGATGTGTCCGATCCGGCCGGTCCTTTTCTGGCGGGCCATTATGCGACCAATTGGGTGTGGGACCTGCGCGTGCAGGGAGATTACGCCTACGTGGCGTCCACTGACTGGTCGGGTGGTTTTTTGATCCTCGACGTCTCCGATCCCACGGCGCCGTCGCTCGTCTCCAAGTACAATCCTTCCGGCTGGTTCCATCCCTACCACGTGGACGTGATCGGCGACTTCGCTTATGTCACCCGCGACGAGGATCTCCACCTCTTCGATATCTCCGATCCGGCCAATCCGATCGAGCTCGACGATGTGGAGCTGCCCGAGAGTATCGGGAGCCTCACGTCGCGCGGAACGGAGATCTTCGCGACCAATCTGTCGGCGGGCGTTCTCGTCTACGAAAACGCTCTCAGAGATCCCGCCCTGGAGGCGGACGCGACCTTCCTCTCGGCGGCCACCGGCGGGCAGGTCCAGCTCGCGCTGAGCGGCGGATCGAACCATGCGGCCCGGACCTATCTCATGACAGGCTCTCTTTCGGGCACGGTCCCTGGAACGCTCCTTCCCGGGGAACTGATTACGATCCCGCTCAACCGCGACTGGTTCACGGAGTTCGTCCTCTCCCATCTCAACGGCGCGCTCTTCGTGAATTTTTACGGCACCCTGAACGGGGCCGGGGAGGGTGCGGCCTTGCTCGACACGTTGGGCCCGATCAACAGTTACTTCGTGGGGCGCACGCTGCACTTCGCCTGGGCGTTGACTGGCTCGTGGGACTTTGCGTCCAATGCCGTGGCGATCGATGTGGTGCCCTGAGCAAGAAACGCACTCAGCCGGAAGAAGCCCGTCTTTGAGCGGTCGTCCGCGAACGATCAAGGCCTGGCGTGGACCACGGTTCCGTTGTTGAGCCCGTAAGCGAAGGTCTGGTTGTTGGGCGCCACGTCGATGCAGAGGGGCAGGGCGCCGCCGAGGTGATAGGACCGCAACACGGTCCCGTCCGCCACCCGCCAGAACCGGATCGTCCCGTCGCGGGACACGGAGCCGAGGATGACGCCGCCAAATGCGAAGTCCAGATCGAGGACCCAGTCCGTGTGGCCCGAGAAGGTGTTGAGAAGGGCGCCGTCGGCCACCCGCCAGATTTTGATCGTGTGGTCATCGGGGGAATTGAATCCGCCCGCGCCCGAGGCGATCAGGGTTCCGTCGGGCGAGAACGCGAGGGTGCTGACATAATCGGTGTGGCCGGTCAGCGTGCGCACCAGATCGCCGCTGGCAGTGTTCCAGATTTTGATGGCGTTGTCCGACGCGCCCGACGCGATGAGCAAGCCGTCGGGCGAAAAAGCGATCGACTGAATCCACGCACCGTGGTTGAAGCTTCGAATCTTGTGAGCGGTCATGGCGTCCCACAGAATGACGTGACGGTCGCTGCTCCCCGAGATGATGCTCTGGCTGTCCGGCGCCCAGGCCAGGCAGGTGGCGTAGTTGGAATGGCTTTCCGTCTGGAGCGCCGGGGGCGACGAGGTGCTCCAGAGCTCGAGGCCGCCGAAGAAGAAGGTGTAGCCGCCGCTGGTCTCGGTCTTGTTCCAGGTTGAGGCGAGGGCCAGCCCGTTCGGGGCGAATGCCACCTCGTCCACACCCGACGACGGCTCCGTGACCGCCGTGAAGGAGCGCAGCAGCACGCCGTCGGCAGCGCGGCGGATCCTGATTTCCTGGTCGGAAGAGGCCGAGTAGGCAAGAATCTTGCCGTTCGGGGAGAAGGAGACCGAGCAGACACCGCCGCTGAGGTCGTTCTGGCTCCAGATGATGTCGGGTGACTGCGCCGAGGCGAGCTGCACTCCGGCGAGACAGCAAATCAATCCAGTTGCGAATAGCGCGCGGCTTCTGATCTGTTCCAGCATGGAGAACATGAGTTCGATCCTTTCCGATCTTGTTCGTGACGTTATTATCGGGGAGTGCACCACCACACTCCTCGATAAACGAATAGCACCGATCTCGGCGGGGAACCGTAAATTCGGGCGTCACGGGAAAGGTCAATCGGGTTGACAAGCCCCACATCGAGTCTATCAACAGAGAGAGTCCGGCTCCCCGACCTTCAACGGTCGTCGCGAACGATCATCAAGAAGAAAGAGCAACGATGAACAAAAACAGAGTATCGGCCGCAGTCCTGACCATCGCCGCATGGAGCATCCTGTTCGGTACGACCTTGTCGGGCGGAACAATCGAAGTGGGTGATCACGCCGCCTACACCTTCCACCAACCCGCGTTGAACAGCATGGGACTCGACAGCCTCGAGAGCCTGCGCGGCAAGCCGGCCCTGGTCGAGTTCTGGGGCCACAGGTGCCCGCCTTGCGTCAATACTGCCGTGCCCTGGTCGGTCAAAATTTCCGCGGAGTTCGGCGAGGACTTGAGCGTTCTGCTCGTCGAGAGCCAGGGCTTGCGGCTCGAAGAGGTCGAGGCTCTCGCCTACGGCCGCAAATGGATGGGTTCCCCGGCGATATGGACCACCGAGCGGCCTTTCGACACCGGCGCGCGCGGCATTCCCAACTTCGTGCTCCTCTCCTGCGAGGGAGAGGTCCTGCTCAAGGGCAATCCGATCTCGATGAAGCAACAGATCGAGGAGACGATCCAGAAAGAGATCACCCGGTCGAAGAAAGCTCCCGCGGGAGTTCCCCGTTCCCTGAAGAGGGCCTGGACCGATTTCGCCCGGGGAAAGTACGCGAGCGCCCTCTCCGCCGTCCGAAAGAAGGCCGCGTCTGCAGGCCCCGATTCCGAGGCCGCAGCATCGGCGCAGGAGATCTTCTCCGGCCGGATCGATGCCAGGATCGCACGGTTGAGATGGATGGTCGACAACGGCTTCCTTCTCGAGGCGGAGGACCTCGCCGAGGAACTGTCGAAAAATCTCAGGGGCCTGGAGCGGTTCGAACCGCGGGTGAAGGAGATCACCAAGCAGCTCGCCGCGCCCGGCATGAAAAGCGAGATGGCAGCGGCAAAGAACTTTGCCAAGCTCGAAAAGAAACTCCTCGCCGACGGTCTCGGCGGGGCCACGGTGCGCCAGCTCGCGAAGTTCGCCGACCGGTACGCCGGTACCCGGGCGGCGGAGCGCGCGCAGCGGCTCGCGGCCCTGGCCGCGGAAAGCGGCCGCTGATCGCCGGACATCGCTCGATCCACCCCATCCGGTTCGCGGTCGGCGTTCACAAAAAATCCTGATTACATGAGCTAGCCACGGCCCCTCTTGCACATGGCTATCCGGACGAGGGTGTCCCGGTCCGAGATCGATCGGGCCGCCCTTGGGAGGCGTGACTCTTTGCGCCACCAACGTTCTGGTGACAATCGAAAGCAAGGGAGGGCATGTCATGTGCAAGCACCTGTCATATATGGTTCTGATTCTTCTTCTCGCATCTGCCGTCGCGATTCAGGGTAAGACCATCTACGTTCCCGATGACCACTCCGCGATCCAGGACGCCATCGACGCCAGCAAAAATGGGGACACCGTCGTCGTCAGGCCCGGCACCTACTGCGAGAACATCTCTTTCAGGGGCAAGGAGATTACCGTGGCAAGCGAAAAAGGTCCCCGGGTCACCACGATCGACGGGACCTATTCGGGGAGGGTGGTCACTTTTGCCTGCAGCGAGGACCGGAGCAGTGTTCTCGACGGTTTCACGGTGAAGAATGGAGTGTCCGGTTCAGGAGGAGGCATCTATTGCTACTTTTCATCTCCGACGATCTCGAACAACATCATCACCCAGAACAGGGCGACCTCGAACTGGGGCGGCGGAGGGATCTTGTGCTCCAACAGCGGTGCGCTCGTCACGGGCAACAAGATCATCGATAACTTTTCGAAAATTTCCGGCGGAGGGATCCGGCTCGAGTACTGCGAGGCCAGAGTGACAGGCAACCTCATCGCGCGGAACAGGTCGGGCGACGGGGGCGGAATCGTGAGCGACGCCTACACCGGGTTGATCGATGACTGCCTCGTCCTCGGCAACGAGGCGGATCGTTCGGGCGGGGGGTACACCTGCTGGGCATCGTCGCCGTTGATCGTCAACACGGTCTTCGCCAGGAACGTGTGCGACGTCACGTGGGGTTGGGGAGGCGGGCTTTACTGCGGGGCGGGAGCCACGCCGACCGTCGTCAATTGCACACTGGCTGAAAATGTCGCCCTGAAAGGCGGCGCCGTCCACTGCTGCGAAGCATCGCCCGCGATCGTCAACACGATCATGTGGGATGACGACGCGCTGGACGAAGGTCCCGAGATCTGCCTCGAGTCCTTTTCGACCTTGACCATCGCCTATTCCGACGTGGGTGGCGGAGAGGAAGAGGCCCACGTCGATGCCGGAAGCGTCCTGAATTGGGGGGGCGGCATGATCGATCAGAATCCGCTCTTCTACGATCCCACCCTCTGCGACTACCACCTGCAGTGGTCGTCGCCCTGCAGGGATTCCGGAGACAGCAACCTCTCCGTTCTGCCGGCCGGCGATCTCGAAGGCGATCCGCGTGTCGCGCTCGGCACGGTCGACATGGGCGCCGACGAGTACCACTACCGGCTCTACAAGATCGGATCGGTCGTACCGGGAGAAGGACTGCCGCTCAGGATCGTGGGTTGTCCCGGCATGCCGGTCGCGCTCTTTGTCGACAGGCAGATCTCTTTGCCCCCTCTGTCCACGCAGTACGGCAATTTTTACCTGCCCTGGCCGCCCCTGTGGCAGAGCAGCGTGGGAACCATACCGGGGAACGGCATTCTGAACCTGCCCGCGACCGTGCCCTCGAACTGGGTTGCCGGCGATCGAATACCGCTTCAGGCCCTTGTCGGCCCGCTCAACGGTCCCCATACGAAGCTCACGAATCCATTGCTCCTTTCGGTCGAGTAGTCGAATCCCGGGGTTTCATTGGAGTGTGAGAGGTGGAGCCCGGCCTGCGTGCCGGGCTTCGCTTGCCTTATTCCCCTTTGTGTTCGGCGCCGATCCCCAGGGTTTCCTGCGCCATCGCGCGCACACGGTCGAGGAGGTAAGCGGTTTCGATGGCAGGAGTCTTCGCTCCGTATTCCGCCTCGGCCTCGTCGTAGTATTTGCGGGCCTTCCGTTCATGAAGGGCCTTGTCAGCCGACTCGGACGCGAGCCTGTGATGGGCCAGGACGAGAAAATACCGGTCGCGAGCGTTCTCGCTCCAATAGTATTCGCGCGAAACCGCGGGCCACGCCTTGCGGCCCTCGATCGCCTTTTCCAGATTTTCGATCGCTTTGCCGTGGCTCTTCCGAACGAGGTAGCTCGCTCCCAGCCCGCTGAGACAGGTCGGCGAGAGCCGACCCTTGAGCACGGCATTGTCCTCGGCCTTGCGGATGCAATAGGACGCGATGCCGGCTGCGCGTCGTCGGAACCCTTCCGGAAAGGTGCACAGAAACATGACGTTGACGCTCAGATCGCGGGGCGAATGCTCGCCGAGCTTCCAGGCGCTATCGAGGTAATCGAGCGCCCGGGCGTAATCGCCCTTCTGGAAGTGGGCGCGCGCGATGACCGCATAGAGCGCCGCGGGGACGTCCGGCATCTGCCCGAGCACCTTTATGGTCTTGTGGACCGAGTTCATGACCAGGTCGGTCTCGTGCCGCTCCAGGTGTAATTCGGCCTTGGCAGCCAGAACATGCACGTCCTCTCCAGAAGCGCTTTCCAGTGCCCGGTCATAGTGTTCGAGGGCCGTGGCATGGTTTCCCTTGCGGGCGTGGGCCTTGCCGAGGGCGCCGAGCACGTTCTGATATCCGGGCATCTTCTTGTCGACGAATGTCCGGCTTACCTTTTCGAGGCTCTCGAGAGCGCCGTCATTATCGCCGCGCAAGAGCAGAACCTGCGCCTCGTTGATCGACACCCAGTAGTTGGTTTGATCGCCGGCTGCCTTGGCAGCTCTCTCCGAATAGCGCACCGCATCGTCGGTCAGCTCGAGGAAGTGAAAGAACCGGGCAACAAAAAAATAGGTCCGGCTCATGAACATGAGAGCGGCCGTGTGATCGGGACGTCTTTCGATCACTTTTTCCAGATGGCGGATCACCTCCTCGAAATTCCGTTTATGCCCCCCTCTGAAGAGCTCGCTCAGCATTCCGGCGCTTTGGTAGAGGTGGACGAGGTGGTGCTGCTTGTTGACCCTGATCTCCTCGGGATCGGGTCGAACCGCGCCCGATGCGAAGTCCTGCCAGTTTTCGTCCTGCCAGACGAGGCATTCGGGTGAAACGGGATCGAGGGGGATTGCCGCGCGGAACTCAGCTCTCGCCCGCTCGAGAAGGCGGTCCCGCTCCGCTCGGTCTTTTGATTCCGCGGCGAGGCAACAGTTCACCAGAGCCAACAAGTAGCGGGCGTTCTGTTCCAATTCGAGCTCCCCGCGTTCGCGGCATTTGTCGATGCAGATTTTCAGGCCGTCGGCTGCACCTTCGAATGCGTCCCACTCGAAAGCGATGTCGTGGACCGCGCGCAGCAGGTAACCGCAGGGTGTATCACTATCGCAGTCGATGATCCACAACCAGGCCTGGGTCCTGATCACCGCATTGGGCCAGTGCAGCGCCTCGCGGATCGGCACGAATTCCGCCTCGGCACGGAGCAGCTCCCTCTCCTGCTGGGCGGAGATGACGGACACGATCGTCGCGGCGGCGATCAGAACCAGAACCGATGCCGCGGCCAGGAGGGACGCGAATCTGTGGCGCCGGATCCAGCGCGCGCTCCGCGTGATCATCCCCGCGGGCCGGGCCGTCACGGGCTCGCTCCGGAGGAGCCTTTTGAGATCGCCCGCGAAACCGGCCGCGGTCTGGTAACGCCTGGCCCGTATCTTGTCCATGGCGGCGAGGATCACCGTTTCCAGATCGCGATGGATCGCGGTATTGATGCGGCGCGGCGATGCGGGTTCATTCTCCATGATCTGGGAAAAGACCTGCTGCGTCGTCTCCCCTTCGAAGGGGACGCGGCCCACGACCGCCTCGTAGAGGGTCACCCCGAGAGAATAGATGTCGCTCCGCTCGTCGATCTCCTTCCGTTTGGCGGTCACCTGCTCGGGCGACGCATAATGGGGCGTGCCCCGAAACTCGCCCGACAGGGTGAGCGAGGCCAGGTCGGAATGGCGCGCCACCCCAAAATCGAGGAGTATGGCGCGATCCTCGGGCGTGATCCGGATGTTGGAAGGTTTCACGTCGCGGTGGATGACACCGGCCTGGTGGGCGCTCTCGAGGGCGTCGGCGATCTGGGCGGTCCACCGGAGGATCCGGTCGTGGGGGATCGCCTCGTCCCTTTCGCGCGCCTGACGCAGGAGGACGTCGAGCCCCTCGCCGGGAACGAGTTCCATGGCGAAGTAAAGAACGCCCTTCTCCTCGCCGCTCCCGAAGACGGTCACGATGTTGGAGTGCCTGAGCTCGGAGATCGACTCCACCTCGCGCCGGAACCGGGCCTCGGCCTCGAAGGTGCCGATCCGCTCCGGCCGGATCGCTTTCACCGCCACGAGCCGGTTGAGCGATTCCTGCACGGCGAGAAAGACCACGCCCATGCCGCCCTCGCCGATCTTCCGGATGAGACGGTACTCGCCGAGCCGCTCGAAGGGGAGCCCGGGTTCCGGTTCGAGGTCCTCCGTGATGCGGCCCTTTTCGCCGGATTGATCGAGACACGATGCCCACGCGGGCCGTGCGAGGAAATCGGGATTGTTCTCGATCGTTTCGAGGAGCGCTTCCACCTCACCCCTCAGCGAGGCGTCGCCGCCGCAGGCCTCGTCGAGAAAGGCGGACCGCTGCGAGCGATCGTGCTCGAGGGCCGCGTTGAAGAGTTCCCTGATCCTGTCAAGATTGTCCATCGTTCCCTTCGTCCGCCATCTGCTTGTGAAGCCAGGCGCGTGTGAAATCCCAGTCCCGCTTGACCGTGGCGACCGAAACATCGAGAACCTCGGCCGTCTCCTCGAGGGTCAGACCGACGAAGAAACGCAGCTCCACGACCGTGCAGAGCCGCTCGTTGCGCTCGCCTTTGCCGAGCTTGTCGAGAGCCTTGTCGAGGAGATCGATATCGTCCGCCGGAAGTCCTTCCGGGCCGGGGGTGTCCGCGGCATCCTCGGCGTCGAAGAGCGAAAAGGGACGGCAGCCTTTGCCGCGCTTGGCAGCCTTCCTTTTGCGCGCCTCCGACGCGAGTATCTGGCGCATGGCGCGCGCGGCCGCCCCGAAGAAGTGCCTGCGATTTTGCCACCGCACTTCCTTGCCCGGTACGAGGCGCAGGTAGGCTTCGTGCACGAGGGCGGTTGTCTGAAGGGTCTGCCCGGGCCGCTCCCGGCGCATGGCATGGTGGGCCATGGTGTGCAGCTCCCTGTAGACCATGGCGAGGAGCTTGTTCCATGCCCCATCGGTACCGTCCGAAACGGCGAGCAGAAGTTCAGTGGCCTTGTCGTGGGAGCTGGGCATCGGTTCCTCCCTGATGGGATCATCGAGAAATCCGATCGTGCCTCACATGGCGGCACGGCACGCTCATTATAGGCGATCACCGCTGATTAGGAAAGAATCCCGGTTTTCAAACATCCGGGCGGGGCGCGCGGAATGTTGCGTACACGGCCAGGCCGACAAGGAGGAATATGCTGAAAAACAAGCTCCCTTCCGGGCTTCTGTCGACGATGCTGGTCTTTTTCAGGAGACCGGACGCATTGAGTCCTTCCAGGGCTCCCGCGGCCCGGGTTTTCCGCTCCGAGCGCTCGGCCCACGGAAATAGAGGGCGCGAGTGGGTCTGGAGGTAGCTTGCGAGCAGGCCGGTGTCCACTTCCTCGGGAACGCCGAATCGCAGCATCGCCCTGAGTGCGAGGAAGGTGTTCGATATCGACGGAGCGACCTCCGGCGGCTCGGCGCCGCTGCCGAATCCGCCCGCCTCCCTGAGATTGCGGATCGGTCCGCCGTCCCATTTTCTTTCGGGCCGCACCCACATGGCGCCGAGAGCCGAAAAGACCTCCTCGCGCGCCCCGACGAAGAGATCGGGCTTTTCGAGACGGGCCGCGAGATCGCAGAGAAGGAAAATCTCCTTTATCCTGGCGGCGCCCTTGTGAGTGCTCTGCTCGTCGTTCGCGAGGAGCCGGTTGAGAAGGTGAAAGCGCTGCTCGACGGTGAGGTCGCCCCGTCCGGCCAGGGCCGCGATGTGGGCGGCCAGCTGCTCGAGATATGGGATCGGTTCTTCCTTTTTGAAGAGCTGTTCGGTCCTGTACAGGGTGGTGAGGAAATCGAATTCCTCGTCGCTGAAGAAACCGAGCCTTTCGGCCGACGTCAAGACATAGGAATTGATCCTGTCTTGTCGATCACCGCTTTCGATCCAGATCGCCATGGCCGCATGGAAACGGTTTTCGAGTTCGGACAGGTCGGGTTCGATCTGCAACGTGCTCTGCAACCATTCGGTCCAGTCGGCGACCCGCCTCCATCCGACGGTGTCGCCAATTTCGGGGTTCTGCCCACTCATCCATTCGGCGAGCTCCTGCGGCTCGGCGCCCCAGGGTTGCGCCTCCTTCGCGATCGCGAATATGGAGAAGGGGAGGAAAAGAAAAGCCAGGATCGCCAGGTTGAGCACCGCGACGTGGCGCGCCGCGGTTTCGCGCGCATTGATCAGGGGCAGAATGCAGACACAGGCACCGACCAGCAGAATCGCCATGCCCCAGAAGAGGTGCCGGATCACGCCACTGCCGAATGGCGAGAGGACCAGGATGGAAAAAAGAAAGGCCATGAACCAGGTTTTGCTCAGCATCGTCGATGAAACGTAGGCCACCACCGATCGATGGGCGAGCTCGTTCCTGCTGAAACGGAGGAGAGTTGCGGTATACCAGGCCATGACGATCGACGCGGCCGCGGACACGATCGGATAGGAGATCGTTTCGGTGATCAGATAGGGCAGATAGAGACCGAGCAGCAGGGCAAGAGCCATTCCGGCGCTGCCCCAGAAGGACCACGCTTTCGACAGGGACCATCCATCTTTGCGCGCCGCCTCCTCGGCCGCGCGGCTACCGCGGAGCCCGCTCAAGCGCCGGGCGCAGACGAGGAAGATCACGACCTGCACGATCGATGACAGGATGATGAGAGTCATGGTGAGTGTTCCGATCGAAAGGAATCGTTCATGACGGACTTCATGTCTTCATGACGGACTTCATGTCTTCATGACGGATGGAACCTCGCCGCGCGCCACGGTCTCCATGGCGTCCGCGAAGAGATCGATCTCGGAGAGCGTTGTGTACACGTTCGGCGTGACGCGGATCCCCTCGCACTCCTCGTGGCCGATGGCGATGACGTAGATCTTGTACTTGTCGAGGAGAAAATCGCTGAGCCTGTTCACGTCGACTCCGTCGACGGAGACGTTGACGAGGCCGCACCACTGGGTCGGATTGTCGATGTCGATCCTGAATTTCACGTTCTCATATTTTCGGAGCCGGTCGATCCAGCGTTTGTGGAGGTAACGGAGCCGGGCTGCCTTGCGCGCAACGCCGATCCCCTCGTTGAAAACGAGAGCTTCCGCGATTGCGTTGATATTGGCAGCCGGGTGGGTGCCGATCTCCTCGAACTTGCGGATGTCCTTGTCCTGCGCCGCATCCGCCGCCATGAGAGGCCACGTCTCCTCGATTCTATCCTTGCCCACGTAGAGGAACCCGGTGCCCACGGGAGCGCAGGTCCACTTGTGCAGACTCGTTCCGAAGTAGTCGCATTCGAGATCGGCGTGGGTGAAGGGAAAGTGTGAAAAAGTATGGGCGCCGTCGCACATGACCGGGAGCCCCCTGGAATGGGCCATCCGGCTCACCTTCTTCACCGGTGTGATCTGTCCGGTCAGATTGATCATATGCATGACCATGATCACCCGCGTCCTGTCGGTGATCGCTTCTTCGATGCGGCCCACATAGTCGTCGTCGCTCGCGAGCGGGACAGGGACCACGACCTTCTTGAGAACGATCTTGTCGCGCCGCACCCTCTGTTCCCAGGTGTTGAGCATCCGTCCGTAGGCCTGCGTGGTGGCCACGATCTCGTCGCCCTCCTCGAGATCGACTCCGAACTGGGCGATTTCCATCGCCTCGCTCGTGTTGCGGGTGATGGCGACCTCCTCGCTGTCGCAACCGAAGGTCCGCGCGATCCGGGCGCGCACTCCCTCCTTGTTCGGCCGGAGGTGGCGCCACATGTAATAGGACGGCGCCTGGTTCGCAATGTCGAGATAGCGCTTGAACGCTTCCTGGACCGTCTTCGGGCTGGCCGAGCAGCCGCCGCTGTTGAGGTGGATGATGGTTCGGTCGAGGGCGAACGCCGACTGGATGCGCGACCAGAACCACTCCTTGTCGGCCAGGCTGTCCGGGGTGTCTTCTCGATTCAATCCGCTCACCGCCTCCGACACGATGGCGAGTGCGTCGTCCTGCAGCATCGCGATCGTTGCACCGCCGCCCAGCATCATGCGCTGCAGGAATTGTCGCCTCGTGGACATGGGAACTCCTCCTCGAGATGAGTCAATGTTCGGTCAGGAAATATGCTCCCGATCATGGTAGCTGAAAATTCTCTTCAAGAATAGGTCTGTCATCCTTTGGACGGGAAAGAAACGAGCGAGGAAGATCGGGGGTGCGCTCTCTCAACCACCCGACTCCCTCGCTCTGGGACCAATCTCACAATAACTTATCAGGGGAAGGATTGTGAGACCGATCAGGGAAAGGAGGACTCCCTTTCATGTTTCATCTCACCCGGACCTGAAGGTTTCCACTTTTCCGATGATTTACGGTTCTGAAGCATGCGGTGCACCTTTTTTGCCAACCCGGTGACCGTGAAAGGTTTCGGGATCAGGCCGGAGTCGTGAGACAGCTTGCATCCGTCCAGTACCTCGCCTTCACGATAGCCGGAAATGAAGAGCACCCGGATGTCCGGTCGGAGGCGTTTGATTTTCCGGGCGACCTGGAAGCCGTTGTATCCCGGCATGACCACGTCCGTGATCAGCAGCGCAATTTCTTCCGGATGGAGCCTGGCTATGGTAAGCGCCTCCCTCCCGTCGGCGGCTGCGAGCACCTCGTAACCCCGCGACCGGAGAAAAGTCGTTGTGGCCTTGAGAACGTGTTCGTCGTCTTCCACGACGAGAAGTGTCCCGCTGCCGTGAGGGGTCTCTTCCGATTTCACGTCCTCGTCGATCGTGTGTTTGGCATCGACGCACGGCAGGTACAGCCGGAGAGCGGTCCCCGTTCCGGGCGACGTCTCCACGTCGATCCATCCCTTGTGCCGCTTGACGATACCGTACACCGTGGCCAGACCCATGCCGGTTCCTTTTTCGGAATCCTTCGTGGTGAAGAAGGGCTCGAACATCTGGGAGCGCGTGTGGTCGTCCATGCCGACCCCGGAGTCGGTCACGGTCAGGAGCGAATAGCGGCCCGGGGCGATCTCGTCGGGATGAAACCGACAGTTTCCGCTGACTTCCACGTTTTCGATTTCGATCGTGAGTTCCCCGCCATTGGGCATGGCGTCACGCGCGTTCACCGCCAGATTCATCACGACCTGTTCGATCTGCCCCGGGTCCGCTTCGACCAGGCTCACGCCCGGCCCCCGGATTATTTTTAGAGTGATGTCTTCTCGAATCACGCGATGGAGCATCTTCTCGAGATTCTTCACCACGGAGCCCAGGTCGAGGACCTCGGACTGGAGGGCCTGTCTCCTATTCAGCGCCATCAATTGGCGCACGAGCAGGGCGGCGCGGTTGGCAGCCTTCAGCACCTCCTCGATCCTCTGGCGGACCGGTGAGTTGTCGGGCAAGTCCTCGTGGGCGAGCCCGCCGAAACCCTGTATGGCGGTCAACACGTTGTTGAAATCATGAGCCACGCCGCTCGCGAGCTGACCGATCATCTCCACCTTCTGAAGCTGCCGGAGCTTGTGTTCGAGACGCTTGCGTTCGGTGATGTCGTTTCCCACGCAGAGTATCTCCGTGACGTTGCCTTCCTCGTCCCGGATCGCCTTGTTCGTCCACGCGATCCAGACCCGTTCGCCGTTCCGCCGCATGTTCTCGTTTTCGTTCGTCGCGTATTCGTCCGGATGCAGGCTGATGTCGGCAACCATGGCCGCCAGATCGCGGCCGGATGTGTCGGTGGCCGGAACGATCGTGCCGACCACGTCCCGGCCGAGGATCTGTCTCCTGTCGTATCCGAAAAATTTCTGCGCGTACTCGTTGAAGAAGGTGATGACGCCGTCGACGGTGCGGCGCATGATGATGCTGTTCGCATTCTCGACCAGCTCGCGGTACTTTTTTCCGTTTTTTGCCGGGCTTGGGTCTGTTCCGCCAGCGCGACCTCGAGTTCCCTGCGGTACTGCTTGTTCTTCTTCACCAGGCGTCTTCGTTCGTCCTCCAGGGATTTTACGCGGACCGCGTTGGCCACCGATCGCAAGACGGCCTCCTTGGATACCGGCTTCACGAGATAGTCCAGGGCCCCGGCACGCATCGCTTCGGCGGCGGTTTCCACCTCCGGCTTTCCGGTCATCATGATGACCTGGACGTTGGGAGCGGTCTGTCGGATCCGCTTCAGCAGATCGACGCCGCTGATACTGGGCATGATGATGTCGGTCACGACCACGTCGAAGTTTTGCTCCTCGAGCCGGGCCAGGGCGGTCCGGGCATCCTCGGCGAAGCGAACGATATGCCCCTCGCCTGCGAGGAAGGCGGAGAGAGTGATTCGCAGGCTGGCTTCGTCATCGACAATCATTACATTGGCCATGATCGTTCTCCCTCCGAGGTCATGGCAGCTCTCGCGCCACCGAAAGGCACCCTCGATTTGGTAAAGAGAAGGACAGGATCACGGGCGATGCTGTCCGAAATCCATCAAAGTCGACACCACTCGAAACAACTGTCGTGGTCAAACTCCTTGTGGTCCGGCCAGTCCGAAAACATCTCTCCGCCGCCTCCCTCGATCGGTAAGTCCAGGTGGAAACAGGTGTATTCTCCCGGTTCGCTCTCGACGGTGAGGAAACCCCGATGATCGCGAACGATGCCATGGCTGGTCGATAAACCGAGGCCTGTTCCTTTGCCTTGTTCTTTGTTCGTGAAGAAAGGATCGAAAATCCTCTCCCTGATATCTTCCGGGATGCCCGTTCCCTGATCGGCGATCGACGTCCTCAGCCAGGGCCGCCCGTCGTGCTCGAAGGTGTAGGCGTGCAGAATCAGCGTCTTCTCCGGATGAGAACCGTTGAATTTCGCGTTCAGAGCATCGCGGGCGTTCATGAGCAGGTTCATGAGTACCTGCCGAATCTGCTGGCACCTGCAGATGATGAGCGGCAAGTCCTCGGGCACGTCGACATGGAGGAGGATCTGTTCGTTGCGCAAGATCGACCTGATCAGTCCGACCGTTCCTTCCACCATGTCGCTCATCCTGCAGGGGCACAGCTCGGACTTGCCCTGCCTGGCAAAGGCCAAGAGGTTTCTCACGATCGCGATCACCCGTTCGGATTCACACAAGATCTCACCGGCATATTCCGCCGTCGATGCGGCGTCGGCCGGATTGTCCGCGAGGAGCTGCGCGTAGTTCATGATCCCGTTGATCGGGTTGTTGATCTCGTGGGCGACTCCGCCGGCCAGAAGCCCGAGCGATTCCAGTTTTTGCTGGTGGCGGAAGTTGACCTCGAGCGTTTTTCGTTCCTCGTCCAACCGTTTCCGTTCGGTGATGTCGCGAGCGATGCCAAGGGTGACATCCTTGCCCAGGATTCTCACCGGATGGGTTCTGATCTCGACAACGACGATCGATCCGTTCTTTCTGGTGAGAGAAAACTCGTCCGGGCCGGTGGGCGAGCCGTTCTTGTTCCTGGTCAGGATCGCCGCCGCCCTGTCGGCGTCTTCAGGACTCAACAGGTTGAGCTCGACGAAATTCTTTCCGATCAGTTCATTCCGGTCGTATCCGGTCAATTTTTCCGCCGCCAGGTTGCCGTCGATGAAGTATCCATCCAGGTTGGCCAGGTAGATCGCATCTGGAGCGCAGGCGAAGAGCGTCCGAAATCGTTTCTCGCTCTCCCGCAGCCTTTTTTCGGTCCGCCTCCGCTGATTGACCTCACGCGTCAGTTTTCTGCTGATCTCCCGCAGGTCGGCTCCCGGTTTCACGACAAGCCTGTCGAGACTGCGTTTGTGTTCCGCGATTTGCGAACTGATCCTCGATTCCAGTTTTGATTCTTCGTTCATTGCCAACCATCCGCCGACATTCTGAAACAGTCCGAAAACGGATCGGCACGGGTCATCGCGCCGAATTGCCGATCGAAGCCAAACGGGGATCGACATCGGGTCGGCTTCTCTCCGAGGCGATCACCGTGAGCGGAATTCGAAAGTCTATGTCCAGAGGTGGCGAGAAAGGGTCTTTGTCTTGCCGATGGCTTCCGATAGGTGGGAGATCCGTGTGTCGACGTCCTCCGTGAGGCGCCGACTCGATGCATCCCCTCCTCTACTCCGACTGGCTCCGAGTCGACCTCGGGAATCGGATCCGCCTCATGCGTTCCGCCTGAACGCAGATTCCCGAGCAGAGAGTCAATCCCTCCCCAACCTTTTTCGAGAGACGACCATCATCTGTAGCTCTTTGCCAAACGTCTTCAACCGACATTTGTAGAGCAGAAGTCGTGCCACGAGGAACAAACCCCTTGAAAGTCTTTAATCCCTTGAATCCTGGTCAGTAGAGGCCGCCCGGGATGATGGATGCGCGAAATGAGGACCTGCAGGCCGTCCGAAATACCGTGGATCTACGAAATGTCGTGGATTGCGCCGTGTGAACCTAGCCTTCGATATGGTTGAAGGGTCTTCTACAGGGGGCGCGAGATTCCGAGTTTTTTCATCCTCGATTCGAGCGTGGTCGGTTTGAGTCCAAGTGTTTCGGCCGCGCCTCCCCTTCCCCTGATCCGCCACTCCGTTTGCGCGAGGATGTCGATGATGTACTGCCGCTCGACCTCGGCCATTGTTTGCTTCCTGCTGTCGGGGGGAGTTTTCTGGGACGCGGGTAGCTGGATCCGGAGGACAGGGCTGTCAGCACCGATCATGGCCCGCTCGATGATGTTGCGCAGCTCGCGTATGTTGCCGGGCCAGTGGAAATTGTGCAGGTCATCCATGCTTTTCTGCGAGATGCTCTCGATCCGCTTGCCCATCTTGTCGGAGAACTCGTTCACGAACGCCCACACCAGCGGATTGATGTCGTCTTTCCGTTCGCGGAGCGGGGGTATGGTGATCGGAAAGACATTGAGCCGGTAGAAGAGATCCCGGCGGAACTGTCCTCTTTCAACGTCCTTTTCCAGGTCCCGGTTCGTGGCCGCGAGGACGCGGACATCGACGTCGATCGTTTCCGAACTCCCGAGCCGCTCGAAACGGTTCGTCTGGAGCACACCGAGGAGCTTGACCTGGGTTTCGGCCGGCAGCTCACCGATCTCGTCGAGAAGGATCGTGCCCTTGTCGGCGACTTCGAAGCGGCCGATCTGCTTCGTGAAGGCACCGGTGAACGCGCCCTTCTCACGGCCGAAGAGTTCGCTCTCTATGAGCGAAGACGGTATGGCGGCACAGTTGACGATAACCAGGGGGTGGTTGCTCCGCGGGCTCAGATCGTGGACGGCGCGCGCGAGCAGTTCCTTTCCTGTGCCCGTTTCGCCCAGGATGAGAACTGTCGAATCGGTCCTTGCCACCTCCTCTGCCTGGGCGAGGACCGACATCATGGTGTTGCTCTGGACCACGATGTCGCCGTGCTGGTGCGCCAGTTGAATTTCTTTGCGCAGGTAAACGTTTTCCGCCTCGATGCGCTCCTTGAGCGACTTGATCTGCTCGAATGCGCCCTCCAGTTCCTGTTCGGTCCGCTTGCGGTCGGCGATGTCGCGAAGCACTCCCGAGATGCCGGTCACACCACCCGTTTCGTCACGCAGAACCCCGCCTCGTTCCTCGAACCAGTGCAGGCGACCGTCGCCGGCGACCAGGCGAAACTCCGTATGGGATTCTCCGCCCGTGGCCACCGTCCTGTCGAACTCGGCTTCGACCCTTTCCCTGTCCTCCGGGGTGACGAACTCGAGAAGAAGCCTGGAGATCGCGTCTTGTGGATCGATTCCGTATCGGGTCGCTTGTTGTCCCAGGTAGGTCAGCCTGCCCCGGGCATCGACGGAGTAGACGATGTCCTTCGTGCTTTCCAGTAGCTTGCGGTACTTCTCCTCGCTCGTCTCGGCTGCCTGTTCGAGCCGCTTCTCATACCGTCGCAGCTTGAGATGAGTATCGATCCTGGCCAGCACCTCGGCCGTCCGGAATGGTTTCGTGATGTAATCGATGCCGCCGCACCGGAAACCCTCGACCTTGTCTTCAGGTTCGGTCAGTCCGCTGAGAAAGAGGACCGGAATGTTCCGCAGGTTGGCGCTGGCCTTCAGCCGGCGGCAGGTCTCGAATCCGTTCATCACCGGCATGCGTACGTCGAGCACAACAAGGTCGGGCGGTGTTTTCTGTGCGATATCCAGGGCGTCCGGGCCGTTCGCGGCGACACAGACTTCGTAGCCGTTATTCCAGAGAATCGTGCCGAGAATCTGTAGATTATCCGGATTGTCATCAACGATCAGTATCGTGGAATCGTTGTTGAGTTCACTCATGACCTGAACTCTTCGATTTCGCGAAACCTCGGCGAGTGTTGCACCCTTCTTCGAAGCGGCTCAGAAACTCTTCATGAAAGCGCTGGAGATCTTTCTCGAATTCCAGGTGCGTTCAGAGACGATCGGCGGGGGCCGATATCGTTTGCCAGATCTTTCTGGTCGGTGCAGTTTGAACCCTGTCCCGTCGTCCATCTCCCTACTGTTTCAACCATGCAACAGTATAAATAATTGTCGAATGGTAGGAAAGTCAAAATCCGCCGGGACACCAAGCCGCGCCGACCGATAGGGGAAAATCGAAAGCAGCCTGTCAATGCCCGTTTCTTACCCATCAATGGCAGCCGTGTCAGTTATCCCGCAGAGAACACCTGGATGATCCCTCTCCTCTCTCCGCTATTTTCCTATTGCAGGAGTTGGTTATGTGTCTATTAAGGTGTGGAACTTTTTCAATCACAAAAAGAGCGACTCCGCTAGTTTGTAATTAACTGCAAATTAAGATGTTCCATACGGGATTTGCCCCGCGCGGTCCGAGTGTGTCCGCACCAAAAGTAAAATCATGTTTACAAAGAAGTTCGATCGCCGGATCTACATCGCAGCCGCCGCAATGGGTTTCTCCCTTCTCTTCGGCATCGCTTTCGGCACGTACACACTCTGGCCCGCCAACCTGGAAACCGGCTATCAGCCGGAGCAACCGATCGAGTTTTCCCACGCGGTCATGGCCGGCCAGTACGAGATCGAGTGCATCTATTGCCACTCACTTGCCGAGAAAGGCCCGCACGCAACGATTCCCCAGACCGAGACGTGCATGAAATGCCACAACGAGATCAAGACCAAGGATGCCCGCGGCGAGATCAAACCGGAGATCGCCAAGCTCCTCGACTACTGGGAGCGCAAGGAACCGATACCGTGGGTCAAGGTTCACGATCTGGCAGATTTCGTCTACTTCGATCACAGCCGTCACATGGCGCCGGCCTCGGAGCTCGAGTGCGCGGATTGTCATGGAGCTGTCGAGACGATGGATCGGGTGGAGCGGGTCTATTCGCTCAAGATGGGCTGGTGCCTCGATTGCCACATGGAGCCGCCTCGCGAGGGGACGCCCGAGGGGCAGGAGACCAGGGCTCCCATAACGTGCACAACGTGCCACCGTTGAGACAAGGATCGAGAGACAATGAAGGAGGAACCGATTCAGAGGCCCCCGATCGAAGACGCATCGCGCGGCCCGCTTCGCGCGTCATCGCCCGAAGGCAAACGGCTTCCGTCGCGTCATGACGCGGCCGGCATACCGGTCCGCGACGATCGGCCGCGGCCGCCGCGCGATCTGAGCCGCAGGTCGGTGCTCAAGCTCATGGCCGCTTCCGCCGTGCTGGCAGCGGGAAGCACGGCGTGCACGCGCAAGCCGCCGCGCCACATCGTTTCCATGGCGGACAGCCCCGAGTACCAGAATCCGGGCGCGCCCCTCTACTACGCCTCGACCTGGACCGAAGGCCTCGTGCCATACGGGATCGTCGTCAAGACGGTGGACGGCCGGCCGATCAAGATCGAGGGGCATCGCGACCACCCTCTCAATCGCGGCGCATCGAGCGCCGCCATGCAAGCAGCGCTCCTTTCGCTCTACGATCCGGACCGACTGAGGACGCCGGAACGAAAGGGCGAATCGATCACCTGGAGAGAGGCTGACGAGGAGATCATCGCCGCACTCCGCTCGGCGCGATCTGCTGTTCTCATCACCCGTTCGTCCCTCGGGCCTTCGGAACGCGCGCTGGTGCGGGCCTTTGAACGGGCCTGCCCCGCTGTCCGCCACGTCGTTCACGAGACCGTCCATGACGGTCCGCGCCGTGGAGCGTGGCGCAAGATCTTCGGAAAGCCGGGTACGGTGCGTCCCCGTCTCGACCGCGCCCGTATCGTCGTGTCCTTCGATGCCGACTTCCTCGGAACCGAACCGGACGCGCTCGGCGCGATCAGAGATTTCAGCCGGACGCGAGTCCCGGCGGGGCAGGATGGGGAAGCCGCCCGGCTCTCGCGCCTCTACGTGGTCGAGTCCGCCATGACCGTGACCGGCTCGAACGCCGACCACCGTGTCCCGCTCCGCCCCTCCTGGATGCCCGGCCTCGTGAAGGCACTGAGCGGGGCATTGAAGGGCCACGATGCTCCGCTCACGGCGTTCTGCCGGAAGCACGGGCTCGACAGCGCGGTCCTCGCCGCCCTGGCAAAGGACCTCGCCTCCCATCAGGGCGAAGCTGTGGTGCTCGGCGGCGCCCACCTACCCGAATCGGTGCACGCGGCGATTGCGCTCCTCAACGACGCGATCGGTGCGCCGGGAAAAACCCTCGAGTGGAATCCCGAGCCGCCCGCCCTGCGCGTGGACGATCCTGCCGCGATCGCCAGCCTGCTCGAGCGGGGTGTGGACGTCCTCATCTGTCTCGGTGTCAATCCTGTTCATGACTGGCCGGGCGGCGGTTTCGAAAGGCTGCTCGAAAAGGCAAAGCTCTCCGTGGGCCACGGACTCCATGCCGATGAGACGGTGAGCGCGTGCACCCTCTCCCTCCCGAGCTGCCACAACCTCGAGTCGTGGAACGATGCCGCGCCGCTCCCGAATCTGCGAAGCCTCTGCCAGCCGGTGATCGCGCCTCTCTTCGACGCCAGGCAGGAAGCGGCCTCGCTTCTCGCGTGGACGCGGGCACTCACCGCGAACGGCGCCGAGTCCGAAGCCCCCGTGGATTGGTTCGGATGGCTGCGGGCGCGGTGGGAGACGGGCCCGCTGGCCGCGTCCTCTTCAGAGGCGGGGAGTCTCCGGAATGCCTGGGAGGAGGCCTTGCGCAAAGGTCTTGCCGGACAACCGGGGAGTGTGGATTTTCCCGGTCCCGACCGAGAGGCGGCCGAAGCCCTCGCCGCCACCACCCAGCCGCCGTCGGGAGACTTCGACCTGGTCATCGCCCCGCATCATGCCCTTCTCGACGGCCGGTTCGCCAACAATGGCTGGCTCCAGGAGTTTCCCGATCCGGTGAGCAAGCTCGTCTGGGACAATGCCGCGGTGATCGGCCCGGCAACGGCAGCGCGTCTCGATCTTGCCGAGGGAGACTGGGCCGCCGTGGGGGCGGGGGAGCGCACGCTGGTGCTCCCCGTCCTGATTCAGCCCGGAACCGCGCCGGGCGTTGTGGCCGTCACCCTGGGCCACGGCCGCACGCGCTGCGGCGCCGTGGGGGAGAGGCGGGGATTCAACACGGCTCCCCTCGTGGGCGCGGGAAAGGACCGGAGCGCTCCCCGTTTCGCCGCGAATGCCGCGATCCAGCGCGCGGCGCCCGGCAGCCGGCCGGCCGGTCAACCGGATCGTTACGAACTGGTGCGCACGCAGAAGGCCTTCTCCCAGGAAGGCCGGCCGATCGTACTCGACTGCACCCTGGGCGAATACAACAGAGATCCCGCGTCGGCCAGAAAGCACCTTCACATTCCCGAGGGGAAACAGCTCGACGACGAGTGGGACTACTCCAAGGGCCGCAAGTGGGCGATGGCGATCGACCTGAGCGCCTGCGTCGGGTGCGGCGCGTGCATGATCGCCTGCCAGGCGGAGAACAACATTCCCGTCGTGGGAAAGGCCGAGTGCGGCTTGGGCCGCGAGATGCACTGGATGCGCATCGACCGCTACCAGGACGGGGACGAGAAGAATCCGGAAGTTTCCCAGCAGCCGATGCTCTGCCAGCACTGCGACAATGCGCCCTGCGAAAGCGTCTGCCCGGTGAATGCCACCGCCCACAGCACGGAGGGGCTCAACGAGCAGGTCTACAACCGCTGCGTGGGCACGCGGTACTGCGCCAACAACTGTCCCTACAAGGTGCGGCGCTTCAACTTCTACAACTACACCAAGGAGAACGTGACCGATCCGGTGCGCGAACTCTCCTGCAATCCGCAGGTCACGGTCCGGTCGCGCGGCGTGATGGAGAAGTGCACCTTCTGCGTGCAGAGGATCAACGAGGCCAAGTTCCGCGCCCGGAACGAGGGTCGAGAGGTCGACGATGGCGCGATCGTACCCGCCTGCGCGCAGGCCTGTGCGGCGGGCGCCATCGTTTTCGGCGACCTGAACGACCGGTCGAGCCGCATCGCGCGGCTCGCGGCCGATCCACTCGCATATCGCGTGCTCGAGGAGCTCAATGTCCGGCCCAACGTGGCCTACCTGGCCAGGGTGCGCAATCCCCATCCCGATGTTCCCGTGGCCGGCAGCGGCGCTCCCGATCGGGGCGATGATCAACATGAAGGAGGAGGGCACTGATGAGCCACGAAAGCCAGGCAGCTGCCCCTTCCCTGAAAGTGGTTCCCCCGCGGCCGTCAACCCTCGAAACGCCGCCGCTCGTGAAGGGCGACGTGTCGCTCAAGAAACTCGACGATGACATCATCCGTCCGCTCGAATCCTTTCCCACCCGGCGCTGGTGGGCGGCGATCAGCGTGACCGGCACGCTTGCGGGCTTTTTCCTTTTCTGCTTCGCGTGGACCATTGCCAAGGGGATCGGCACGTGGGGGAACAACAATCCAGTGGGATGGGGGTGGGCGATCACCAACTTCGTCTTCTGGATCGGGATCGGACACGCGGGCACCCTGATCAGCGCGATCCTCTTCCTGCTCCGCCAGAAATGGCGCACCGGTATCGCGCGCTTTGCCGAGGCGATGACCGTCTTTGCCGTGATCTGCGCCCTGCAGTTTCCGCTGATCCACACGGGCCGTCCCTGGCTCGCCTGGTACTGGCTGCTGCCGCTGCCGAACTCCAACGGGATCTGGCCCAATTTCCGCTCGCCGCTCCTGTGGGACGTGTTCGCCGTGTCCACCTACGGGCTCGTGTCGGTCATGTTCTGGTACACAGGCCTTCTGCCCGACCTCGCCACGGTGCGCGACCGGGCCAAGCACGGCCTGCGCAAGGTGTTCTACGGGATCTTGAGCCTCGGCTGGACCGGATCGAACCGTTCGTGGAGCCATTACGAAAAGGCCTATCTCCTTTTTGCCGGCCTCTCCACGCCGCTCGTCCTGAGCGTCCACTCGGTGGTCTCCTTCGACTTCGCCGTGGCCGTGATTCCCGGATGGCACACCACGGTCTTTCCACCCTACTTCGTGGCGGGCGCCATCTTTTCCGGTTTCGCCATGGTGGCGACGCTGATCGTGGTGCTGCGCAAGTTCTTCCACCTCGAGCACGTGGTCACCGAGGACCATCTCGACGTGATGAACCGGATCACGATCGCGACCTCGCTCATGGTGGGCTACGCTTACATGATCGAGTTCTTCATCGCCTGGTACAGCGGCATGGCCTACGAACGGTACGTCTTTTTGAACCGCGCCCTCGGTCCCTACGCCTGGGCCTACTGGACCATGTTCTCCTGCAATGTGATCTTTCCGCAGCTCCTCTGGATCCGCAAGGTGCGGCGCACGGTGGCGCTCCTCTATCCGATCGTGATCCTCGTCAACGTGGGCATGTGGTTCGAGCGGTTCGTGATCGTGGTCACCAGCCTGCACCGCGACTTCCTTCCGTCGGCGTGGGACTACTTTTCACCGACCTGGGTCGACGTGGGGCTCTTCGTCGGCAGCATCGGGCTCTTCCTGACGCTGGTGCTCCTCTTCTGCCGGTTCCTGCCCACCGTGTCGGTGGCCGAGACCAAGGCGGTCTTGCCGGGGAGCCAGCCGACAGGCCACGGGGGCGCCCAGGACGGAGGTGCCCATGTCTGATTCGGTGAATGTCGTGGGAATGGCCGGGCTCTTCGACGATGCCGACGCGCTGTTGCGCGCCGCCGACCTCGTCCGCAGGGAGGGTTATTCGAAGTGGGATTGCCACACGCCCTACCCTGTCCATGGACTCGACGACGCCATGGGGATCAGACCGTCGCCCATTCCCTACGTCTGCCTCACGGCGGGATTCGTCGGCGTGGGCGTGGCGCTCGCCATGCAGGGATGGATGAGCGCCGTCGACTATCCGGTGCGCATCGGCGGAAAGCCGCTCTTCAGCTGGCCGGCCTTCGTGCCGATCACCTTCGAGCTCTTCGTGCTCTTCGCGGCGCTCGCCACGATGGGAGCGGTGCTCTTCTTCTGCAAGCTTCTGAGGTGGCACTCGCCCCTGCACGACTCGGACATCATGCAGGAGGTGACGAGCGACCGATTCTGTATCGTTCTCGAGGCGAAGGACAGCCTCTTCACCCAGGACCGCGCCCGGGCGCTTCTCGAAAGGGCGGGCTGCGGCGACATCCGCATGCTCTTCGAGGAGGAGGAAGAAGAGGGGGGGATTCTATGACCGGCCGCAGCGTACAGGACAGCCTCGCCGGGTGGTCGCCCCGGTTTTCGCCAGGTCTTTTCAAGGCGACGCTCGTCGTTTTCGTGGCGTCGGCCTTTGCCGTCCCGCTCTTCATCGTGGCCGTTCCCTATCTCGATCTCTTCAACGACATGGCTGTCCAGCCGAAAGCCAAAACGCAGGGCGAGTACGGCTCCAGTCAGGGCAAGGTTCTGGTCGTGGAACGGCCGGCCGTGGCCGGGACGATTCCCGTCGATCACTTTCCCTACCACCTCGAGGGCAAGGACGAGAAAACAGCCAAGATTGCCGAGGAGACGCTCACCAATCCGCTCGTGCCGACGATGGAGATCCTCGAGCGGGGCCGGAAGCTCTTCAATTACTACTGCATCACCTGCCACGGTCCGGAGGGCGAAGGGAACGGTCCGATCATCGGGCCCGATCTCTTCCCCGCGCCGCCGTCGATGCACACCGACGCGGCGCGCGCCTTCAAGGACGGCAAGATATTCCACATCATCACGCGCGGACAGAACACCATGCCGCCCCACGCGGACAAGTTCACGCCAGATGAACGATGGGCCATCGTTCATTACGTTCGCGCCCTGCAAAGGGCCATGAATCCCAAGGTAGAGGATCTGGAGAAATGAGCGCGCCGAACATCACAACGCCCGACACGAAAGGGAACGAACCGACGGGGAGCGGTCCGGCCCTCGGGATATCGATCGCGCTGATCGCTGTCGGTCTGGCGCTCACCGTCTTGGCGCTCTTCGGAGAGGGCGCCCCGCGTCGCTTCGGATTTGCCTGGCTCTGGGGGGCGGCCTTCGTCTGGGCGATCACGCTGGGCAGCCTCTTTTTCGTCGGCCTGCAGCACGTGACGCGCGCTGTCTGGTCGGTGGTTGTCCGCCGCGTGGCCGAGATGTTCGCCGCGCCGATCTGGGTCGTGGCGATCCTTTTCGTTCCGGTCCTCCTCTTCGCCGTGTTTTACGAACCATTCGGTCTCTTTCCCTGGGCCGATCCCGAGGTGGTGACCGGGGACCACCTGCTCGAGGGGAAGAAGCCCTACCTGAACCAGGTCTTCTTCCTGGCGCGGGGCGCGTTCTTCTTTCTGGTCTGGATCGGATTCAGTCTCTTCTTCGTGAGACGGTCGATCGCCCAGGACAACGGTGGCGGCGAGGCGCTCACCGTCGGGCTGCGCAAGGTGTCGGCACCGTTCATGCTCGTCTTCGCGTTGACTGTGACCTTCGCCTCCTTCGACTGGTTCATGAGCCTCGAGCCGCACTGGTTCAGCACGATCCTCGGAGTCTATGTCTTCGCCGGCATGACGGTGGCGTCCCTCTCGGCGATCTCGATCGCCGTGATCTGGCTGCGCGCAACGGGCCGGCTGGACGCGGCCGTCGTGCGCAACGAACACCTTTACAGCCTCGGTGCGCTGCTCTTTGCCTTCACCTGTTTCTGGGGCTACATCGCTTTCAGCCAGTTCATGCTGATCTGGTACGGAAACATTCCCGAGGAGACGGTCTACTTCATCCACCGCACCGAGCATGGCTGGCTCGGCGTGACGATCGCGCTCGTGGTCTTGCGCTTCGTGCTCCCCTTCTTCCTGCTCCTCAGCCGCGGCGCCAAGATGAATCCGAGGCGCCTGGTCGTGGCTTCGGCCGTCTGTCTCGCGGGACAGCTTCTCGACCTCTACTGGCTGATCATGCCACAGCTCTTCAGCGATGGACCGCGACTCGGCTGGCAGGAATTCGGGCCCCTTCTATTCATGATTGGAATCCTGATTTTTTACGCGGCGCGCTTCGTTTCGCGCCACAAGGCGCTGCCCGTGGGCGATCCATTCTTTGAAAAGTCCCGCGGCTTTCGTCTTTGAGGAGGTAATGCCATGGTCAAATACAGTCCGATGCGCCCCGTCGCCCTGATTCCCCTGACCATACTTCTTGGCTGGTCGGTCCTCGCCGGCGGGGCCTTTCCGGTTCAGGAAGAGGCAGGCGGATCCCCGCAGGGGATGGTCCCCGGTTACGCTGACGACGAGACCGTGGGGATCGAAGAGAAGCTCGGCGAGACGATTCCGCTCGACCTCGTCTTCGTCGACGAGGAGGGAGAACCGGTCGTTCTCGGCGATCTCTTCACCCTGCCCACGGTGCTCACCATGGTCTATTTCAACTGCCCCAGCATCTGCAGCCCGCTCATGCACGAGCTCGCGTCGGTGGTGGACGAGCTCGACCTTGTCCCGGGTGTGGACTATAACCTGGTCACGGTGAGTTTCGACATCGGCGAAGATCACGAGCTGGCGCGGAGCGCCAAGAAAAACCTTCTCGGTGCCATGGAGCGGAAGATTCCGCCCGAGAGCTGGCGGTTTCTCACCGGCGATGCGGCCAACATCAGCCGTCTGACCGATGCGACCGGATTCCGGTTCAAGCGCGAGGGCGAGGAGTTCATTCACGCCGGCACGATCGTTTATCTCTCGAATGAGGGGAAGATCGTGCGCTATCTGCCCGGCCTCGAGATCCTGCCGGCGAACATGAAGCTCGCCATCATCGACGCGGCCGAGGGCAGGGCGCGATCCTTCATCCAGAGGATCCAGCGGCTCTGCTACGCCTACGACGACGACGGCCGGGGTTACGTTTTTCAGATCAACAGGGTCATCCTCGCGGGCACCCTGCTCTTCGTGGGTGTCTTCCTGGCGGCGATCCTCATCCGCCGGAAGGGTCAACCGAAAGAAGCGAGGGCGAACTGATGGAGCCGAACTCAACGCACAACGCCATGCCGGACTACATCCGCGCCGAGAAGGGCATCGGTTCGTGGCTGACCACGACCGACCACAAGCGGATCGGCATCCTCTACCTCGCTTCGATCCTCGTCTTTTTCCTCTTTGCCGTGGGCCTGGGGCTGATGATCCGGCTCGAGCTCTTCGCGCCGGGCGAGCAGTTTCTCGACAGCGATTCCTACAATCGCACCATCACCCTTCACGGCATCGCCATGATCTTTCTCTTCATCATCCCCGGCATTCCGGCCGTGTTCGGGAATTTCTTCCTGCCGATCCAGATCGGCGCCAACGACGTGATGTTTCCGCGGCTCAACCTGATGTCGTGGTACTTCTACATCGCCGGCGGGCTTTTCGCTCTCGGTTCGGTCATCATCGGAGGGGTCGACACGGGGTGGACCTTTTATATCCCCTACAGCTCGGACACGTCGACCGATGTCTACCTGCCGATCCTGGCGGCGTTCATCCTCGGGTGGTCGTCGATCCTCACGGGGCTCAATTTCATCGCCACCGTGCACCGCATGCGGGCGCCCGGGATGGGCTGGTTCCGGATGCCCCTTTTCGTCTGGTCCCTCTACGCCACGGCGTGGATCCAGATCCTCGCCACGCCGGTCGTGGGGATCACGCTCATCCTGATCCTTCTCGAACGGATGCTCGGCGTGGGGATCTTCGATCCCGGCAAGGGGGGGGATCCGATCCTCTTCCAGCACCTCTTCTGGATCTACTCGCACCCGGCGGTCTACATCATGGTTCTGCCCGCCATGGGCGTGGTGTCCGAGGTGGTGTCCGTTTTTTGCCGGAAGGTGGTCTTCGGGTACAAGTTCGTGGCCTACTCGTCGCTCGCCATCGCCGGGATCGGCTCCCTCGTCTGGGCGCACCACATGTTCACGTCGGGAATGGCCGACGTGGCGCGCGTCGTCTTCTCGCTGCTCACCTTTCTCGTGGCGATCCCGAGTGCGGTCAAGGTCTTCAACTGGCTCGCCACCATGTACAAGGGATCGATCCGCCTGGAGCCGCCCTTCCTCTTCGCCCTGGCTTTCATTTTCCTCTTCAGCGTGGGAGGATTCACGGGGCTGCTCCAGGGCGCGCTCTCCACGGATATCCACCTGCACGACACCGCCTTCATCGTGGCACATTTTCACTACACCATGCTCGGCGGCGGGGGGGTGATGTTCTTTGCCGCACTCTACCACTGGTTTCCCAAGATGTTCGGCCGCATGTACAACAGGGCGTCGGCCGTCACCGGTTGGATCCTCTTCTTCGTCGGTTTCAACTGCCTCTACTTTCCGCTCTTCGTGGCCGGACTCTTCGGCATGCCGCGGCGTTATGCCGACTATCTGCCCGAGTACACCGTCTATCACAGAATCTCGACGATCGGATCGTGGATCATGGTCGCCGGCATCCTGCTCCTGGTCGGCAACCTGATCCACGGCCTCTTCAGGGGGCGAAAGGCGAAGAGCAATCCCTGGGGCGGCGCCACGCTCGAGTGGTCCACGCCGTCGCCGCCGCCGACGCACCAGTTCCCCGAGATCCCCGAGATCACCGGCGGGCCCTACGAATATCAGGATGAGGTCGAAAATGCCGACGAGGTCGAAGATGCCGACGAGGTCGAAGATGCCGACGGGGTCGAAAATGAGTGAAAAACAAACCGCCCACATGGATAACCACCACGTCCCGGGCGTGGTCTACGATCCGGTGGCGATCAAGATCGGCATGTGGCTCTTTCTGTTCACCGAGCTGCTCCTCTTCGGCACACTCTTCATCGTGTACGGGGTCTACCTCCACGATTTCAACTGGCAGTTCAGGCTCGGCTCCGCTTCCTTGAGCATTCCGATCGGCACGGTGAACACGGTGATCCTTCTCACGAGCAGCCTGACCATGGCGTTGTCGATCGCCGCCTTGCAGCGCTCCCGGAAGGGGCGATCGATCGGCTTGATGTGGATCACGATCCTTTTCGCCGTCGCCTTCCTGGTGATCAAGACCTTCGAGTGGTCGGCAAAGTTCGCCCACGGCATCTATCCCGGATCGGACCACCTGCTCGAACTCACCAAGGGCGAAAACGTGTTCTACGGTCTCTATTTCACGATGACGGGGCTCCACGCCCTGCACGTGATCATCGGGATCGGGCTGATCCTCTTTGCCATGAAACGGGTGTCCGGCGAACGGACCACACCCGAACGGCCTCTTCTCCTGGAGAACACGGGGCTCTACTGGCACCTCGTCGACTTGATCTGGATCTACCTGTTTCCCCTTTTCTACCTGATCAGCTGAGGAGATGAGAATGGACCCGAACACCGCCGAACACCACCACGTGCCTCTCAGGGTGTACGTCTGGGTCTGGGTGGGCCTCATCGCGCTCACGGGGGTCACCGTGGGCGCCAGGTATGCCGACCTGCATCACATGGCGATCTTTACCGCCATCCTGATCGCCACGGTCAAGTCGACGCTCGTGCTCCTCTACTTCATGCACATCCGTTTCGAGAAGCCCGTCTTCACGGTGATGATCCTCGTGCTGCTCGTCACCTACGGTATCTTTATCGGGCTCACGTTCACGGACTACTCTTACCGGTGAGGGTGATCATGTATCCTGCCGTCTCAAATTTTGCGAAAGAGGTCGACTCGGCCTTCTACTGGATCGGGGGGATCTGCGTCGCTCTCCTCGTGGGCATCACGATCACGATGGTGCTCTTCGTGGTGAAGTACCGGCGCAGCCGCAACCCGAAAGCCGAGCCGATCGAGGGAAACCTCCTCCTCGAGGTGACGTGGATCGTCATTCCCACCATCCTCGTGCTCTTCATGTTCTTCAAGGGTTACGAGGGTTTCAAGCTGATGCGCACGGTACCCGAGAACGCCAAGGTGATCGAGGTCGTGGGCCAGAGGTGGTTCTGGACCTTCAACTATCCCGACCAGGGAATCACGTCGGACCGGCTCTTCGTCCCCGTGAACACGTCGATCAAGCTCGAGATGACCGCGCCGCCCGATGACGTGGTCCACAGCCTCTACCTGCCGACCTTCCGCGTCAAGGAGGACTGCGTTCCGGGCAGGGACACTCATCTCTGGTTTCATCCCGACAAGGAAGGGACGTTCAACATCTTCTGCGCCGAGTACTGCGGCAAGGATCACTCGAAGATGATCACCAAGCTGATCGTTCTCTCCGCGAGCGAGTACGAGAAGTGGATTGCCGGAAAGATCGCCGACCGGAACAAGCCGGTGGTCATGGAGAAGGCGATCGATCCCGCCTCGGCCGAGATCGTAGAGCGGGACGGCGAAAAGCTCTACAAAACCTACTGCCTCTCGTGCCACGGCGCGCAGGGACAGGGCGGCCTCGTCGAGGGATCGCGCGATTTCAGATCGCTCGACGGGTGGAAAAGGAGCCCCAAGCTGACCGATATCTTCCGCACGTTGACCGAGGGGGTCGACGGCACGCAGATGCGTTCCTTCGCCAATCTGCCACCCTGGGACCGGTTCGCCCTGGGCCACAAGGTCGCGTCCTTCTACCAGGGCGCGAACCGGCCCGCGAGCACACCCGAGGAGATCGAGAAACTCGAGAAAGACTACGAGCTCGACAAGAAGGTGACGCCGCGACAGACCATCCCGATCGAGGAGGCGATGAGAAAGATCGCCGATGAGGCGGCCGAGAAAGGCCGGGCGGGGGGGGAGCGATGACAGCCGATCAGGGAATCGCCCCGGCAATTCTCCTCCTTCCGGCGCAGATCAGAACGATCCTCGAGCTGGTCAAGGCGCGCATCACAATCGTGGTGACACTCTCCGTCGCCACGGGCCATCTTCTGTTCGTGGGACGCGTCTCGACGGATCTGCTCCTTCCCGCGGCGGGGATCTTTCTGCTCGCCTGCGGATCGGCCGCTCTCAACCAGGTGCAGGAAGCGGCCATCGACGCGCGCATGAAGCGGACCGCGTCGCGGCCGATACCATCGGGCCGGATCAGCGCGGACTGGGCTCTCTTCGTGGCCGTGGTTCTCTGCGCCGCCGGCTTCTACACCATCTCGTGCATCGAAGCCCACACCCTCGTCATTCTCGGCCTCGGCGCCGCGGCGCTCCTCTGGTACAACGGCGTCTACACATACCTGAAGAGGGTCACCGCCTTCGCGGCGGTGCCGGGCGCCCTGATCGGCGCGATCCCGCCCGCCGTGGGGTGGGCGTCGGGCGGCGGCATCCTGTTCGACTCGGCGATCGTGGAGCTCTCCTTCTTCTTCTTTCTCTGGCAGATACCCCACTTCTGGCTCCTCCTTCTTCTCCACGGCGAGGACTACGAGGCAGCCGGGCTTCCGACCCTGTCTCGCCATCTGTCGGAGACCCAGATCAAGCGCGTCACCAGCATGTGGATCATCGCCGTGGCTGCCGCGGGACTGCTCCTGGCGATTTCGGGCAATGTGAAGATGCCCTGGATCGTGGGCGTCCTGATCGGATCGACCTGGCTCGCACTCGACGCCTGCGGCCTCGTGTGGCGGCGCAAGCCGGTCGATCTCTGTTTCCACACTTTCATGCGGCTCAATGCCTACGCTCTCTGGCTGATGGTCTGCCTGACCGGCGATGCGTTGAGTTGACCCGGCGCGGCTGGACCGTCGGCGCGACTCATTCCCCTTCGAGAACCTCGCGTATCTTGGCTGCCAGTTCCGGTTTGCGAAATGGTTTCTGGATAAAACCGGCGAGCTTCCTTCCGGCGAAACGACCGGAGATCTCCTGCTCGTTGTAGCCGCTCATGAGCAAGGCGGGTATCTCCGGTTTGATCCGTTTCATCTCCCGGATCGCGGAATCTCCGTCCATGTGGGGCATGGTGAGATCGAGTAGAACGCACCGGATCGTTTCGGCGTGTTCCCGGAAGAGACCGACCGCTTCGCGGCCGTCGGAAGCCGTGATGACCTCGAAACCGAACTGTCCGAGCATGAGCTCGCACACGGTGCGCACCGTCTCTTCGTCGTCGACGAGGAGGATCTTACCCTCACCCCTCCATTCGGATTTTTCGACCCTCTTTTCCCGCTCCGACTCCCTGGGCGATTCGGTCGCGGGAAAAAGCACCTTGATCGAGGTACCGCGGCCGACCTCGCTGGCAACCTCGATCGCTCCGCCGTGGCCGCGCACGATGCCGAGAACAGCGGCGAGGCCGAGGCCCCGTCCGGTGAACTTGGTGGTGAAGAAGGGTTCGAAAATCTTGTCCACCGTCTCCCGGTCCATCCCGCAACCCGTGTCGGTTACATCCACGTAGACATAGACTCCCTCGGGGAGGCTCTTGCCGAGAAGGACGCCGTACAGGTAGTCGTGGTCGCAATCCATCGCCCCGGTGGTGATGCTCACGATGCCGCTCTTCTTGCCGATCGACTCGGAAGCGTTGGTGATCAGGTTCATGATCACCTGCCTGATCTGAGTGGCGTCCGCCCGCACGAGGGGAAGATTCTGGGCGAGGTCGAAATTGAGAACGGTGTTCTTGGAGATCGATACATCCAGGAGGTGCGCCATCTCTTCGACGATGTCGTTGATCTCGATCGATTCGACGACGAACCGGCCCCTGCCCGAGTAGGCGAGCAGCTGCCTGCAGAGCTCGGAGGCGCGCTTCGCGGCCTTCTCGGCCTGGCGCACGGAGCCGAATGCCGGGGACGAAACCGGGATGTCGTCCTTGGCGAGGTCGAGATTCCCGATGATGCCCATGAGCAGATTGTTGAAGTCGTGGGCGATCCCGCCGGCGAGTGTTCCCAGGCTTTCGAGCTTCTGCACGTGCTGCACCTGGGCTTCCAGCTTTTTTTCCTTCTCCTCGGCGTGGATGCGGTCGGTGATGTCGTGACCGATCGCGAGGATACCGGTCACGTTGCCCTCCTGATCCTTCAGCTCCGTGTCCCACCACTCGATCAGCCGCGTCTCGCCGTCCTTCTTGACGATCGGATTGACGTTGCCCCTCGCGCGCGTTCCGCCGACGGACGATTCGAAGACGCCCCGAACCTTGACCTGGTCCTCGGACAGCAGGAAGGTGGAGAACCAGTCCCGGCCCACGACCTCTTTCAGTTCGTAGCCGGAGAGTTCCTCCATGTAGCGGTTGAAACGGACGATGCGGCCCTCGGTGTCGAGGACGAGGATGATCGTTCTCGCCGTGTCGACGATACTCTCGATGTATTCCTTGTTCCGGAGAAGAGCGTTCGACGTTCTCTTGCACGACACGATCTCGCCGATCAGCCGGGCCGTGGTCGTCAGGTGATTGCGCGCCACCTCGAGCAGAAATGGGGGGCGCGATTCGTAGGCCTCGGCCTGCTTCCGGAGCTCGTCCGGGCAGACGCCGAACTTCTCCGCGATTTCGTGCAGCTTCCGAGGATCGCGGGGCGGGTCGTCGTACCCGTAGTTGATGGCGCCGATGATCTCGTTGTCGGCGCGGATCGGCACGGCGCAGATCTTCAATCCGCCGTGGCATTCGGTGTCGACCGGCTCTCCGGTCTCGATCGCGATCCTGGACGCATCGGTCCAGCACGACTCGTGACAGGACCACTTGCCGGAAGCGAGCGCGTCGGCGTTGTCGTCGGCGTCGCACAGTTCCCGCGAAGCGACGCTGAGCGTGCGGCACCAGCCGGACGAGAAGATCCCGAGCGCGTAGTCGCCGTTCCTCTCGAAAACGGTGGCCGCCGTATCGAGCAAGCTGAGGAAAAAGGCCACGATGTCCTCGAGCACATCGCCGCCCACCGAGTCGAGAATCACGCGGCACCTGTTCAGATCCGTGAGGTCGCCGTAAGGCGGCGTCCAGCCTTTCCGATCCAGGTTCGCCTCGAGAGGAAGGTCCTTGTCATCGCGTCGCTCGATCTGCCGCGTCTTCTGAGCCATCGCGCGACTCCCCTATGTGATCAAAAGCCGAGAACAGGCAGAGCAGCCGAAATACGCCACACCTTTTGATCATAACGTTTCACTCGACGAAATCAAACTTCCTGGCCGTGTATCGCCAGGGAAACCAGGCTCTCGCGCGGTTCGGAACCCCTTCGAGTCTACGCCTGTCGGCCGCCCGAGTCTGCTCGGCCCGGTGCCGAAGGTCCCCCTCCTTCGAGAAACCTCCCACATCGGGATTATATTCTCCATCGCGGGGAACATTAGAATTGACTTGTTGGTCGATTTTAATATGATGATTTTAACACCCTACATGAACTTGACTTGATCATTAGCCGAGCGCCTTTCCAAGCCCATGAAATACTACGTGTAGTTTGCATACATTTGCGTTCTCCTGCAGCGGAACGCGTTAATCATTCTTTTTCAGGAGGAATAATGATGAACTTCAGCCTGCCCAGGCCTTTCGCTCGTCTCTCGGCCGGGATCGCGTGCGCACTCGCGCTCTGCGTTTACGCCCCCGCGGCCGACGATGCCGTGAACATCGATCTGGTCAACGGAACGCCCGGAGACACGGTGGTCTGTTTCGACTTCGAGGATTTCGAGAGCGAATCCGTGACGATCGGTGGACAGGAGTACTCGATCCTCTCCCTGGAAGGATTCGGCCGGATCTACGAAAAGGGCCACCCCGCTCTTCCCACTTACGCGCGCAGCGTGATCATTCCGAACAACGGCCACGTCGCGCTCGAGGTGGTCGCGGCCGATTACCACGAACTCGAAAACGTGCGGATCGCACCGTCCAAGGGCCATCTTCCGAGGACGATCGATCCGGCCTCGGTCCCCTACACCTTTGCCGACATCTACGACAGCAACGCCTTTTATCCCGCCGCGATCGCCACCCTCGGCGAACCCTACATCATGCGCGATGTGCGCGGTGTCGTGGTTCAGCTCAATCCCTTCCAGTACAATCCGGCGACAGGCGTGCTGCGCGTTTACGAAAAGATCACGGTCCGCGTGACCGAGGCGGCGGGCCTTCTCAACAAGGCGCCGGTCAACACCCTGCCCGCGGGATACAGCAAGCCGAGCAAAGCCTTCGGTCAGCTCATCGCCAATCACTTCCTCAACGGCGGCGGCAACGGCGGCCGGTACAATCCTCTCGACGAGGACGGCGAGTTGCTCGTCATCGTTTATGACCAGTGGGAGTCGAACGTTCAGATCCTGAAAGTATGGAAGGACTCGATCGGCCTCAACACGACGATCGTGAAAAAGTCGGACGCCGGCAGCAACTCGTCGGCGATCGCGAGCTACATCCAGAACTTCTACGATCAGAACAACCTCGCCTTCGTGCTCCTCGTGGGCGACTCGGGCCAGGTTCCCACGCCGAGCGGCGGACTCGATCCGACCTACTCTCTTGTTGCCGGAGGCGACCACTATCCCGATATCTTCATCGGACGCTTTTCGGCCGAGACAGCCGCCCAGGTCGACACCCAGGTCGAACGGACCCTCGACTTCGAGCAGGGGATCTACGCCGGCGACTGGCAGTGGAAGGGCACGGGCATCGCGTCCAACCAGGGCCCCGGCCACTACAACGAGTACGACCACGTGCACATGGGTTACATCCGCGACGACCTCCTCGCCTTCGGCTACACCGAGGTGGATGAGTTCTACGATCCCACCGCCACGTCGACCCAGGTCAAGAACGCGGTCAACGAGGGACGGGGGATCATCAACTACTGCGGCCACGGCAGCACCACCTCGTGGGGGACCACCGGGTTTTCGAGCACTGACGTGAACAACCTGATCAACGACAACATGCTGCCTTTCATTACCTCCGTGGCTTGCGTGAACGGCTACTTTGTGAGCGGCACCTGCTTTGCCGAAGCGTGGCTCCGCGCCACCAACGGCGGCGAGCCGACCGGCGCGGTGGGAGCTTACATGTCGACACAGAACCAGTCCTGGGATCCTCCCATGGAGGCCCAGGACGAGTTTGTCGATCGCTACTGCGACTACACCTACCAGACCTACGGATGCCTCTGCTTCGCCGGGTCCTGCCTCATGATGGACAAGTACGGCTCCGCGGGCCAGAGCGAGTTCGATCACTGGCATGTCTTCGGCGATCCTTCGCTGCTCGTCCATGGCGGAAGCGGCGGCCCCACTTTCCCGCAGGTCGACATCAAGGTCAACGGAGTGGGCGGATCGATCCAGGTCAGCTCGACCGACATCTGCAGCATCACGATCTCGCTCGATCCCAACGAACAGCTTGGCATCGCCCATGACTGGTGGGTGTGGGCGGAGCGGACCCAGTGGGACAAGTGGTGGTATCAGTATCCGGGCTGGTGGAAGAACAGTGCCTGGACCAAGCGCGCTTACGCCGGTCCCCTGGTCGAGCTCAACGACTATCTCATCGACGACGTCCAGATTCCGGCGGCCACATGGATCATCAGCTTCTGTGTGGATGAGTTGAACAATACGCTGGAAAACACTTTCAAGGACTCGATCACGGTGACCTCATATTGATGAGCGTTGCTCTGATCTCTCTGCAGTCTTTTATTTTCAACGCATCCCGGCCTTCGTGCCGGGAGGCGTTTTGGCTTGGACTCGGGGCGCTATTAGTTCCGTCAAAACTCTTATTTTTCTGGCATTTTCACAATCGCGAGGTAAATTTAATAGTACCATTGGAGATGGTATTGATTGCAGGGTAGCCCAATTGAATTAATTGAAACATTATGAGGGTTTGCCAAGGTTTCTTTGTCGAAAGAGTAAAACCCAAATCTCTCACCTCCTAATTCCCTGATACCCTGGGTTCTCCTGGCAAATTCTCTTCTTCTCTCCTCGCGAACCTTCCGACACCAGTATTCCGATGAGCGTTCTCCCTAGGGCCGGAATGCGTGCGTTCCTCCCGGTCGGCGCAGACTCCGTCTGGCGGGACGATCCGCCGGAAGGGGATCAGTATTGCATGAGAGTGCCGTCCTTGCGGCCTTTCATGACGGCCCAGGAGAACAGCTTCAGGCTCGCGGGGAAAAGGACGGCACCCATGACTCCGAGGATGATCACGGATTCGGACACCATCGAGATCGAGTGGCCCTCGAGAATGGTGAGACGCAGCGCGTGGAGCGAGTGGGTGATCGGGATGACCCAGGAGAGCTTTTGCAGCCAGAGGGGCATCACGTCGATCGGAAAGTAGGCGCCGCCGAGAACGACGCCCACAACGCTGAAGAGGAACGTCACGGGATCGCCCCTCTTGAAGACGATGATCGCCGTCGCCGAGATGATCCCGAAACCGATGAAGGTCAGAACCGAGAAGAGGAGGACCGTGAAGGCTGCGAAGAAATCGGTCCGGCTCAGGTCGAGACCGAAACCGAGCGCGGCCACGGCCAGGATCAACAGGAGGTGGAGGCTCGTGGAGATCAGTCCGTAGAACGACGACATGAGTACGATCGATGTGGGCCTCGTCTGGGAACCGAGCATCGCTTCGAGACAGCCGGTCACCTGGACGAGCCGAACGGAGTCGGCGAACCACCTGAGCGATAGCTGGAGGTAGCGATGAAACGCCAGCCCCACGAGAACGAAGGGGAAGTACTCCCCGCCGTACTCGGCGAGCCCCATCGATCCGTCGGTGACCATCAGCTTGCTGAGAAAGAAGAAGAAGACGATGGGCACGATCGAATTGAGCGCCTTGAGAAGGAAGTTGAGTTTGTAGCCGGTTTCGATCTGGTAGTCGCGCACGATGAAGGCGAGAGCCTTTCGCACGACCCTTTCGAATCCGGCCGCGAAGGTCTCGCGCTGCCCGCCGCATTCGGCAATAGTGGACGCAAGGCGCTCAGACACAGACTTCCTCCCGGCTTTCGAGGCAGCTCTTGTAGTAACGGGAGAGATCGACTTCGCGCGCCGACAGATCGGTCAGCCTGTCGACGGACATGATCCGCCCCTCGTTGATGACCATCACCCTGTCGCAGAGGCGGAGCGCCTCGTCGAAGCGGTGGGTGGCGATGAGGAGGGTTTTCCCCGAATCGGAGTGGATCCTTCTCAGGATCAGTTCGATCAGCTCCTCGCACGCGATCGGGTCGAGGGTGCGCGTCGGTTCGTCGAGGATCAGCACCTCGGGATCGGGAAGCAGGCCGCGCGCCATGGCGAGACGCTGCTTCATCCCGGACGAGTAGGTGGAGAAGGAACGGTCGACAAAGGGCGCCAGGCCCACCATGTCGATAACCTCTTCCACCCGCGCCTCGAGCCGCCCGCCGAAGATGTTGTCGAGAGCCCCGAAGAACATCAGGTTCTGGCGCCCCGTGAGCCGCCAGAAAAAACTGCGTTCCTCGTTCATGACGAAACCGACCGACCGCCGCGCGGCCGTGTTGTGGCGCAATGTGGAGAGGCCGTTGACCAGGATCTCCCCGGTCGTGGGCAGGAAGAGTCCGCCGATCAGCTTGAGCAGGGTGGTTTTGCCCGCGCCGTTCGGTCCGAGCACGGCTATCCGATCGCCCCGCTCGACGACGAGGTCGACATCGCGCAGCGCCGTGCACGGTTCGCGCCGTGCCAGCGGGTGGCGCATGACCTCCTTCAGAGTGCGGGGGACGGGAAAGCGCATCGACACGTTGTTGATCGAAATCATGAATACCGCCGCATCTAAACCTCAGAACCGCCCTTCGGGTCAGGCATCTTCGCCTGCAACCTCCTTCTTCTGCGCTTCGTCGAGACAGGCCCGGAGCCGCGCGGCCGTGATCTTGACATACTCGGTGATCCGTGTCAGGTGGTTTCCGGGCACGCTGTGAATCTCGATCCCCTCCTTCGCGAAACCTTTCCAGCCGATGGACGAATCGCGGCCGTACTGTTCCTCGTTCACGAGCAGGGTCAGTTTGCCGGGAAACTTCCGCGGCCTGTAACGGAACATGAGTTTCGAATAGGCCCTCTCGATGCTGTGGATCCTTTTGCGAACCCGTTCGTCATCGCTGAGCGGAAAGTAGAGCCGCCTCTTGCGTTTGAGCAACGAGGCGAGGTGCGCTTTCCCCTTCTTGAGGTCGGGCTGAAATATCCGGCGAAGATTGTTGAGAATCGAAAGCGCTTTCCGCCGCGCGAAGTAGAGCTTGACGATGAGCGAGGTGAACCACGAGGGGCGCACCGTGTCCATGAGGAGGAGCAGTCCCACCTCGTGCCCCTCCTTCGCGAGCCGCTGGGCCATCTCGTAGGCGACCACGCCGCCCACGCATTCGCCGCCGAGGAGATAGGGGCCCTCGGGCTGGTAGAGGCGCATCTCGTCGACATAGTCGCGCGCCATCTCCTCGGCGCTCCTGTGCGGCGCCTCCCTTCCGTCGAGGCCGCGCGCGCGGAATCCGAAAACCGGCTGGTCGAGTCCCACGTGGGGAACGAGGTTCGCCATGTATCCGTAGAACTCATCCTCCTCGCGGTAATTGCCGGAGACGAGAAAGAAGGGCCGGCGATCGCCTTTCGGCTGGATCGGTACCAGCGACGCCCATTTGGGCGGTGTCTCGTGATAGGCATAGGCTCCGGTCTCGGCCGTGTAAGTGATCTTGCGCGCCAGGTTGGCCACCGTCGATTCGAGAAAGATCGCGCGCAGGGGCAGATCGAGGGCGAGCGTTTCGCGCAGCGCGGCGGCGAGCCGCGTGGCCAGGAGGGAGTGCCCGCCCAGGTCGAAGAAGTCGTCGTTGATCCCGATCCTTTCGATCCCGAGAACGCCGCTCCAGACCTTCACCAGGGTTTTCTCGAGCGGGGTGCGCGGCGGAATGTACTGGCGCACCTGATCGGGACGGCCCTGCTGGGGCGCGGGGAGGCCGAGCCTGTCTATCTTTCCGTTGGGTGTCAGCGGAAAGGAGGCGACCGGAACCACGGCCGAGGGGATCATGTAATCGGGGAGGATCTCCCTCAAAAACGGCCTGAGCTCGGCCAGCGTCGGTTCATGGCTGTTGTCACCGATCACGTATGCCACGAGGCGCCGGTCGCCGGGCGAATCCTCGCGAACGGTGACCACCGCCTTCTGCACCGCTGGATAGGAGGCGAGCGCCGTCTCGATCTCGCCCAGCTCGATTCGGAATCCCCGGATCTTGACCTGGTTGTCGATCCGGCCGAGGCATTCGATGGATCCGTCGGGACGGTAGCGGGCCAGGTCGCCCGTCTTGTAGATGCGCGATCCTCCTTCCGCGCGGAAGGGGTGGGGGATGAATTTTTCTTCCGTCAACCGCTCGCGGTTCAGATAGCCGTGGGCCAGACCGTCGCCCCCGATATGCAGTTCGCCCGGAACGCCGATCGGCACGGGCTCGAGATTTTCGTCGAGCAGGTAGATCTCCGTGTTTGCGATCGGCCGTCCGACGAGTATCGGTCCGTTTCCGGGTTCGACCTTCCAGACCGCGGACCAGACGGTGGTCTCCGTGGGGCCGTACATGTTCCAGAGCGACGCGCACCTCTCGAGCAGGGCGTCGGCCAGATCGCGCGTCAGTGCCTCGCCGCCGCAGAGGATCTTCAGGTCACTGTTCCCCTGCCACCCCGAATCGAGCAGCATGCGCCACGTGGCCGGCGTGGCCTGGATCACGGTCGCGCCGGAGGTGGCGATCTTTTGCGAGAGCGACGCGGCGTCATAGGCGGTTTCCCGGTCGACCAGCTCGACCTGCGCGCCCGTGATGAGCGGTACGAAGAGCTCGAGCGCGGCGATGTCGAAGGAGAGGGTCGTCAGGGCGAGAACGATGTCTTCCCCGGCCAGCCCCGGTTCGGCCCGCATCGACTCGAGGAAGTTGACGAGCGCCCTGTGCGTGATCTGCACCCCCTTCGGTTTGCCTGTCGAACCGGAGGTGTATATCACGTAGGCCAGATCTTCGGGCCGGGCTGCCGGGTCGAGATCGCTCCCATCGAGCGCGCTGATCGCCTGCCATTCCGCATCGAGCGTCAGGATCCGGGCCCGCGGGCTCGGGAGCTCGGCAGCGAGGTTCTCCTGGGTGATCAGGATCGGCGCGGCAGCATCGTCGACCATGAAACCGAGCCTGTCCCTGGGGAAGGCCGGATCGAGAGGCAGGTAGGCCGCTCCCGATTTCAGGACGCCGAGCAGGCCGACGACCATGTCGACGGAACGCTCCATGAAGATTCCCACGAAAACTCCCGGCCGCGCGCCCATCTCCCTGAGACGTCGCGCGACCCGGTTGGCCCGGCCGTTGAGCTCCTCGTAGGTGAGCCGGCTGCCGTTCAGCTTGACCGCCGCCGCCCGCGGGGTCCGCGCCGCTTGTTTCTCGATCAGCCGGGGAAGGCAGATCTCGCTGCTGTACGCCCTCTCTGTACTGTTCCATTCATGCAGCATGCGGTCGCGCTCGTCGGCGGTGAGCAGAGGGACCTCCGACAGAGGCTGCTCGGGTTTGTCGAGAACCGAATCGAGAGCCGACCTGTAATGGCCGAGCAGCCGATCGATGGTGGCCGGCTCGAAGAGATCGGTGTTGAACTCGGCGTAAGCCTTTCGCGAGATCTCGAGATCGACGAAGAGAGAGAGGTCGAATTGAGCCGACGCGCGGTCGACCTCGAGAGGGCTCCACGCGAGATCGTCGATGCGGGGAGTCTCGAAGGGCGCGTTCGCCAGGTTGAAGAGGACCTGCACCAGGGGCGAGTGGCTCATGTCGCGCTCCGGCTGGAGCTGCTCGACGAGCTTCTCGAAGGGCATGTCCTGGTGGGCGTAGGCGGCGAGGGTGGTCTCCCTGACCCGGCCGAGCAGATCGCGGAACGTGGGATCGCCCCCGAGGTCGGTCCGCATGGCGAGGGTGTTCACGAAGGTGCCCGTCATTTCCTCGACCGCAAGCCGGTTGCGGTTGGCGATCGGCGATCCGACGACCACGTCGGTCTGTCCCGTGATCCGCATGAGGAGCAGCTTGAAGAGAGCGAGCAGAACCATGAAGGGCGTCACCCCTTCGCGCGCGGCGAAATGTTTGAGATCCTCGATCAGGCGCGGCTCGAGTTCCAGCGATTTGAGCGCCCCGTTGTCGGTTCGCACCGAGGGGCGGGCGAAATCAACGGGGAGCTCGAGTAAGCCCACACCTGCGAGCTGCTTCTTCCAGTAGGCGAGCTGTTCCTCGAGCACTGCGCCCTGGAACCACTGCCTCTGCCAGACGGCGAAGTCGGCGTACTGGAGATCGGGCTCGGGAAGTGACGCCCCGTTCCGGCTCCTCTCGGCGTTGTAGAGGATCGAGAGTTCGTTGAACAGGACTCCGAAGGTCCACAGGTCGGAGACGATGTGGTGCATGCAGAAGAGGATCACATGGTCCTCGTCGCCAAGATCATACACGGTGGCCCTGAAGAGCGGGCCGGCGGCCAGATCGAAAGGCTCCCTGATCGAATCGCCGGCGCATCGCGTGGCCGCGTCGATCCGCTCCGTCCCGCGCACGCCGCGGAGATCGACGAACTCGATCGGGAGGTCGCCCTCGGGCGCGATGCGCGCAACCGGTCCCCCGTCTCCCGAGTGAAAGGTGGTACGGAGGTTCTCGTGTCGCCTGACGATCTCCCTGAGGCTTCGCTCCGCGGCGGCGCGGTCGAGCGAGCCCTCCAGCCGGAAAGCCACACCCATGTTGTAGGCGGCGCTTTCCGGGGCGAGCTGGTGGAGGAACCACATGCGCTCCTGCGAGAAAGAGAGAGGCATTCCGTCGGTGCGTTCCGCTCTCGTGATGGGTGCCCTGTCGTCGGTGCCGCGCTGTTCGCTGCATTCCCTGTCATAGCTCGCGGCCAGTGCTTCGACCGTGGGCGTCTCGAAGAAGTCTCTCAGCGGCGCTTCCACACCGAGAACATCGCGGATACGCGAAGCCACCTGCGTGGCCATCAGCGAATGGCCTCCGAGCTCGAAGAAATTGTCGGTTCGTCCGATCCGCTCCACGCCGAGAACGCTGGACCATATCTTGGCCACCACGTCTTCCGTTTCCGAACGGGGCGGCTCGTACTCCTCGTCGGCGGCCTGGGGTGCGGCTTCCGGCGCGGGGAGGGCGCGCCTGTCGACCTTGCCTCCCGGGGTGAGCGGAAGCGCATCGAGCAGGGTGTAGGTCGCCGGAACCATGTACCGGGGCAGGCGGCTCTTCACGAAATCGCGCAGCGCGCGCGGGTCCGGCTCGCCGTCGCCCTTGGCCACGATATAGGAGGCGAGGCGCTTCCGGCCGGGCGCATCCTCACGGAGCACGACCGCTGCCTCGCGCACCGATTCGTGACGGCAGAGAATCGTCTCGATCTCGCCCAGCTCGATCCGGTAACCGCGTACCTTGACCTGGAAATCGCCGCGGCCGAGGAACTCGATCGTGCCGTCCCGCCGGTAGCGCGCCAGATCTCCCGTTCTGTAGAGACGCGCATCGCGGTCGGGATCGAAGGGGTGGGCCACGAATCGTTGCGCTGTCAGCGCGGGCCGGTTCACGTATCCGCGCGCGAGTCCGGAGCCGCCGATGTATATCTCGCCGGTCACGCCCACCGGCACGGGCTGGCGGGCGGCGTTCAGGATGAAGATCTCCGTGTTGTCCAGGGGGCGCCCGATCGGCGGGAGGGTGGGCCAGACCGTCCGATCGTCGGGAAGCCGGAAAGCGGTGGCCACGTGGCTCTCGGTCGGTCCGTACTGGTTGCACAGGGTGCATTCCGGGAGCCTTTCGAAGAAGGACTCCAAAGCGGGTGTGATCTGGAGCTGCTCGCCCGCGGTGATCACCTCGCCCAGCTTCAGGTTCTCCGTGCCGCGGGTGCGGAAAACCTCGCAGATCTGCTGCAGCGCCACGAAGGGAACGAAGATACGCTCCAGACCGCGCTCGACGAGGAAGCTCGCGAGGCGTTCCATGTCGTGGCGGACCTCGTCGCGCACGAGCACGAGCTCGCCTCCCGAGCACCAGGCCGTGAAGATCTCCTGGATGCTCACGTCGAAGCTCAGCGACGCGAACTGAAGCGTGCGCGCGCGATGGGGGATCGTGGTCCGGTCGAGTTGCCAGGCGATCAGGTTCGCGATCGCCCTGTGGGGCATGGCCACGCCCTTCGGTTTTCCCGCGGAGCCCGACGTGAAGATCACGTAGAGGAGGTTGTCGAGCGTCGTGCCGCAATCGGGATTCTGTTCGCTCTGCCCCGCGATCGTCGGGAGGTCCCCATCGAGATCGACGATCGATCCTTCGAAGGATCCGATCTTGTCCGTCAGGAAGGCGCGCGCCACCACGCACGAGACGTCGGCTCCGTCGAGCATGAACGCGAGCCGCGCCGCGGGGTACGTCGGATCGAGAGGGAGATAGGCGCCGCCCGCCTTGAGAATCCCCAGGAGCCCGATCATCGCCTCGGCGGAGCGATCCACGAGGAGACCCACGAGTTTTTCCGGCCCCACACCGCGCTCCCGCAAGTGGTGGGCGAGCTGGTTGGCGCGGCGGTTGAGTTCGCCATAGGTGAGGCTGCCGCCGTCCCACGCGACGGCCGCGGCATCAGGAGTCAGCTCCGCCTGCCGCTCCACGAGCTGGTGGACGCAGAGTTCGTCCGCGCGGGGGATTCCCGTGCTGTTCCAGTCCTCGATGAAGAGTCTCTCCTCCTCTTCGGTGAGCATGCGCAAGGAAGAGATCTTCTGCTCGGGATCGTCGGCGATCTCCTCGAGAAGTCGCACGAAATGCCGGCTCATCGTCTCGATCGTGGATCGGTCGAAGAGGTCGGCCCTGTACTTGAGGACACCGGGGATGATCCCGCCCGACGGGGAGGGGCCCTTGTAGGCAGCCATTTCCAGGGCGAGATCGTACTGATCCTCCTGCTGGAGAATGGTGAGCGGGCCGAGATTCATCCCGTCGCAATCGAAGGGGCATTCCGTACTTTCCACGTCGAGAAGATCGGAGAACTGCGCGAGGTCGCCCGGTTTCTGGAAGACGAACGAACTCTGGAAGAGGGGCGACCTGGCCGGGTCCCTCTCGATCTCCAGCTTTTCGAGGAGGAGCCGAAAGGGTAAATCCTAGTGCACGAGCGCGGACCGCACGGTGCGGTGCATCCTCTTGAGAAAATCCCCGAAAAGGGGATCGCCGTCAAAGTCGCCCCGCAGGACGATGGAATTCACGAAGTACCCGATCGTTCCCCTGAACTCGCGGCTGCTCCGTCCTGCTGCCGGGGAGCCGACCAGGATCGTCTCCTGGTTCGAATACCGATGGAGCAGGATTTGATAAGCGGACAGGAGGAGCGTGAAGAGCGTGACCCCCCTCTGCCTGGCGAGCGCGCCGAGCCGCTCCGTCAGTTCGGGACCGATCGTGAACGGGTGGGCGCCACCCTGATAACCTCGTACCGCCGGGTGGGGTTTGTCCGTGGGCAGATTCAGCACGGGAAGGTCCCCCGAAAGCTGATCGCGCCAGTATTCCCAGCGGCGCTCGGCGCGCGGTCCCGAAAGGTCCGACTCCTGCCAGCGGACGAAATCGGTGTATTCCGCTCTCGGCGGATCGAGGGGCGGATCGGTCTCGGTCTTGTACGCGTTGTAGAAGGTGCAGATTTCGCTGACGCACACCCAGAGCGACCATCCGTCGAGGGCGATATGGTGGGCGGCAAGGAGCAAGATCGGCCCCTCGCCCGATCGCGTGATGATACAGGTCCTGCAGAGAAGGTCCCTTTCGAGGTCGAAGGGTTTGACCGTGTACCGGTCGATCCACCGGCTCAGCTCCTCCCGGCTCCAGGCCGATCCATCGACCTCGTCCAGGGAAAACTCTCGACCCTCGTGGACCTCGAGTCGGGGAGAGCCGCTCGCCGTCACGATCCGCGTTCGCCAGGCCTCGTGTCGGTCGAAAACCGTGTGGATCGCTTTTTGGAGTCGGGCAAGATCCAGGTCGGCCCGCAGGCGCAACGCGCAGGCCAGGTTGTACGCACGGCTTTCGGGTGCTGCCTTGTGCAGGAAATACAGGCCTTGCTGACCGGCTGAAAGTCTCTGCGCCACGAGCCCTCCGAACTCCCTGTCGGGAGCGGGCGTAATTCTCGCTGTCATACTCAATTCTCCTTATCTCCCTATATCGTCCCGAGCTAGGGCGAGCCTTTGGGAGATTTTCAAGAGATGTGACAACGATCTTTGCGTCATTGCGCTTCTGCAGGTTTCTTTGATCTAATATGTCATCGGGCCGTGAAGGAGCACTCACGGGCCCTGAAGGAGCGGCCAATGGCGACTGTTGAAGTTTTCTTTACGCGATTTCACGAAAGAATGCCTCCCTCTTCTTGGGAACGTTGGCTCGCCATTCTCCCCGGAGCGCATCGGCCGTCGATCTTACGCTATCGCAGATGGCAAGATCAACATCTTCATCTCCTTGGCAAGCTTCTCCTGTTGGAGGGCGCCGCCGGTCGGGGTTGCGAGGGCGCGCTCGAGAGTTTTCGAACAGATATCGACAAGCGGCCTTTCTGCGACGAACCGATCGACTTCAACATCTCCCACGCGGGACAGATCGCGGTCTGTGCCGTGGCCGGCGGGGTGAGGCTCGGGATCGACATCGAGAAGGTCGACGCGATCGATCTGGGTCCCTATCGTTCGTACATGACCGCCGACGAATGGCGCCGCATCGAGGCGGCCGCCCACAGGTTCGGTGCCTTCTTCACCTACTGGACGATCAAGGAGAGTGTGATGAAGGCGGACGGCAGGGGCATGAACGTGCCGCTCGAAGATATCGAGGTGAAGGACGGATTCGCCATGCTCGACCGCAGGCGGTGGTGGTCGCACACCGTGGCCGTGCACCCCGATTACGTCTGCCACCTGGCCACGGACAGAGCCGATATCGAGGTCGCGGTGCGCGAGCTGTTTTTCGACTGATCGAGGATCAAGACAGGAGAACAGGGTGGACGGAAACGATTTTTCAAGACGCGGTTTCTTCAAGAAAGCTTTTCCCTTGATCTGCATGAGCGGCGTCGCGGCCGCATCGGGCGGGGCTGCCGCCGGCGGAGAGGACGGAGACGCGCAGCGCCGGGAGAACGTTTTCGAACTCCAGCCGATCGGCAGGGTCGAGAAGACCGAGACGTCGGCGCGGATAGGCATCTTCGACGACTATGTCGATGGATTGCTCGGCCTCGAGGACTGGTCCCATGTCAATGTCCTCTACTGGTTCGACAGGAACGACACCCCGGCGAAGCGAGGCATCCTCAGGGTTCATCCCCGCGGCGACAAGCGGAATCCTCTCACCGGCGTTTTCGCCTGCCGCGCCCCGGTCCGCCCGAACCTGATCGCACTCAGCGTGTGCGCGATCCTGTCCGTCGAAAGCGACGGTATCGTCGTGGCCGGAATCGACGCGTTCGACACTACGCCCGTCCTCGACATCAAGCCCTACATCCCTCCCGATGCGCCGGCCGGCGACCTGCGCGTACCGGAATGGTTGAAGAAGAAAAAGAAGTGAAAATCACCCCGAGGCGGCTTGCGCCGTGCGATCAGAAGCCGCAGCCCGACCGACCCTGTTTCTCGAGATAGCGCTGATGGTATTCCTCGGCCCGGTAGAAGGCCGCCGCCTCCCTGATCTCGGTGACGACATCTCGCTCGAAGCGTCCCGATCCGTTCAAGGCTCCTCTGGCCTCGAGCGCCGCCTCTTGCTGCCCGCTCGTGTGGAAAAAGATCACCGAGCGATACTGGGTGCCCACGTCGGGGCCTTGTCGATTGAGCGTGGTGGGATCGTGGATGGTCCAGAAGAGCTCGAGGAGTTCCTCGTAGGTCACGCGGCTCTCATCGTAGGTCACCTGCACCACCTCGGCATGTCCCGTGCTTCCTGTGCAGACATCGTGATAGGTGGGATCCTTCACCGTGCCGCCGGCGTATCCCACCGCCGTGTCCACAACGCCCTCCTTTTTCCGGAAGGCGGCCTCCACGCCCCAGAAGCACCCCGCCCCGAAGGTGGCGACCTGAGTCCGCACGTCGTTCGAGAAAAGAGACGCATACCGGCCGTAACCCTCGGCGTCGAGGCGATCGACGGGAATGAACCGCAGCGCGGCCGAGTTGATGCAGTAGCGCAATCCCCCGGGCGCGGGCCCGTCGTCGAAGAGGTGCCCCAGGTGGGAGTCGCTTTGTGCCGCCCGCACCTCGGTCCGGACCATACCGTGGCTCCTGTCGATTTTCTCGACCAGATCCGTACCCTCGATCGGCGCCGTAAAGCTGGGCCAGCCACAGCCCGAGTCGAACTTGTCGAGAGACGAAAAGAGAGGCACGCCCGAGATCAGATCCACGTAGATGCCGGGTTTCTTGTTGTCCCAGTACTCGTTGGCGAAGGGAGGCTCTGTCCCGTTCTGCCGGGTCACCGCGTATTGCTCCGGCGTGAGCCGTTTCTTTAGCTCCTCATCGCTCAACGGACCGTCCGCTCGGGCCGGCGCGGCGCGGTTGTTTTCTGCGGCATCTTTTTTCATCGTCGGTGGATCCTTTTCGATCGGCTGTGCCCGGTGACAGGCCCAGGATCCGATCGCCAGGGCGATCGAGGCGAGGATCAAGCCGGGCCAGACTCTTGAAATCAACGGTTGCGGGCAAGATGTTTTTCGAAGCGTCACGGTCTCATCCAGTCGGTTCGGGTTGTTCGAACACGCTGCGTCCTTTCGATATCTCTCTTCGCCACACCTCTCATGAATAGCCGATCCAGACCGGATCTGCAAATCCGGGATCGGCACTTGCACGATCCGGTTTTCGGGGGGGGGGGTACCGATCCCGTCCAGAAAACTTTTTCTCGGGAAGGCTGTTTGAATAGCAGTCCCTGCTGCAAACGCCAGGATTTCCTTTTCCCGGTCCGGTCGGGGCACAAATGGTATATCATGGTCGATCGCGGTCGCAAGGCCGCACAACTTGGGAGAGACTAAGATGATCGAGCGATTCCGCGTTGCGCATTTTGTCCTTTTCGTTCTGATCCTGTGCGGTTCGGCCGGTCTGTCACAGGCCCTCCTCCACGCCCAGGGCCAGACCCGTGAACCGGCGAAAGCGATCCCACACAGCGACCAGGCCAAGATGATCGAGGACTTTCTCTCGGGTGCCCGTGAAAAGTATGCGCTCCACCGCCGGAACGGGCTCGAATCTTTCGGCATGGAGATCAAGGTGTTCGGCGCGGCCGACAGCGCACCGGCTGGACGCGACAGGCGGGGCGGCGGCGGCCGGCGGGGGGGGAAGGAGTATCTCGAGTCCCTGGGGATCATGCAGGCCGCGGCCCGGGATTCGGTGGCCTACGAGTGGGAGAGCCCCGATGTCGAGGAGATTTCCGCCGGGGGGCAGCAGGGACGGGATCAGTCCCGTTCCACGGTTCAGAGCGCGCTTCGCGGCCTCTGGAAAGATATCGTGGCCGGATCCGTTTTTGCCGTTCTCGATGCTCGAGAGAGAACCATGGAGGGGACCGACGAGGGGATCGTGATCACCTGCTCTGGGGAGGACGGGTCGGAGGCAAAGGTCCTTTTCGATCCGGACAGTTTTCTCGTTCTCAGGGTGGAGCGCGGTGGCGATCGGGAGTCGGTGGTCGTTCCTTCCTACGCCCCGGTGAACGGCCTCTTTCGCCTCCAGGGCAAGATGGTCACTCGCGGGAGCCGCGGCGGTGATCAAAAGGAGAGTTCCTTTAGGTACGGCGGTTACCGCACGATCAGCGGATTCGATCTTCCCACCAGTCTGAGCGTCAATTTCGGCCGGGCCGAAATCGAGCTCCTCTTCAGGTACATCCACATCAACGGAAAGGGACCGGAAGGGGGCGAGATCGATCCCAAGGTGGTCAAGGCCGCGGCCAAGGAATTCGAGAAGCGCTACTCGAAGCTGAGCGATCCCGAGAAGATCGCGGCGATGAAAGAGCTCGTCCTTCTCGATCACGATCTGGCCGCCCTGGCGATCGCCAAGAAGGGGCTTGCCGACAAGAGCCTGACCGTTCGCGCGAAGGCCGCCGAGATGCTCGGACGGATGGAGCGCCGGAACGTGGTCGCCCTTCTCGCCAAGGCGCTGAAACCGAACGAGGAGAATCTGGATGTCTACGTGGCCCTCGTCACCGCCCTCGGCCGGATCGGCGATCCGAAAGCGATTCCCCATCTGTCCAAGGATTTCTGGGGTTTCAAGGAACGGAGCGCGTCGATCCGCGCCGGGCAGGCCAAGATCGCGGCGCTCGGTATGATCCGGTCGAAGAAATCCGTCGATGCCCTCATCGACCTCTCCTACAAGTTCGGCCGCGGAAGGCAGGGCACGGGCCGTCTCGTGAATGATGCCGTGCAGGCGCTCCGGGCGCTCACCGGACAGGACTTCGGCCAGGAGCGGGACGACTGGAAGGACTGGTGGAAGAAGAACAAGGCCAAATTCAAGCTCGAGGAGGACAACTGATGAACTGCCCTGGGCGGAAGAAGACAATGATGGACGCCGTGTCGCGCAGAACGTTTGTCAAGCGGACCGTGCTGGGCGCATCGGCCCTTCTTGCCGGTTGCAGGCCGTACACGGACGAGCTCGAGCTCCCGAAGACGGCGGCCGACCGCGTGCCGCTCGGGTCGAGCGGTGTGCACGTCCCACGTGTGGCAATGGGTACGGGCACCCACGGATGGAAAAAGGCGTCCGACCAGACCCGCCTGGGGAAGGAGGCCTTCGCGCGGCTCGTGGCGCGCGGCCAGGAACGCGGTTCGGCCTTTGTCGACGCGGCCGATCTGTACGGATCCCACGCCTTTGTCCACCACGCCCTCGAGAGCGGAGCCATCCAGCGCGACAAGGTGGCGATCCTGAGCAAGATCTGGTTCTCCGAGGCGCCCGAAATGACGCCCACCGACAGGGCCAAGCCCGAGGTGGAGCGCTTCTTGAAGGAGATGGGAGTCGATGAGATCGACCTTTGCCTGATTCACTGCGTGCAGGACAAGGCCTGGCCCGAGCAGCTCGAGAGGATGCGCGACGAGCTCTCCGAGCTCAAGGAGAAGGGTGCGGTGCGCGCCGTGGGATGCTCATGCCACACCCACGCCGCTCTCGCGCGGGCCGCCGAACATCCCTGGGTCGACGTGATCCTCGCGCGCATCAATCCCGGCCACAAGCGTATGGATGCCGATGCCGACACCGAAACGGTCGCCGCCACCCTCAAACGCGCCCGCGCCAACGGGAAGGGCGTGATCGGCATGAAGATCTTCGGCTGCGGCGACTTTGCGTCCGCCGAGCAGCGCGACAGGTCACTCAGGTACGCTCTCAACGAGGGCCTGGTCGACGCCATGACGATCGGTTTCACCGCTCCCGAACAGATCGACGACACCATGGACAACATCGACCGGATCCTCGGCGCCGGTTAGATGCCTGCCAGGTTCCTTCCATGTCAATCGATGGTCACCGTGATCTCGTCTTGATAGGTGCCCTCGTAGATGTTGTTCAGAGCATCGACAGCAAAGAAGAACTTCCACGTTCCCGCCGGGAGCGTGGCCTGGCCGACCTGGTAGTCGGTGAGCGGCACGAGGTCGTAGGCGATCGCCCGTTTGGGGAACGACGAGTATCTCCATGTGCCCGGGTAACGCCACCAGTAGTCGTGGACTCCATTCATCTCCGCGTTGATCCAGTAGTCGTGGGTCACGCCGGCCTGGTTGCCCGGATCGAGAGAGATCGTGATCGTCAGTTCCGTGGGATATGAAACCGAGAAATCGTCGTCCTCGCCGTTCACCTTGATGTCCGGTACGGGGTCGCCCAGCTCGTAGGTGAAACCGTTGTTGAGGGTGTCGGAACCGAAATCGTTTGTCACCGTCACATCGACCGATCCTTCGCTGTGGGCGGGGGTGGTGCAGGTGATCGTGGTCGCGTTGACCACGACCACGTCCGTGGCCGCCTCCGTGTCGAAGGTGACCGCTGTCGTTCCCACGGTGGTGAAGTCGCTGCCCGTGATGGTCACCGCCGTTCCGCCCGCCTGGGGGCCGCTGTCAGGCGCGATCGTCGCGATCGCCGGAGCGTTGTGGTAGGTGAAACAACCGGCCAGCGTGTCCGAGCCGTTCGAGTTGGTCACTTCCACGTCGACCAATCCGGCAACCTGTGCCGGGGTGTCGCAGGTGATCGTATTGGGATCGACGACCACGACGTTCGACGCGGCCGCGCCGTCGAAGTAGACGTCCGTATCAGCCGAGTCGGTAAAGTTGTCGCCCTCGATCGTCACCGCGGTCCCGCCGGCAGCGGGGCCGTGCTCGGGATCGATCGTGCTGACCACCGGCGAGAGGTTGTAAGTGAATCCGCTGCCGAGCGTGTCGGTGCCGAAGTCGTTCGTCACGACAACGTCGACCGTGCCGGCAACCTGTGCGGGCGTGTAGCAGGTCATCGTGGTCGAGTTCACGAAGGTGATGCCTGTCGCGTTCGCGCCGCCGAAGGTCACCGTGGTGGTCCCCACAGAGGTGAAGTCGCTGCCCGAGATCGTGACGAGCGTTCCGCCCGCCGTTGGGCCGTTGTCCGGATCGACGTCGGCGATGCTGGGCGGATTGTGATAGGTGAAGCAGCCGGGCAGGGTGTCGGAGCCGTTCGAATTGACCACCTCCACGCCAACCGTTCCGGCCGCATGACCGGGCGTGTCGCAGGTGATTGTCGTCGAATTCACGACGACCACGTTGGCGGCCGCATCTCCATCGAAGTAGACGTCGGTGTCAGCCGTCGATGTGAAGGCCGCGCCCGAGATGGTCACCGGCAGGCCGCCGAAGATCGAACCGTGTTCGGGATCGATCGAGTTGACCACCGGTGCGCCGTTGTAGGTGAACCCGCTGTAGAGCGTATCGGAACCGAAGTCGTTGGTCACGACCACGTTCACGGCGCCCGCGCCGTGGGCGGGGGTGGTGCAGGTGATCGTGGACGCGTTGACCACGACCACGTTCGAAGCCGCGCTTCCGCCGAAGGTCACCGTGGTCGTGCCGATGGCGGAGAAATCGCTCCCGCTGATCGTCACGGCCGTTCCGCCGCTCTCGGGACCGTTGTCCGGATCGACGTCGAAGATGCTCGGCGCGTTGTGATAGGTGAAGGCTCCGGGGAGTGTGTCCGAGCCGAAGGAATTGGTCACTTCCACGTCCACGCTTCCGGCCGAGTGGCCCGGCGTGGTGCAGGTGATCGTGGTGGAGTTGACCACGACCACGTTCGAGGCGGCGCTTCCGCCGAAGTAGACGTCGGTGTCGCCCGAGGAGGTGAAGTCGCTTCCGTGGACGGTCACGCTCGTGCCGCCCGCCGCCGGGCCGTTCACCGGATCGATCCACGAGATCACCGGCGGATTGTGGTAAGCGAAACCGTTATTCAGCGTGTCGGTGCCGAAGTCGTTCGACACTTCCACGTCCACGCTTCCGGCCGAGTGGGCGGGCGTGGTGCAGGTGATCGTCGTGGCGTTGACGACGGTGACGCCTGACGCCGCTGTTCCGCCGAAGGTCACGGTCGTCGATCCCACGGTGGTGAAGTCGCTGCCCGTGATGGTGGCGAATGTGCCTCCGCCGACCGGTCCCTCGTCCGGGTCGACGCCGGAGATCGACGGCGCGTTGTGATAGGTGAACGCGCTCGGCAGGGTGTCGGAACCGTTCGAGTTGGTCACCTCCACATCCACCGCGCCGGCCGCGTGGGCGGGCGTGGTGCAGGTGATCGTCGACTGATCGACGACCACCACATCGGAAGCGGCCGCGCCGCCGAAGTCGACGTCCGTGTCGGCCGAGGTGGTGAAGTCGCTGCCGTAGATCGTGACAGCCGTTCCCCCTACGGCCGGGCCGTTCGTGGGATCGATCGACGTGATGTCAGGGGCGTTGTTGAATCTGAAGCCGTTGTTGAGCGTGTCCGAGCCGAAGTCGTTGGTCACGGCCACGTCCACGTCGCCGCCGCCGTGGGCGGGGGTGGTGCAGGTGATCGTTGTCGTGTTGACCACGGTCACATCGGACGCTGCCGCGCCGCCGAAGGTCACCGTCGTGCTTCCCGCCGTGGTGAAATCGCTTCCCGTGATCGTGACCGCCGTGCCGCCGGCCGCTGGGCCGTTGTCCGGATCGACGTCGCTGATCGACGGGGCGTCGTGATAGGTGAACGCATTGGGCGCCGTGTCGAAACCGTTCGAGTTGGCCACCTCCACGTCCACCGCGCCGGCCGCGTGAGCGGGCGTGTCGCAGGTGATGGTGGAGGAGTCGACGACCACCACGCTCGACGCCGCCGTTCCGCCGAAGTAGACGTCGGTGTCGGCCGTGTTGGTGAAATTGCTCCCCGTGATCGTGACCGCTGTTCCGCCCGCCACGCCCCCGTCCTCGGGAGTGACGTCGGTGATCACGGGCGGGCTGTTCGCATCGACGGTGACCGTTGCCTCGTAGGGGAGGTGGTTCTGGGCCGTGATGGTGAGCAGCAGCGTCCCGGCGGTCACGGGATCGATGGTGAAGCTCGCGTTGCCCGACGAGTTGGTCGTGTCGTAGTCGTAGACCTCGGTGTCCTTCCAGACGCAGACGAGTGCGCCCTGGAGGTTCGAGCCGCCCGACTTGACGTTGACGCTGTAGCTCTGGCTGCCCGTGTTGATCGGGTCGTCGTGGGTCACGGACAAGCTGTCCGGATCGTCGGTCCAGAGGGGCATGGCCGGGTCGCCGAGCAGGTTGAGCTCGGTGAAGATGTACTGGTAGTACTCGTCAGAGGGGTAGTAGTCGTTCTTGTGTTCTTTGAGCGTGTCGCCCACGTGATAGTCGTTGTCGGTGAAGAGCACGTGCCACCAGCGGATCTCGTAGAGGGAGGAGTAGAGGTCCCAGTAACCCACCGCGTACCAGCCGTAGCGCGTGTTGCCCGTGAAGGAGACGCCGGCATTCCCGGGCCTCCGCATGAAGGTCTCGGACAAGCTCTCCGTGTAATCCCAGGCGCTGGCCAAACACCCCAGGGTGTAGAAGTTCATCAGCTTCCACCCGTTGTTGAGGGCATTGACATGGCCCGAGTCCATGAGATCGCTGTGGTTCACGTACCCCATGCCCCAGACGCTGTAGTTGCAGTGGTCGATATGGTTGACCAGGTTGGGGCCGTCGTTCATGTAGTCGATCGTATCGCCCAGGTGGCTGCCGCCCTCGCTGTCGTACTCCCTGCTGAAGTCGATATAGGAGGGGATGTAGTTGTTGTCGATGTAGATCTTCGTGTCCTCGCCGTCGGTGGAGGAGTCGAGATCGAATCCGAGAAAGAGCACCGTCTTTCCATAGTTGCTCACGACAGGCGTCCGCTCGTAGTAGAACACCTTGTCGATGAAGTCGTCGATGTGGGTCGAACTCCTCACCGTGGCGCGGCCCACGCTCACGTCGGCCACCCAGTCGCCGCTCGATCCGTCCAGGTCGGAGTAGAAGGTGTCGTTGGGAACGTCCTCGCCGAGAAGGTAGCGCTCGTGGTAAGGGATGCGCGATGACGTGGTCCCGCCGTCGGCGCCGAGCAGGAAGAACCGCGCGCCCCACGTGGTGTGGGCGTCGTCGACGAAATTCCTGATCCTTTCCCGGCTGTTGCCCGAGTAGTTCGCGTCGATGTACTCCCTCGTGATGATGATGCTGGGACAGCCCTTCTGCGTGCGCCAGTCGGCCAGAGGGGCCCAGTCGCTCTCGTAGGTCTGGGGCGTGATGATCACGTGCTCGTACTGGCCCGAGGGAAGGGCCCGGCTCTTCGACCCCGCGAAGGAGGGGATGATCACATCGGAGGGATTGACCGCTTTTTCCTTCAAGAGGGTTTCGTAGTGGTCTCTGCCTGTCTTCGAGAGGTTGACCGTCTTCTGTTCGGTCTGATTCGAGGCGTCGATCCACTCCACTCTGAACTCGATCAGCGTGGCGAGCTTCAGTTGTCCCGACACGGGATTGTACTGCACCGGGTGGAGCGCGATCTTGGCAAACCGCTGGCCCACCATTTTCCAGCCGCCGATTCGGGTGGCGAGATCTCCCGGGTAAAAGGCATCGTTCCCGTAGATCGCACCATCCTTCACGAAGGGATTCTCTTCCTTGTCCTTGCCCGACGTGATCCGCGGCTGCGTGAGCGGCGCCACGTCGAAGGTGCCGTCCAGATCGACCGTCTCGTACCGCACGATCGAAACCTGTTGCACCAGCGCGGTCCACGGAATGGCCACATCGAACTGTACAACCGGAAGGGCCGGCGCACCCACGGGGCCCGAGGGCACACCGTCCTTGAGCACGACGAAATCGAGGCCGTGCCGTTGTGTAACGGTCAGATCGTCGGATGTGAAGGTGATCGTTTTGGTGTACTCCCCAGCAAAGAGGGAGCCGCACAGGACCAAGACTAGGGCTGGAAGAAGGAGCGCTGATTCGGTTAAACGCATCGGAGTACCTCCTGAATCGGCAACGGTCAATATCAAAAAATTGGAGAGTTCAAAGAGCTGTATGGAATTTCGTCCGAGCCTGTGCTCACCTCGGCTTTCGGCTGGAAGACAAACGGCGAAGAAAGCGCCCCCTTTTCCATAGGAAGGGACAAGAAAACGGCTCGGTCCGGACAAAACAGCATAGGGTTATTAGGCGATAAATGCGGTATCAAAGTATACTTATCTTTGAAGTATTGTCAAGGATAGTTTGATGGGTATCCGAGATAGTGGGCCGGAGACGGCGATAAACTTCGCCGATGGACCCGAGAGGGGCCTGGCGAGCCGCCCGGCCTCAGCGCGCTCGAACCATGCCGCGGCCGCCGACCGGCCGGAATCACTCCGCCCTCAGGGTCATCCGGTTCGTGATCCTCGTGTAGGCATAACCCCACTGTCCCACGAGAGCCTGGAAGTGCCACCGTTCGCCCGGAACCCACGACGCGGGCACCGCGGTCGGAAAGACGAACACCCCGTCGCCGGGCACATTCCCCAGCGGCCAGTCACCGAGGAAGGGGGTCTCGAGATGAAGAAGGCCGTGCTGTGTCTGCAGGGGCGGATCCTTGAGTGTGTCGTGTGTTGCGAGCCTCACCCCGAATCCGGGCAGTCCCACGACCTTGATCGTGATGTTGTTGCCCGGAATTATCCGGCCCATGGTGTAGAGGTGGTAGTAGAACTCATCGGCCCCGATGTCGATCGTTGTCTGGACGACGCGCGGATCGCTTTCGAAATCGGCGGCGGGTACCCCGGCCGCGCCGTTCGCCCCCGTATCCCTGCAGGGAGAATTGAAGGTGATGTGAAAATCATCACCCCCCGCGTCGGCGAAAAGAGGGTCGGCATCGATGTTGTTCGCGCCCCAGACGAGGGTGCTGCCCGACTCGACGTAGCACGAGGCTTGCCCGCCTGAAAGGTCGGAGAAATCGACGGTGAGATCGCTCGGCTCGGCGGGCGTTCCAACGTGGATTTCCGGTCCCGTGGGGGCGTAGTTATCCCACAGGATCGTGTTGGCCACGGGGATCGCCGCCGTGTTGCCCCTGCAGTAGATTCCGCCGCCCTGATCGGCATAATTGTCGTAGATCGTGTTGTTGGTGATCGTGGGAACCGAACCGTAGTCCGCGTAGATGCCGCCGCCGAACCAGCTGGCGAGATTGGAGTGGATCAGGTTGTTCACGATCAGGGGCGACGAATCGCCCAGGTTGATCCCGCCGCCGTTGAAGACCTGTGAGTCGTTCCCGTAGATACGATTCCGCTCGATCAGGGGAGATGCGCCGTTGCAGTGGATGCCGGCCGCGTTGTCGCCGGTGTTCAGAGAGATGTCGTTGCCGACGATCGTCGCATCCCCGCCCCACATGCAGGTGACGCCGGCGCCGTCATGAGCCCAGTTGTCCTCGATGAGATTGTTCATGATGAGTGCCGTGCCGGTGTGGATGCACAATATGCCGCCGCCCTCGTAATCGGAGTGGTTTCCGATGATCCAGTTGTTCCTGATCGTGGGGGAGCTCGCGCTGCACTGAATGCCGCCGCCCACGAGGTAAGTCGTCGTGAATCCGTTGGTGATCGTGAAACCGAGGATCATCGCGCCGGGGCCCTCGCCGTTGGCAAAGGTGACCGTGCTGCCCAGGCTGTTGCCGTCGATCGTGGTCACCGAGGGGCCTGACTCGCTCACCAGGGCGACGTCCTTTCCCGCGAAGTCGATGTTCTCCCCGTAGGTGCCCGCCCTGACAACGATCGTGTCCGCGCTCGCGGCGGCGTCGATCGCGCCCTGGATCGTGGGGTAGTCATCGGGAACGTAGATGACGGCGCCATTGACGGAGCCGACCAGGAACAGGAAGACAAGAAAGGAAACCGGTGATATCGACATGGCTTTCTCCTTCTCCTTCGACCTCATCGGCTTGCCGGAACGTGTCCGGCCGAGGCCCGTGCCGTTCGCTGAAAGCGGAAGAACAATATATCAAATCTGGCCCGAAGAATCCATCTCCAAGGGACATCGATCCACGGCTCCGCCGGTGCCGGGCGACCTTCCGCCGGAAACCTTCCCTCCATCGATAGACAGAAAAAAATCTGGCAATGAGGCCGAAAAGGGCTTTTCTTTGACGGGCCGGGACCACGCGAGACAGGTGCCGTTTTTTGGGATTCTTTGAAGAGGTCTATCCATGGATTCACCGAAGTTCTTTTGTCTCCTGCTCCTTTTGTGTCTCACCGTGCCAGGTTCGATCCTGTCCAAGGAGGATTATCCCGAGTTCCGGCGGAAGGGATTCGTCTATTCCAGGGCTCCCGGAATCGATCTCGAGGAGGGAGTGACACGGCGCGATCCGAGCGATGTGATCGACGTGGACGGAACATGCTACGTCTGGTACAGCAAGGTGGTTCACGCGGACCTGCCGCCGCACAAGAGATCTCTCAAAACATCGGGATATGTGGCCACCATCTGGTATGCCACGTCACGCGACAAGGGGCGGACATGGACCGAGCAGGCCGAGGCTCTCGGCAAGGGGGAGGCCGGGGCTTTCGACTCCTTCGCGGTCTTCACTCCCAATATCGCGCGCATCGACGGCAGCTACTACCTCTACTACACGGGCGTCAAACCCACCCCGGGAAAGGACGACCTGTTCGAAAACAACTCCGTCAACGATGTGACCGCCATCGGCGTGGCCCGCGCCGAAACCCCCGACGGATCTTTCGAGCGGATCAGCCCCGAACCGATCCTGTCGGTGGCCCTGCCTCGAGGAGAAGGGGAGACGAGGCTCACCACTTTCGACAGCTACCGCGTGGACGACGCCTCGATCCTGCTCCGCGACCACGACGGGGACGGCGATCTGGAAGTCTGGCTCTACTACAAGGGCCGCGACCTGGAGCATGGCCCGCACGGGCCCGGCCTGACCAAGATGGGGCTCGCCATCGCCCAGCGGCCGGAAGGTCCCTACGTGCGCGCCAACAACGGCGCGCCGATCCTGGCCAACAGCCACGAGGTCCTCATCTGGCCCCATCGCGAGGGAGTGGCTGCCTACGCTTCGATCACGAAGACCGTCGAGTACGCCGAGGACGGCATCGATTTCGTGTCCCGTCCTCTCCGCGCGGCCATGGTGCCCAAGCCGGTGGCGCCGGGCGCGTTCCGTCCCGACCTGACGGAACCGGTCACCTACGGCCAGGGGATCTCGTGGGGAATCGCGATGAGGGATCCGGGCGGCCCCAACCCCTATCTCGTCCGATTCGACAATAACCTCGTGGCTCCGCCCGCGCCCGAAGGGGAGAAGGATTCCTCTCTGAAGCTCTGGTACGAGCAACCGGCCAAGCGATGGGAAGAGGCCCTTCCCGTGGGTAACGGCCGCCTCGGTGCCATGGTGTTCGGCCGTATCGCCGAAGAAAGGATCCAGCTGAACGAGGAATCGATCTGGGCCGGCGAGCACGGAGCCTATCAGGACCGGGCCGGCGCGGCCGAGCATATCGCCAGGGCGCGCGCTCTCTTCTTCGAGGGAAAATGCTCCGAGGGCGAAGCGGTCATGCAGAATGAGGTGATGCGTTCCCGCCTGAATCCGCGCAGCTACCAGACGCTGGGCGACCTCCGGCTGACGATGGCCGGTCGATCTTGGGCCGCCCTCGAGGCCGAAGGCGGCGGCGAGACCTATCGCCGTGAACTCGACCTCTCCACGGCGATCGCGTCCACCCGCTTCGCCAGGGGCGGGGTCCTGTTCGAACGCGCGGTCTTCTCCTCGGCGCCCGACCAGGTGCTCGTCGTGCGCATCACCGCTGACAGGCCGGGACAGATTTCGCTGGACGCTGCCATCGATCGGCCCGTCGGCGCCTCGACGGCGGCGGTCGGCGGAGACGGCCTCCTTCTGGCGGGCCGGGCGGACCACGAGGGAAAACGCCGGGGTGTGTGCTTCGCGGCGTGCCTTCGCGCAATGCCCGAGGGTGGGTCCCTGGCCGTTGGAGACGGCACACTCCTGATCCGCGACGCGGACGCGGTGACCTTCCTTCTCGCGGCAGCCACCGACTACAACCGGTCCGACCCGGCACTTCCCGTCGATCGAGATCTCGTCCAGACCTGCTCGTCCACCCTGGCGGCCGCGGCGGAAAGATCTTATGCCGCCCTCCGCGACCGCGCCGCGGCCGACCATCAGCGTCTCTTCGGCCGCGTCACCCTCGACCTCGGCCGAACCGGCGCCGCTGACCGGCCCACGGACGTTCGTCTCGAGGAGTACAAAGACGCTGCGGACACCCGAGATCCACACCTGGCCGCACTCTATTTCCAGTACGGCAGGTACCTGCTCATCTGCTCGTCGAGACCGGGCTGTCTGCCCGCCAACCTGCAAGGCATCTGGAACCAGCATGTCGCCGCACCGTGGAACAGCGACTACCACATCAACATCAACATCCAGATGAACTACTGGCCCGCTGAAGTGACCAACCTCGCCGAATGCCACGAGCCCTTCTTCGATTTCGTCGACGGCGTGCGCGCCCGCGGCCGCCGCACGGCGCGAACGGTCTACGACTGCGGCGGATTCGTTGCCCACCACACGACCGATGCCTGGCACTACACGACGCCCCAGGGGCGGGTGAGCTGGGGCATGTGGCCGATGGCGGGCGGCTGGTGCGCACAGCACTTCATGGAACACTACCGGTTCAACGGGGACAGGGGATTTCTCGGGGAGCGGGCATGGCCCGTGCTGCGCGAGGCGGCCCTCTTTTTTCTCGACTGGCTCGTGGAGGAACCGGGCACGGGGCGGCTCGTTTCCGGGCCGAGCACGTCGCCCGAGAACAGATTCGTCGCACCCGACGGGAAACGGGTTTCACTCTCCATGGGGTGCGCCATGGACCAGCAGATCATCTGGGATACCTTCACCAACTGCCTCGAGGCGGCCGACGTGCTGGGAATCGACGATCCCTTTACCGAACGTGTTGCCGCGGCGAGAGCCAGACTCGCCCTGCCCGCGATCGGCACGGACGGCCGGCTCCTCGAGTGGCGCACGCCCCGCGAGGAGGCCGAACCCGGTCACCGCCACATGTCGCACCTCTTCGGCCTCCATCCGGGCAGGCAGTACACGGAGCAGAGCGCGCCCGACATGATGGCCGCCGCGCGAAAGAGCATCGAGCACCGGCTCGCCCACGGGGGCGGCCACACCGGGTGGAGCCGCGCCTGGATCATCAATTTCTGGGCGCGGCTGAAGGATGCGCCGATGGCGCACCGGAACGTGCAGCTCCTTTTGAAGAAATCGACCCTGCCCAACCTCCTCGACAACCACCCGCCCTTCCAGATCGACGGGAACTTCGGGGGTGCGGCGGGCATTGCCGAGATGCTCCTCCAGAGCCACGCCGGCGCGATCGAACTCTTGCCGGCCCTTCCGGCTGCCTGGCCCGACGGCTCGGTCACGGGCTTGTGCGCCCGCGGCGGTTTCGAGGTGGATATCTCCTGGAAAAAGCGCAAGCTGGAATCGGCCGTCGTCAGACCGAGGCGCGGCGGCGCCTGCTCCATCCGCCACGGGGGGAGCGAGAAGCGGTTCGAGGTTCGCGCCGGCAAGGCCTATCACATCGACGGGAGCCTGGGCGTGAAAGAAATGGCCGATCGATCCGAAGCCGGGCCCGGGACGGAGACAAGACGATGGAAATGACACCGCGCCAGAGAGTGCTCGCCGCGATCGGCCGCACCGAGCCGGACAGGGTTCCTGTCGACCTCGGTGCCACGCCGAGCTCGGGCATCTCGGCGATCGCCTACAACAATCTGAAGAAACACCTCGAGATCGCACCGGGCGCAACGCGCATCTACGACGTGGTGCAGCAGCTCGCCGAACCGGAGGAGATGATCCTCGATCGTTTCGGGATCGACGCCGTCGACCTGGGCCGGGCGTTCAACACGAACAGCGCCGACTGGTACGAGATCGCCCTTCCCGACGGACAGCGCGGTCTCTACCCCGTCTGGTTCCGTCCCGAACGGGACCGTGACGGCGGCTGGATCGCGCGCGGCGCCGATGGAACGCCGATCGCGCGGATGCCGGCGAAGAGCGCCTTCTTCGACCAGACCTGTTTTCCTTACATCGACGGCTACCCCTCCGATTACGGGGGATTGCCCGAGGCGATGGGCAAGGTCATGTGGCAGGCCTTTGCCCACAGCCCCTGGGACCGCGCCGGCGAAGATCGATTCTGGGACGATCTGCGCGCGAAGGCGATCGCGCTGCGCGCCGCGTCGGACAGGGCCATCATGATCGTTTGCGGGTGCAATCTCTTCGAATGGGGAACCTTTCTGCGCCGCCTCGACAATTTCCTCGTCGACATGGTCACCGTACCGAACGAGGTGGAGCGGCTGCTCGACGCGCTCATGGAATTGCACCTCGCAACCCTCGAAAAGGTCTGCGCCAACCTGGGCGATCTCGTCGACATCCTGCGGTTCGGCGACGACCTCGGCATGGACAGCGGCCCTTTCATGCGGCCCGAAACATACCGCGCGCTTTTCAAACCGCGGCACAGCCAGCTCTGCGACCACGTGCACCGCAACAGCGGCATGCGCACCTATCTCCACTCGTGCGGCTCGATCCATGCGCTGCTGCCCGACCTGATCGAGGCGGGTTACGACGTGATCAATCCGGTGCAGACCACCTGCCGCGACATGGAACCGGAGAGGCTGAAGATGGAGTTCGGCAGGGAGATCGCCTTCTGGGGCGGGGGGTGCGAAACGCGCACCGTTCTGAACAGGGCCGCTCCGGACGCGGTGAAGGCCCACGTGCTCGAGCGCTTGAAGATCCTGGCGCCGGGCGGCGGTTTCGTTTTCAACACGGAGCACAATATACTTCCCGAGGTGCCGCCGGAAAACATCGTGGCCATGTTCGAGGCGATCGACGAGTTCAACGGCCGGAGATGACCGCCGTGATCGTCCAGAAAGAAATTGCCGGAAAAGTCAGATGAACCAACTCGACCTCTTCGCCGTCGGCGCCTATTTCGCGCTCGTCATCGCTGCCGGCCTCTGGTACCGCCGCCGGGCGGCCAGGAACCTCACCGCCTATTTCCTGGGCGGTAAGTCGATGCACTGGTCGATGCTGGCCATGTCGGGGGCGGTGTCCAATTTCGATATCACCGGCACCATGTGGATGGTGTCGGTCCTCTACATCCTCGGCATGCAGTCGTGGTGGCATCACTGGATGTGGGGAGTGGCCCTTCCGGCTTTCGGTCTCGCCTACATGGCGCGCTGGGTGCGGCGCTCGAAGGTGATCACCGCTGCCGAGTGGATGAAGACCCGCTTCGGCGAGGACCCGGGCGGCCGCGCCGCGCGCTACGCGTCGGCGTTCCTTGCGATCCTCTTCACCGCCGCCTGCGTGGGTTACGCCTTCCAGGGAATCGGTAAGTTTGCCGAGGTCTACGTCCCCCTCGAAGGGATCGCCCGCCACCTGCCCTTCGCGTCGGAGTGGATCGTCGACAATCAGGCCGCGGTGCTCGCCACGCTCGTCTTTGCCGTGACCACGCTCTACGTGGCGGTGGGCGGCCTCTACAGCGTTGTGGTGACCGACGTGATCCAGACCCTGATCCTCACCGCATCGGGCATCGTGATCGTCGTGGTCGCCTACAGGAATCTCAGCCCCGAAATCATCGCATCGTCGGTGCCGGCCGATTTCGTGCGCCTCACTCCGGCCTGGCGCATCGACCGGCTGGCGGGCACCGAGCACGCCGCCTATCAGATGTTCGGCCTGCTCACCGTGACGTGGGTGGTCAAGGGCCTGCTCATGAACGCGGGCGGGCCGGGCCAGCTCTATGACTTCCAGCGCCACCTGGCCGCCGCCAGCGTGCGCGACGCCTGCAAGCTGGCGGCGTCGTGGCCCTTCTTTCTCGTCGTGCGCTGGGGCATGGTGGCGGGGATCACCCTGCTCGCCCTTTCGGGAGTGATGAACGCCCACGATCCCGAGAAGGTGATGCCCGCCGTGCTTCAGGAGTATCTCCCCGCCGGGATCAGGGGCGTGGTGATCGCGGGCCTTCTGGCCGCGTTCATGTCGACATTCTCGTCCACCGTCAACAGCGGCGCGTCCTTTGTGGTGCGCGACATCTGGCAGCCGATTTTTCGCCCCCGCGCCGACGAGAAGCACCTGATCCGGTCCAGCTACGTCGCCACGGTGGGGATCGTGATCGCCGGGATCCTCATCGGCTTCCGGGCCGAGTCGATCGGCCAGATCTGGGGCTGGTTGATGATGGCTCTCGGCGCCGCCGTCATCGTGCCCAATGTGCTGCGCTGGTACTGGTGGCGGATCAACGGATGGGGGTATGCGGCCGGCGTGCTCGGCGGAATACTGCTCTCGGTCATCGCCCTTTTCGTGCCCGAGATCCCGATCTACAAGATCTTCCCCGCCATCTGCACAGGGTCTCTTCTGGCCAGCGTGGGCGTGACCTTTCTTACGAGGCCGACTCGGAGCGCCGTTCTCGAGGATTTCTATCTGACGGTGAGGCCGTTCGGATTCTGGGGACCGGTAAGGCGAACGGCTGGAACACCTCCCCGGGCCGAACTCCCCTCGAGCGAGTCGGCCGCGCGATCGCTCTTCAACGCGGCCGTGGCGATCGTGGGGCTCACCGCCCTCTACCTGGGCCCCATGTACCTCGTGGGGCACTGGCACCTGCGGGCGGCGGTCTGCGCCCTCTGTTTTCTGGTCTCCGCGGCGGTCCTGTACTTTTCATGGTACAGGCATCTGCCCGTGAACGAGTGATTCCGATCGGAGATCCAATGGTTTTCAAGATCGACGCCCTGGCTGACCGGGATCCTGATTTCGAGCAGTTCCTCAAGGTCCTGAAGCGCACCGGCCGGCCCGACCACCTTCCCTTTTACGAGCATTTCGCCTCGCCCGAGTTCATCGCCCGCTGCACGGATACACCCTTCGACAGGATGAGTGCCGACGACGACGGCTTCTGGAAGATCTACGTGAACTTCTGGCTCGACCTCGGTTTCGACTGCGTGCCGATGGAGATCCCTCTCGACTGCCCGCTCGCCCCGGCGGCGCAGAAGGAGAGCCACGGCAGCGAGGCGCGCGCCGTGATTCGCGGCATGGATGATTTCGAGCGCTACCCCTGGCCCGACGAAACGCGGCCGATCGACTTCGGCCATTTCGAACGGGCCGCGGCCGCCCTGCCCGAGGGGGCCGCCATCGTGGGCGGTGTGTGCATGGGGCCCTTCGAGTGGGTGTCGCAGATGATGGGGATCGAGGGGCTCTCCTATGCGCTCGTCGATGCGCCCGGGCTCGTGCGTGCCATGTTCGACAAGATCGGATCGCTCATCGTGGCCGCCGACAGGGTCCTGTCGACGATCGACGCGATCGGCGCGCTGCGCCAGGGCGACGACCTCGGGTACAAGACAGCCACCTTCCTGCGGCCCGACGATCTCAGGAGGTTCGTGTTCCCGACGTACAGGAAACTCGTCGACATCGCCCACGCCGAGAACAAGCCCTTCATCCTCCACTCGTGCGGCTGCCTCGACGAGGTCTACGAGGACCTTGTCGACGACGTGGGGATCGACGCCAAGCACTCCTTCGAGGAGGTCATCATGCCGGTCGAGGATTTCAAGCGCGCCTTCGGCGACCGGGTCGTTCCCCTCGGCGGTGTGGATGTCGATCTGATCTGCCGCGGCACTGAAGCGGAGATCCGGCGCGCCACGCGCCGCAAGATCGAAGCCTGCTTTCAAGACGGTTTCTACGCGCTCGGCACGGGCAACTCGCTCACCGACTACATGCCTGTCGACAGATACCTGATCGTGCTCGACGAGGGGATGCGCGCGATCGGTTGAACCCCGTTATTTCTATTAATAATCAATATCGTTAAGTGTTTTTTTCCGGCCGCCGGATGTATGGGGACGGATTCTGGTATAATCGAAACGGAGGCACACGCAAAACGACCGGTTTCGATCGCGAAATCGAAGAACGCTTTACGTACGGGGAAGGCGTCGCGCCGGTCCATCACGGATCGCAACGGCTCGCGAACCGCGATCATCGGCCGTAATCGGTTTTTCTGTGAGGAGGAGGGCACCATGGTGGCGCAAAAGGGTACATCATTCCACGTCAGTTTCTTTCCTGTTCTCATGTTGGCCGGCCTGATCCTGGTCTGTTCGGCAGACGAGGTCCGGGCGCGCAAGAACTTGCGCTCCGCGTTCTTCGACGTTTATCCCGCCGCGGTCGGCACGACGATCGACACGGTGCCGAGCCATGTGGATCATTGCGGCCTCTGCCACTACGACTTCGCCGGGGGGGGCACGCGCAATTCCTACGGCCTGGCTCTGGAAGCGATCCTGAACGATTTTCCGAGCAATCCGAACGGACGGCGCAGCGCGGTCCAGTCGATCGAGAACGACGATGCGGACAGCGACGGGTTCAGCAACCTGATCGAGGTGACCGACACGGTCAACTTCGACAACACTCCCACCTTCCCCGGACTCGTGCCGGCGAACGTGAACAACGTGATCAATGTCGATCCGGCCGACATCCAGCACAACCTCATTCCCGGGGTGGGCGAAGACAACACGCCGCCCGACGTGATCGTGCTCGTTCCCAACGGGGGCGAGGTCTACACGGCCAACACGGGAGTGACGGTGCAGTGGTTCGCGGCGGACGACAGCGGCATCGCGGGGATCGACCTCTATCTCTCCGACGACAACGGGGCCACATTCAGGCCGGTCGCGATCGGCATCGCGAACACGGGGACCCATACCTGGTTCCCCGCCAACCGGCCCACCGCGGACGCGGTCTATCGCGTGTACGCCACCGACAATGCCTTCAATGTCGCCCACGATGACAGCGACGGCCTGTTCGGAATCGTGTCGCCCCAGGGCGGGCGCGTGCCCACGACGTTGCGCGATTTCGACATGCCGGGCAGCCAGCCCTTCGAGTCGGGGATCCTCAATCCTCCCGAGGCGTGCGAGGTCTGCCACGGAGGATACGATCAGAACGTGGAACCCCACTTCAACTGGCAGGGGAGCATGATGGCCCAGGCATCGATCGACCTGCTCTTCGAGGCGAACATGACGATCGGCAACCAGGACGCGCCCGATTCGGGCGACCTCTGCCTGCGGTGCCACCTGCCGCGCGGTTGGCTCCAGGGACGATCGGTGCCCACCGACGGGAGCCAGATGCTCGAGACCGACGAGATCGGCGTGGCGTGCGACTTCTGCCATCGTCTCGTCGACCTGATCTACGACCCTTCCGAAAACCCGCCCGAGGATCAGGATATCCTCGCGGGACTCAGCTTTCCGGGGAGCGAATTCGGAAACGGCATGGCGGTGATCGATCCCACGGGCGCGAGGCGCGGGCCCTTTGTCGATGCGTCGAGCGGACACCCGGTTCTTGTCTCCCCCTTCCACCGGGAAGCAGCGCTCTGCGGGACCTGTCATGACGTGAGCAACACCGCTTTCGAGAAGGACGGCCTCGGCAACTACGTTCCCAATGCGTTCGACACCACGGCCGATGATTTTTCCGCGCACACCTTGTTGCCCGTGGAGCGCACCTACAGCGAGTGGTTCTACAGCGAGTACAATACGCCGGGCGGGGTCTACGCGCCCCAGTTCGGCGGCAATCTCGACTACGTGGCCACTTGCCAGGATTGCCACATGCGCGATGTGACCGGACAGGGCTCCGACTACGGCGATCCGCCGGTGCGCGACGATCTTCCCCTTCACGACATCACCGGCGGCAGCACCTGGTTGCCCGGCTTGCTCCCCATCCTCTACCCTGACAAGGTCGATGAAACCGCTCTCCTCGCCGGTATCGACCGCGCCCGCTACATGCTCCAGAACGCGGCCACGGTCGCACTCGACCAGGACGGTTCCTACCTCGAGGTGACGGTGACCAACGAGACGGGCCACAAGCTGCCCACCGGATACCCGGAGGGCCGACGCCTCTGGATCAACGTCAAGTTCTTCGACGCGAACCAGACGCTCATTAACGAGTCGGGTGCCTACGATCCGTCGACCGGAGTTCTGAGTCACGATCCCGAGATCAAGATCTACGAGATCAAGCCGGGGCTCGACGAGGATCTGGCCGGCTTGCTCGGTCTGCCCTCGGGGCCTTCGTTCCACTTTGTGCTCAACAACAAGGTCTTCAAGGACAACCGTATTCCGCCGCGCGGTTTCACCAATGCCAACTATGCGGCCTTCGGCGGGTCACCGGTGGAAGCGACTTTTGGCGACGGCCAGCACTGGGACGAGACGGCCTACGACATTCCTTCAGGTGCGGCGTCGGCGGAAGTCACGCTCTACTACCAGAGCACGAGCAAGGAGTTCATCGAGTTCCTCCGCGACGAGAATACGACCAACACTCTGGGCCAGGAGATGTACGACCTGTGGAACGACTACGGCAAGTGCCCGCCCGAGGTGATGTGGACCGGAACGATCCAGATCGAGGCCAACGACCCGGAGCCCGACATCAAGATCGACGGGCAGGACGGGCCGCTGACCATTCCGTCGACGCAGGCTGTGAACATGACGATCCACCTCGATCCGGGCGATCAGTCGGGCGTGGACCATGACTGGTGGATCGTTGCCGAGAAAGCGGGAGGCAGCACATTTTCCTGGGTCTATCCGGGCAACTGGAACCTGGGAGTCAAGCGGGCCTATGCGGGACCGCTCTTCTCGATTTCGAGCTACACGATCCACGACGGGACCATTCCGGCCGGCACGTGGACGATCACCTTTGCGGTGGACGCTCTGGACAATGTCTACCAGGCCACCTATTCTGATGGGATCGAGGTGACGATTACCTGATCGATCGGAATTCTTGACCGTCTGGCGAGGAATGAAAGCGAACCGCACGTTCCTGATCTCCTGTGCCGTGCTCGTTCTGATGAGCGCGGCGCCCCGCCTTCACGCGGTCCACGAGGTGGTTTGCGTCGAGAGAGCGCCAGGTAGCGATCGCGTCACGCTCGAGAAGCTCATCGCCTCTTTCGGTTACAACGTTCGCAATCCGATCGCCGAGATCGAATCGGGCTCCTTCCGGCTGAAAGGAAGGAGTATCCTGGTTCTCGCCGCGCGCGTCACATCCGATCCCCTGGTCGGCAAGTTTCTCGAGGGAGAGCGCGACACGCTGCAGCGGTTCGTGCGCCAGGGAGGGTGCGTGGTCGTCTTTGCCCAGGACGGCGGCGACGCATTCAGCGAGAACTGGCTCGTCCCCGGCATGCAGCTGCTGCGCGGCGGTCAGAGAACGGAACGTCTCGATTTCGTCGACAGGGAGCACCCTCTCTTCTCGAGTCCCTGCGCCATCTCCCACAGGCGGCTCAATCGGAACTGGACGCACAGGGCGCTTTCGGCCGAGTCATTCCGGCTCGCCCTGCGGGCGCGCATCGTGGCGGCGCAAGAGAGCGACGGCCGCAATCCCTGGTGCGTGGAGTTCGGCTGGGGCCAGGGCCGCGCCATCTTCTTCGCCTGCGAACCCCTGTTCTCCAGGGACAGCCCCGCCGAAGCGCGGAGGATCGCGCGCGATCTCGTGGAGAACGCCCTCGCCTACGCCGTCCGGGTCGTCCGGGGCTCTCCCGCTCCCCTGCCCGATCATGCCGTGGTCGTGGAGGCCTCTTCTGGAAACAAGCCGCGCTCCTGGGTCGACTCGAAAATGGCCGAAATCGCATTCGAGGCCGAGGTCAACGCTTCTGTCGACCGCGGGGTGGCCTACCTTCTCGACCACCAGCGCGACAATGGCTGCCTGGGCCGGCGCGACCGCTACGAGGTCGGCAGATCGGCTCTCGGCATGGTGGCGCTTCTCGGAACGGGCGTGAGCAAACACAAGGAGTCCATCAAGAAGGGGATCGACTACCTCGTCGGCCACCAGTCGACAGCCACACTGCAGAATCTGGTCACCTACGAGGTCGCCCTGGTCATGATGGCGCTCGATGCCTACGCGGCACCGCTGTTCGAGCGCTTCGAACTCGAAAAGCTCCCTCCCGAGAAGAGGGAGTCCTTCCAGTTCGTGCGCACCATCAGCGACGGGCAGCGCGCCGTCATGACCCGTTGCGTCGACTGGCTCGTGAAGTCGCAGCTCGAAAGCGGTTACTGGTCCTACTCGCTCGACGGTCGCCACGGATCGGGCGACCTGTCGAACACCCAGTTCGCCATCCTGGGGCTCCGCGCCGCGTCGCGCTGCGGCGTCGACGTGCCCGCCGGGACGTGGGTCAAGGCGATCGACGCTCTCCTCCGGAGCCAGGCGACCTCGGGAGAAAAGGTGAACGTCCCCGAGATCAAGAGCCCGGGCGCCCGAACGAGCAAGCCTTCCTACTATGTTTTTCAGGCCAGGGCGCGGCCGTGGGGCTACAGGTGCAACTCCAGTCCCCCGAACTGGGGACCCGCGATGATGCGCCAGACCGAGGCCTCGGGAAGCCGCACCGCCATGGGAATCTCGAGCCTGCTCATCGCTCACGAGGGCCTGGCCCTGATCTCGAAACAGAAGGCGGGACGATCGGAAACAGACCTGCGCAAGGCCGTGCGCGACGGGATCGGCTGGCTCTGGATCAACTGGTCGGTGGCGCAGAATCCGGGAATGGACTCGGCCCACCATCTCTACTATCTCTACGCGCTCGAGCGCGTGGGGGTTCTGGCAGGCAAGAGATTCCTCGGCGACCGCGACTGGTATCGCGAGGGAGCCGCGTACCTCCTCGGCGTGCAGTCGGGATCGGGCGACTGGGGAGACGGCGTGATCGACACCTGCTTCGCGCTCCTCTTCCTAAAACGGTCCACTCCGCCGCCGGTAATCACCCCGGGCGGCTGATCCCTTTGATGGTAGAATGGAGCCATGAAACAACAGTTCTCCATCGGCGTCGACAGCTACACTCTCGGACCTCTTGGTCTCTCTCCGGACGGGGTGCTCGAGTGGGCCGCGGCGCATGGCGCCGAGGGCGTGCAGTTCTCGGGCGGCGAACTTCCCGGCGGCCTGGACGATGAGCGTTCCTATCTTCGCGACCTTGCACACCGCGCCCGCGACCGGGGGCTCTACCTCGAATGGGGCGGCGGCCAGCACATCCCCTTCGACATGGAGACGTGGCAGCCGCGCGATACCGGTCCGGTCAACCGGAAAGCCGCCGAGCGCGCGTCGATCCTCGGCACCCCGGTGATCCGCTCCTGCTCGGGCGGCCTGATGCGCTGGACCGATACGGCTCCGCCCACCGAAACCCTGCTCCGCGCCGCGGCGCGGAGCCTCGCACCCCAGATGTCGATGCTGGCCGATTTCGGTGTGACGCTCGCCATCGAGCTCCACTTCGAGTTCACCACCTTCGAACTGCTCCGGCTCTTCGACATGTGCGGCGCACAACCCGGTGGGAATCTCGGCATCTGCCTCGACACGATGAACCTGCTCACCATGCTCGAGGATCCGGTCGCGGCCACGGAGCGGATCCTCCCCTGGGTGGTGGCCACGCACGTGAAGGACGGCGGCCTCCTCCTCGACGACGAGGGCTTTTGTTCCTTCCCCTGCGCGGTCGGAGAGGGAGTGATCGATCTGGGCGCCATCTTCGCCCTGCTCGTATCGCTCGGCCGGCCGATCAATCTCTCCCTGGAGGACCATGGCGGCTCGTTCCGACTGCCGATCTTCGACACCGATTTTCTGGAGCGTTTTCCCGATCTCTCCCCGGCAGAACTGGTCTGCCTGCTCCGCCTGGCACGGGCCACCCGGAACCGTGCCCAGAACGGGCGCCTGGCGCCGACCGATCGGCGCCTAGCGCCGACCGATCGCGCCGACTGGCCTGGCCATTGCGAATCGCGCGCAATAAATGGTATAGAGGGGATCAGGCGCATCGTGTCGGGTTTGCCGGAGCGGCCAGCAAACCGCTCTTAGTACCGGCGCAGACGGGGTGTTCCATGTCGCTGCACGAACGATTCGATTATACCGATTCCGAGGCGCTGCTCTCGAAGAGCGCCAGTCTCGGCGTGGAGATCCCCTTCAGTCGCGACCTGTCGATCCTTTTCGACGATGTCGAGCTCGCCGGCCGGAGGGCGCCCAATCGTTTCTGTATCCATCCGATGGAGGGCTGCGACGCGACCGGGGACGGCGCTCCCACCGATCTGACCTTCCGCCGTTACGAGCGATACGGCCGCGGCGGGAGCGGACTGATCTGGTTCGAGGCCACGGCCGTCACCGGATCGGGGCGTTCGAGTCCGAGACAGCTCCTCCTTTGCGACCGCACGGCCGGCGCATTCGGCCGCCTCGCCGACGCCACCCGCAACGCGGCGCGCGCGTCGATGGGCGCCGGCCACGAACCGGTCCTCATCGTGCAGCTCACCCATCCGGGCCGTTTCTGCCGGCCCGACGGAACGCCGCGGCCCATGCTCGTCCGGCGCAATCCGGTGATCGATCCGCTCCAGGGCATCGACGGGGATCATCCCCTTCTGGCCGATGACGCGATCGACAGGCTGCAGGAGGAATTCGAGGCCGCAGCCCGTCTCGCCGCCCGCGCCGGTTTCGACGGCGTCGATATCAAGGGGTGCCACGGCTACCTCGCCTCGGACCTTCTCGCAGGCTTCAACCGCGAGCGGAGCCGGTACGGCGGCTCCTTCGAGAACAGGGCCCGGTTCCTGCTCGAGACCGTCGGCCGCATCGGGCGCCGCGATCCGGGCCTGATCGTGACGAGCCGGATCAATGCCTTCGACGGCGTGGCCCATCCCCACGGATTCGGTGTCGGCCCGGCCGACGTTCGTGCCGGCGCGGCGGGCGGGGTGACGGAAGATCTGTCCGAGCCGGCCGAACTGCTGAAGAGACTGCATGCCCTCGGCGCGCCCCTGGCGAACGTTTCGATCGGGATTCCCTTTCTCAACAGCCATCTCGGGCGTCCCTTCGACCGGCCGCTCAAGGGAGCGCGCCTGCCCGAGGAGCATCCCCTCGCGGGCGTGGCGCGCCTCGTGCGCATCACGGGCGCCCTGCAGGAAGCCGTTCCCCGGTTACCGCTCGTCGGAACGGGCTACTCGTGGCTGCGCCAGTTCTTTCCCCACGTGGGCGCCGGGGCCGTCGCATCGGGCATGGCGGCGTTCGTGGGCGTCGGCCGGATCGCTTTTGCCTATCCTGATTTTGTGCGCGACCTCGGCGACTCGGGATCGCTCGATCCTGAAAAGGTCTGCGTGGGCTGTTCGTCGTGTTCGCAGATCATGCGCGCCGGCAATCGCACCGGTTGCGTGGTGCGCGACGCCGAGATATATGGTCCCGAGTATCGAAAAGGGCGGCGGAAGGAGGACAGGTCCGATGGCGATTAAACGTGAAGACATCAGTTTCGAGGGACGCCGCCTTCCGCTCTACTCGATGAACACACTCGTGATCGGGAGCGGCGCGGCCGGCCTGAACGCGGCCTTCCAGCTCTACGAACGGGGCCAGCGCGACGTGGCGATCGTGACCGAGCAGTGGGGGGGAGGTACGTCGTTCAACGCCGGTTCGGACAAGCAGACCTACTACAAGCTCTCCCTCGCCGGCGCGGAACCCGACTCGCCCCGCCAGATGGCGGTCGACCTCCACGCCGGGGGCTGCACCCACGGCGATGTGGCTCTGTGCGAGGCGCAGCATTCGGTGGAGGCCTTTTTCAACCTCATCCGCCTCGGCGTGCCCTTTCCCCACGACCGTTTTGGAGGTTACGTCGGGTACAAGACCGATCACGATCCGCTCGGCCGCGGCACGTCGGCCGGTCCCTTCACGTCGCGCTTCATGGGCGAATATCTCGGTGCCGCCGTGTGCGACCGCGGGATCCCGATCCTCGACGACCACGTGGTGGTGGCGCTTCTCTGGAGCCGCGAGCAGGGCCAGAAGCGGGTGCGCGGCGCCGTGGCGATCGACAGGGGCGCCGTCGACAGCGACACGGGCGGCATCGTGCTTCTCAACGCGAACAACATCATCCTCGCCACCGGCGGTCCGGGCGGGATGTACGCCGCCTCCGTCTATCCCCGGGGCCAGACCGGCTCGATCGGCCTGGCGCTCGCCATCGGCGCCAAAGCCCACAACCTGACGGAATCTCAATTCGGCATGGCGTCGACCCCCTTCCGGTGGAACGTGTCGGGCAGCTATCAGCAGGTCATTCCGCGCTACTTCTCCACCGATTCGCGCGGCGGCGATGCCCAGGATTTCTTGAACGAGTTCTTTCCCGACATGGCCGCAATGGCGAGCGCGATCTTCCGCAAGGGGTACGAGTGGCCCTTCGACGCGTCGCGCGTGCGCGGCCATGGATCGTCGCTCATAGACATACTCGTCTACCGTGAAACCAAGCTGCGCGGCAGGCGCGTGCTTCTCGATTTCACACGGAATCCGGCCAAGGCTTTCGGATTGCAGGAGTTCTCTCTCGACCTCCTCGACACCGAGGCGCGCGCCTATCTCGAGAAGTCGCGCGCCCTCCTCCCCCGTCCGATCGACAGGCTCGAGGCGATGAATCCCCAGGCGTCGGCGCTCTTCGCCAGCAGGGGGATCGATCTCGGCAAGGTACCGCTGGAGATCACGATCTGCGCCCAGCACAACAACGGCGGGCTGGTGGGCAACATCTGGTGGGAGTCGAACATCAAGCACCTCTTTCCGATCGGCGAGGTGAACGGAACGCACGGGGTCCAGCGCCCCGGAGGATCGGCCCTGAATTCCGGGCAGGTGGGCGCGTTGCGTGCGGCGATCTTCATCACCAAGCGATACACCGATCGCGCCATGGGCGCGGAAGATTTCCTTCAGCGGACCGCGTCGCAGGTGCTCGATTGTTTCGAATTCGTGGACAGGGTCACGGGCCGCGACGAGGAGGGCGTGGCACCCGCCCTGGATCCGGCCGACACACCGCCGCCGGGCGTGGGGATCGGATCGGGCAGCCTCGGACTCCTGCCCGAAGACGTGATCGCCGCGATCCAGGGGACCATGTCGACCTGCGGCGCCCACATTCGAGATCCCGTTCTCGTGAACCGCGCCGTGGACACGGCGTGGGAGCTCAGGCAGAGGCTCGACAGCGATCTGCGCGTCACCGGCACAGACGCCGTGCCCGAGGCGTTCCGCGCCAGGGAGCTCTGCCTCACCCACGTCGTCTATCTCTCGGCGATCGAGGAGTACCTCGCCAGGGGCGGCCGGTCGCGGGGCGCGGCGCTCGTGCTCGATCCGCGCGGCGAGAAGGCCTGCGAGAAACTGGGCGACCGCTGGCGGTTCAGACTGGCCGAACCCGATGACGATGTGAACAGGAAGATCCTGGAAGTCCATCTCGACGGCAGCGGAAAGGTGGAGACCAACTGGGTCGACATCAGACCGATCCCCGACGACGAGGGTTGGTTCGAGACGGTGTGGGACGACTACGTGGAGGATCGAATCTACAAGGAGGAGGAACGAGGTGGCTGATCGTTTAGTGGCTCTGATCACCGGAGCGAGCCGCGGCATCGGCCGCGGCATCGCGATCGAACTGGCGCGCAACGGCTTCGACGTGGCCGGAGGAGGGACCGCGCTGTCCGGTGCGCTCGACGAAACGGGCGAAGCCGTGGCCGGAGCGGGAGGCGCCTTCCTGCCCGTGGCGGGCGACATTTCCAGGCTCGACAGCCATCAGAGGCTGGTCGACTCCGTGCTCGACCGTTTCGGCCGCATCGATCTTCTCGTGAACAACGCCGGGGTCGCGCCCCCCGAGCGTCCGGACATCCTGGAGACCACGGCCGAGACGTACGATCACGTCTTCGGCGTGAACACGCGGGGGACCTTCTTTCTCACCCAGTGCGTGGCGCGCCGGATGATCGAGCAGATAGAGAAGGAGCCCGAGCCGAGGCCGGCGATCGTTTTCATCACCTCCGTCTCTGTCTACATGACCTCGCTGCCGCGCGCCGAGTACTGCATGTCCAAGGCTGCCACGAGCCACGGCGCCGCGGTCTTCGCCCACCGGCTCGCCGAGCACGGGATCAACGTCTACGAGGTGCGGCCGGGCATCACGAAGACCGACATGACGGCGCCCGTGGCCGCCATGTACGACGCGCGGATCGAGGAGGGCCTGATCCCGCAGAACAGGTGGGGGCTGCCGGGCGACGTGGGCCGCGCGGTGGCCTCCCTGGCGCGGGGCGACTTCGCCTACTCCACCGGTATGGCCGTCGACGTGAGCGGCGGAATGAACCTGCAGCGCCTGTGACGGATTGGAGGCAAGATTTGAACCGGTCGGAAAAGCTGTGGAAGAGGCTGAACGAAAAGAAGCTCATCGCCTTCTTCTCGCCGAAGAGCGCCGAGCTCTGCGTGACCGCTTTCGGTGCGCTCGATCCGCTCGGAGTGACTCTCGAGATAGGTCTCAGGACTCCCCACGCGATCGAGGGGATCCGCGCCGTGAAGGCCGCCCACCCCGGGGCGCTCCTTCTCGCCGGTACGGTGATGACCGCGGCCCAGGCCGAGAGCGCCATCGACGCGGGCGCCGCCGGTGTGGTCTCGGCCGACTATATCCCCGCCGTGGTCGAGACCTGTGTGCGCCGAAAGGTCCTCTGCATTCCGGGCGGCATCTCCGACGCGGGCAAGCAGCTCGTGCAGAAGGCCGAGCTTCTCGGCGTCGACCTCGAGACGCTGCGCGAGAAGTATCCCTGCCAGTGGGTGTACAAGCTCTTTCCCGCCATGGCGGGCGCGCCCGCGTTTCTCGAGGGGGCGGCAGCGCTGAAGACCGTCTACAAGGGGCTCACCATCGTGTACACGGGCGGTGTGACGAGGGGGAACGTGACCGAGATCGTGAAACGCGATCGGGACGCGATCGTCTGCGCCTCGGCGCTCACGAAGAGGATCGACGAACCGGCCGGGATGCAGGCCGAGGCGCGGGCCTGGCTCGATCTGATTCACGGTTCAAAACACGAACCGGCTGAATGCCGGGCTCTCCCCCCGGGGAGGGGCTCTTCCTTGCCGGCAGCCGACGTGGTCACCTTCGGCGAGATCATGATGCGCCTTTCGCCCGCCCAGGGGCAACGGTTCGGGCAGACGAACCTTCTCGACGCGACCTTCGGCGGCGCCGAGGCGAACGTGGCCGCCGCACTGGCCCATCTCGGGTGGACGGCCCGTTTCGTGACCGCCCTTCCCGAGCACGATCTGGGGCAGGCCGCCGTCAACGCCTTGCGCGCGCTCGGCGTGGACACGAGCTGCGTCGTGCGGGAGGGCGATCGGGTGGGCGTCTACTTTTTGGAGCAGGGCGCGTCGCAGCGACCGTCGCGGGTGATCTACGACAGGGCCGGATCGGCGGTGAGCAGGCTCGCGCCGGGCCGGATCGACTGGGAGAGGGTCTTCGCGGGGGCGCGCTGGTTCCACTGGTCGGGTATCACGCCCGCGCTGAGCGATTCGGCCGCGGCCGTCACCGACGAGGCCGTACGCGCGGCGAGCGCGGCGGGGTGCACGGTCAGCGTCGACCTCAACTACCGCTCCAAGCTCTGGTCGAAGGCGAAGGCCCGCAGCGTGATGACACCGCTCATGGAATTCGTGGACGTGGCGATCGGCAACGAGCAGGACGGGGCCGACGTGTTCGGCATCGAGGCGGGCGCGTCCGACGCCGGAGCGGGCAAGCTCGACATGAGCGGCTACGAGCACGCCGCGCGCACGCTGCAAGAGCGGTTCCGCTTGAAGATGGCGGCGATCACGCTGCGCGAAAGCGTCAGCGCGTCGGACAACAACTGGTCGGCGTGCGTCTTCGACGGGAAGGAGTTCACGGTCAGCCGGAAATACGCGATCCACGTGGTCGACCGCGTGGGCGGGGGGGACGCGTTTTCGGCCGGGCTCATTCATGGCGTTCTTTCGGGGATGGATGTGGCCGGCGCGCTCGAGTTCGCCGCGGCCGCCTCCTGTTTGAAGCAGACCATCGCGGGAGATTTCAACCGCGTCACAAGGAGCGAGGTCGAGGCGCTTGCCAGGGGAGACGGCACGGGCAGGATCAAACGTTGAACAACGGAGAGACGACACCGCGAGACCTGGTTCGCCAGACCCTCGAGTTCGACGCGCCGGCGCGCGTGCCGCGCCAGCTTCTGCTCCTTCCCTGGGCCCGGGATCGCTATCCCGACGAGGCCGCCGCGCTGCAGGAAGACTTTCCCGACGACATCGTGAAATGCGAGTGCTTCCTCGAGACCCCTCTCGCCGTGGAGGGGGATCGCTACCGGGCGGGACGCCACGTGGACGAGTGGGGATGCCTGTTCGAGAACATTCACTCCGGCGCCATCGGCCAGGTCAAGAAACCGCTCGTTGCCGGCTGGGGCGACCTGGACAGGGTGCGCATTCCCGAGGAGCGGCTCACCGTCGATCGGGGAAAGGTCGATGCCTTCTGCCGCGCCACCGACCGGTTCGTGATCGCCGGTTGTTGTCCGCGGCCTTTCGAGCAGCTCCAGTTCATCCGCGGGACGGAGAATCTTCTCATCGATCTCATCGACCGGCCGGTGGAGCTCGAACTCCTGATCGGCAGGATGCACGACCTCTACATGCGCGAGCTCGAGCTCTGGGCCGATACCGGTGTGGACGCGGTCATGTTCATGGACGACTGGGGCACGCAGCGATCGATGCTCGTCAATCCCGATCTCTGCCGGGAGATCTTCATGCCCCTCTACGCCGACTACGTCGACCTCGCCCACGGCAAGGGGAAATACATCTTCATGCATTCCGACGGCTACATCGCCGACATCGTGCCCGACCTGATCGACACCGGGCTCGACGCGATCAACAGCCAGGTCTGGTGCATGGGCGTGCGCGAGCTGGGCGCGCGATTCGGCGGCAGGATCACCTTCTGGGGCGAACCGGACAGGCAGCGCCTCCTCCCCTCGGGAACGCCCGGCGAAGTACGCGCCGCCGCGCTGGAGATGAAGCGGGCCTTCGATCGCGCCGGCGGCGTGATCGCCCTGTGCGAGTTCGGCCTGGCGGCAAAACCTGAAAACATCCGTGCGTTTTTCGAGGCCTGGTAGACATGTTCGGACTGCACATCGTTGACTGGATGATCATCGTAACCTACGTGGTGGTCATCCTCTACCTCGGCAGGCGCGTGGGGCGCGCCATGAAGAGCACGGACGATTTTTTTCTGGCGGGGCGCAAGCTGGGGAAGGTCTACCAGTTCTTCCTGAACTTCGGGCAGGCGACCGACGCGCAGCAGGCCGTGGTCGTGTCGCGCGAGATCTATCGCCAGGGGCTGGGCGGCATGTGGCTCCAGTTCCTCGTGCTCTTTCTCACGCCCTTCTACTGGTTCTCCACGCTGCTTTTCCGGCGGTCGCGGCTGATGACGATCGGCGACTACTTTGCCGAGCGATTCAGGAGTCCCTTTCTTGGCGGGGCGTATGCCTTCTTCGGGCTCTTCATGGCCTTCATCGGGACGGGCACGAGTTACATGGCGGCCGAGAAGACGATGGAGGCGCTGACAAAGAAGCCTTTCGAACAGTGCACCGCCGAGGAGCGCGCGTCGATCGAGGGATTCCGCGAATACAAGGAGCTCAAGGCGCGCGTCGACGAGGGGCTCGGTTCCGACGACCAGGCGCGCTACGAGGAGCTCTCGGAACGGCTCAAGCGGAAGGAGCTGCACGCTTACATCTCCTACACGGACGAGACCCTCTTCTTCATCGTCTACGCGCTGATCGTGGCGATCTACACCGCCATGGGCGGATTCACGGCCGTGGCTCTCACCGACGCGATCCAGGGGGTGCTCATCATCACCTTCTCCCTGATCCTGATCCCGATCGGTCTCGGGAGGATCGGCGGATTCGAGGGGCTTCACGCGAGCGTGCCCGATTACATGTTCGAGCTCTTCGGTTCGGCGTCGACGAGCGAGTACACGTGGTACTCGATCCTCGCCATGATCACGGCCAACCTCGTCTCCATCGTGGCCGCAACGCACATGATGGCCACGGCCGGTTCGGCCAGGGATGAGATGACCGCCCGCGTGGGCATGCTGGGGGGGATGTTCTTCAAGCGTTTCATCATGCTCTTCTGGGCCCTGGCGGGGCTCCTCGCCCTCGGTCTCTTCGCGGGCGGGCTCGACGATCCCGACCACATCTGGGGGCATATGACGCGCGAGCTCCTCTGCCCCGGCGCCATTGGCCTCATGCTCGCCGGTGTGCTCGCCGCCAACATGTCGTCCCTCGACGCGCAGTCGGTGTGCTCATCGGCGCTCTTCATCCGCAACCTCTACCAGCCCTGGAAACCGAACCGCTCCGAGCGGCACTACATCAACGTGGGCCGCGGCGTGATCGTGATCACCCTGCTCGCCGGGATCGGCATGGCGTACAAGGCGGAGGATCTGGCCGAGCTTTTCAAGTATTTCATCTCCCTGCCGGCCGTGTTCGGTGCCGCGGTCTGGCTCGGCTTCATCTGGCGCCGCTTGACGCGCTGGGCGGTCATCGTCCAGGTGATCGTCTGCTTCACGATCTACGCGGTGATTCCCAACGTCTTTCCCTCTCTCGACGGTGTGAGCCGCAACAGGTCCTTTCTCGCCGAGACGGAGGCGCGGGAGGTGACGATCACGACCGGAGCGCTCACGGAGGATGTGGAGGCGGGCCGCGCCGAGCGGGTCGGGCAGAACATCGAGAAGCGCCATCTGATCGAGGGGACGGGCGTTTTCTTCGACAAGGTGGTACGCGTCGATCCGGCCGATCCGCGATCGGCCAAGGTCGGCCAGGGACGGTTTCATGCCGAGATCTGGGTTCTGAGCTGGCTGGGAATCGACTTCACGCGGTGCACCAAGGCGCAGCTCGTGGCCACGCGTTTCTTTTTCGATGCGCTCTTTCCCTTCGTGCTGCTCTTCCTGCTCAGCCTGGTGACGCGGCCGGTGGGCCGAAAAACGCTCGACGCCTTTTTCGGCAAGATGCACACGCCCGTGCAGGCGACGCCCGAGGAGGAGGAGGCTGCGCTCGTTCACGCGGCCCGCCACCCCGAGATCTTCGAAGAAAAGAAACTCTTCCCCGGCACGAACTGGGAGATCCTCAAGCCGGGGTGGAAGGACGCGATCGGATTCGGCGGGAGCTGGGTGATCGTGGGTGTGGTCATCGTGCTTCTCTGGGCCATCGCCAACATCGGCGGGTGAGCCGGCCGGCCGTCGGAATGATTCTGCAAGTATGTACATTAATAGATTTTTCCGGCTCCGTTCCGGGCGGTCGATGATATCTTGGAGGATGACGCGAATCCCTTTTCAGCAGGAGGCACACAATGAAAAGCTCGTTGATTCTGGTCGCTGTCCTTCTCATCCCAGCGATCGGTCCGGCAGAGGATATCTACGTGCCCGACGACTGGCCCGCGATTCAAACCGCCATCGACAACGCGGCTGGCGGCGACACGGTCATCGTCAGGCCCGGGACGTACGTGGAGAACATCGATTTCAAAGGCAAGTGGATCACCCTTCGAAGCGAGTTCGGACCGAAGGTGACCATCATCGACGGAAACCAAGCCGGAAGCGTGGTCACCTTCCAGAGCGGCGAGGACTACGACACCGTTCTGGATGGATTCACGATCACCAACGGCGACGCGGGCAGCGGCGGCGGAATCCTCTGCAGATACGTCTACCCGACAATCCAAAACAACATCATCACCGGGAACAACGGCTACTACGGCGGTGGACTCTACGGCTTCGCGAGCGATGCGGACATCATCGGCAACACGTTCCACGCGAACACGGCCGTTGCCGGCGGCGGGCTCTGCATCCACGGGTCGTCCCCATGGCTGTGGAACAACGTCATCGTCGGGAACAGCTCCGCCTGGAGCGGGGGGATCGAGTTCTACGGGTCCTACGCGGTCGTCAGGAGTTGCACCATTTGTCAGAACAGCGCGAGCAATGACGGTGGCGGACTCTACTGCTGGGGTGGGTCCGACGTCTACGTGACGAACACGATTTTCTGGGCCAACAGCGCCACCGACGGGAAGGAGATCTGGATCGGAAAAACCGCATCGCCCTCCACTCTCGACATCTCCTACACCGATGTGGAAGGCGGGCAGGCGTCGGTCTACGTCGATCCGGGCTGCACCCTCAACTGGGGGGCGGCCATGATCGATGCCGATCCGCTCTTCGTCGATCCGGCTGAGAACGATTTCCATCTCACACTGCCCTCTCCGTGCCGGGACGCGGGGGACAGCAACGTGGGCATGCCGCCGACCGATTTCGAGGGCGATCCGCGCATCGCGCTCGGTACGGTCGATGTGGGCGCCGATGAATTCTACTATCACCTCTACTACACGGGCGACGCCGTTCCGGGCGGCACTATCGACGTCAAGATCATCGGCCATCCCCAGACGCTGGTCACTCTCGCCTGGGGGCAGGAAGTGCTCGATCCGCCCTTTCCGTCGCAGTACGGCGATCTCTACATCTACCCCTTCATCTGGAAGGGCAGCGTGGGGAACATTTCCAACCACGGGGTGCTCTCGATTCCGTTCACCGTGCCGTCGGGCTGGACCTCCGGGTTTCAGGCTCCCCTGCAGGCACTGGTCGGCGCTCCGGGCTGGATCTATTCGCGTTTGACCAATCTGTTGATGCTGACGATCAACTGACCGGCCCTGCTCGAATTATCGTCTCGACTCCCACGCGGCCACGGCCTCGCCGGGCAGAGGCGTCCGATCCGCATGATTCGAAAATACCCTCACGTGGGGACCGCCAAATCTCGATAAGTAACACAAAGTGTCCCGATTCGACGCGAGACCGCTTCTGTATGCCATTTGAGGGAGGAAGAGGGTATGTGGCGCAGTCTCGATCAACCAGGTCCATTGTGAAGCACGCGTAAATGACGCCGATCTCAACCGTGCACGGAACGGAGACTGGAAAAATGGCCGATGTCCTGGTCGCTGTCAACATCGACGTGACCTCGATCGGCCAGATCCCCCGCCTCTTGAAGAAGGCGGGGTGCAGGGTTTCGCTGATCGCGCGCAAAGGGCTGGCCGTTCAGCGATCGCGCTATGTGGACCGGCACATTCAGTGGCCCCGCGGTGCCGGTTCGCTCGTCGAGGCGCTGCGCATCCATCTCGACCAGGTCGAGCAACCGTATCGGTGGGTCGTCATCGGCGACGAATCCCTGCTCTGGGAGCTCGTGGACGAAGGGGACAAAAGTTGGATGGAAGGGTGGTTTCCCTTCTCCCTCGACAGCGCCGAGTCGGCCAACTCCTACTCGAATCTGGCTTTGATGAAAGACGCCGCCCGGACCGGATACACCGTCCCTCCCTTCTGCATCTCGAACGACATCGACGAAGCCCGCTCCGGGGCGATCGATGTCGGGTATCCGGTTGTGCTTAAAGCGGATCGGGGCGCTTCGTCATCGGGTGTCCGGTCGGCCCAAAACGAGGACGATCTGGCAAGGGGTTGGCAGGAGATGTTCGACGGCCAGCCGCTCATGGTGCAGAAGATGGTCGAGGGCGACGTGGGAGAAACGTCGATTTTGCTCGATCATGGAAAACCGCTGTGCTGGTTCTCCATGTATTGCCGGAAGCCGTGGCCCAATTCGTTTGCGGCATCCTCCGAGAGACAGCTCATGGCGCACCGGGACATCGAGCGTCTGGTCTACGGCATCGGTGATCTGACCCGGTTCAACGGTCTTTGCGGCATCGACTGGATTCACGATCTCGAGAAGGACCTGATGACGATCATCGAGTTCAATCCCCGCCCCACACCGGGTGTCTACCTCTCGGACAGGATGGATACGGGCGTGAGTATGGATCGCGCCATAAAGGGCTGGTTGTCCGGGGACCCTCACGTTCAACGGCCGCACAAGAACCTGACAGGCAAGGTGACGGTTCCCGTTTTTCCCCAGGGTCTGTTTCGCGCCATGGCCGACCGCAGACCGCTCGATTTTCTCCGGTCTTTCGGCGCCGCTCCCTGGGATGATCCCCTGCTTCTCGCCGCTCAGCTGAGGCGCTTCGCTTCCCACTACCTGCCCGCCCGCTGGAAAACGGCGGCCAGACGGTTGATCAGGCCGCGTAGATCGCCGCGCGCGCGGCGCGCCCGGGCCTAGGAGACCGCCGGTTTCTTCGATCGAAGGAGCGGATAATGGCCGACGCGGGCGCGGAGAGTCGCGCTCGGCAAACCTCATTCCCACGCGGCAACCGCCTTGACCAGCGCGGCGGTGATCCCTTCCTCGCTCTCCACGTGGCCGGCTTTTTCCACGATGATCAGCTTCGATCTCGAGAGGCGCTTGTGGATCCGGTAGGCGCCCAGGGGCGGACTGGCCATGTCGTAGCGGCCCACGATCATGGTGGTCGGAATGTGCTCGATCTTGTGGGCGTTCTCGAGAAGCTGCCCCTCTTTCATGAAGTACCTGTTGGTCACGTAGTGCAGGTCGATTCCGGCCAGGAGCAGATGGGCGTCGTCCGGGTATCCGTCGAGCATCCTGGTGACGTCCTCGTCCGGCATGTAGAGGTGGGACATCTTGATCTCGAGCCGCGCCAGAGCGTTGAGGTACTTCATCTTTTCCGGGAGGTCGGGCGCGTTGTTGACCAGCTCGAGAACGTAGTCGGGCAGGGGGCGGCGGTCCGGATCGGGCAGAAGGCGCATGAGCGCGTCGTGCTCCTCGGGGAAGTACCAGGCCGCGCCCATGTAGTGCTGCTCCACCTCTTCGCGCGTGGCGGTGAACACGCCGCGCAGAACCATGGCGCGCACGTTGTCGGGGTACGCTTCCGCATAGGCGAGACCGAGCGTGGTACCCCACGATCCGGCAAAGACGAAGACCTTCCCGAGATTCAGGTGCTTCCGGAGGCGCTCGATATCCTCGACCAGGTTGGGTGTCGTGTTCTCGCGCAGCTCGCCCCACGGCCTCGACCGGGCCGAACCCCGTTGGTCGTGAAGCACGATGTTGAATTTATCGGGATCGAAGTATTGCCGCATGCGCGGATAGCACCCCACCCCCGGTCCGCCGTGAAGACCGATGACGGGCAGCCCCTCGGGATTGCCCGAGCACTCGTAGTAGATCTCGTGGAGATCGCTCACCTTCAGGTGGCCGGTCTTGTAGGGTTCGATCGGCCCAAAGAGCGGATCGTCGTTGCCGCCATCGTCGGCGCAGGCCGCGGCGAGAGGAAAGACGAGTCCGGCGAACAGAAGAGGGAGAAGGACGATTCGGATTCGGTACATCGGTTTTTCCTTTACGAAATGACACGCGTCCACTGAGGCCGTCAACAGGGGGTGCCTGAAAGGTTGCGGCGATCGACCGATCGCGGAACCGCTCTGTTTTCACTCTAATACCAGCGCGGCCGGTTCGCAACGAAGCATAAAATAATCCCGGCGTTTCATTTTTTAATGTTAGAATGGTGTCGATCTCGCGAAGAGCCGCACCCCCGTTCCAGTTCGGAAAGGGCTTGCGATCGACCTGAACAGGTGAATCAAGGAGGTACCGATGACAGCTTTCACCCTCGCGCTCGTTCTCGCTTTCGGCCAGGCCGCGATCCCTGTCGGGCCGGTCGACCTGCACACACCCCCAGTGGAATATCCGACAGTCAACGGAAGCATCGAGTTCAAGGAGAACCAGCGCATCCTCAACCTCTGGGGCACGCACTACGAGATGGGGTACGCCCACGGTTCGCTCCTCGGCGACGAGATCATGGAACTCGTCGAGGATTACGGTCTCCAGGTCATGATCGATCCCACGCTCTATAACACTGTCGTTCTCCCGCTCGTGCAGTACGCTTACACCGTCGATTCGCGCTTCGACGAGGAAATCGACGGCATGCTCGACGGTATGATCGACGGAGGCACGGACATCTTCGTCGACGTGCTCGGGCGCGACCTGACCTGGTTGGATCTCTTTGCCATGAACCTCTGTGCCGACCTCGGACAGCTCAGCTGCTCGGCCACCTTCGGCTGGGGAACGGCGACCGCGGCCGATCCGACCCTGGCGGGAGGTTCGGCCCTGGTGCGCGATCTCGACTGGAGTCTCGATCCCTCGGGATTCCTGAACACCCAGGCGCTGATCATCGCCTTCGACTCGTCCCTGCCCGACGAGAAGCCCTTCCTCTCCCTCTCCTGGCCGGGCCTGATCACGGTTCTGACCGCCTACAACGAGGATGGCGTGGCTGCCATGATCAACTACGGCAATCACCAGGGGTACGGCACCCCCTTGCCCAACCACTACACCGGAACGGGCTTCTCCCTCCGCACCGGGCTCGAGCGCGTCGACCTGAACGGCGACGGTCACGAGAACCACTTCGACGTGTACCATGCGGTCGCCTCGGTCAACACGCTCGCGTCGTACGAGTTGAGCCTGCTCTCGCCCTATCCGGTGCCGGGTGCGCCCGGTGCGGGCGCGGGCGCTGTTCTGGAGGTCAACTTCTACGGCATGGCGCTGCGCGACAGCTCGAACAACATGGATTTCACGCCCTATCTCAACTCGACCGACCTTCTGGCCGTGACCAACCACCACAGGCTCCTCTACACCCCGGTCTACTGCGCGCGGTACAATTTTCAGGTGACCCAGCTGTCGATCGATTTCGCCGTGGACACGGAGGAGTTGTGGGACATGGAGAGCGCCATCTCATGGGCCGGCACGCACCAGATGGCCTGTTTCCGGCCCAACCTGATGGACATGCTCGTGGCCTTCAACGAGACCTTCAACGGCGCGGCCTATTCGAACCGCGTTCATTACAGGTGGGACGAGCTGTTCCCCAATCACTGATCCCCTCGCTCCGCGAGTCAGGATCCCTCTATCTCGATCTCTGCGCCCGGCCGGGTCCATGACGGCCCCAGTTCGCTCGGCATCAGGCTCCTTTCGAAGCACTCCTGAAAGATCTCGGCGAGACCGTCGACCGAGAGGAGCCGTCCCGTCCCGCTGGGCGTCTCGCGGATCAGGGCGGCTGGAAAATCAACGACCGACGTCGAATCATGGGCCGCCCGCACGCAGAGTGTGTGGGCGCGCGCCGCATCGAGGCCGCAGGGGATCGCCTCCTGACCGCGGCCGCCGGCGATCGCCTCGAGGCAGGTCCAGAGCTTGGTGAATTCGGGCTCGCTCTCCGGCGACGCGTACTCGGTCCTGCGGCCGTCGGCGAAGCGGGCGATGACCGGCGAATCGCCGCCGTCGTAGACGAGCGACGCCTTCTCGAAGTCGAGGACGAAGACCGGGCCGTGATCGTTCGGCACGGCGTGGCTGCAGTAGAACATGATCTCCACACCGGTGTCCGTTTCGGCGCGCAGGGCGGCCGTGTCGAAAGTCTCGATCCCGTTCGCGCGATAGAGCTCGGCCGTGAGACGGGCGGGACGCGCGCTCGTCGCCGCGCTGTCGCCGAGAAGATAGAGCATGTGGTGGACAAAGTGGGCCATCGCATTGTTCACCGGACTGTCGAGGACGATCGCGCCGCCGGCGGTTCGCAGCCGGCCGGCCCAGTCGTTGCGGGTGTAATAGGCGGTGTCGCGCGGCCAGAAGCAGAGGCTCTTGAAGCGGCGCGGTGCGCCGAAGAGCCCTGCCATGATGTCGGCCTTCAGCCGCTGCACCGATCGGAAGAACGACCACTGGAATCCGACCGCCACGAACCGCGCCGCCCCGGCCTGCGCGCGCCGCATGCGGTCCACGTCGTCGATCGTGGCCGCGGCCGGTTTTTCGCAGAGCACATGGCTGCCGTGGCCGAGGGCGAGGCAGGTCTGGGACGCGTGCAGGTGGATGGGGGAAGAGACGATCACGAGATCGGCGGCCCCGGCCGATCGGCCGAGCGCGTCGTAGTATTCCTCGAGGGAGGCGAAGCGGGGCGGGCCATCCGCGTCCCGCCGGACGCCGCCTGTCTTCGGGCGGACGCCGTGCGCGTGGCAAGGATCGACGAGCGCCGCGATCCGGACCGGAAGGGGCAGCGGTTCATCGAGAAGGGCTGAAAGGTAGACCGCGCCGTAGCCGCTGACTCCGACGAGCACGATCGAGATCGGTTCGGCCATAGCGTCCTTTCGAGTGCAGCCAACAATGGTCTGTGCCTTCGCGGTCCGTCATTATATACTTGATCCGCTTCGAAAAGAAATCAATGCACCATCCACGAGAAAGGAACCGATCGAGTGGCAGGAGAGACGATGACACCCCGCGAACGCTGGAAGGCGATGTTCGACGGGCGCAACCCGGACCGGCTGCCCATGGACTACTGGGCCACCGATGAAGCCACGAACAAGGTCATGAAACATCTCGGCTGCCGCACGTCGTGGGAGATGTTCGACGCGCTGCACATCGACGCGCTGGTGACGGTGGAGCCCGAATACGTCGGTCCCGCTCTCCCGTCCGACGGCGACGAATTCGGCCGCCGCTTCGCGAACGCCGACTACGGCACGGGCGTCTACGAGGAGTGCGTGGAGTTTCCCCTGGCACGGTATGCCGACCTCGCCGCCATCGAGAAGAACTACACCTGGCCCACGGCCGACTGGTACGACTTCTCCGGGCTCGCGCAACAGATCGAGGGGCTCGAGCGGTATCCTGTCAAGGGAGGCGGGTCGGAGCCGTTCCTCATCTACTGCCAGCTGCGCGGTCTGGAGCAGGCCTTCGTCGATCTGGTTGCCGATCCGGAGATGGTCTGCGCCTGCCTCGACAAGCTCTTCGATCTCGCCTACGAGCAGACGCGCCGGATCTTCGAGGCGCTCCCCGGGCGGGTCGACATCAGCTACGTGGCCGAGGACTTCGGCGCGCAGGAAGCGCTGCTCATGTCGCCAAAGACGATCCGCGAGATCTTCGTGCCCCGCATGCGGCGCATGATCGAACTGGTGCACGAGGCCGGCGCGCGCGTCTTCTTCCACAGCGACGGGGCGGTGCGGCCGATCCTCCCCGACATGATCGAGGCGGGTATCGACGTGCTCAATCCGATCCAGTGGCGCTGCGCGGGCATGGAGCGCGAGGGGTTGAAGAACGATTTCGGCGGGCAGGTGGTCTTTCACGGCGGGGTGGACAATCAGGAAACACTCGCCTTCGGAACGGTGGACGATGTGCGGCGCGAGGTGGAGGAGAACGTGGCCATTCTCGGCAAGGGAGGCGGCTACATCCTCGCGCCCTGCCACAACATCCAGGCGATCACGCCGCCCGAGAACGTGGTGGCCCTGTACGAGACCGGTTACGCGCTCGGCACCGGGGGGGCGATTTGAGATTCTCCCGCGAGGAGTACATCGAGCTCATGACCTTTGGCCGCGCCGAGCGCCAGATGTTCGTCGAGCTCTTCGGCCGGCTCGTGGGGGTGGAGGAGGAGTGGGCCGCCCAGGGCGCGACGCGGGACGAGATCGATCTGGTCGCCTTCGACTGGGACTATGTTCCGATCGCGGGGTGCGGGGGCAACACCCACGTGCGCGGCGGGTGGCAAGAGACCGTGATCGAGGAGACCGGCGCCTACGAGATCAGGCAGGACAGCCTCGGCCGGCGGCTCAAGCTCTTCAAGAAGGTGTCGACCATTCCGCTGCCCCTCGATCACCCCGTGGACGGCATGGACTCATGGCTCGAGATCAAGCCGCTCTTCGAGTTCAGCGAGGATCGGGTCGATCGCGACGCCGTGGAGCGGGCGCGCGAGGCGCGGGCCGCGGGCGCCCTGGTCGTCGGCCTGATCCCGGGCGGATTCGACCTGCCCCGCACGCTTCTCGGTGTTGAAAAGGCGTGCCTCGCCTATCACGACGAACCGGAGCTGATGCACGACATCATCGATACCGTGACGCGCACCGCGTGCGCTGTTTTCGAGCGCCTCACCGATATGATCGTGATCGACCAGCTCTCGGTGCACGAGGACCTGGCCGGCAAGAACGGCCCTCTTCTCGGGCCGGGCCAGTTCGAGCGTTTCGTGGCGCCTTACTACAAGAAGGTGTGGGATCTCCTTGCGGCGCGCGGCGCGCGGATCTTCGACATGGACACGGACGGCAACGTGGAACCGCTCATCGATTCTTTCCTCGAGGCGGGTCTCACAGGTCTCGCGCCCAATGAACCGTCAGCGGGCATGGACATCGTGGCCCTGCGCAAGAAATACGGCACGCGGCTCGCCTTCAAGGGCGGCATCGACAAGTTCGTGCTCAAAAAGGGGAAGGACGCGATCCGCGCCGAGCTCGAGTACAAGATGCAGCCGCTCATGCAGGAGGGGGGGACCGTGTTCGGTCTCGATCACCGCATTCCGAACGGCACGTCGATCGAAAACTACCGGTACTATGTCGATCTCGGCCGGGAGATGCTCGGTCTGCGTCCGCTCGACGGAACGAGCAGGGGATGGCGCCGCATGGCGTTTTGATCTTCCCGTGAAATCAATCGACGCGATCAGTCGGCTTCCGATGATTTTTCCGCGGTGCAATTGAGCATCATCAACACGCGCGCCGTGGAAAAGCCGATGAAGCCGGTGAAGATTATGGGCAATCCCGTTGCCATGGAGTGGTCCTTGTAGAACGACGACACGACGATACAAAATCCATAGACGAGAAGAGTGATCGAAAGCCCCATGATGATGTTGATGTGATTGCGCATGCGGAGTTGTTTCTGATCCAAACTGTTTCTCCTTCATGAATAGAGCGATTCGAAATCGGCGCGATTGTTCCACCGTTTCCCTGCGGCGCTTTTGCATACAGACGATACAGAGTGGAGTTTATCCTATCGGCGGAGGTGTCGCCACCCTGGCCCGGCGTTCCGAGTCAAACCGAGACTAATCGGCGATCCCGCTTATTCAAAAAAAAACCGCGGAGAAGTCCTGTCTCCGCGGTTCGTGTCCTGGCGATTCGCTTCGGTTCAAAGCCCGGCGTCGGGGAAGGTGTGTGTTCGTCCGTACTCGAATCGCACCTTCCCTGACGCGGGACGGCAATCAGGGTATCACGTCGACCTCCACCGGGATGGAGACGAAATCGTAAGGGTTGGTCGTGCAATACGCGAAGTAAAGCGTTCTTCCCACATGAGTGGGGGCGATCGGTATGAGCGAGTTGAATTGCGCAAAAGCCAAACCGGTCGCGTTGAAGGTGCCGACGAAGTTGTAGAACATCGCCGAGGGGGAATTGTTCATGATGTAGGTGGTCCACGAATCCCAGGTCAGGGGAAGGACCAGACCGCCGGGAAGCGTGATGCCGGGAGCCGTTCCCGTGATGCTTCCGAGCATTCCGAATGTGTCGTTGCCCTGGGCCGGCAACGCGTTGAGGGCGAAGTTCACGATTCCGACGGTTCCCGCCTTGACCGTGTCCACATCGGCCACGAGCGACTCGGAAGACGGATAGGCGTTGACCGTACCCTGAGCGGGGACGTGGTCGATCTTGGTCGCCGTGATGTAGACCGTTCCCCTGAGCAGGGGATCCACCTGAAACGTGACGTTTCCAGAGGCGTCGGTCGTGTCGAACCAGTGGAGATTGGCATCGTCGGGATTCCAGATGCAGACCTTGGCGCCGCTCACCGGCGATCCACCTGAGGTCACGTTGACCGTGAAGGGCTGCCAGCCGAAGAGGCTGTTCGTGTGGGACATCGCGAGTGAGGGCGCCTGCGTGAGATAGAGCGGGGTTTCGGGATCTCCGAGGAGAACCAGGCTGTAGTGGATCGACCGTTCCCAGTCATCACCCTGCGCTGCCGCGATGCGCCGGTCGCGGGCGTCGCACATGATCTGCCCCAGATTTCGTGTGTTGTTCAGGAAGAGCTCCTCGTAGTAGTACTCGTTTATGGCCGCCCCGTAATGACCTCGGGGGAAGCCGAGCCAGGACCAGGCGGTCGCGGTGTGGCCGATCCAGAATCCACCGCCGTTCGGGGAGTTCGTCCACGCTTCGCCGACACATTCTCTGTTGTAACCGCTGTTGAAATTGGCGCCGTGGTTCGAAACGGAATAGAGACTTCCCGTAAAATTCGGTTTGTTTGTCACGGAGTTTCTTGCGTGCCATTCGGTGAAGTTGCTGGAACCGGGGTCATGCATGGTGATGAAATTGAAGTTTCCTTCAATGGCACCGAAATTAACGAGGTTCCGGCAGGAGTTGAGCTCGTTCAGGAGCGAAGTGAGAGTGAGAGTATAATAGGGTATCTCGTAGAGTGCAGTGATCGCCAGGTGGGCCGGCGCCAAGCCGATGATGATGTCGGTGATCGTATTGTAATGCGTTACCAGATCATCGAGCGACCAGGAACCGAGAAAGAAGGTGTTGAGATAATTCGTATCCAGAGGGCCCAGCGTTCCCTCGCCCTCGTAGTGGAGCACCTTGTCGATGAAAGTGTCCGCTTCCGTGAGGTTGTCGCACGAGGCGCGGCCGACGAAGACCTCGGATCCAAACACGATGTTGTCCTGGGGATACTCGCCCCACCTTGGATCACCGTCGGCGTTCCACGTCCCGTCGAGGTCGGAGAAGTAGAAGTCACAGGGAGCCTGGTCGGCAGTGGTATAGGATTCTCGATAAGCGTATCTCCCCGCCTGCTGCGCATCGCTGGCGATCAGCACGTAAACGAGCCCCTTGTACTGGTAATAGTCTCTGATGCAGTGGCGCATCTTGTCCTGAAAGTCGGGGGTGGAGCTGAGCCCCTGATAATTGGCGTCGATCCAGTTGAAGGTGACCACCTCGGAGGGAATACCCTTCTTGCTCTTCCAGTCGGCGAGCCGTTGCCAAGCGGGTGCAAGAGTGTCGTCGGTGATGATCAGGTGGTGGACCGTGCCGATGAGCCATTGTTGCGACCTTCCCGACCTGGACGACCCACTGCCACCGGCCGTGGCCGGCGCCTCGACGACCGTCGATGGAACGTCATCGGGATTGTCCACCAGCCGGACGATTCTCTCACGATGCATCCGCTCCACCTCGGCCGACCGGGAATAGACGGGGAGATGGTTTTCGTTCCTCGTGACACGGAGCGTGATGCTGAAATTCTTGTGCAGAACCGCTTTGCGCTGCACGGGATTGAACTGCAGGGGATAGACGGCCACCGTCGCCACGGGATAGCCGGCGATCGATGTGACGCCGGCCAGCTCGCCCAGCTTGCCCGGAAAGAAGGCGTCCTGTTCGTAGACGCCGCTCTCGGTGCAGGGGCCCGGGGGGCTTCCCGCCAAGTCGACCGCACCGGCCGAGGGGACGAGGCGGATCGAGGTGAAAGAAACCTCGCCCGTCGCGCCAAGGCGGACCTCGTCGGCTGTGCAGCCCACGGGAAGCGCGAAGCGCAGGTACCTGACAGGTACGATCGGATCACCTTTCTGCTGCCACAGCTCGGCCTTCGTCAATCTCATCAGATCGTATGACCGGTCCTCGATTTTCCTTTGAGACGCGGAGAGATCTGCCTCGCCATAGGAAAGGGTGTACTCGAGAAAACTGCCGGAAGAGGAAGTCGTGCCCGGAACGGAATGGGGCGATGCCCAGGCGATCGTACCGAGGAGGAGAATCCAAGACGCAAGATGAGCCGCACGGTGAAGCATGATTATGCCCCCCTTTCTTGTGGAATCGAAAGTGTTCGGAAGTGTGTCGAAAGAGTTCGCTGTTGAAGAACCGTTCCCCGTCTCGATTTTACTTCTCTTCAAAAAAAAATCGATGCGACGGCGGTCCGGTCCGAGCGGGTGACGCGCCGGACCGCGTTCAATGTCGAGCCGAAACGGAACGTGTCATGGGGATGGATTCGTAAAGGTGTAGACGCCCGATTCCACCAGAAAGATCTGCGCCTCTTCGCCGCGCGACAGTGGCGTCACACCTGGCGCGTCGGCCGCCGGGCGCCGGCCCTCGAAAATCGGAACTTCCTTTCCGGCCGGGATCCTGACGAGTGCGGTGGTGTTGGCCGGCACCGTCACATCGACCCGAAGCCGGTTCTGTTCCATGGTCCACGCACACACGATCGTTCCCCGAATCGAGTCGTACCGTGCCTCGGCGCGCGTCAGTCCGCCGCCCGGCCGGGGTTCGATCAGGATGCGTTCGAATCCGGGCTTGGCCGGATCGGGCCTGATCCCGGCCACACTTCCGAAGAGCCAGGCACCCACCGAGCCGAGGGCGTAGTGGTTGAAGGAGTTCATCCGCGGGTCCTGGAAACCCTTCTCCTCGGTGAAGCCGTCCCACCGTTCCCAGATCGTGGTCGCCCCGTGGCGGATGCAATGGCCCCACGAGGGATAGTCCTCGCTCAGCAGTAGATGGTAAGCCGTATCTAGATACCCGAACCGGGTGAGAACGGGCAGGATGTGGCCCACGCCCACGAAGCCGGTCGAGATCCGCCCCCCGCGCGCCTCGATATCTTTCACGAGGCGCCGCGCCGCGGGGGCGCGCAATGCGTCGGGAAGGAGATCGAAGCGCAAGGCAAGAACGTAAGCGGTTTGCGTGTCCCCCTCGATCCGCCCGTCATCATCGACGAACGCCTTATTGAACGCCGCCCTGATCCGATCGAAGAGCGCGCCGTACCGCGCCGCCTCCGGCTCGCGGCCGATCGCCCCGGCCATGCGCGACAGAAGGCGCGCGCTCTGCGCGAAGTAGGCCGTGGCAAGCACCTCCCTGGGTGTGTCGGCGTCGATCGACACCCAGTCGCCGTAGTTGTTTCCGGTCCGCTCGGTCCAGACGCAGTCCGGATTCGCCTCGGCGATGAAGGTGATCCATTTCTCCATCGCGTCGAAGAGCCGTTCCACGAGATCGCGGTCCTCGTAGAACAAAAAACAGGTCCACGGAACGATCACACCCGCGTCGCCCCACGCCGGCGCGCCGTCGGTTTCCGCCACGAGGCGCGGCGCCACGTCGGGGAAGGCACCCTCGGCCGACTGGGCATCGGCCACATCGGCCAGCCACTTCGTGAAGAAGGCGGCCGTGTCCATGTTGTAGCAGGCCGTGGGCGCAAAGATCTGCGCATCGCCGAGCCAGCCGAGCCGCTCGTCGCGCTGGGGGCAGTCGGTGGGCACGTCGACGAAGTTCCCCCGCTGGCTCCAGACGATGTTGTTCTCCAACCGGTTGACCATGGAATTCGAACAGGAGAAGGAACCCGCCATGTCCATGGCCGAATGGACCACGACGCCGGTGATCGCGTCGCAACCGGGCTCCCCCGGGAATCCCGAGACCTCGACGTACCGAAATCCGTGGTAGGTGAACCGGGGCTCGAAGATCTCTTTCCCTTCGCCTTTGAGGATGTAGATGTCGGTGCACCGCGCGCCGCGCAGGTTGTCCGTATAGATGCGTCCGTCCCGACCGAGCACCTCGGCGAAACGGAGGGTCACGCGATCGCCCCGCTTCCCCTGTACCTCGAGCCGCACCCAGCCGACCATGTTCTGCCCCATGTCGAAAACGAACTCGTCCGACGCGGTTCGAGACACGCTGACCGGCTCGATCTCCATGATCTTCTGCACGGTGGGGGAGCGTTGCGCAACGAGCGCGGCCCCCGGTTTCTTCAGAACCTCGACCGGCCGCCACGCGCTGTCATCGAATCGGGCGCGATCCCAGCCCGGCATCTCCCGGCGCGCGTCGTAGATCTCTCCCGAGAGAAAATCGGAGGAGAGGATCGGGCCGCCCGACGCGGACCACGATCCGTCGGTCGTGATCGTCTCGGAGCTTCTGTCCCCGTATTCGATCTGCAGCTGTGCGAGAAGACCGAGCGGATAGGCGCCGTAGTGATGGCGCTTCGCGAAGAAACCCACGGCGCCCGCGTACCACCCGTCGCCCAGAATCGCTCCGAGCGCGTTCGGTCCCTCGGCCAGCATGTTGGTCACGTCGTATGTCTGGTACTGGATCCTGCGGGAATAGTCTGTCCACCCCGGCGCAAAACAGGCATTGCCCACGCGCGTGCCATTGAGGCGCATCTCGTAGACACCGAGCGCCGTGGCATGGAGCCGCGCGCGGGCGACCGGTTTCGCGATCGTGAAGGAGCGCCTGAGATGGGCGCACGGCGCGGGGCGGTCGATCGTCACGAGGCTGTCGAGCGCACCGGCGCCAAAGGCGGCTTTTTCGAGAGCCGATCGCCACGTCCCGTCATCGAGGGCGGGATCGGCCCAGTCCGCGCGCTGCTCGGCCGAGACGCGCCACCGGGCGTCGCTGCGCAGATTGTGCGTTGCGCCCCCTCGGAGAGCGACCTCGACAGCGGCGAGCACTCCGCACTCCCCGACCGTCGATCCCTGATCGACAACCACGGCGAGGAGATTCTTCCCGGCTTTCAGATAAGAGCCGAGATCGATCGTGTTGAACCCTTTCCATCGATCGTTCTCCTCTCCCGGCGGATCGATCGGTGTGCCGTTGATCCAGAGGTCGTGGGCACCGCTGGCAATGACCCAGAGATGCCCCGATCGGATCGGTCCGCTCCCCGGGATGGTGAACGTGCGCCGAAGACAGACCTTGTCCCCGCTGACTCCTCCCGTTCCGGCGTCGATCCAGATCCAGTGCGCCGACTCGATCGGATGGCGCGTGCTGTCGGGCTGCTCGGGAGTGTGGCCGATCCATTGCGCCGATCGGTCGAATCGATCGAGAAGACCGATCTCGAAGAAGGCCGGATCGCCGAAGGCCGACACCCGGTCCTCCTCGTCCCAGGCGCGCACCTTCCACCAGCAGCGCTGCCCTGCGGCGAGGGGCCGGCCGTTATACGGTACGTGGACCGACCGGTTCGACAGGACCTTGCCGCTGTCCCACAGGTCGCCGTCGTCGCGCGCGAGCCCTTCGGAAGTGGTTGCGGCGATGATCTGCCACGCGGTCTGGCGAGCCCCGCGCCGATCCGATTCGAGCACCCAGCTCAGCCGCGGACGGATCGTGTCGAGGCCGAGAGGATTCTCGAGAAACTCGCATCGCGGCCGCTTCGTGACCCACGTGGGTTCCGGTTCCGGCGCTCCGAGGGGAGCCGGCCTTTTGTCTCGAGTGTTCATCATTTGTCCGGTGACCTGTCTGAGGGATCGTTCGACGGCGCGCCATCATTCGACGGCGCGCCATCATTCGATGGCGGAAGCCATTGCGGCCAGCCGTCCACGGCCGCCGCCCGGGCGAGCATGACCTGGCTGAACCGATAGGGCACGAAGACGAGCAGTCCCGTCCCGGTGCATGCCTTCAGGGTGGCGAGCCCCGCTTCGCGGTCGCCCTTCCCCAGCTGGCGAAGCGCGATGAGAAACAGTACCTCGCAGAGCTCGTCGTGCCGACCCCCGGCAGCGTCGATGAGGCCCTTCGCATCGAGCCGGCCGAGAAGAAAGTCGAGCGCCGGAATGAGCGCGGTCTGACCCGCGCGGATCAGGCCGTCCCGTCCCACCCGCGCTTCGAATTCGTTCAAGGCGCGGTCGGACGCGGCCCTGTCCCCGAGCAGCTCCATGCCCGCCGCGGTCATCAGAAGCGACGTGGCGTTCGGCTCCTGGGGGCTGAGGCCCTTGGCGCACGCCGCGCGCGCCTCGTCGAGCCGTCCCATCTCGGCAAGCAGCAGCCCTTTCTGCAGGGGAAGAGGAAAGAGGCCCGGCGACCAGGACGCGATCGCCACGTCGACCTGAGCCAGAGCCTCGTCGATCCTTCCCGTGGCGTGAAGCAGAATGGCGTACTGATGCAGGAGGCCGGGATGATTCTCCCCGGTGAACTTCCTGTTGATCGCGACGGCTTGCGCGAAGAGCGATGCCGCCTCCTCGAAGTCCTCGACGGCGCGCAGGTAGGTGGCCTTTGCGATCAGCGGCCTCCAGTCCGACTCCGTTCGTAAGCTCAGAGCCTTGTCGAGGTCGCGGGCGCAATCGGCGAGCCACCTCTCCCTGTCGGCGGAGCGCTCCGGCCGCCGCTCGGCCCAGACCGCCGCAAAGAGGTAACCGAATCCGCGCGACGTGTAGGAGCGGGACGACTCGGGCTGGAAGATGACCCAGGCATTGTAGTCCTCGATCATCGGCTCGAGGATCGACTCGTCGTCCCTCCTGAGAAGTTGCTGGGCGCGGGTGTTGGCCCGCGCCTCGATGGCGGGTGTGAAATCCGGGCTGAGGGCGATCGCCCGGTTGTACGATTCGATCGATCCTTTGCCGGGCATGTAGCTCATGGCATTGCCGCGCAGCCACCACCCGAGGGCGGATCCGATCTCGAATCCTTTCGCGCGTTCGAAACATTCCTCCGATCTGGCCACATCGGCGATTCCCCTGTACGCCTGGGCGAGGGCATAGCAAACCTCGGCGCTCCGCGGATCGCGCTCGAATGCCTCCTCGAAATGAACGACCGCCTCGTGAGGCCGGACATTCATGAGCGGGATCAGCCCGCGATAGAGGTGGAGGCCGGCCGAGTCGATCCCGAGGGAGAGCGCCTCGTCGAGAAGAGCATTGGCTTTCTGGTCGTCGCGGTCGTAGAGGATCGCGTGCAGCGCGTCGGATACGCACTGGGCGCCTCTGGCCCGCCGGTTCTTGATCACCATGACGGCTGTCACCACCATGAGTACGAGGACCACAACGGCCGCGGTTATTTGCAGGCGGTGTTTCTTCACGAGCCGCGCCGCACCGACGAAGAGCGGCGTTCGGCGGGCGCGGATCGATTTGCCCGCCAGGAAGCGCCCGCAGTCCTCGGCCAGGGCGTCAGCGTCGGCATATCGCCGCGATCGATCCTTGCGCATGCAGCGGAAGACGATCGTCTCCAGATCGCGCGGAATCGTACGGTCGATCTTGCGCAGCGGCACGGGCTCGCTCGTGGCCACCTTGTTGAGAACCTCCTCGCGAGTCTCCCCGCGATATGCCGGTTCGAGGGAGAGCAGCTCGTAGAGGGTGGCGCCGAGAGAATAGATGTCGGTGCGCGCATCGAGGCTGCCCCGATCGCCGCGCGCCTGCTCGGGCGACATGTAGCGCGCCGTGCCGATCACATCGCCCGTTCCGGTGATCGTGGCGAGCGCGCTGGCGCGGGCGAGGCCGAAATCGCTGATCCATACCTTGTCGCTCCCGTCGAGGAGCAGGTTGGACGGTTTGATGTCGCGGTGGATGACCCCCTCATCGTGAGCGTAGGCGAGCGCCTCGGCCACCTTCCGGCCCCAGCCGATCACCTTTTCGTGGTGGTGGGGGCTTTTGTCCTTCTCGCCCGAGCGCCACGACTTGAGCAGGGTGGAGAGCGAACCGCCGTCGATGAACTGCATGGCGAAGTAGTGAATGCCCTGCTCCTCGCCCACGGCGTAGACCGGTACGATATTGGTATGATGGAGCCGGCCGGCCATCGACGCCTCGCGCGTGAACCGCTCGGCGGCGCTGTCCGCCAGGATCGCGCCGGCAGGAAGAACCTTGAGAGCCACGCGGCGATCGAGCGAGGTCTGGACCGCCTCGTAGACAATACCCATTCCGCCCCGGCCCACCTCGCGTACGATCCGGAAATCGCCGAGGAGCTGATCCCTTCCGAGGCAGGAGGCGTTGAGCGAACGGCCGGTCATCTCCACGAAATCGAGAGTCTTGAAAACGCCGCGCAAGGTGTCGGCGAGGTCGGGATGGTCGCGGAGGTAGGATTCCTGATCGGGAGTCTGTCCCTTCGCGAGCTCCTCGAGGTAGCGCTCGATCACGGCCTCGAGGCGGTCATCGCCGCGGGACGGTCGTCTTCCGTCCTGGGACGGTCGGTCTCGTGGTTTTTCAGATGGCATCGCCCAGCAGTTCTCGAAGACGGATCAGTGCACGGGCGCACAGGCTTCGCACCGCGCGTTCGGATCGATCCATCTTCGCTGCTGTTTCCGCCACATTCAACTGGTTTATGTAGCGCAGGGAGATCACCTTCCGGTGGTCGTCCGAAAGTTCGTCGAGCGCTTCCTGCAAGGCGATCACGCGATCGGCGAAATCGGCCTTCATGCTCGGGCTCGTGATCGTGCCCGCGATCTGGTCCAGAAGGCGGATCGCCGAGGTGTGGCTGCCCAGGTCGGCGGCGCGCATCTCGCCGCCCCGCTTGACCGTCTTGAACGCCTTGCGGTCCACGTCGCAGATCCGATTGACCGCGATGCGCCGCAGCCACGCGAAGAAGCTGTCCTTGCCGCGGCCCTCGAATCGGTCGATGTTGTTGAGCGCATCGAGGTAGACCTGCTGCATCACATCCTGCGATTCGAGCCGCTGGCGCAGACGGTCGCCGAGGTCGGCGCGGATCGATTCGAGAAGCCGCTTCGTGTGAACCCTGAAGAGTTCGGACAGCGCGGTCTCGTCGCGCTGGCGGGCCCGTTCGATCAGGGGGGTGAGCCGGTCCTGTCTATCCTGTTCTTCGGCACTGTTCATCGTTTGCCTCCAGAGATCCAAGCGCGCTGCGCCGGTCTCTGCCTCGCCCGAATTGCCAAGATTTCGGAAATATTCAAAACTGGGCGATCGACAGGGACCGAACGCCCCGATCGGACCCTTTCATCATCGGAATTCTCCAGCGCGGAAACAAGAAAAGGCCGGCCCGATTTTCGAAAACCGGACCGGCCTCGGAGTGTATCAGGAGAAATTAGGGCTGGACTTCGACCGCGATCGGATTCGAGGCGAAATCAACAGGTCCCGTCACGGCAAAGACGAAGGTCAGGTCCTGACCCACGTAGGGCAGGAGTCCAGGGGCGGATCCCATGTCGAGCTCGGCCACGGCCTGTCCCGATCCATCCAGAATGGCAAAGAAATCCTGGAAGACAGGCAGACCGAGGTTGTTGTAGATGTAGTCGGAGACCCAGTCCCAGTTGAGGGGGACGTGCACGCCGTTCACATCCATGCCGGGCGACGTGCCGCTCAGGGTGGCGAGCAGGAGATAGTCGCGGCCGGCGAAACCGGCACCCGCGTCGATCATGAAATCGATGCTGGCGCCCGTTGAGGACGACAGCTCATAGGCGGTGGCATAGAGATCGGGGAAGTAGTTGAGCCTCTGCACCACGAAGGCGTCGAGACCCGACTCGGTGACCGAATCGTTCGGCTGGTCAGAGGAGGTGAACCGCATCTGCATCTGGCTCGTGGGGCTCACGTAGGTGCTGACGTCGATCGTCCTGGTCGTCCATCCGCCGCTGCCCAGAACCGATTCGACCTGGGTCCACGACGTTCCGTTGTTGTTGGAGATCTCGACGGTGAGGTAATCGTCGCCGTCGTCATTGTAGTGCCAGCGGTCGTAGCTCACCTGGGCGTCGCCCGAGGAGAGGTCGAAGGTGGGCGAGGTCAGCACCGTGGGCCCGCCGTCGAGGTCCTCGTCGGTGGTGTTGCCCGTGATGTAGCACTTGCCCGATCCGTCCGAGTCGTTCGGCGGGTCGCCGCGGCCGCCGCCCTGGGAGGGCACGCCGCGCACCCAGGCGCCGGTGTCCACATTGGTGTTCACCACGGTCCAGCCGAGATCGCTCTCGAAGTTGTCGTGGAAGAATTCCTCGATGATGCAGACATCGTAGGAATAAACACTCGCGGGCGCGTCGGGCGGGGAGTAGACCGTGCTGCCTCCATCGCCTTCAGCCACGAAGTAGAACTCGGGCTCGTCGCCCGGAGCCGTGTTGGGAATGGTCACCTCGTAGAGATCGCCGCCCAGGGGCGTGACCGGTACGGCCGTGTAGGACGATCCGGAATCGAAACGGTAGTACATGAATCCCGTTCCGGGCACGTAGCTCTCGCCGCCCGGAATGATTCCCACGGTGATCGTTTCCGAGAGACCCGGAAGCCGCTTGCCTTCAGGAAGTCCCTCGGGGAACGAGAGGGTCAGGGTGAGAAGCTGCAACGACTCGTAGACGTTGACGCGGCCGTGGCCGTAGTAGGTCTGGTTGCCCATGTCGTCGCATCCGTCGAAGAGCTTCTGCTCCACGTCGTCGGCGGAGAGTCCGGGAGCGGCGGTCCAGATCAGCCCGATGGCGCCGCTGGTGAGAGGCGTGGAAAAGCTCGTGCCGCTCACACCGTCGTAGCCGCCACCGTTGGCGGTGGTCCAGATGTTTTCGCCGGGCGCCATCACATCGATGGCCAGGCCGTAGCTCGACCAGGAGGTCTTGTTGTCGCTCGGGTCGGTGGCGCCGACCACGATCACGTCGTCCCAGTCGAAGCTCGAGTGGTTTTGCCCATAGTTGTCGGCCGCCCAGCAGAGGAGGGCGTTGAGCGCCTTGATCTGGGTTCCGGTCGTTCCCACGCTGGGAGTTTCGACACCGGTGTAGGAGACGCTCATCGATTTGGCGCCGTTCTGGGCCGACCAGAGCGCGCCGTGGGTGAGGTCGCTCATTTGTGCGCCGCCGCCGCTCGAGTTGGTGACGCGGATCGGCATGAGGCTCAGGGTCCAGTTCATGCCTGCCACGCCGATGCCGTTGTTGCCGATGGCCGCCACGCAGCCGGCGCAGTTCGTGCCGTGGCCGTTGATGTCGTTGACATTGCCGCCCTGGCTTTCGGGGATCCTGTCGACGGCGTTGTAGCCGGAGACCAGGTGAGCCTGAAGGTCGGGATGGTCCTTGTCGACGCCCGTGTCGCACACGGCCGCGATGTAGTTCGAGTTACCTGTATTGATGTTCCAGGCAGCCTCGGACTGCATGTTCTGGTGATGCCACTGCGAGCCGAAGAGAGGATCGTTGGGAGTGGCGATCGGAAAGCAGACCCAGTCAGGGTGGACATACTCGTAGTCGCCGGTGGCCATGAGGGACTTGTACAGGCTGTTCTCGTCCTCGCCCTCGGGAATGGCGAAGACATGGGTGTCGATGAGCGGCTCGTAATGGACGAGCGTCGCCGCCAGCCGCTCCGCGGCGATCGCGCGGCGGGTGTCGATCTCGGCGAGCGAGAGACCTTGCTTCGCGAGCGCGTCAGCCTGCAGGGGGCGGGCCATCATCTGGCCGGAGAACTCGAGGATGCCCGGCTTCTCCTTGAAGATCGGGCCTTCTTCGTCCGCGCTGTACGCGGGCCCGGCGAGGCAAAGCAGAAGAGCGAATAGGATGGTAAAGAATTTCATTTAGTCCTCCTCTCAGGAATTCAGGGGGTAGAGTGCCTTGACGATTTTTGGAGTTTTTGTCTCCGAATAAGGGGGCTTGTTTATTGTTTCTCAGGGAATTCAGGCTCGGAGTCAACACAGCTTCGAGAGAGTTTATAGCGTGCTCCCGGTGTGTTTTCCTCTTTATTTTATGGGATAAATATATCAAGAAAAACGATTTTTACCAAGCACCGATGTCCTTTTTGCAGGATTTTCCCGATCAGAGCGCGTGCGTTCTGCCCTTGTTTTGTGCCTTCAACCACTCCATCAGAGGCTGGTAATAGTCGAGCATCGGGGTTGCCGACAGGTCCCGGCCGATCCTCTCGCGGAGCAAAGATTTGCCGTCGATCGTGGCGCCGGGACGGAGCAGGGAGCGGAGAAAAACACCCACATCCTTGCGGTCGAAGTAATTGCAGTCGTGAACATCCTCTTTCAGGATGGTGCGCGCAATGTGTTCGTGGAGCTGGTAGAGGAGCACATAGGAGAGGGCGTAGTCGTAGTACTGGGCCGCGTCGTCGAGGATGTGGGTCTTCGTGGCCGGATCGCAGTACTCCTCGCCCCGCTCGCCGGGCGGGACGATTCCCTGGTAGTTTTTTTTCAGTTCCCACCAGCGGGAGTTCCATTTCTCGGGGGGGAGCCCTTCCGTGTAGATCTCGTACTCGATTCGTGTCATCACGCCCGGCGACCAGGGGATGAAGCAGACCGCGTTGAGCGCTTCCT